>JBIQMS010000001.1:0-35382 GCA_044463125.1 Terrimonas ferruginea
AGGTTTCAGGAAGAGCAGAAAATATTGGCCTCGTAGCTCAACTGAATAGAGCATCTGACTACGGATCAGAAGGTTTCAGGTTTGAATCCTGACGAGGTCACAAATAAGGGATAACTCAACACCATGGGTTATCCCTTTTTGTTTTGAGTTAACCAAAAACGTGATATATGGCAGCGTGGGTTTATATTCTTTATTCTGCTTCATTGGATCGCTTTTATATTGGCTCCACCAGCACCTCAGTGGAAGAGCGTCTTCGAAAACATTTGGCAAAGCACCGCCACTTCACACAGAAAGCGAAAGACTGGGTCATTTTCTATATTGAAGAATTTAGTAATAGAGTTGAAGCCGCTCGACGTGAACGCGAAATCAAAAGTTGGAAGAGCAGTGTAAGAATTCGAAGACTATTGGGCTGATGATCCAACATTAACAGGTGCAAGGCCAATGACAGCGCCTAAGCTTTTGATGGACATAACGGGTATTTCTCATTATTCCATCAATGCAAAATCAGCTTCTTTACCTGTTGCCCTGTCCGCACCAAATACGTACCGGGAGCAAGGGTTGAAAGATCAATGGAGTGGCTGCCAGCCAATAGATTTTTTTGCCAAACCTGTTGGCCGGTAATGTGGTAAACCTGAACCATGCCTGCATTCATTAATTGCAGATTCACCTGACGGCTGCTGCTGGGATTAGGGTAGAGGGTCAATAGATTGTTGGATCGCTTGTTGGCGGAAGCAATAACCGTGCTATAAAGAACCTGGCCGCTACGCGTTGTGACTCTGATTCTATATTCCGTAATGCCTTGTCCTGCCGAAGCCTCTGTATCCAGGTATTGTCCAAATACTTCCTCAGGATGCGGAAACTCAGCTATGCTTATATAGGCTGTCTGATCTCTTCGTCGCTCCAGCGCGATGGATTGCACCTGGGAAACATCGTTCAGTAACCATTCAACCTGCATACCAGATGCACTTTTTTGACCCTGAAATGAAAGAATCCGAACTGGCAATTCTATACAGCCTGAAGACAAGGCAATCTCAATAGTATCCGTTGCATATGTTTCACAACCTGCTACGAGATATTGCTCCACAATATAGGTTCCCGGTTGGTCTACTGTGATGGAAGTTCCCTGTGTTGATGAAGTTATATTGCCATCTAATGTACTCCATTCATATAGAGAAGTAGGCAGCGGGTTGGATACATCAATTGTAGCCCAGGAGCCCGATTGGCAAATGCTGGGGGTGGCCGTTGCGAGCGTGGCCTGTGGTATTTCAAAAAATTGAACAGGCGCAATGAAGTCTTTCAGGTCGGCGGTAAAGGAAGCTGATGCACGGGTCTTTACCATCAGGCTGCGAAATGGCATACCGCAAACATTGGCGGTAATGGATGCCGCAGGATCCAGGCCCAGCTTGGTCAGGTTCACTGAAAACTCCATATACTGTTGCGGTATATAATCAGTGGCCAGGCTATTGTCTTGCAGAATGATGCCAAAAGGACCTCCCCAGGTATTGCTGGTATTGGTGAGACCAGTATAGTAAGCACCGGCGGCATTGGGCCGAATGCTCGCGTAACCATATTGTGCACCAGAACTTGCGCCATCAAAACCTCCCGCCCAATCGAAAGTTGCAGGGTTAAGCAATAAAGCGCTTTGGTGTACCCAAATTCTTGCCTCGATATTGGTAAGAGTGGAACTCTGGAATTCTGCACTGAAGATGATGTCGCCGGGAACAGTAACGTTACCACTTGCATCGAACTGCCAGCTCACGTGGCCCGCATCGGGGCCGTAGCCAGAGAAGGTTCGCGTGGTTCGGTCGTAAACCAGGTTTGACTGGTACATTTCAAAATCGAAATATCTGTTGCCCGTGGTGTTGTCGAGCGATACCGAACCCAATAACCACAGCGAGTCATTATAGTCGGGACCTTCACGGCGCACATGCGCAGCTACATCCAGAATATCGTTCTTGTCGGGCACACTTTGGGCAATAGGGCAGGTCCAGTCGGCCGGACTGAATCCATTTTTGTTACCTCCCGCGCCAAAAACGGTAGAGTCGTTTCCATGAAAGTCGCGGAAAAACAAGGCATCGAGCAGCAGGTGATTGTTTACCGTACTTAAAACGGGAAACCGCATACTTCTGTAAAAGCTGGTTGAGCGAAACGGAATATCTGTGGCATACCTGGCCACAATGGCGGCGGCACCCGTGGTATCGATCACGAACTCACCTGTACCAATGGTGCCGGGATAGGTAAACCAGTCGTCGATGCCTTCCATTAACAAAGCGCCAAACTCATTGGAACGCATTTCCGCATCCACGCCGAAGTTGGCCTTCACTACGGGTGTGGTGATTTGTGAATACGCCGGGTGCGACAGGAGTAGCAGTAGCAGGTATGACCAGATTTTTTTCAATAGAGTTGGATTCCTTACAAATCTATTCAAGATTAGATTGCATCCATCATTTTCGAAACAATTTGATCACTTCCATCTAATATTATTCCACATTCACCGTATTTTTTTTCGAAAAAATACGATGTATAAGAATTAACCATTATTCATTTAAATACCCAACTAAGGGTATAGCGCAAGAATGCCGGTCGTCTATTTTTACCTCATCAAATATCACTTACCCAAATCATTCTAAAACATTGATCAACATGTACATGATGAAAGCAAGGAAATTCATTTTACCGATGGTTGCTGTTGGCAGCATCCTTTTGATAGGCGCCTGCAATTCAGAAAAAATAGCCGCATTGCCCGACCCGCCCGCATCGGCCAAACAGGTGGAGGCATTGGTGAAGGAAAAGAAGTTTTCCGTAAAGGAACTGGGATTTTACGGAGCCCTGACTATCAACGACAAGACGGAAATGGAATGGATTGATACCACCAAGGAAACGAATGCGATGGTAAAGAATGTTTACAAAGACGTGGCCAACTGGGAAATGCATTTTGGCAAGGATTCTAGCGGTACCGTGGTATCGAATGGATCGCCCTATGCTTCGCGCTGGTGGGTAGATGATCAACCCGACAGTGAAGAAACTCCCGGCATACGTATCCGTTGCAGCTATACGGATCCCAAGTTCAGCTTTGGTACCGCCGAACCCATGGAGATGACTTTTTCCTATTTGGTAAAAGGCATCAACGAAAACCAGTTATTGCTCGAACTGCCCCGAGATATTAACCGCCGCAAGTTGATAGCCCTGATGCAACTAAAACCCTGACACTACTCTTCAGAATCGGTTCATAAGGCAGCCCCGGTGATTTATTTCATCGGGGTTAGTTTTTTATTGAGTCAGGAATATCCTGTAAATTCAATTATCCCGCTGAAATTGCCAATGTATATTCCAGGTTATCTCCGGGAAAAACCATCAAATGAAATCATTCATGCCCAGTTTCAATAATCGTATCAAACAAATTCTCCTGCTCTCGCTCATCATCCTGATGGCCATATTGGTGATCAAAGAGCTTTATATTTTCCTGCCCGGTATCCTGGGAGCGCTTACGCTGTATATTCTCAGCCGGGGTAGTTATTTTCAACTGGTGTACAATAGAAAATGGAGAAAAGGCTGGGCCGCGGGCCTGTTTATTTTGTACTACCTGATATTGTTGGGTCTGCCGGTTTTTCTAGCCATCACTCTCATCAGCCCAAAAATCAATGCTTTTTTACATGACCCTGAGGCGATGATACAATCAGCCAAAGCGTCGATCAATACGGTGCAGCAAAACCTCGGCATCAACCTGGTGTCGGAAGGCACTATTACGGAAACACTCGGTAAACTCACCAGCTTTCTGCCCTCCCTGCTCAATAGCACGGGCGTGTTGGTGACCAACCTGGCTATCCTGCTATTTCTTTTGTATTATATGTTGGTCAATGGATCAGAATCCGAACGGCATTTGAGCAAGATCATTCCCCTGAAACAGGAGAATATCAATTTGCTGGCGCACGAAACAAAACGGATGGTGAAAGCCAATGCCCTGGGTATCCCACTCATTTCCATCATCCAGGGGGCTGCAGCTACCGTTGGCTATTATCTTTTTGGCGTCCAGGAATGGGCGCTATGGGGTTTTTTGACGGGCGTATTCGCTTTTTTCCCGGTAGTGGGTACCATGATAGTGTGGGTGCCGCTGGTTATCTATCTCTATGCAGTGAACGAAACAGGTATGGCCACGGGCTTGCTTTTCTACAGTTTGGTGGTAACCGGTAATATCGATTATGTCGCGCGCATTACCTTACTCAAACGCATGGGCGATGTGCATCCGGTGATCACGGTGCTGGGTGTGATAGTGGGATTAGGCTTGTTTGGATTTATCGGCCTAATTTTCGGCCCCCTTCTTGTGAGTTATGTGATCCTGCTTTATAATATTTATGTGAATGAATTTATTGATAACAGCCAGCCTATCGAAGTCGTAAAACAATCAGAGGGCGAATAAATCGCCCTCTGATTGTAGATGTACAATATTTTATTAAGTTGCTCCCCGCTTTAGTCTCTGTTCAATTTCGACAATAAGCGAAGGATTTCGAGGTAAAGCCATACAATGGTAACCATTAACCCGAAAGCGCAGTACCACTCCATGTATTTTTTTGCCCGCATATTGGCGCCGGTTTCAATACTGTCGAAATTCAACAGCAAATTCAGAGCGGCCAATACCACCACCAATACAGAAAAACCGATACCCAGGGGGGTGGCGGCATTGGTGAAGGGCGCAAAATTGGATCCTGAGAAAGCAAAATAGACCCATTGTGCCAGGTAAAATACGGCTATGCTCGCCGTTGCGATCACAATCACTGAGCGGAAACGCTGGGTTACTTTTATAATTCTAAAACGATATAGTGCATACATAACGGCAGTTACCAGCAAAGTGAGTGCTACCGCGTGCACTACCAGGCCGGGATACTGTGTTTTGAAAGCATAATCATACCAGGCTGATACGGAGCCCACAAACAGACCCTGCAGAATGGCGTAAACGGGTGCAAGGTAAGCTGACCATTCTTTCTTGAAACCCATGATCAGCGCCACCACCAATCCGCCAAAAACGCCTGTCAGCATAAAGGGCATGGGGTCGCCGCCTTTGTAGAAATTGGACCATGACCAGATGGTGCTTCCTATCATCACCAAAAACAAAAGACCAAAGCGGTTCAGTGTACCATTGATGGTCATTACCTCATGATCGGCCAGCCCTTCGAATATGGTGCCTTCAAAAGATTTTTCCTGCAAGGCAGGATTGCCGGATTTAAACAATGCCATAGTGAATAATTTGGATAAATATAATGGGAAGTCCCGATAAATCCTATATCGTTTTAATTTAATAATGCCAGCGCACAAAAGCTTCCATGGCGGCATAATGGGTTAGTCCCAGATCTGCGTACAGGTTGGCGGTGGCGGCATTGCGTTCCTCCGCCCGCTGCCAAAACTCCCTTGAATCGCTTCCCTGGAAGGGAACCATGTCTTTCTGCGATTGATGAATAAAGATGCCATGTCGCTTCTTGATTACCTGGTCGGGGCTCATGGGGATGGCCATTTCAATCTCCTCAATATTCCATTCCTGCCAGGCGCCCTTATACAACCAGAGCCAACAATCGTTGATCCAGTCTTCGCCAGCGGCTTTCAGTCGTTTCAGCGACTCCAGCACCACCTGGAAACAAACGATATGCGTGCCATGCGGATCGGCAAAATCGCCTGCGCAATACACCTGATGTGGCTTAATCTTTTTCAATAATTCCATCGTGATGCGAATATCCTTTTCGCCCATCGGATTTTTCTCAATGGTACCTGTTTCATAAAATGGCAGGTTCATGAAATGGATATTCTCGTCTTTGATACCTACATAGCGGCAGGTTGCTTTGGCTTCACCACGGCGAATCAGTCCTTTGATGGCCCTAACGGTGGCGGTATCCATCTGGTTTGATTTTTTGCTACGGACAAACTTGCGCACATTGGCGAGTATCTTTTCCGACTTCGTGGTGTCGATGCCGGCAATCTCTTCAAAGCCTACGGCAAAATCAATAAAGCGGGTTACGAACTCATCGGTTACCGCAATGTTGCCGGAAGTCTGGTAACCTACGTGCACATCATGCCCCTGGTCGTGTAAGCGTTGAAATGTACCTCCCATGCTGATGATGTCATCGTCGGGGTGGGGCGAAAAAATGATCACACGCTTGGGATAAGGTTCGCTCCTTTCCGGGTGAGCGGGTATATGCGCGTTGGGCTTACCACCCGGCCATCCGGTAATGGAGTCGCGCAACATATAATATACCTGGAGATTGATTTCATAGGCATCACCTTTTTCCACCAGCAAGTCGCTCAGGCCATACTCATTATAGTCTTTGTTGGTAAGGCTCAAAACGGGCTTCTTCAATTTCAAGGCCATATTTACCACGGCTTTCTTCACCATGCGCGGTGTCCATTCGCAATCACCGGTCAACCAGGGTGACTTGAATCGTGTAAGTTCTCCTGCCGCAGCTTCATCTATATAGAAAGAAGCGTTGTCATGATTTTGCAGCAGGGAGGCGGGTACGCTTTCCGTATCATCCTCTTCCACCGCCTGCTTGATCACCGGCGCCTTGTTGGGACCCCAGGCCATCAGTATGATTCGTTTCGCTTTCAGAATGGTGCTGATCCCCATTGTAATGGCAAGGCGGGGAACTTCGGAAATATTGGCAAACTCATAGGAGTTGGCAATCCGGGTAGAATTTTCAAGAGTAATCAACCGGGTTTTGGAATAAATACCTGAGCCCGGTTCGTTGAAGCCAATATGACCGTTGATACCAATACCGAGAATTTGCAGATCGATGCCGCCCACCGCTTCAATCATTTGCTCATATTCCACACAATGTTTCTTGATCTGCTCCTTGGCCACCTGTCCATCGGGGATATGAATATTCTCTTTTTTGATGTCCACATGGTCAAAGAGATGCGTACGCATAAAGCGGCTATAGCTCTGCAAAGCGTCATTGTCGATGGGATAATATTCATCGAGATTAAAAGCGATCACATTCCGAAAGCTTAGTTTTTCCTCGCGGTGCAGACGCACCAGTTCGGCATAAAGCGTCTTGGGTGTGGAGCCGGTGGCCAATCCCAGTACACAGGACTGTTTTTTCTTTTGCTTTTCCCGAATGAGGGTGGCAATTTCACGTGCCACGGCTTTGGATCCGCTTTTCAGGTCGTTAAAAATGTGGACGGGAATCTTTTCAAAACTGTCGGAAAGATCCATGGTAGTTGCAATCTTCGCCATGCTGGAGTTAATGGTTTTGTTGATGGGTTCAAAGATAAATAATCAAACTTGCGTTTTCGAAGAAAAACGATTGCGTCAATTCAGAGTAACAAAATACCCTGTTCTGTAATCCTTCAGTTTTCAAAAAAATACTGCCGGAGTGTTTTCATGGATTGATAGAAGAGGTTGCGGGCTACCTGGTAATTGATCGCCATGATTTCGCTGATTTCGGCATATTCCAGTCCCTGGTATATCCGGAGATACACGATCTCGCGTTGTCGTGCCGGCAACGCCTCCAATGCCTGCTGCAATTTTAGTGTTCTTATTTTCTCTTCTTCCTTTTGAACTAATAAGTGATCGTGCGAAAAACTGAATCCGATATCCTGCTCGTCCAGTGTTTGCAGGTTTTTGCCGGGTGCTGCTTTCATCATCCGGAAAAGTTTATACTTCAGGGCTTTTAGTAAGTATGCTTTTACGGACAATACAGATGCGTTGTTCCTGCTTTGCCAGATTTCGAGGAAAAGATCCTGTATGGCATCTTCCAGCAATTCCCGGTCGGGGCATATCCGGGTTCCGTATTGCAGTAAGCCCGGGTGCATTTCGCGGAATATTTTTTCAAAAGCATTCCGGTCGCCCGATTTGAAGGCTTCCCAATTGGCAGTATCTTGTGGCGAATTCGGCAAGGTGTAATCAATTGAACCTGTGGCGGTGAAAATCAAGATTTGTCGGCAATCCACCAATAATTTCTGGGTTACAAATCCACAAATTTTCCCAAAGCAACATTACATGGCACCGAAATACGTACTTATGTAAGTAAATCCCGTGAGATGGCTAAAGAATTTCTGGAAGTGGAAGATATACTGGCTGATGAATCCTTTCTCAGTTGGTATCAGCGTAAGCCCGGTGCCCTTTCGCGGGCCTGGGAGCAATGGATGGAAGCCCATCCGGAAAAATTGTACATGGTAGATAAAGCGATACAAATGCTGCAAGCGATGCCCGCCGATCAGCATACGCCGAAGAATGAAACTGAAGCTGCCTGGGACAGGTTGAGCAGGAGCCTGGACACTGGTGTGCAAGAAGATAAATCCACTAAAAGCGCTGGCTCTGTTCGAAAAATTTATAAATGGATAGCCGCAACTGCTGCTATTGGCCTGATCGCATTTTGGGCCATCCGCCAACAAAATATTCGCAATCCGGAAGAGACCTGGCAAACAGCCTATGGTCAGGTGCAAAATATATTATTGCCCGATGGCTCCGAAATACAGTTAAATGCCAACAGTATTCTTAGGGGAAAAAACCTGCGCAGGGGTAGTCAGGACCGTGAGCTTTGGCTGGAAGGAGAAGCTTTTTTCCAGGTTAAATCCATGCGCAATGGCCAGGGAATGCGTGTACACACCAGCGCAGGGGATATTGTCGTTACCGGCACCGCTTTCAATGTGGAGAACCGACACGCTTGTGTAAAAGTATTGTTGACAGAAGGTTCCGTTTCGCTGGAGTCAAACAACCGGGAATGGAAACTGCAGCCCGGGCAACTGGCTGAATGGACAGGAAACGACTACACAATTGCGAGCGCCGATACGCTTCGGGATCTTGCCTGGCGACGTGGTATGATCGTGATGGACCATAGCAGCCTGCAGGAACTGGCTGATCTTATCCGTGATTACTATGGAAAAAAGGTGAGTGTGCAGGGTGAACTGGATCCTGATACGCGCATTTCGGGACTTATGCCCAATAACCGGCTCGATGAACTGATGGAAGGCATTCGCCTAATTACCGGCTGGACGGTGGAACTTCGGGAGGATACTATCCAGATTATCGTAAATTAGCCGCTGACACAAGCGCACTGTTTATGAGAACTGCCGGAACCATCCAACGCTCCTGCGTCATGGCTATGGCCATGATCCTGTTTTCGCAGGTAATGATGGCGCAGGGAAGGCAGTTTACTGAAAATTCCTACTCATTTACTGATTCACCAGGCACTGTTGCTCCAGCTATTGCCGATACTTTGTCACCCCCCGGGTTAAAGGAATTATTCGTCCTTCTTCATCAAAAAACGGGAGCCTATTTTCTATATTCAGATGAGGATATTCGCGATTTGCGCCCGCCCGCCATTGATTGGTCCAATAAGTCAATCGATCAGATCTTACAGGAGCTGCTGAAAGGAACGGGGCTGAGCTGGCGAAAAATTGGAGCGCAGACTTATGCCATACTGCGGAAGGATACAAAAGAGCCGATTGAACCGCCTATCCTCAGCAAGGGCAGGATCGTAAATGCAGAGGGTGAACCGCTTCCCGGCGCATCCGTGCAGGTAAAGGGTAGCAGCAGGGGTGCTATAGCCAACCAGGATGGTTATTTTGAATTGGAAACCTTAAGGGGCGAAATTCTTCTGATCAGTAATGTGGGTTACCAAAGTGTGGAATGGCCGGCCGAAAGGAGAGGCGAGATCAAAATGGAATTGCGGACTTTGGAAACGGAAATGGAAGAAGTAACCTTAACCGCCCTCGGTATCAGCCGGGAACTGCGTAGTACGGGTTATTCCATCACCCGGGTAAGTGGCCGTCGCTTTCAATTGGCAAAAGATAATAACCTGGGCGCCTTATTGTCAGGGCTGGTAGCCGGGGTCAACAGCATTGCTCCGCATACGGGCCCGGGCGGATCTTCTCGGGTAACCATTCGTGGCAATTCCTCACTCTCCTTCGATAATCAACCCCTGTATGTTGTAAACGGCATTCCTATCAACAATGATAATCTTGGTAATGCGGGCAAGTTTGGGGGAGCCGATTTTGGGGATGGTATTGGCAGCCTCAATCCCGATGATGTGGAAGAGCTGCATGTGCTGAAAGGTGGTGCTGCGGCCGCACTCTATGGTCAAAGGGGACGAAACGGCGTAATATTGATTGAAACAAAAAATGGCACTGCTGCCCAAGCCATACAGGTTGTTGTTAATAGCAACACGCAGTTTGATTTTATTCGCGATTTTACCCGGTTTCAGCGGGAATATGGCCAGGGGCTTCAGGGTAATGAACCATCGGATGCGGCATCGGCCCTATTATCTGGACTGTATTCCTGGGGTGCACCACTCGATGGCAGTCTTACGCCGGTATTTAATGGATATATGCATGCCTACCAGGCTTCGGAAGGCAGTAACCTGCAGCATTTTTACCAAACAGGCATTCGGTCGCAACAAACGGTAGCGGTGAGTGGCGCCACGGAGGAGCTGCAATGGCGTGTTTCGCTAGGTGACCTGAGGAGCCAGTCCGTTTATCCGAGCTCAGGTTACAACCGGCATACCTATAACCTCAATCTCCGCTACCAGCTTTCGGACAAATGGTCGGGCCATAGCTTTTTGCAATATAGTAAAGAGCAGGGGCGCAACCGGCCCAATCTGAATGACGCGCCAGGAAATGGCAATTTCGCGATCCTTTTCCTTCCTCCCAATGTGGATGCTCGCTGGCTGAAGCCGGGATATGACGTAAATGGAAACGAAATTGTCTTTAACGACAATGCTTTTCACACAAATCCCTGGTTTGCCGCTTCCCGGTTCCGGAACAATACCAGCCGCGACCGTATCCTTGCCATGTCGCGAATCCGCTATCAGTGGAATGACTGGCTCTATGTGCAGGGAAGGATCGCGCATGATTATTTCGGCTTCAGGGCCAGTTCCATCACACCCACCGGAACGGCCTATAAACCGGAAGGCACGGTGAACCTGGAAAGGAATTTTGATTATAATGAAACCAATGCCGATCTCTTGCTCGGAATTGACAAAGAACTAAGCAAGGATTTCCGGTTGAACTTTACCGCCGGCGCCAATCTGCTGCGGATGCGCTCAACCGTCTTGGATATTGCCGCCGACGGTCTTGCATTTCCCTTTATCTATAGCCCCTCAGGAGCCAGCAATACGAATATCAATAACCTGAATCCACGCAAGAATGTGCACTCATTATATGGTTCTCTGCTGTTGGACTGGAAAAAGAAACTCTATTTGCAGCTTACAGACAGGCAGGACTGGTCGAGTACCCTGCCTGCCGGGCGCAATGGGTATAATTATCCATCGGTCAATATTGCATGGTCCTTTGCACAAGATTTAGGAATCCGTTTTGCCGATCAGGCGCGGCTGCGGCTGGCTTATTCGCGCGTAGGCGGGGATGCGCCATTGTTTGCAACCCGGCTTTATTACAATACGAGTGGTAGCATCAATGGCAATCCGATTGGGGATATGGACGACCAGGTACCCAATGCTAACCTGAAACCATTACAGGTAAGTGAATGGGAGTGGGGCCTGGATGCGCGCTTCCTGGACGATCGCCTGCAGGTTGACCTGGCCTGGTACCGGAAAAAAACCCTGAATGATATTGTTGCTGCCACCACATCGGTCAGTTCCGGATTTCATTCGGCACTATTGAACGTGGGGCAAATCCGCAATTATGGGGTGGAGTTGCGCATAGCCGCTGAATGGATTCGCACAAAAAACTGGCACTGGAATAGCGCTTTCAATATTGCGCATAACCGCAATAAAGTAATCCGGCTGTCCACCGGACAGCAAAGTATGCAACTCCTCAATGGCGAATCACGTACGGAGAGGGCTTTTGTGCAACATGTGACGGGGCTTCCTTTTGGGCAGCTCATGGTGTTTGATATGTGGAGAAATGAGAAGGGGCAGCCCATATTGAATAATGGGGGTGTGCAGCCCCTGCCCATACTTGCGCCGGCAGGAACAGGTACGCATCCCATCACAGGTGGCTGGCTCAACCAGCTTCGATGGGGCCGCTGGGAACTGGAATGCCTGCTCGACTTCAAATTCGGCGCCTTCATCTATTCAGGCACTTATGCAACGGCTGTGCAGCGGGGACTGGATAAATCGACCTTGTCGGGAAGAACAACCGGGGTGATTTTGGAAGGAGTGGATGAAGCGGGTAATCCACGCACGATTCAAATTCCCGCGCAGCAGTATTACGAATCGCTTTATCGTATATCGGCCCAGCATGTGTTGGACGCTGATTTTGCCAAGCTACGCTCGCTAAGCCTGAGCTGGCAGGTGCAGGATAAATGGCTCAGTAAATGGAAGGCGGAAGCCAGCCTTTCGCTGGTAGGCCGAAATCTTTTTTACCTGATCAGGCATACCGGTCATATTGATCCCGAATCCAGCTATAGTAATGGAAACGCCCAGGGATTGGAATACGCGAGTTTGCCAGCTACACGCAGTGTCGGCCTTCATCTTCAAATTCGATTTAAATGATGAACGGGTATCCATCATATCGCAGGTTTAAGGCGGTTTTCATCAACGCTCGGACGATTGGGCTTGTTAGCATATTTGCTATGCTGATTTGCCTGGGATCCTGTACCAAAAATTTTGAATCGATCAACACCGACGATACCCAGGTAACCAGCGACCAATACAAAGCAGAATACAGCCTCACACGCGCGCAATTGGAGTATACCGGTAATAGTGATTACAGTTATGAAACCTGGCGCGTGAATATTATTTATTGTGGTATGATGATGCAGCAACTGGCGAATACCACCTGGTATGCGGGCGACAAATACTTACGCAACGATGGTTGGTCGTCTTCTTATTTTGAAGTAGCCTATCGCGATCAGGTAAAATACATTGTGGATATGCTGAAGCTGACGGAAGACAAACCGGCGCTCCATAATCTGCACCAACTGGGTCGTATTATGCGTGTGTTAATCTTTCATCGCATTACCGATCTCTATGGCGATATCCCTTATCGTGAGGCGGGCCTGGGTTACTATGAAAGAATCTTTACGCCGCGCTATGAACCACAGGACTCCATCTACCTCGACATGTTGCAAGAACTGGAGCAAGCCGCTTTGGCCATTGATCCCACCACGCCTATGCCGGGAAAGTCGGATCTGCTCTATGGGTTGGCGCCGGATAGTCACCAAAAATGGAAAAAGCTGGCCTATAGCCTGATGTTGCGGCTGGCCATGCGCTGGGTGAAAAAGAATCCGGAGCTGGCTCGCTCTTGGGCAGAGAAAGCCCATCGGGGTGGTACATTTCAATCGAATGAGGATAATGCCTTATTGCAACACGATGCTTCGGGAGGCCGTGCAACGGTGAACCGCAATAGCAATATCCTGGGTGGGGAGTGGAATGCCACGGGATGGGACCGCGCCGCCAATGCCAAGACAGAAGTCTTTCTGAGCCAAACCCTCATTGACTGGTTGCAGCAGGATCGCGATCCGCGTTTGGAATGGGTAGCGCAGCTCCGCGTAGATGGGGATACCCGGCCCGAGAAGCAATTGGGTATGCCCAATGGCCACAACCAGAGCGGCAATAGCATGGACATAAGCCTGGCACCTCGCTACCCGGGCATGTTAGAGGGATACAGTACTATACGCGGCGATATTTGGTTGAAGCTGGATGGGCCCACCTGCCTGATCAGTTTTGCGCAGACCGAATTTTTGCTCGCAGAAGCGGCAGCCAGGGGCTGGTCAGTAGGGGATGCTGCGGATGTACATTATTATCGTGGAGTTAGAGCAGCAATGGCCAGTTTGCAGCAATACGACCATCGGGCGGCCATACACGAAGGGTTGGTGTCGGAGTACCTGGCTCAAAACCCCCTTGATCTCAATAACCCTATGCCAGCCATTCAAAGGCAATACTGGATTGCCTGCTTTCTCGACTGGTATGAAGCCTGGAGCAATTGGCGCAGAACCGGATTGCCGGAACTGGTTCCGGTCAATTATCCCGGGAATGCCACCAATGGCCGCATTCCCAGGAGGATGTTGTATCCGGCATCAGAGCTTTCCAGTAATCCTCATCACTATGCAGAAGCCATATTGAGGCAGGGCCCGAACGACTTCATGACAAGGGTGGGCTGGGACCAGCCCTGATGCATCAGAATACCTGAATTTCGTCCACAAATAACCAGGCGCCATGCCCGGCACCGGTCATTCCCTGGGGAATGATACCAAAGTTTTTCACCTGCACTTTGAGGTAGCGGGCTTTGATGCTGGAACCATCACTATTCAATTTTACTTCGAGATTACGTTCTTTGGGGAAATGCGAAATGAATTCCTGCGATTCGGGCTTTGTATAGTTAACACCGTCGTTGCTGTAAAAAACAACTACTTCTTTTGGTGGATAAACCCAACTGCCACCCTGCGCCAGGCTATGCACCAACACACGGTTAATTTCTGTAGGGCTTCCCATATCAATCACCGCTTCACAATCCTTGCCTTCAAATCCCAGGAACTCACGCGAGCGGCCAAGGCCTTTTTCATTGAGAACGCCATTCACCAGCGTAAAAGCCCCATCGCCGGGATAGTTTGCTGCCGGGGAGTTGGTGAGCTCCACTTTCTTACCCGTGGAAAGGCTGAACTGAAAGCGTTGATCGATGGGGTTACCATTGAGTGCCCAGGCGGTTATAGCAGTGGGTCCATTCACTGGAATCACCGCCTTGTATCTTTTCGTAGCATTCTGCGAGCTGCTACCTTTTGTGTCACCTTTCACCTTATAGTAAATGGGCGTTCCCATTTGTTTGGTCGATAATCTCCAACCAATTTTTCCATCTTCCATATTCACCACTTCGGCTTTCAAATCGAAATAGGCTTTGCTGTAATTAGCGCGCCAGAGATCATAGCGTTTGAATTGAAGCAGGAGTCTTTTCTCAAAATGATTCCAGTCTTTCAGCTCTTTTGGTGACCACAATACTTCACTCAGTGCACTCATCCTGGGTAGTAACATGTATTCCGCCTTTTTGGGATTCTTGATGTATTCCGTCCAAAGATTGGCCTGTGCGCCCATGATATATTTGGCTTCTTCCGCGGTCAATTTTGCCGGTACGGGTTCATAGCTATAAGTTTTTTCTACCGTAGTATAGCCACCGATGGTTACTGAATCCTCATTGAGGCTTTGGGTATGATCGAAATACAACCAACCACCTGGTGTCATCACTACTTTATGTTTTTGTTGGGCGGCTGCAATGCCCCCTTCTTCACCACGCCAGCTCATCACCGCGGCATTGGGTGCCAGGCCACCTTCCAGAATTTCATCCCAGCCAATGATCTCACGGCCTTTCGCATTCAGGTATTTTTCCATGCGCTGTATGAAATAACTCTGCAGTTCATGTTCGTCTTTCAAACCATTTTCCTTCATCCGTTGTTGGCATTGCGTACATCGCTTCCAGTTTTCTTTCGGGCATTCATCTCCACCTATATGAATCAGTTTGCTGGGAAAAAGTTCCAGCACTTCATCCAGTACATCTTCCAGAAATTCAAAAGTGGTTTCCTTACCGGCGCAGAATACATCATCAAATACACCCCAGCCCTGCTGTACCTGCTTGCCCGTGGAGGGTCCGGCCCAGGCTGTGCCACGGTTGGGTAGGGTAGGCTCCGATGGGAAACAACTCAGTATGGGAAAAGCGGCAATAGCTGCCGAAGCATGACCCGGCATTTCTATTTCGGGCACAACCGTTATATGTCTTTTGGCCGCGTATTCCACAATTTCGCGCACTTCGTTTTGGGTATAGTATCCGCCATACCGAATGGAATCATTGCCGGTTCCGGGAAAGCGGCCAATGATGGTGCCATTGCGCCAGCCTCCGATTTGCGTGAGGCGTGGGTATTTCTTTATCTCAATACGCCATCCCTGGTCATCGGTCAAATGCCAATGGAAATAATTCATCTTGTGCAGGGCAATGAAGTCGATATATTTTTTCACAAACTCCAGTGGGAAGATATGTCGCGTTACATCCAGGTGCATTCCCCTGTAGGCAAAACGGGGTTCATCTTTTATCAGCGTGGCCGGCACTTTCAACAAACCCGTCTTCACCAGGGGCAGCATTTGTATCAGGCTTTGCATTCCATAAAAAGTGCCCGCATAGGTATCGCCTTCAATACGTACACCTGATGCTCCCGCTTCCAGTTCGTAAGCATCATTCGCGGGAGCCTGTATAAACTTGCGCGTGATGAGGCGGATACCAGGCTGCTTACTATCTTTTACCACGGGCAGGCTGAAGCCATATACCTTTTGCAGATAACTGTTGAAAAAATCGGCTGTGGGCCGATCACCTTCATCCGACAGGAGTATAGGCGTTTTCTTATTGATCAGAAAACTTCCCGACCTTATTTCCTGCGAAACGGGTCGTGGAATAATGGAATTGCCTTGCGCGACAACAACAGCGGGTGCCAACAATAGCGCTGCATACAGTAAGATTGACTTCATCGACGGAAATGTTTTTTTTAGAAGTGCCAATTTACTGCATTGTGTAATGCCGTGCCTGTTAAAATTTAAGTCAAACGGTTGCCTGAAATTATTCTTGCAGGATGGGCAGTTCGATGGAACTGCTGCCAAATACTTTTATGTCGGATTTTAAGAAGTCGTCCGGCTTTGCTTCATAAATATTGATAAACTGTTGCGGGTTTCTGTCGGCCAGCGGGAACCAGCTGCTTTGCACCTGTATCATCAGGCGATGTCCTTTTTTGAATGTATGCGCTACATCCGGCAATTCGAAGCGAACTTTTTCCATTTTACCCGGACGGAAGGCCTCCGGTTTTTCAAAGCTATTGCGGAAACGGCCACGCATGATTTCACCCCTTACTAACAGTTGATAACCGTTCATCGGATAGGGTCCGCCGGTGGCTCTGCCTGCAGGCAGGTTTTCGCCGGGATAGGTGAAGTTGTCGGGAAAAACATCAATGATCTTTACAACGAAATCAGCGTCGGTGGTGCTGAGACTTACCATCAGATTTGCAAACACGGGACCTGCAAGAGTCAGATCTTCTTCCAGAATTTCCGTTTCCCAGGTGAGTACATCGGGCCGGCGGCTGGCAAATCGCTGGTCATCGGTCATATATTCCCGGGTGCGGCCAAAATGCACATCTTTGGTGTACGGAACAGGATGGGCGGGATCGCTCGTATAGCTGCGCGCTGCTTTGGCAGAGCCACTGGTCCAGCTCAATGCCCCATTCTCGTGCAAATAAATGGGCTTGGTTTCAAGTGCGGCAGGGGGCCATTGCGTAAATTCTTTCCATTGGTTGCTGCCTGTAAAAAAGATACTGGCTTCAGGCAAGGCCGGATCAACAACTTTTTGGTGGAGATGGTATTGAAAGAATGGTAATTCAATTTTGTTTTGATAGTGAAGGGCCGTATTGCTTCCAAAACGAAGGTTACCCAGCCTGCTTCCATCGCGGCTGGCCCATTGCCCATGATACCAGGGACCCATCACAATCCGGTTATCGGTGTTGGGGCTTTGCTTTTCGATGGCTTTGTAAAGATTCCATGCACCCCAGCAATCTTCCGCGTCAAATAGCCCGCCCACTACCAGCATCGCGGGTTTTATATTGTACATCGCGCGCCGCGCATCGCGGGCCTGCCACCATGCATCGTAATTGGGGTGACTCATTAACTGCTTCCAGAACCGGATACTGTCGCCCATATACTCGCTGAGCTTGTCCATCGTTCCTGCTTTCAGATAAAACGTATAGTTGTCGCGAATGGGAAAATTGAAGCCCCGGCTTCCCTGTGTGGTTGGTTGTGGTCGTGGTTTGCCGAATCCGGAATAGAAAGCAAATGCGTCCATCTGAAAAAATGCACCCTTATGGTGGAAATCATCACCCATAAACCAATCAGTGACGGGTGCTTGTGGACTCACTGCCTTTAATGCCGGGTGAGCGCTGGCCGCAGCCATGGTGCTGTAAAATCCAGGATAGGAAATGCCGAATATGCCGACTCTTCCATTATTGTTGGGCAGGTTTTTTACCAGCCAGTCGATGGCATCGTAGGTATCGCTGGCTTCATCTATTTCATGGATGCCCGTTTTGTTGGGATTGAAAGGTCGCACATCTTCAAATTCTCCTTCGCTCATATAGCGTCCTCTTACGTCCTGCAACACGATGATATACCTCTCCCGCATATAGTAGCGCCAGTGGTTGTTCCAGAAAGCACGGAAGTTGTCCACACCATAAGGCGAGCAGGAATAGGGCGTACGGTTCATCAGTATGGGGTGTTTTTCCGTGTTGTCGTTGGGAATATAAACCGCCGTATAGAGTTTAATGCCGTCGCGCATAGGAATATATAATTCCTTTTTGGTATAGTTGTCGCGGATCCATGCGGAGTCCTGTTCGTTTTGTGCATTAATGAGAAAAGGAAATAGCAGGAGGATGAGCATAATGCGGATGCGAATGCCCATGGTAGAAGAATGAAATAGCATGATAAGCAATTGTTGAATTCCTAAGGTAAGTTTTTTGCGCAATACGAACCAAAATGCCAGCCCTGTGGACCTGTGTCGGCTGCATTAATTAATGTACATTTAGCACCAAAACCGAGGGATATGAAGGATCAGCGAAGCCTCATTGAAGAATTTTACACTGCTTTCAGCCAGCTCGATCATGCGGGTATGAATGCCTGCTATTCGGAAGAAATCATTTTTCAGGATCCTGTGTTTGGGCCATTGAAAGGAGATCAGGTGCGAAAGATGTGGGAATACCTTTGCACGCGTGCCCGGGATTTTTCGCTGACCTGGGGGCCTATTGAAATTCTTGATGAAGAATACGCCACCTGCGAGTGGGTCGCCAGCTATAGCTATAGCAAAACGGGACGCAGGGTGGTAAACAAAGCCAAAGCCTTTATGCGCATACAGGATGGCAAGATCATTGAACACAGCGATGCCTTCCGGCTCAGCCGCTGGATAGGACAGGCACTGGGATGGAAAGGGAAATTGCTCGGCTGGACGGGATTTATGAAGCGGGCGGTGCAGAAGAAGGCGAGAGCAGCGTTGAAGATATAGGTTGTACGTTTTACGTTTTACGTAGTACGTTTTTTTGTTTAGGGTTTAAGGTTTAGGGTTTAATGTTTTAGGTTGAAAGGTTTAATGTGAGTTGTGTGTCTCTTATCGAAAGCATTAAATACCACCATGGAACTTAACTCAAGCGCCATTCATAGAAAACAAACCTTAAACTTTAAACCCTAAACCTTAAACCAAAAAACGTACTACGTAAAACGTATAACGTACTACTTACATTGTACCAAACTTCCCCTGCGCCACATCCTCAATCGCCTGCTCCAGTTCCTGCCAGGTATTCATCAGAAAGGGACCATATTGCGCTATGGATTCTTGAATGGGTTCTCCTGAAAGAAGTAGGGCTATGCCATCTTCGAGGGCTTCTACTTCAAACGATTCACCGTCGTTGCGCATCAGCGCGAAATGGTCGGTGGGCAACTCTGTGTCCTGTATTCGGAATTTTCCTGCCACTTGCAGCAACCCGGTGTTGTATGTTGCCGGGAACGACAAGTTTATCCGGGCGCCTTTTTTCAAGCGGAGGTTATAAACATGCATCGGCGTGAAGGTGCTGGCGGCACCGGGTGTTCCCTGATATTCACCGGCTATCACTTCCACTTCTCCTGCTCCATCCTGAAGTAAATGCCTGCCCATTTTGCTTTGGGCAATTTCCTGGTATTTGGGCGGGGTCATTTTGAAACGTGCAGGCAGGTTCACCCACAGCTGTACCATTTGGAAGGGACCGCCCAATTGGCTGAATGACTCTTCGTGATATTCGGTATGCAGCAGTCCGGAGGCTGCCGTCATCCATTGTACATCGCCTTCGCGAATGATGCCCGAGTTGCCGGCGCTGTCGCGGTGCGCAATGCGGCCATGGTAAGCAATGGTCACGGTTTCAAAACCACGATGCGGATGCACCCCTACGCCCCGCGGTTCCTTGCGCGGCGAGAAATCCATGAGGGCATTGTAATCCATCAGGAAAAAAGGCGACATCCGGTATTTATCTACCGGTCCGCCCTGCTGCGGAAAAAAACTGTGTACGCGAAAGCCATCACCCACCATATGGGGAGGCGGTGGAGCCAGTACGGTCTCCACGGTTCTTATCTTGTTCATAAAATTGATTTCAGGAAAGACGGGCAGGCAAAAATTATCTCAAATCATTTGGGGTTCAGGATTTGGGAGCGGCCACTTCAACCCGCCTGCCCTGGCATACGGATTGGGAGAGCCAGAGAAATTCATGGGTAAACTGCTTCACATTTTTTGCAAACGCTTCATCCAAAAGATGTCCTTCTTCATCAAACTTCTTATCTACAGACGGCACCACCAACATATATGGAGAGGCAATGCCAAATAAGGCAGGAACAAGTAACAACAATTGCTGGGTGGCGCGCATGCCTCCCATGCTTCCGGTAGAAGCCGTTACGATGCCAAAAACCTTATGCGATTGTTTGGGATAATGATCGAGCAGGTTCTTAAGGGCAGGGGCATAGCTGCCATTGTATTCGGGCGTAACCAGAATAAATGCATCGGCACCAAAAACACGCTCACTAAGCGGTTTAAACTCGTCAGGTGTACGTTCCACATCGAGGAATACCTTCTGCAACTGGGGCAATTCCCAGTCGCGCATATCAATCAATCCCACTTCATGTTCGGTATTCTCCTGAAGCTGTTGTAGCAAATGCAGGGCCACACGTCTGGTCACACTATTCTGCCGGGGTGAGCCGGATATTATTTCAATTCGCATGATGAATTTATTCTTTAATGTTTAAACATTAAAAATCGGGCCTGAATCATTTGTTGGAAATTATCCGGCCGTTTTGGCAAGTTTTGACTCTTAATTTGGCGTGAATAGAATATTTTGTGCCGTATAGTCATTCAATCAAATGTATCAACATGCTGAATCGTAGAAAGTTCATCTTTAGCTCTGTGCTGGGCTCTATGGCTGTTTGGGCCAATAGAGCGGCTGCCTGCAATGCCGCTACAGAGGCGGTTAAAGGTAAGCCGATTGTAATATCCACCTGGGACGCGGGTTTGGAAGCCAATCGCGGTGCCTGGGAAATATTAGGCAAGGGTGGCCGCGCTTTGGATGCGGTGGAGAAAGGGGTAATGGTAACGGAAGCCTCCCAAAACTGTTGTGTGGGTCTCGGCGCCAACCCCGACCGGGATGGAAAAGTGACCCTCGATGCCTGTATTATGGACGAGGCATTTAATTGCGGCAGTGTGGCTTTCCTGGAAAGAATTAAACATCCCATATCCGTTGCCCGGAGGGTGATGGAAAAAACCCCGCATGTGATGCTGGTGGGTGAGGGGGCTCAGCAATTTGCCATAGCGGAAGGGTTCCCCCTGGAAGAAGACAAGCTTTCGCCTGAAGCGGAACGTACCTATAAGGAATGGTTGAAAAAGTCGGAATACAAACCCGTCATCAATATCGAGAACAAGGGAAATAGCCGGGTAGCGGCGCCCTCCAGGTTGCCCAATGGCGAATGGAACCACGATACAATCGGTATGGTGGCTATGGATGCCCAAGGTAACCTGAGCGGCAGTTGTACCACCAGCGGTATGGGCTTTAAGATGCGGGGTCGCCTGGGCGATTCACCCATCATTGGCGCCGGTTTGTATGTTGACAATGAAGTGGGTGCCTGCACGGCTACCGGACAGGGCGAAGACGTGATACGCATGGCGGGTTCGCACACGGTGATAGAGTTGATGCGGCAGGGATTGGATCCTGAAAAAGCCTGTCGCCAGGCCATCGCGCGCATCGTGAAGATCAAAGGCGAGAAAGTGAAGGATATTCAGGTGGCTTTTCTGGCGCTGGCCAAAAACGGAACCGTTGGTGCATTTGCCATTCATCCTGGTTTCAGTTATGCCCTGAGAGATGAGAAAGGCGAGAGACTGATTAAAGCAGGCAGCCATTTTCCCGGAAAATAAACAGGATACCGTTTATGATAAATAGTCCCTTCACTATCGAAATTGCCAGTTCCGATTTTCTCACCACCGCCGCTGCTGTGCAGGGCGGTGCCGATCGAATAGAGCTTTGCGCCAACCTGGTCGAAGGAGGCACTACGCCTTCTTATGGCCACATCCGTCAATGCCGCGAAGCTTTTGATATCAGTATTTGTCCCATTATCCGCCCAAGGGGTGGTGACTTTATGTATAGTTATGCTGAATTCGACATCATGAAACAGGATATCCGGATCTGCCGCGAGCTGCTTTGCGACGGAGTTGTAATCGGGTTATTGCAGATTGATGGCAGCCTCGACCTGGAACGCATCAAGCGATTGGTGGAATGGGCTTATCCCATGCAGGTGGTCTTTCACCGCGCATTTGATCGCTGCCGGGACCCCTTTGAGGCCATGGAACAATTGATTGGGCTGGGGGTGGAGCGGATTCTTACGTCGGGTCAGCAACCCACGGCGCCGGAAGGAGTGGAATTGATCCGGCAATTGCAGGAAAAAGCCGATGGCCGTATTACCATTATGCCGGGAAGTGGTGTTGTTCCCGACAATGTTCGCTGGCTGGCGGAGGAAACCGGTTGCACTGAGTTTCATGCCTCACTCCGTGGAAAGTATGCCTCAGCCATGGGTTTTGTTCATCCAAATTTTGCCACAGATCCGGAGAGCTATTTCAATAATTCGATTGACCCGGAAGCCGTAAAGAATCTGAAGTCGGCACTACTGGGTATGCTGCCGCCCGCATAATTTTGCTAAAAAATTATATGCGGACTATTCTCCTGCTCTGCGCTTCCAACATCTTTATGACCTTCGCGTGGTACTACCACCTTCGCCACGACGGTTGGCCATTATGGAAAGCCATTTTGGTGAGTTGGCTGATTGCCCTGATTGAGTATTGCTTTGCGGTGCCGGCTAACCGCATCGGCCACAGTGCAGGATTTGGTTTATTTCAATTGAAGATTTTGCAGGAAGTAATTACCCTGGTGGTATTCAGCATCTTCGCCGTGCTGGTGATGAAAGAAAGTTTTCACTGGCGTTACCTGGTAAGTTTTGGCTTCCTGCTCGGCGCTGTTTATTTTATGTTCACCAAGAGATTTGGCTAAGCACGAGCCAACAACCTTGCAGGGACACTAAGGATTTTCCTGGCGAGTCTTCTGTTTTTGACGGCGGATCAAATCGGCCTTTACTTTGTGTACTACGGCACTGCCAATAAACAGAAAACCGGTATTCATACCGATAGCAGTGATGACGGCCCAGAATATCCAATCCTGTTGCTGTGTTTTATGAAAACAGATATATAATATTACGAAAGCGCTGGCCGTGGTGAACAGAAGGCCAATGAGAGTGTTAATGAAGAACTTCTTCTCGTGTTTATTGCTCATATAGCAGTTGTTTTGACCTGCCAGATGGCAAGTGGGCAAATATAGGAATATTGGTTAATTGTTAAGGTCCTCCCAAACCACCTGTGCAAATCGCGGGGATTATTAGTTTTGTATCTCGAAAATCATTCATATGAAAAAATATTTGCTGCTGTTCCTGACATTTATGGTTGCCGGACAATTGATGGCCCAGGAGGCGCCAGAGGGTTTGTTTCTGAACTCTAAAGCTCCCGATTTTAAGGCAAAGGATCAGAATGGCAACGAAGTGAGGTTAAAGGACCTGGTAAAGAAAGGGAAAGTGGTACTGGTATTTTACCGGGGTTATTGGTGCCCCTATTGCAACCGATACTTGAAAAAGCTGGAGGACAGCCTGGCGGCCATCAAGGATAAGGGGGCAACACTTGTGGCTATTACCGCGGAGACGGCCGAAAGTATCGCAAAGACGGTGGAGAAAACGGAGATTACCTATCCCATTATTCATGATGAGGAACTGAAGATCATGAAAGCCTATGACGTGGATTTTGAAGTGCCGGGCAATACCCAGACCCGGTATCGCAATACCGGTATTAAACTGGAGGAGATCAATGGACGGAATGGTAATTTTCTTCCCATTCCTGCTACTTATGTAATCGACGAAGAGCAAACGATCATTTATCGTTTCTTCAATTCTGATTACAAGAAAAGAGCACCCATTGAGGATATCCTGAAAGCGCTCGACAAATTGTAATTATTAA
This sequence comes from Terrimonas ferruginea, assembly GCA_044463125.1. GTDB lineage: Bacteria > Bacteroidota > Bacteroidia > Chitinophagales > Chitinophagaceae > CAYMZZ01. The sequence continues at coordinate 24,010 of JBIQMS010000001.1, forward strand.
TTCCGAAAGATAAGTCTTCCCACTGTTCCCTTGTTGCCGGCGAGATAAATGCTGGAACCTATCCTTGCAATCTTAACCACATGGAAACCCTGGCTGGCAATTTTTGTCCAGTTCTTGCCGCCATCGCGTGAATAATCAATCCCATTGAGGCCGCAGGCAATAAGGTCTTTTGGCCCGATGAATTCCACGCCACTCCTATAGCCGCCGGGTGGGGTAGTGGACTTTTTCCAGCTTTTGCCTCCATCGGTACTATACACACAGTTGCCGCTGGCAATACTATCCGCCATAAAGTCGCCTCCAACAATTACCATGCGTTTGCCGGGCTTATCGGGCATTCCTCTGTCGTACACGTCAATGGCATTGGCGCCGGTAGATTCTTTTCCCTGGAGTAGCGGTAGGGAGTCCATGCTTTTTTCCTGCAACAGCCTCGACTTTTTACCACCACTAACAATAAAGTAATCACCATTGCAGAAATAGCGGAGGTTGCTGCCACTGGCGGCGAAAAAGGCTTCTCCGCTATCTACTTTCAACCCATGATCCTCCGGCTTTAGCTCCTCCCAGGTATTGCCGCTGTTGCTGGTAACGGCAATATAGGGATTCCCGTTGATGGGGTCACCTATCACCATGCCTTTTTGAAAATTGCAGAAGTCCATAGCGTCGAGAAACATTTCCGGGCGCCGGTCTTCCAGCACAATCTTCCAGGTTTCACCCCCATCATTGGTTTTCAAAATATAGGCGGGCGAACCCACACCCATGATGAGGGCATTGTTGGCATCAAAAGCTTCAATATCCCGGAATTCAGTATTCTCAAAGCCCTTCACCGTCATCCATTTCCAGTTTTTCCCGGCATTCAGGCTCTTGCCTACCATGCCCTTGCTGCCGCTAACCCACACGATATTGTCGTTTACCACGCTCAATCCGCGCAAACTGCTGGCCGTGCCAGTCGTGAGTATTTCCAGTTCAATACCGGATGACTGCGCCCATCCACAGCTGTGAATAAATAAACCGAGGGATAAAGCAACTATTTTTCGCATGAAATACGTTAATGTTTCAACAAGATACTGCCTTCCGGCGTATTTCCCACCCGTATCCGATGGACAGGAACCGAAATCACGTAATTTTAGACCTTAATTTCGACTTGATGAAAAGACAAATCCTGCTTTTTTCCCTATTGTCCCTGGTACTGGCATTCACCGCCTGTCAAAAAGAATTTAGTGCTGAATTGAGTAAAGACCCCTCTCAGGGTTCACTGCGGGCCGATGGCCTGGGTGATTGCCTACCCAAAAATGTGGTAGGTACCTATGAGGAAGGGGTGGCGCTGGATCCGGATTCCAACTATATTGAAGTGGAAGTGGATGTGCAGACGGTGGGTACTTATACCATCAATACCGATACGGTAAATGGTATGTACTTCCGGGCAAGTGGCATATTTACCAGTCCGGGTATCCAAACCGTCAAGCTTCCCGGTAATGGTACTCCCTTTGCGAGCGGGATCGCCAATTTTGTCGTCAGCTACGATAGCACCCAGTGTATAGTGTCGGTAACAACATTGCCCGAAGGAGGAGGCGTACCAGCCGAGATCCAGTTAGATGGAGCCCCGGGCACCTGTCTCGATTATGTGCTGGCAGGTTCCTATATTACCGGAACAGCCCTGAACTCGAGTAATACGGTAACACTGAAAGTGAATGTGATTACCATCGGTACCTATAATATCAGTACTACCCTGAGTAATGGCATCACCTTCTCGGGAGCTGGGACCCTGATTAATACAGGAACGCAGGAAATCATCCTTACCGGAAGCGGTACCCCTGCTGTAACGGGCCCTACCAATATACCCATAACCGTGGGCACCAGCAGCTGCAGTTTTACAGTAGATGTAACGGGCCCCGCCGAATACACTATTGATTGTGGCAGCGCGGAAATTTTTGGCAACTACCTGGAAGGCGTGGAACTCACGGCGGATAATGAAGTAACCATTGACGTGAATGTGACGGTAATTGGTGGTTATAATATTACAGGTACCATTAACGGTATGACATTCTCTGCGGCGGGTAACTTCACTACAACAGGTTTAAATACGGTAACGCTACAGGCGGATGGCATTCCCGTTGCCGCCGGCGACTTCAATGTGCCGCTTACCGGTGGCACGGCGGGCTGCAACTTCGCGCTTACCGTGAATGCCGGTTTTCTACCCGCTACAGGCACCTGGGAGTTTACCGCGGCAGGAACCACCTATTCAGGAATTATCAATGGCTACGTTCCGGAATCAAACGGCCCCTACCTGGTATTCTATTTCATTGGCGAAAATGCCGGAGGCGATTTGTTTGATATGATTTTGGCGGATGCCAATGCAACCATCACGGCTACCGAAACCTATAGTTTTGTTACAAACCAGGCTGGAATCAATACCGGATTATTTCAATTCCTGGCGGGTGGTAGTGCTACCACCGAATACTACGCCGATCCCAGCTTGACGAATAATACATTGGTCGCAACGGTGAATACCCACAATATCGGTTCCAATCCCAAAGTGCTGGAAGGCATATTTGCCGGAAATGTACTCGATGAAAATGATGTGGTAAGGGCGATTACGAATGGAAAGTTCACAGTGAACTATTAAGCCCCACCCCAAGGCTTCCTAAAGGGGGTAAAGAAAAGGCAGGCTTATCGAAGCCTGCCTTTTCTATAAACGTCTCAACGTTTACCTTTTTCATACCGCTTTCCCTTTGGGAAAGCGGTATGAAAAAGTTTAGAAGCCTTTCTTTTCTGCCGATTTCAGCGCCGGCAATTTGAAATCGTCCAATGCGCTTTTTTGTGCGATCAGTTTTTCTATTTCAGGTATAGAGCGGGGAGCGAAATGCGAAAGCAATTCGTAACCATCCTGGGTGACCAACGCGTCGTCTTCAATGCGCACGGCAATACTCCACCATTTCTTATCGCAATCACTTCCCTCAGGGATATAAATACCTGGCTCAATGGTGATCACCATGTCTTTTTTCATGGTGCCATAATTGCTGCGATCGTGCACGTCTAAACCAATATGGTGGCCCAGGCCATGGGGGTAGTATTTGCGGTTTTCAGCCTTGTCTTTGATAATACCCAGTTTCAACAAACCTTCCGCAATCACGTCGCGGGCGGCTTTTTCGGCATCTGCCCATTTGCTGCCATCTTTCAGGGTCTTGAAGGCGGCTTCCTGCGCGTCGTAAACCAGTTGGTAAATGATTTTTTCTTCGTTGCTAAACTTCCCGTTGGCAGGAATAGTACGGGTAACATCAGCCGTGTATCCATGATACTCGGCACCCACGTCCATTAGCAATAAATTGTTGCCGATTTTGGTTTTGCTATTCTCGGTGTAGTGCAGCACACAACCGTTTTCCCCAGCGCCAATAATGGAGCCATATCCTATGCCCTCAGCGCCGTACTTCTTGTGTACATATTCGTGCAAGCCCTGAATTTCCAGTTCGCTCATATCGGGTTTTATCACTTTCATCACCTCATTCTGTCCCTGGCAGGAGATCTCCACTGCTTTACGCAGCAGGGCCAGCTCTTCCTGGGTTTTTATTTCACGCAAAGTGGCGGTAAGGCGACGATAAGCCTGATTATCATAACGGCTATCTTTTGCGGTAGCGTCGCTAATCCCGGCTTTGGACTTAAACTGTGTCATCAAATCAAATAGATCCGCCTTATCACGGGGGTTGTCGGCAACATCATCAGCCAGACGGTCAAAAATTATCTTATCGAACTTGCTGAAGTCGATGGCAAAATCCTTAAAGGCTTCCCCATTCAATGCCATGGGAATTCCCAGTTTTTCCTGTACACCTTCAGTACCGAGGCGGCGACCGGTCCACTGCTCAGCCTGCGCATTTCTTTTTTGCACAAACAATACTTCTTTATAGCTGTTACCTTCAGCATCTTTCTGCGCCTCTTTAAAGATCAGCAGCATGCTATGGGGTTCCTTGTAGCCACTGAAATAATACATATCGGGGTTCTGATGGTAATTATAGTCCACATCGTTGGAGAAGTTGCGGACGGGATAAGCGAATACCACCGCTACGGAATTATCGGGCATGATGGCGCGCAACGCCTCGCGGCGGCCCGCGTGAAATTCTTTGGATAAGTAATCCTGCGGCAAATCGGCTTGCGCCTGCAGCAGATCAGAAAGGCCCAGCAGGGCAGTCATCAGCAAAAGTGAACGGACAATTTTCCTGTGCATAAAAAAGTGATTGGTTGCACTAAAAATAGCGCATTCCAATCACCCCGCCATCAAAATTCCATGAGTGGCGCCGAGGATCATTCATCATCATCCTCTTCCTCTTCGTAAACGTCCTCGCTGCTATAATGTTCTTCCCAGGCTTTCACTGCCTCATCACTCAGGCATTCAATGATGTCGGCAATCCCGTCGCGCTTCAGTTTCCATTCAGTTTGCGTAGGGTCGTCAAAGCGTTGAATAAACAGGCAATGGTCAGTTTCCACCGCCACCTTGATCAGGGAAATGGGTGAATCCGCTTTCTCCCGAACCAGGTAATAACAGCCGTTTTCCAGCAAATCATACGTGTACATAACTCCTCCCGGTTTTAATTCAGTTAATCTTTCTTCACAGGCAATCCTGCTTTGGAAATGGGCCAGTAAGTAGAATAGAACGGGTTAATTCTCCGCAGTGGTATTGGGCTGAATCGGGTGGGTTAGTGAAGAATTCAAAATTAAGAAAAGCCCCATGATTGCGGCTTTAATTTTTGAAATTTTTTTATACATTGACATTCAGGCATTTAGACTGCAAGAGTAAAGCGGGGGAAACGTACTACGTATTACGTTTCATAGGGTTGAAGCTTTAATTTTCATAAGGATAAATTGCAAGAAATAGCTGAATATGATTTTAATTAATCTGCGAAAATCTGAGCCAAAATCTGCGCAGATCTGCGTGAAAAGGGTTCTGCACTTTGAACCGATTTCCATTAAGAAAGCATTTTCCCGAATATGCACGCAGATTTTAAAGCAAACGTAAAACGTAATACGTATTACGTACTACGTATCTTTTGCTATAAACAATTTCTGCGTTGGATACGCAAATTCAATTCCTGCTTTTTCAAATTCCTCATAAATTCCCAGGCATATTTGCTGATGCAAGTCCATGTACACCATATAATCGGGCGATTCCACATAATAGACGATCTCGAAGTTCAGGCTGAAGTCGCCAAAAGCCATGAAATGGGTTCGATCGAATGTAGCGCCTTCTATTGGGTCTACAATGTTCTTAACAATATCGGGAACTTTCTTTAGTTTTTCAGATCCGGTTTCATAGAGTACGCCCACGGTGAAGACGATCCGTCTCCGTTCCATTCGTTTGAAGTTTTGCACTCTTGAATTGGTAAGGTCTGTATTGGATACCACGAGCTGCTCACCATTTAGCGTACGAATGCGTGTGGTTTTGATCCCTACATAGTCCACCACACCCGACTGGCTGCCGATCACGATAAAGTCACCTGTTTCAAAAGGCTTGTCGAAAAAGATAACCAGGTAGCTGAACAAATCGCCCAGGATGGTTTGGGCTGCCAGGGCGATGGCGATACCGCCGATACCCAAACCAGCTACTATGGTGGTAATATCATATCCGAGATTATCGACCAGAAAAACAATACCGATGATCCAGAGCAGAACTTTTACAATCAGCAGAATACCCCTTGCTTGTTTGGCCTGCGCTTCATTTTGGTTTCCGGTAAACTTTTCAAACGCATAGCTGATTACATCGGTAATGATGCGGATGATAAAGAATACGGTAACGACCAGGATGGCCACATGCATAATCCTTCCTACTTTGGCAGGTATGTGCAGGTATTGCAAACCGGCAAATACCGAGCCGATATACAGCATGGGCATTACCGAGCGCTTGAAGACCCGGATCACAAAATCATCAAAAGTATTGCTGGTTTTGCTGGCCCATGCTTTTAAACGTTGCAACACAATGGTGCGAACGATGCGCAAGACCAGCATTGAAGCGATAATGATGCCTAAACATATTGCCCAGTCACGAACAGTATTTCCTAAAAACGATTGATCCCAGAATTGATCCATAATGGTAGCTGATTAATTCAATGATGTACAAAGGTCTGCAAAAAACCTTATTCTAACATTAGCCGGAGATTAAAACCATATTAGCCCGGTCTGGCAATCGGCAGACTGATGGTGAATAGGGTTCCCTTATTGAGCTGGGACTGTACATCAATACTGCCCTTATGTAGTTTGATGATTCGATTGGCGAGTGAGAGCCCCAGGCCAAATCCCTTTATATTGCTGGTATCGGGGATCCGATAAAATGGTTGAAAAATATTCTCCAGTTCTTTTTCTTCCATCCCAATTCCCTTATCCTCCACTTTCACGATCAATTGCCGGGATGTGATTGCGAGGCTCACGCGGGTGTGATGATCAGTGGAATATTTGCAACCATTGGAAACGATATTCTTGATGGCGGAAAATAGCAATTCCTCGTTGCCGAACACCAGCAATTTCTCCTCCTCTTCCGGCAGTTCATCGAAGGAAAGGGATACGCTATACGACTTGTCGAGCTTTTGCATTTCTGCGGGCAGCCGCATCAGGATTTCGTCGACCCTTACGAGATCAATATTGAGCCCACCTGCATTGCCCGAGGCCGTGGCAAACTTCAGCAAGGTTTGCACCAACCGGTTCATATGATGCACATCCTGCAAGACGGATTCCATCACACGACGGTATTCCTCATCCGACCGATGCCGTTGCAGGGATACTTCCAGTTGGCTGGAAATAAGGGTAAGCGGGGTCGATAATTCGTGCGAAGCGTTGGAAATAAAACGACGTTGCAGTTCAAAACTTTCCTTCAGGCGGTCGAGTAGGGCATTCAGGGTCATCGACAATTCATACCACTCATCTTTGCTCTTCCCGGTTTGAATGCGACGATCGAGATTATAAGCTGAAATGTCCGTAACCTCGTTGGTGATTTTTCGAATAGGAGACAATATGCGTTGGCTAAATAGCCAGCCAACCGCAAAAGCGATCAGTGTTCCACCCAGGAAACTAACGGTGAGGATCAATTTCAGTTGTTCAAGGGTAGCCAGCCCATCTTCATCCTCTGCAGCGGATATCACTACCAGCCCGTCAGGCTGCTCCCGGTCATGATAGCCCACCACTTCCTTATTTCCTTCTGCGAAATAAAGAATACCCGCATCGCGTATATCATCCAGTAATTGCGTTGTAACAAGGATACTGTCCTCAGAATTCTCCCGGTAATTGTACACCCTTCTGTTCCCTGCATTAAATACCTGTACACTCTTGTTGGTCAGCGAAAGGGCGGTGGAGGAATCAATGCGGCGCAGGAGTTCACGATTAAAAATCTCGTCCTGGGTAATCAGCCTTTCCATAGTAAGGGCACGATTGCTCAGGCGCTTGCGGATGGTATTCAGCCGGCTGTTTTCAGAGAAATAATAGATGGCCAGGCACACAATGCCGAGGATCAGGAAGACCGCCAGCGTAAACAAAAATGTTATCCGCAGTCGTATCGGCATGGTTTACAATTCTTTTAGCATATAACCCATCCCCACCTGGGTATGGATCAGCTTATCCTCAAATGGCTTATCTACCTTATTGCGTACGTAGTTGATATATACATCAATGATATTGGTATTGGTATCAAAATCCACATCCCACACATTAATGGCGATATCGGCGCGGGATACCACGCGGTTCTTATTTCGCATCAGGTATTCCAGTAATTGAAATTCCTTGGCCGTAAGGCTGATGGGCTGATCGTTGCGATGCACTTCCTTGGTGTCGAGGTTCATGACCAGGTCGCCGGCACGGAGCAGGTTACCCATCGGTATGTTGGAGTCAGTTGTTCTGCGCAACAATACCCTGATCTTCATCAATAGTTCCCTGAACTCAAAGGGCTTGATGATATAGTCATCGGCGCCTGCATCATATCCTTCAATCTTATCATCAAGCGTACTCAACGCGGTAAGCATGATGATGGGTATTTGTGCATTGGCGGCACGTACCAGTTTGCAAAGTTCAAATCCATTGAGCCCGGGCAGGTTGATGTCGAGTACCACTACACTAAATTCCCCGTTCTGAAACATACGCCAACCGATCTGGCCATCATAAGCTACCGATACTTCATAGCCATTCTCTTCGAGCCCAAAGCGAAGTGTATCGGCAATCCGGGGTTCATCTTCCACTAACAATATGCGGATATCGTCCATAAACAAGCGGTTAATCGAAAGCGCCAAGATACGCCTTTTTGATACGATGAGATAGTAGCCTTACCAATCGCCATTTTTCTATTCTCTGTTTATTCTAATTGCTTTTTAATTCCTGATTAATCGGCAGCTAAGTAAGCCTGTTCATATTTACGTTATGTCAAACCGCTTTCAAAATATCCTGGTCCCGGTCGATTTCAGTGCCAATACAGAATTGGCTATTGCAAAAGCCCTGGCGATCGGGCAGGGGGATATTGGTGCCTTGCATCTATTTCATGTGCAACGCATCGTTCATCCCGGGTTCATGCACTACCTGCAATATTATATTACGGGTTACAGTCGGCGGCAAATGAATGAAGACCGGGAGAAAGTGATGGACAGCCTGGATAGTATTCGGAGAAAAATCATGCAGCAGCATCCGGAAATTCCTGTTTATACCAGCGCCAGTTTTGGCGACCCGGTAGAGGAAGCCATTATCCGGAAAGCGAGCAGGCTGAAATCTGATTTGATCATTGTGGGTAAGAAATCCCACCATTCCATATTTCCTTTTTTGAATACTGTAGTGCCCAGCCGCCTGGCCAGTCGCTCAGGCCGGCCAGTGCTTACGGCCAAACCCGGATCACTGCACCAGGAAATAAAAACGGTAGTGATTCCCATAGGTGGCCGGTCTCCAGAGCGCAAACTTGAAGTGCTGGAAGCCCTTCGAAAAAAATCGAAGTTGCAGGTTCGGCTGGTCACATTTGAGCAGGGCGAAAAAAATATTGCGGTCACCCAGCAGGCCCTTTTTCAGGCCATTCGACGTCTGAAGACCCATCAAACCATACCAGTTGACTACGAAGTGCTGGCAGGTACCAATCGCGCACGCAGCCTGTTGAAATATTGTAATAAAGTGGGAGCCGATGTACTGATTGTGCATCCCGATTCGGAAACCAGAATCAGCAACTGGAGCAATCGACATATATCGGATTTATTACCCGCCGACTCGAAGACGAGCGTGTTGGCGGTGAGCAGCTAGTTGAGTTTAAAGTTTAGGGTTTAAAGTTTAAACGTTAAACCCCAAACTTTAAACTCTAAACATTAAACCCGAAAAGCAATCATTTAAAAACAACGACACCTTATGACCAACAAGCTATCATTGATTTTATGTGGATTATTCCTGGCCGGCACTATGCATGCCCAGGATGTAGAGGCCGGGAAGCAATTATTGTATAATGAGCGCTATGCCGGCGCTGAAGCTTATTTTCATAACCTTTTACAGAAGGACCCGGAGAATGAAGATGCCTGGTTGGCGCTAACGGAAGCTTATATTCAGCAGGGTGAAGCCCGGCAGGCTTTGGATAGCCTCGACAAAGCCCCTGAAGATGCCAAGGAAGAATGGAGCTGGATGCTCGCGAAAGCAGGTGCGCTGATGGCTACCAAAAAGATGGCGGAAGCGAATGAAATATTTGAATCGGCTATCAGCAAAACCAAAAGCAAGAATGCTGAAGTGTTGGCCACTATCGCGAAATGGCATGTTTTACTCGACAATGGTAATCCTGATTATGCGCTGGAGTTGTTGGAAAAAGCCCTGAAAAGAAGTCGTAAGAATCCGGAAATAAATTATTTACAGGGATTGGCATATAGAAATAAGGTGATGGGTACAGAAGCCTACCAGGCTTTTCGTGAAGCCATTAATAAAGATGAGGACTTTGCACCCGCCTATTATGAGCTGGGTCGAATATTCCTGACGCAAAAAAATGCGGATGTATATACGGACTATTTCCAAAAGGCAATCAAGGCCGATCCCTCATTTGCACCGGCACATTATCGACTCTATGTGCATTACCAGGCCACTCAGCCCGAAAAAGCGAAAATGCACTTTATGCATTTTCGCAATAATGCAGACAAAAATATCCAGCAGGAATATGATTACACCGATTTGCTTTATCTCAACAAGCAATACGATTCGGCTATTGCAAGAGCGCAGCAATTGATCACCCGGCAGGGAGAGCAGGTAAAGCCCCGCCTGTATAAATTGATTAGTTACGCGAAGCAGGGTTTGGAGGATACAGCATCTGCCATCGCGCACATGCAGCTGTATTTTAAAAATGAGGCCGACAGTAACCTGCTGGTTAAGGATTTTGAAACCATGGGTCTTTTATTCGCGACAGAAGAGGATAAGATTGATTCGGCCATGCATTATATGGCCATTGCGGCTGAGCGTACCGATGACAGTACAGATTTTCGTAATTATTATCAAACCCTGGCAGCATGGGCAAAACAAAAAGCGGACCCTTCCGAAGAAGCATTATGGTTGGGGAAATATTACCTCTCTGATCCGGGAGCCAGCAACGTGACGCTTTTTAACTGGGGCCTCGCAGCATTTAAAGCGGAGGATTATTTACAGGCTGATACAGTCTTCGCGCTTTATGCCGAAAAATATCCCGAACAGGGTTATGGCTACTACTGGCGGGCCAGGGCCAATGCTGCTATCGACACCGCCATGGAATGGGGCCTCGCCATCCCGCATTATCAATCCCTGATCAATTTGCTCGACAAACCTCTCGACTCGCTGAGTGCTGGCGATAAAAAATGGTTGTCGGAATCCTATATGTACCTGGCCAGCTATGAAGTGAATACAAATAAAGACTATGATGCAGCCATTGATTGGTTCACCAAACTTTTGGAAGTAGATCCGGCTAACGAAACTGCCAGTCAGTATATCAAATTACTTGAAGAGAATATCAAAGCCAGCCAGGCTACAGGCACGGAAAACAAATCGGGAGCAGCGGAAGAAGAGGCCCCTGAAGGAGCCAGCCGGGAGTGATGAACAGGCTATTCATATGTCCTTCCATAGATTTGGAGGGACATATGAATTTCAAAGAAGCCCAATTACCCCTCCCGAAGGGAGGGCGTGTGGGTAGAAAGTAACATTTCCAGATATGTGCCTCCCGAAGGGAGGCCGTGTGAACGCTGCTACCTAAAATGGCTAGGTAAAATTTATGGGTTCGGTGCGTAGCAATTTGTTGCTTAATACGCGGATCGATGGCATGCCAGATCGCACACGACCTCCCTTCGGGAGGTTTTTGACTCTATCACATACATGCTACCCATACGACCTCCCTTCGGGAGGTTTCCTGAAATGATTACTGCAATTTTACCCGCACGCCAT
>JBIQMS010000001.1:35482-282570 GCA_044463125.1 Terrimonas ferruginea
GAGGTATTTGACTTTATCACAAACATGCTACCCATACTACCTCCCTTCGGGAGGTTTCCTGAAATGATTACTGCAATTTTACCCGCACGCCATGCCTTCGCGAGGGTGTCAGGGGTTGCCGTAGAAATTTAGTGAATTCCCTCCCGAAGGGAGGGCGTGTGGGTAGCAAAAGAAAATTTTGGAAATGCCTCCCGAAGGGAGGCCGTGTGAATGCTGCTACCTGGAATTTCGTGGTAAAATTTATGGGTTCGGTGGGTAGCAATTTGTTGCTTAAAACGCGGATCGATGGCAGGCCGGATCGCACACGACCTCCCTTCGGGAGGTATTTGACTTTATCACAAACATGCTACCCATACTACCTCCCTTCGGGAGGTATCCTGAAATGATTATTGCAATTTTACTCACACGCCATACTTTCGGAGGTGTGTTGTGTGGCTGTTGAAATTTAATGAATCCCCTCCCGAAGGGAGGGCGTGTGGGTAGAAAAATACATTTTCAGATATGTGCCTCCCGAAGGGAGGCCGTGTGAACGCTGCAATAAGAAGAAGCTCGAGGCTTCCACTTTAGTACCTTGTATATCAATTATTAAGATATTAAAACATTTTCGTCTAATAAGTTTCTAATATCAGCTTAATCCCTGCCTTTTGTGAAGGGGTTACCTTTGCGGCATGCTTAAGAGAGTGACCATCGTGGGAAGCGGAAGTTGGGCCACAGCACTCGTAAAACTCTTCTCTGAATCTGCGGTAAATGTATCCTGGTTGGTTCGAAACAGCGATCAGGCTGAATATATCAACAAGAACGGCCACAATCCGCGATATCTAAGTTTTGCAGTTCTCGAAAAACGATATGTGAAAGCCACGGCGGAAGCCGCCAAAGCTTTTTCAGGGTCCGACCTGGTATTGTTTGCCCTGCCTTCTTCCTACTTAAAAGATACGATTGACCAGTTCAAGCCCGAATGGCTGCAAGACAGGCGCCTCGCGGCTTCCATCAAAGGATTTGTACCTGGCACGGGCTTAACGCCCAGCCTGTATATCCGTAAGCAGGTGGAAAAAGCCGAGGAAGTTTTTGTGCTGGGCGGTCCCTGCCACGCGGAGGAAATGGCACAGCATAAGAGCACTTATGTTACAGTTGCCGGCCGCGACAAGAACCTGCGAAAGGAATTGACCAACCAGTTGGCAACTGGTCCGGTACGCACCGTAGCCAGCACCGATCCGGTGGGGATTGAATATACGGCCATCTTGAAAAATATTATCGGAGTAGCCACCGGCATGGCCAACGGCCTGCACTATGGCGATAATTTTCAGGCCGTGCTGGTATCCAATGCCATGCGCGAAGCCGGAAAATTTTTACAGGCCGTAAGCCCTATGGAGCGCGATCTTTTTCATTCTGCCTATTTCGGCGATCTGCTGGTAACGGCCTATTCCGATTTCAGTCGCAATCGTACACTGGGTAAAATGGTAGGCCGTGGCATTTATGTGAGTAAGGCCCTGCAATCGATGAATATGGTGGCCGAAGGTTACCATGCATCGCGTGAGCTTGCGCCATTATTGAAAAAAACAAAAGTGAAGATGCCGGTTATACAATGTGTTCACCGAATTCTTCACCAGCATGCGAATCCGTTCCATGAGTTCAAATTGCTGGAAGCACAATTATCTTAACCAAAAAATCATATACTATGTTATTGGCAACCGATTTGGATGGTACTTTTCTGGGGGGAAAGAGTTTGCACAAACAACTGCTTTATCAATTTATTCGCGATCAGCAGGATATCCGTTTGGTATTCGTAACGGGTCGCGGACTGGAGTCTGTGATTCCTTTGCTTAATGATCCTATCATCCCCAACCCGGATTATATCATCTGCGATGTCGGCGCCACCATTGTGAACGGTCATACCCTGGAGCCTGTGGAGCCTTTACAGGGGAAAATTGAAAAGAAATGGCCCGGCCGTTTGCGCATAGTCGACTTGCTTTCGGACCTGCAAGAGTTGGAATATCAGGAAGTGCCCCAAGAGAGACGATGCTCCTTTTTTACCAAAGACGAAAGCCTGATCGACCAGGTTCGCGAAAAAGTGAAAGACCTGAACTGCGAAGTGATCTATTCTGCAGGTAAGTTCTTAGACGTATTACCCAAGGGCGTAAATAAGGGAAGTTCACTTACCCAACTGGTAAAATACCTTGGTGCCAACAATGGCGATGTGCTGGTGGCCGGAGATACTTTTAATGATTACGCCATGTACACCTGTGGATTCAAAGGTGTGGTGGTTGGTAATTCTGAAGAAAGATTGATCAAGGCTACCGAAGGTATCGAGCAAATTCATTATGCCAAGGCTGCGGGTGCAGGTGGCATCATGGAAGCGATTTGGGAAATGCCCGAATTCGCCAACCGCTATGCCCGCCCACGCGAAAAGGAAATTGGTAGCGTTCATGCTGAAACACCTCAGTTGGTGATGATGTATCATCGGTTCCCTTATGACAAAATCGAGATCAGCGGAGAGGTAAAACGGGTACCGCCCAAAAGTCCGAATGGCATCCTGCCAACGCTACAGGGGTTTTTCGCGAATGGACGACCTGGCGTATGGATTGCATGGGAGGAGGTAGAAAAAGAAGGGGAGATGCTGCGTAATATCTATATCGACAAGGAAAAGTACCCGCACCTGATGGCATCAAGAATTGGGTTGACGAACAACGAAGTGGAGATATTCTATAAGTCATTTGCCAAAGAAGCATTCTGGCCCACCATTTTTTCATTTATTGAAAAAGCGCAGTTCAACCATCACCATTGGGATCATTTTGTAAATATCAATCGCCTTTTCGCGGAAAAAGCAGCCGATCAGGCCGATCCCGGTGCCATTGTATGGGTGCACGATTATAATCTATGGCTGGTACCCGGTCTATTGCGCCAGCTTAGGCCCGACCTTACCATCGCGTTTTTCCATCATACAGCGTTTCCGGCAGCCAATACCTTTAATATCCTGCCCTGGCGTCGGGAGATCATTGGCAGCTTGCTGCAATGCGACTATATCGGATTCCATATCCCCCGCTATGTGGAGAATTTTGTGGATGTGGTATCCAGCCTGTTCCCGGTGAAATCGCAGGAGAAAGTGAATTGCGCACCCAAGTTTCTGACCTATAGTTCGGCTATTGGCGTTGACCGCATGACCACTGCGCTTGATACGGGACAGCGTACTGTAAGGCTTGGCGCAAACCCGGTGGGCATTAATGTGAAATACATTCAGCAACTCATGGCCGAAGAAGCCATGCAGGAGAAGATAGCCGAGATGAAGACCGAGCTGAATGGGAAAAAAATGATCATCAGTGCCGAGCGGCTCGACTATGTGAAGGGCCCCCTCGAGAAGATTGTGGCATTCGAGCAGTTCCTGGAAGAATATCCCGAGTTTCATGGAGAAATTGAACTCGTAAATATCTGTACGCCGCCGGCCGAGGGCATGAAGATCTATGATGATATTCGACTTGAACTGGAGCAGGCCGTTGGCCGCATCAATGGCAAGTACGGCAACATGAGTTGGACTCCGGTGCGCCTCTTTTTCCGCTCCGTACCTTTCGAAGAGATCCTGGTGTACTATGCCGTAGCCGACATTGCCTGGATTACCCCGCTCCGCGACGGACTGAACCTGGTGGCCAAGGAATATATTGCCGTGCAGGGCGAGATGAAGGGTCGTGATAAAGGAGTGCTGATTCTTTCTGAATTTGCCGGTGCTGCCGTAGAATTTTCCTATGCCCTGCTCACTAATCCTTATGATCCCAAATCGCTAAAAGATAATCTGCTTCAGGCCTTGCTGATGAACGCAGAAGAAAAGAATATGCGCATGGAAAGGCTCTATGAGCAGGTTTCGCACTATGACATCGATTTCTGGGCCGAGGACTTTATGACCCGCGTGCATGAGATCCGCGACAATAACCTTCCTCCGGTTCCGAGCGAAAAGCAAAAGGCGGAAGTGGCGGTAGAAGCATGAATATGAAATGATGATTCTTTAAGCTTATATAAATGGGTCCCGATGATTTGGGACCTATTTTTATTAATTTTCCTTTCTCCAACCTTCATGAGCGCTCGGATAGGGATTTTGACCAGCGATCAAAAAAAAAGTAAATTTGTGGAAACCTCCAAATTATGACGACGACAGCCATCCGCAAAAAATTAATGTCTTATATCGCAGACGCCGATGATAAAAAAGTGAAAGGACTTTATTTGTTGGTAGAGGATGAAATTGCATATGCCGAAAAATTCAAGTATTCTGCTGCAGATGTTAAAATTCTGGAACATGAAAGAGATAAGCATGTAAAAGGTAAAAGTAAATCCTACACATGGAAAGAGGCAAAGGAAATCATCAGAACTAAAAAGAAACCCTAATGTTTCAGTTAGTGCTAAAGTCTGCGGCTACTGTGATGATGCAAGATGCATACTGGTGGTATGAAGAGCAAAAGGAGGGTTTGGGCGAGGATTTTTTAACGGAGTTGGAAAGTTGTTTTTGCTGTATTCCACACTAAGCGCAATCCAAAGCTCAAATTCAAGTAATTAAGAAACTTTTTGCGTTGAATAATTTTTTGGGGTCCTTTGGTACCCCATTTTTTATTTCGGCGTGTGGGTATCCGGCCAAAACCGGCTGGCATCATACGCCAATACTTAAGGGTCAATGCAAGTTGGCAACTTGTTTTTTCCCACAATTGTGCATAACTCCCCAAGCCCGGAGCGGCCCCCATTTTGGTATATTTGCCCGAATGCACAGCACCGAACCCGGTGAGGATTGGCATGAAAAACCCGAAGGTATGGCGAAAGAAAAAGAGGCTAACTTATTTGAATATACCGAAGACAGTATCAAGAGCCTGGACTGGAAAGAGCATATCCGGCTGCGGCCCGGTATGTATATCGGCAAACTGGGCGATGGCTCTTCGCCCGACGATGGCATTTACGTACTGGTAAAGGAAGTGCTCGATAACTGTATCGACGAGTTCACCATGGGCTATGGCAAAACCATCGAGCTCACGGTGGAGGGAAAGCAGGTAACCATTCGCGACTATGGCCGCGGCATCCCCCTCGGTAAAGTGGTGGATGTGGTGAGCAAGATCAATACCGGCGCCAAATACGATAGCAAGGCTTTCCAAAAGTCGGTGGGGCTCAATGGAGTGGGTACCAAGGCGGTCAATGCCCTGAGCAACTATTTCTGCGTAACCTCGGTAAGGGAGGGCAAGGAGAAAAAGGCGGAGTTTGAACGCGGTGTCCTCATTAAAGAACACAAGGAATCGAAATCGGGGGAGCAAAACGGTACCCATGTAACCTTCATCCCCGACGAAACGGTTTTCAAGAACTTCAAGTTTCACCCCGAGTTTTTGGAAAACCAGATATGGAATTATTGCTTTCTGAATGCCGGCCTGAAGATTCTTTTCAACGGCAAGACTTACGTGAGTAAGAATGGCCTGCTCGACCTGCTCCTGAAAAAGACCAATGCCGACGAAATACGCTATCCCATTGTTCATTTGACGGGTACCGATATTGAAGTCGCCATCACCCACAACAACGACTATGGCGAGGATATTTACAGCTTTGTAAATGGGCAGCATACTACCCAGGGGGGTACACACCAGCAGGCATTCCGCGAGGCTTATGTAAAAACCATCCGTGAATTCTTCAAAAAAGATTACGACGCTTCAGATATCCGTACCGGTATTGTGGCGGCGGTTTCGGTACGTGTGGTGGAACCGGTTTTTGAGTCGCAAACCAAAACCAAGCTGGGCTCCCAGAATGTGGATGTGAATGGACCCAGCATGCGCCAGTTCTTTATGGATTTCCTGGGCAAGGAACTGGACAATTACCTGCACAAGAACGCCCCCGTTGCCGAGGCTTTGAAGAAAAGGATTGAGCAAAGTGAGCGCGAGAGAAAGGAGATGGCCGGCATCAAGAAACTGGCGAATGAGCGCGCCAAAAAAGCCAATCTTCACAACCGCAAATTGCGCGATTGCCGCTTCCATTTCAACGATGAACCGCCCAGCAAGGGTCGGGAGGAGTTTCTGGCCAAACAAAAGGAAACCACCATTTTCATTACCGAAGGTGATAGCGCCAGTGGCTCTATCACCAAAGCCCGGCAGGTAGACACACAGGCGGTATTCAGCCTCCGGGGTAAACCGCTCAACTGTTTTGGACTGACCAAGAAAGTGGTATATGAAAACGAAGAGTTTAACCTCCTGCAGCACGCCCTGAATATTGAAGAGGGGCTCGATGGATTACGCTTCAACAATATCGTAATCGCCACGGACGCCGATGTGGATGGCATGCACATCCGTTTGTTGTTGATGACATTCTTCCTGCAGTTTTTCCCCGACCTGGTAAAGCACGAGCATGTGTACGTGCTGGAGACACCCCTGTTCAGGGTTCGCAATAAGCAGGAAACTATCTATTGCTACGACGAGCAGGAAAAGCAGGCCGCTATGCGCAAATTGGGAGCCAAGCCCGAAATCACCCGCTTCAAGGGTTTGGGCGAAATCAGTCCCGATGAGTTCGCGCGTTTTATCGGCGCTGATATGCGCAAGCAACTGATGCGGGTGGAAGAAGGCGACCATATCCAGCAATTGCTGGAATATTATATGGGCAAGAACACACAGGACCGGCAGGAATTTATCATTGAGAACCTGCGGGTGGAACTGGATAAGGTGGAGGAAACTGCGGAAGCCTGACCCTGATCGAAGGTTGATATCGTGAACAACAATAACCGTAGACCCTGATTAATAAAAGAGCGAATACGATCATGATACATGTAGTTTTTAATGAAATTGAAGTAGCGCTGATGCAGGAAGTGATGCAGCAGGATGAAAGCCTGCAGGGCGAGGTAAGCCTGGTGCGCGATGATTTTGCCGTTGGGCCCATCGCCGATCTGGATACCGAGGAAGGATGGAATGCGCGCCGCGAATGGTGGATGCACAAGCTGGAACTGGCAGGTCACAACAAGGAACAGCAGGCTCCGTTTGATGACCGCGAAACCGTAAAACAGCTATGCCGTAAACTGGACGAAAATCCCGAAGAACAGCTTTGGATATGGATGGGACAGAACCAGCACGATGTATGCGGTTATTACTGGCTGATGCCGCAATTGCGGGCATACCAGGGCCGCGTGATGATTATGTATATGAACAACCTGCCCTGCATCAACGAAAAAGGCCAATTGTTTTATCCCTCCTGGCTGCATGAGATACAGCCCCGCGAATTCATCAAGGCCAAGATACTGGTGAGACCCATCACCCTGAGTGAATTTGAGGTGGATCCCGACGAATGGAAAAGACTATGTTCCGAGAATGCGATGGTGCGCATGCTGGAGGGTGGCAAAAAAATAAGCAGCCAGGACGAAACCTGGTATGATGCGGAGATCCTGAAGAATTGCACCAACGAATGGCAGAAAGCCACCCGTGTGCTGACCAATACCCTTCACCGTATGAAAGTGAAAACGGGGGATGTATTCCTGATGTGGCGCATTAAGGAATTGATACAGGCGGGTAAGCTGACTACGATGGGCGATACACAAAAGAGCTGGAAAGATTTTGACTTGAAGAAAGCAGAAGCGGTAACGCAGGATCAGGCATCAAATTAAGCAATCAAAGAAGGGAAGCGAATACGAATAAGATGGCGAAGAAGAACAATTTGGCGGATATAGTGCATCACGACACCGGCTTGCATGGACAATACAAGTCCTGGTTTCTGGAATATGCCTCCTATGTAATACTCGAACGTGCGGTACCTGCGGTGGAAGACGGTTTGAAACCCGTACAGCGCCGCATACTGCACGCGATGAAGGAGATGGATGATGGCCGCTACAACAAGGTGGCCAATATTATTGGGCAGGCCATGCAATACCATCCGCATGGCGACGCAAGTATCGGCGATGCCCTGGTGAATATGGGGCAGAAAGATCTGCTGATTGATACGCAGGGTAACTGGGGTGATGTGCGTACTGGCGATGATGCGGCTGCCTCCCGTTATATTGAAGCCCGCCTGAGTAAGTTTGCGCTGGATGTGGCTTTTAATGCCAAGACTACCGAATGGCAATTGAGCTATGACGGCCGGAAAAACGAGCCGGTGGCACTGCCCATGAAGTTTCCGCTGTTGCTTGCGCAGGGTGCCGATGGTATTGCAGTGGGACTTTCCACCAAAATTCTCCCGCATAATTTCTGCGAACTGATTGATGCCTCCATCCGCTATCTCCGCGGCAAGAAATTCGAGCTCTATCCCGATTTTCAAACCGGGGGTATGATAGATGTGGCCGACTATAATCAGGGCAAGAGAGGCGGCAAGGTGAAAGTGCGGGCGATTATTGAGGAAGTGGATAAGAAAACGCTTGCCATCCGGAGCGTGCCCTATGGAGTAACCACCACGCAGTTGATGGATTCCATTGTGAAAGCCAACGACCAGGGTAAGATCAAGATCAAAAAGGTAACAGACACAACGGCCGCCAATGTGGAGATACTGGTGGACCTGGCACCCGGCATTTCGCCCGATATCACGATTGATGCACTCTATAAGTTTACAGATTGCGAAATCAGCATTTCACCCAATGCCTGCGTTATCGTGGACATGAAGCCACGGTTCATGGGTGTGCAGGAATTACTGAAGCTCTCTACTGATAAAACCAGGGAACTTCTGGAGAAAGAATTGCAGATTAAGCTGGGTGAACTACAGGAGAAATGGCATTATACATCACTGGAGAAAATATTCTTTGAAGAGAAGATTTATAAGGAACTGGAGAAAAAGCACGAGACCTGGGATAAGGTACTCGACGCGATAGATAAGGCCTTTGTTCCATTCAAGAAACAACTGAAGCGCGATATTCTGCGCGAAGACCTGCTGAAACTCACGGAAAAGCCGGTACGCCGAATTTACCGGTTGGATATTGATGAACTGAATGCGCAGATCAAAGGTTTGGAAGGGGAGATAAAACAGGTGAAACATGACCTGGCCAATCTCACAGATTATGCGGTGGCTTATTATGAGAATCTGCTGAAAAAATACGGCAAGGGCCGCGAACGCAAAACGGAGATTAAGCAGTTTGAAGTTATTGAAGCCAAGCAGGTGGCAATCGCCAATACCAAACTCTTTATCAACCGTGCCGAAGGTTTTGTTGGAACCGGCTTGAAGAAAGATGAGCTCCTGTTTGAATGTTCTGACCTCGATGATATCATTGTGATCACCAAGCGGGGCATCATGAAAGTGGTGAAAGTGCAGGATAAGGTCTTTATCGGCAAAGACATTCTGCACGCGGCTGTGTTCCAGAAAAACGACGATCGCACTACTTATAACATGATTTATTCCGATGGGAAATCGGGTGTAAGCTATGCCAAGCGTTTTAATGTAACCGGTATCACGCGCGACAAGGAATATGATCTCACCAAGGGTGATCCCAAGAGCAGGGTACATTACCTCACCGTAAATCCAAATGGAGAAGCCGAGGTGGTGAAAATCCTGCTCACGCCAGGTTCCAGTGCCCGCAATAAGGAGTTTGATTTCTATTTTGAAGAACTGGCCATCAAGGGGCGCAGCAGCATGGGCAACCAGGTAACCAAGTACCCCATCAAAAGTGTGAAGTTCAAAGAAGCGGGCCGCGCCACTTTGAGCGGGCGTAAACTTTGGTTCGATAGCAAGTTTGGGCGCCTCAATGCTGATGAGAAAGGGGAACTGCTGGGCAGCTTTGAAGCCGACGACCGGATACTGGTGGTTTACCGCGATGGATATTATGAAGTGACGGACCAGGAGCTTACCCAGCGTTTTGACGCAGAGAATATTTTGCTGATTGAAAAATTTGATGCGGAAAAAATTATCTCGGCCATCTATCTCGACAAAAAGAACCTGCAGTTCAATGTGAAACGGTTCCGCATAGAAACCACCACCCTTAAAAACCGATTCCTGTTTATCAAAGAAGGGGAGGGGAATTATGTGGAAGCGGTATCTACCGAAGAAGAACCTATTCTGTCGGTGCAATCAGGTCGCGGTGAGCAGGTACGGAAAGCCAAGTTCAAGATTGCCAAAGTAACCGATATCAGTACCTACAAAACGGTAGGGGCCAAGCTGCTCGACTTCAGCAAGAGCGTAGCCATGGAATGGGTGAAGAACCCGGCTACTGAAAATCAGCCGGAGCTATTTGAATAGATAAAGATGTCATGATTAGTCAAAACCCTGGTCTTTGATCAGGGTTTTGTTTTGCGCCGAATACGGATGGTTGCGTTTTTCTGCAGATTGCTCGTCAGCCGGATATCGTATTGCTTACGGCCATCGTTTACGATCATGAGCGCGGTATTGGGGGGGATGCTGCCCAGGTTATCGGCAAACATGCTGAGTTCATTCACCTCACGGGTGGTATCAATACCCAGTTTGAAATGTATGGAACGGGAGCTGAGTTTCTGCGAAAAAGCAAGTAATTGATCGTTGAAGAAAACGGAGATGGAATCGCCATCAATTTCACCATTGTCGTAAAAATCAACTTCCAGGCTGTCGCTTTCCACTTCTATTTCCTGCACTACTTCGTTTTCCCTTTGTTTAAACTGATTTTCCACTACGTAGTTGATAACCCGGCGCTGCAATACCGTGGCGCGGGTAAGGGTGTCGGCCTGGCTGGGCCGCCACACCTGGTAGGTTTCCTTGTATTCGCGAATGGCTTTGAGTACCGAATCCTGGTTGGTTTCCTTATCCAGTTGGAGGTTGAAGTTGATATCGAAGCAGGTATATTTTGTTTCGGGAAGGCTGATGAAGGCACCCTGTAGGTTGGATCCGGCACGGGCTACGCGCAAAGTGGCCTGCAGGTTCATGATGCAATCAATCTCCATGTTCACATGCGAACCAAAATAAGTCACCGGAATTTCATATAGGGCAAGTTGGCGGGTTTTGGCGTCATAGTTCCCTTTCACCTGCACACTGCGATAAGTATGTTTGAAATAGTAGTTCAATACCCCTTTCACATGGCCGCGCTCCGGCTGCAGTATCATTTCCACCAGGTAGTTGTTGGCGGCGCTATTGGTTTTTACGTTGGCCATGCCATACCAGTAGCCAAACACCGACTGTGCTTGCGACTGCAGGGTTAGTGCCAGGCAAAGAAAGAGGAGTATTCTTTTCATCGGCATCAGAGGGGCAAAAACCGTGCTTGATTGCCGGTTGCCGTCATTGATTTATTTCAGAAAGCGTTTCAATTCCCTATCCATGTCCTTTTTACGAAGGGTATCCCGCTTATCATGCAGTTTCTTACCCTTGGCGAGGCCAATTTCTATCTTCACCTTATTACGGTCATTAAAGAACATGCGTAGCGGCACGAGGGTACAACCTTTTTCTTTCAGCTTCGATTCAATCTTCCTTATTTCCCTTTTCTGTAGCAATAGCTTTCGATCACGAACCGGATCGTGATTGTTTAGATTGCCATGTGAATATTCGGCGATATGCAGCGACTTGATAAAGATTTCGCCTTTGTGCAACAAACAATAACTGTCGTTGAAACTAACCCGTCCTGCCCGGATGCTTTTCACTTCCGTTCCCAGCAATACCATCCCAGCTTCATAGCGTGCATCGATGAAGTATTCGTGAAAAGCGGATCTGTTGCGGATTTCAGACATCTATTCAAAAAAAATAAGAGGCAAATTTACCCCTTATTTCGCTAAGTTTAAATGAATTAACAATGGTCAATTCTTAAATAACTTCAATACGGTAGCCAGTTTATCTTTCAACTCCTTGCGGGGCACAATAAAATCGAGGAAGCCATGCTCCAGCAGAAACTCGCTGCGTTGGAAGCCTTCGGGTAAATCTTTCTTAATGGTTTCCTTGATTACGCGAGGGCCCGCAAAGCCAATAAGGGCGCCGGGTTCCGCAATATTAAGGTCTCCGAGCATACCAAAGGAGGCGGATATACCACCGAAAGTGGGATCGGTCAACAGGGAAATATAAGGAAGACGCGCATCGCTCAACTGCGAAAGCTTACCACTGGTTTTGGCCAGTTGCATCAGCGAAAAGGCGCTCTCCATCATGCGCGCGCCGCCGCTTTTGCTGATAACCATATAAGGCAGGCGATGTTCCAGGCAATAATCCACCGCCCGCGAAAACTTTTCACCCATCACACTACCCAGGGAGCCACCAATAAAGGCAAAATCCATACAGGCCACTACCATTTCATGGCCATGCACTTTCCCCACCGCCACGCGCATGGAGTCCTTGAGGTCGGTTTTGCTCCAGATTTCATCCAAGCGCTTTTTGTAGGGCTTCAGGTCAGTAAATTCCAGGAAATCCTTACTCCGGATATTATCAAACAATTCGGTAAACTGACCTTCATCAAACAGGATATGGTAATAATCCGCGCTGTTGATGCGATGGTGGTGGCTGCATTTGGGACATACAAAGAGATGCTCCCTCAGTTCAGTCATCGTGCAGATATAGTTACACTCAGGGCATTTGGTCCATAAGCCCTCCGGGGTTTCCTTTTTTTCGGATGTTTTTGTATTGATGCCAGTCTTAATTCGCTTGAACCAGCTGGTTTTCGTTTCCTCGGTTTTACCGTCCTCACCCGCCAGGTTCGCGTCAAAATCCTCAACTTGTTTAGCCATAATCAGATGGTTAAGACACAAATATAGGAATTGTTGATTTGTTGATTTGTTGAATCGTTGATTTGTTGAATTGTTCAAGGCACGCTTCCGGATGGCCGGAGGCAGCACTTCAATGCGGATATATCGGACTGATCGATTGCCAGGTTGAAAAACAGAAATCATGCCTGATAATCAATTTTTTAGGGAGATTAATTGTGTAAGATACCTTTCACCGCAACGAGCGCAAAGAATCCGCAACGGACGCGACGGAAGTATTATCGCACAAAATGTACCGGAATAGCAGCTTTTATTCTCCATAAGCCGCCTACAGACATGTGCTTTAATTATATCGTCGCGATCTTTGCGGATTCTTTGCGACCGCTGCGGTTAAGCGTTCAGGCTTGCCGACAACTCCGAATTCAGAAGAGTTTACACCACAACGGACATCACGAACCCTTTCTGAATTGGGAAACTACAAGTTCATCAAATTCACAAATTTCCAAATAGCCGAATTCACAAATCAATCACTTATCCTTTCTTCCCTGCCATATCAATCATCGCCGACAGTTCCATTACGAGTTTTTCGTCGCTGCCGTCGAAGCCTACCGACTTAAAGCGTATTTTGCCCTCGGGATCCAGTACAAACTTGGTGGGTATTCCTTCCACCTTAAACTGCGTTACCACTTCGTCTGTTTCATCCATCCACACATCAAAACGGTATTTATTCTTTGTGATGAAGTTTTGTGCATTCGCTTTCTTATCGTCCCCACTTTCCCAGGTATCGATAAAGATGAATTTTACATTGGGATCGTTTTTGTATTTGTCCATGGCTTTCTGCATAGCCGGGAAAGAAGCGATACAGGGACCGCACCAGGTAGCCCAAAAATCAACCACCACAACTTTACCACGGAGCTCACTGATATCGGTCTTCTTGCCATCCAGGTTATAGAGTGCAAAAGAAGGGGCTGCTTCATCGAGCATAGACTTACTCAATTCCGCCAATAATTTTTCATAAGCCTCTTTCTGTAATTCGGCCATATAATCCTCGAAACCATTCTCTGATTTTTTCTTCTTCACATAGGCATCCTTCAGCATATCGCGCATAGCGGCGCTATGCTTGCCATCTCTCACAAATTCCTCCAGTTCAGTAACCAGCTTCTTACGCGACAACACTTTGGATGCGAGCAGGGCATAGGTATTGTTTTGTTCCGGGTCTTTGCCCTTGCTAATGGTGATGGCCGCTGTCTTCGCCAGGTCATATCCTTTTTTGTACTTGCCGGCGCGGTATAGAACCATGGCATAGGTATCAGCAAACTGCGCTTTGGTCGCCTGTTTGTTTTGTGCCCATTGCTTGCCTGTCATATAATCCGGCTTCTTACCATTGGGATCGTTCGCGATCGATTCCGCGATACCATATGCCTTGGAGACAAAGAGCTCTGCAAGGTCAAGTCGGCTGCTGTCTTTTTGCATTTCCCAGGCAGCAGAATTATACAAACTTGCGATCAGGGAAGGGTCTTCCATTTTGGTTTCTTCCATGGCCAACTTGAATTTTTCCCAATCGCGCAGCGTAATGTAGCGACTGGTGATCTGTCGGCGATAATAATCAATTTCCTCTGCAATACCCTTGTAAGTGGCATCACCTGATTTTACTTTCTCTTCCATTTCATTCAGGATTGCCTGCTTCTTTTCCAGGTCCTTTTCTGTTTGGTAGCGCTGCACCAATTCATCGGCTTTCCAGAGGCCATCAGGAAATTTCTCCCGGATTATTCCAAGGATTAGGCTCGATTGCTCAGGCAATTTCGCCATGGTATAAAGCGAGGATAATCCACGGTAGTCGTTCTCCGTTTTCAACCCCAGCTTTATTTGTTCTTCTATTGCTTCCTGGTACACTTTGGCGGCTTCTTCTCTTTTCACTCTTGCCTTCAGGTTTACATAAGGCAACAGGATTTCTTTCCTCGATTCGGGATGGAGCTCCAGTTCTTTTTCCATCATCTCGAGCGCTTTTTCGGGATTCGATTCCACGCCTACGCGTCCTCCCATAAATTGATAGAATTGCCCCAGTGTAAAGTAAGCGAAAGGGCGGGGTTTATCGCCCTCATAAAGAAGAAAGTAATACCCCTCGTTATTGTTGTTGTCGAATTCTTCACCAGCCTTAAAGCCGAAAAATACCATGCTGGTATTCTCATCCGTCTTCACTTTCCCTTTCCAGCTATTTCCTTCTTTTACCAGCACCAGGTCCTCGGCAGCAAATCCCTTCTGGCTATACTGATACACCGCCGCTTCCACCAAGGGTTCTTTTCCACCCCCGCCTGGTCCGGGAGTATACACGATCTCAACCTGGTCGCCGGGTTTAGGCTTATCAGGTGAATAGTTAAATTTCTGTTGCGAAATGGCTGTTAGTGTCGTCAACAGCATTACAATAATGAAAAGACTTTTAAAATTCATGGTATCTGGTTTGGTTATGATCGTTAGTTTGTCAGGGTTGTTTCAGGGTTGTTTGGAACAGTTTGTAGATGCGTTTATATTCATCCGTCCAGCTACTGGGTTCCACAAAACCGTGATCTTCCATGGGGTAGGAGGCCAGTTCCCAGTTGTCTTTGCCCAGTTCAATTAATCGTTGTGCCAGCTTCACCGCGTCCTGGTAATGCACATTCACATCTACCATGCCATGGCATATGAGCAGATGCCCCTTCAATCCTTCTGCAAAGTAAAGTGGTGAGCTCCGGCGATAGGCGATACTGTCTGTGAAAGGTTCGTTAAGGATATTCGAGGTATATCCATGATTATATTGCGCCCAATCCGTTACGGGACGAAGTGCTGCGCCGGATTTGAATACTTCCGGTTCGGTGAATACGGCCATCAGGCTGATAAAGCCACCATAGGATCCGCCATAAATGCCGATATTGTTGGCGTTTACACCATGGTTCTTCACCAGGTATTGTACAGCGTCTACATGGTCGCTCAGGTCCTTGCCGCCCATATGCCGATAAATTCCGGTGCGCCAGTCGCGACCATAGCCAGCACTACCACGGTAATCGATATCCAACACATAATAGCCCTGGTCGGCCAGCATATTGTTAAACATATATTCCCGGAAATAACTGCTCCACCATTTGTGCGCGTTTTGCAAATAGCCGGCGCCATGTGTAAATAATACGGCTGGTTTCGATGGGTGTGGGTTTTCGGGTTTGTAAAGCCGCGCGTAAATCAGTGCTCCATCACGCGCAGGAATGGTTATCACTTCAGGTTCGCGCCATTTGTAGGATTGAAATTCGGCCGACATGGCTTTATCCGTTACCTGTGTGCTTTTGGCGTCAGGCTTCGTTTCCTGCCAGTACAGTTCCCAGGGGCGATTGGTGGAACTATGCAAATAAGCCATATATTTTTCATCGGGAGAGAGTTGCACCTGGTTGCTACCCGTCATGTTGGTCAATGGCTCCATCTTACCATTCGAAATCCCGATTAGGTAATAATGCTGCTCGCCCGGATGGCGCATGTTGCTGCGGACAAAGAATGACTTTTTATCCAGTGAAAGCTGTGCGGATTGAATCTCAAAATTGCCGCTGGTCAGCGCTCTGTTGCTGCCAGCAGCAATATCATAAATATTGATATGAGAATATCCGGTGGCTTCGGATTGATACCAGAATCGATTCGCATCAATCCATCCCCAGCTTCCAAAAATACCCGGTCCTGCGATCCAGGCCTCGTCGCGCTGGCGACTTACCAGGCGCAGAGCATGCGTGCTGGTATCCCAAAGCATGAGCCAACGATCCTTATTGTCGGCTGAACGGATGTCGATAACGGCATGTTTTCCATTGGGCGACCAGTTGGGGCCCAGGAAGCGGACTTCCCGCAGGGCATTCTTCTTTTTGCGTTCTTCCAGGTCTTTCGGATAATCGGCCAGGTAATCGGGTAAATCCCGGATACCGGGAATGGAATCCGTTTTGACTTGAATGATGGTATCTTTTTCCCGATCGAAAAAATAGAAACTATAAGTGCCCTGAGGCGCTCCCACTTTGGAGCGTGCGGGTATATCGGTTGTAAATCCTGATTCGGTTACGTAATTGGGAACAATGGTCGATTTTACACCCGTGGGTGTTTTGTAAAGTGAATAGGATATAAATCGTCCATCGGGGGAAATGGAGAGGTTCACCAGGTTCTGTCCATTGAGGGGAATGGCCCTCAATTCAGGTTTCCGGTTTGCTTCCCGGGCAGCCTGCGCTTTTTCCCTTTTCTCCTTTCTGCTGCGCAATACTTCGAAATACTGCAATTGATCAGCTTCCAGCCATTCTTCCTGTTCATTCTTCTTTCCGTTTCTGTCGCGAGCGCCACCGGCAGCACTCACATTGGTCAATTGTTCCGTTTCGCCAGTGGCTATATACCAGGCATACAGGTTTTGTCCGGAACGGTACACAATTGCACGATCTGAAAATGAAAAACCCGGATTGTTCTCGTTATCCGTGCTGTTGGTGACGCGTCGGGTGGTTTTGCTGCGAATATGATGATAATAAATATCCCCCTGCTTTGAATAGGTATAGGCCGTTCTATCGCTATTGTACTCCACGGATTGATCACTCAACCAATCTTCTCTTTCCTGCGCCGTCATTTTCACAGGTTGCAATTGACGGGGGGTGATATAGTAAAGGGAATCAGATTCCGCATCACCCGGATTCCAGTTGAATGCGAGGCGACTTCCATCGACCGACCACTGCAAACCGGAAGGGGAGTGGCCGATCCATTTCGGATCACGCATTATTTTTTCCACCGTTAAAACACCCGGCGCATTTTGCGCAAAGAGTTGATTAAAACTAATGAGGAATAACAAAGCAAAGATTCTCATGAATGGCAAAATTTGAATAAGTGGGAATTATTAATTTTCGGTTGAATGGAATTAAATCAGTTCGGCTACGTGGCGCTGAATATTCTCGGCAATCTGATGGGTGGGTAAATCGTTACTGTCGCCACCAAATGGGTCTTCAATCTCACTGGCGATCAGTTCGAGGCTCGCCAGCACATAGAAAATAAAAACAACAACCGGCACCGCCCAATAACCCAATTGAAACACAAAACCAAAGGGAAGGGTCATCACATAAAAAAAGATAAACTTTTTAATAAACACCGAGTAGGAAAAGGGTATGGGTGTGTTCTTGATGCGTTCACAGGCGCCGCAGATATCGGTAAAGGAACTTAATTCTCCATTGATAAACAACACTTGTTCCGGGCTTAGTTTGCCTTCACGAAACAGCTCCTGGGCATGCTTTATCATCATCAATGCAACTTGGTTAGGTACATGCTTGCTGTGATCAATCCGGATTAAGGCATTTCTTAATTCTTCATCCTCCAGAAGTGCGAGTCTGGTTTCTTCCCTGCGCAGATGGCGATGAAGGGCATGCGCGAAGGCAGGAATACTTTTGCGATAAAATGCCCTTTGCGGATCACCTTCCGGCAAAAGGGCAGCCAGTTTGATGGCAAGGTTTCGACTATTGTTTACCAACTGTCCCCAGAGCCTGCGGCCTTCCCACCAACGATCGTAAGCCGTATTGGTACGAAATACCAGCAGCATGGAGATAGCGAAACCCAACAGCGAATGCATGACCGGTATGTTACGGACATAATTGGCATTGGCTTGCGATACCTGCCAGTACTCCAATTCCAAAAAAGCAATGATGCCTGTATAAGCACCAATCGCCAGCATCAGCGGTGTTAGTTTTCGAAAAGTATCGGCCTTGTGAAATCGGAATATATAGGTAAACCAGTCTTTAGGGTTATAAGAAATCATCGTCCAATCTTTCATCAAATGTAAGGCCGTAAGGGCAATTCCTGATGCGTGTTACAACATTGATCAAATAAACCAGTAAAGGAACTCTAATGACTAAAAGCCAAATACCCTAATTAACTAATTATCAAATTGTTGCCCGCTTAGAGTATTTATCACACATTGTAGTATATGCACTACAAATTGGGTACGAAAAGAATGACTTTTGAATGGCAGCCTGCTCTATTTCTGCCACGCAAACGATTCCGTTGCTTTGCACCCTCATGATCCGAGTACCAAACACAGAAAACGGAATCCACATGAACAGAATTATTCTTAAGGATGAATCATCCGAAAAGTCGGCAATTCTGCATACCATGGTGGCAGCATGTATGCAGGACTGTATGACCAACGGTTTATTGAAATCGCCCCGCGTATTGAACGAAATTCCGGATGATTTGCTGATCTACAATAGCCCCTGCATGGTAGGACAGGTTATCCAGCATGTTCTTCAAAGCATTTTATCTCATTCGCAACAACACCTTATTCGCATCACAGCCAAGACTTATAGCGATGTTGTATTGATTCATTTCCGAGATGCCGATGGCCTCGATGAAAACAGCATTCGCCCCTCGCTGAATGAAATGAAAGATCAGGTGGAGGAACTGGGTGGTTTTCTCGACATCACCAGCCATCGCCCCTCTGAAACCACCATTGCGTTCAGCTTTCCGAATTTGCCGGATATTGCGAGCAACCTGAATTAGGGAGTAGAAAGTAGGGAGTGGAAAGTGGGGAGTAGATAGTAGGGTTTTGGAAGTAGTTTACTAGTATTATTTTCGAAAGTGAAGAGCCATCTTTCAAAGACTATATGATTAAGTTCCAGATCAGCAGTTATAAATCGTCACTCTTTCTTCTGTCAACCCTCAAAAAAAATTGACTCAATTTATAGCAGTAATTTATCTGCGTTCATCTGCGATAAAATCAGCGCATATCTGCGGGAAAACTTCGGCACTTCAAACAGCTTCAGAATTCCGGAGAGTATTTGCACGGATATGCGCAAATTTCGAGGCAGATTTTTTCCTCATTTCAATTTCCAACTCCCTACTTCCAACTCAACACTCACTACTTCCTCCCTCTCCCCAACGCCAGGAAGCCGCATCCGGTTGCTAAGAACAACAACATTATTCCTATTGCATTGACGAGTACTTTTTGAAATCCCAACTGATTAACATCAATAAAAGGATAGGGATACACACCTTCCAGTTTACCACGCAGGATCGCATACACAAAATAAACAGCCGGAAATGAGAGCCATCGAATGGCCAGCGGCCATTGCCGGGGTTTATTATCTACATAACGCCACCAATACAACAAATACAAAAGGGGAGTGGACACGTGCAGGAGATTATCCGCCACCCACTGCCAGCCTTCCGGAGCCCAAAGCTTCCGTAGGATCAGGTTATACACCAGGCCCACAACAAAGATATACAGTGCCACCGCCGTTTGATTAGCGGGCTTCAGTAGCCAATGGGATTGATTTCCGCGCAAGCGAATGCTGATGAGTACAGCCACCAGGATATTACTTAGAATGGTGAAAAAGCGGAAGAAATGCCCGATCGCCTCGGCCACCTTCATCCCGTTTTCGGGCGTATTGTAAATCAAAATGCTCAATTGAATCAGCAAGCCCGCCCAGGCCGAAACTGCTAAAATTAGCAGGAACGTTTTTCTTGAGGTAGATTCCGCAAATGCTGGCATAGGCAAAAGGTATGTACGACTAATATTTCTTAAATTTAGTCATAATTGATCTTCTATGAGTCCACTGCAGACATTGATCGCCCGGTATCGCTCGGGTTATAGCCTGGAGCAGCCTTTTTATACGGACCCTGTTATTTTTGAGCAGGAATGGGAGAAGATATGGAAACGTCAATGGCTTTTTGCAGGACAGTTGGCGAGCATACCCAACGCGGGTGATTATTTTTTATATAATCTGCAGAAGGATTCCGTCATCATTATCCGGGGTAAGGAAGGAAAAGTGTATGCGCATCACAATACATGCCGGCATCGCGGATCCCTGATATGCCTCGAAGAAAAAGGCAACGCCCCCAAACTGGTTTGTCCTTATCACCAATGGGTTTTTGAAAAAGACGGACGATTGCTCAAAGCGCGGTTAATGCCCGAAGATTTTGATGTGGATGCGCATGGCTTATTTCCGGTGAATGTGGAAGTAGTGGAAGGCCTGATCTTTATCTGTCTTCACAATAATCCTCCGGATTTTGAACCCATCCGTCGCGACTATACTCCCTTTTTAAAGCCCTTTGAAGCCGCACAGGCAAAACTGGCTTTTAGTTGCCGCTACACCCTTCGCACAAATTGGAAACTGGTGGCCGAAAACTTCCGGGAATGTTATCATTGCGGGCCCGCACATCCTGAATATTGCAATGCGGTGGTGGGCGCCAACCTTCGCGAGGATATTTCCGAACTCCTGCCGCAGAAACAGGCCGAATGGCAAAGCAAGGGCCTGGCTACCGAGCTGGTCGATTTTTCGGGCATGTCTACCCATTTCGGCATCCGCTATCCTCTGCGTTCCGGTGTTCAAAGCTATAGTCTTGATGGTAAACCCGTTTCCATTCCCATGGGCCAGCACCCTGATTATGATGCCGGCGTATTGGGGCTGGTGAATTATCCCAATTTCTGGATGGATGCGGTGAGCGATTATATCTGGACCATGCGGCTCACCCCGCTGGCGGCTGATTGCACACAGATTGACCTGGCATGGCTGGTAGATGCAAAAGCGGAAGCGGGTAAAGACTATGACCCCGAGCGATTGGTTCAGTTCTGGAAAATTACCGGCGAGCAGGACTGGGCTTTATGTGAAAATAATTTCAAAGGCATTGAATCAAGCCATTACCAACCCGGGCCCTATGCTCCGGTAGAAGTGGATGTGCGCCGCTTTGTGGACTGGTATATAGATTCCATGCGCTGATAAATTTCGGTATTGTCGTCTGCAGCACTAATTGGATATGGTGGCCGCTGAATCAGTCACCCTTTTGCGGAGGGCCAACGCCAGGAAGATGCCAGTCAGCATAACAATGCCAGCATTTACCCAGAACACATCGTACATTTTCCATTTGGATTCTGCCAGATATCCCGTCCAGAAATTTCCCGCTATTACGCCTGCACCAAAGTAGGCCGCATAGAGCAATGACTGACCCGTGGCACGATAGCGAGGTTCTACCCAACGGTTGATCATCTCCACGCAAACCACCCAAAAAAGCGACCAGGAAAATCCATGCAGCACTTCTATGGGCAATACAGCATAAGGATGGCCAACAACACTGTAAAGGCTGAGTCGCAGAACCGTAGCCCCAATGGTGAGCAGCAAACAAAATCGGTAGCCCAGCTTCGCGATAATAAGAGCTGAAAAAAAGAAAAGCGGCAATTCACAGAGTCCCTGAAACGATAGGGAAATGCCCACCCAGGAAGCTGAGGCGCCCAGTTCTTTCAGGTAGGTGGAATAAAAATACCAGATAGGGGATGTGCCGGCAGAAATAACTACCACGGCCAGCAATAGAATCCATACAGGTTGCCGGGAAAGTATTCGACGCACATGCGCCATGCGTGGACGATCTGATTCAGTTTGTTTTGCTGGATCGGCCGGAAGGGTGAAACAAACTACAAAAGCGATCAACAGGCTGATGGCGGCCACAGCAAATATGACGGTGGTGGAAAGTACATCGATCAGTTGCCCGGTAATGATGCCGGTGAATGCCCAGCCCGCCGCGCCGGCTATCCGCAGTTTGCCATACGAAAACCGGCTGTCGCGAGCAGCCACTCCCAGAGATAAACTGTCGAGCAGAGGTTGCAGGCCGTTATAGAAAACCGACATGGTTGCTGTAATCAACAACAGATACACAAACCCTCCCTCAGCCAGGTAGGCCAGAAAGCTGAGTGCACCCATCAGGCAGGATAGCTGAAGGCTTTTGCGATAGCCCCAGCGATCGGCCAGCAAACCATAAAGTGGCTGCACCAGCAGCATCAGCAGGGGAGTGAGGGAAAGCAGGAATGAAATCCGCAAAGGAGAAAGACCCTGATCGCGTAAAAAATCGGCCATAATGGGCAACCAGGCCGCTGTACAGCAGAAGACCAGGAAATACACGAGGCGCAGCGCCGCAACTTCAGTCCATTTCATGCCCGGGTAATTGGTGAATCAATGCTGATGCCTCCTGATCGAGCAGGATTTCCGCATCAGAAAGGGTTTGAAGGATACTGGCGGGTACCTGGCTGCTGACGGGTCCTTCCAGCATCTCTTTTACAATAGCAGCTTTTTTAGCGCCATTGACCAACAACATGAGCCGACGGGCCGATTGCAACCAGGCGAAACCAAGGCTGATGCCTTTGGCAACATTGGTTTCTTCACGAAAATATTTCTGCCCTACCTGTTGGGTTACCGGATCCAGGTCCGTCACATGCGCATGAAGGCTCCAGTCAGTACCCGGCTCGTTAAAGCCAATATGACCATTCATTCCCAGGCCTACGAGGATAAGGTCGATGCCACCACGTTCCCGAATAAATGCAACCATAAGGCGACACTCCTGTTCCAGGTTAGTGGAAAGGGCATTGAAGAAATGAAATTGCTCTTCTTTCAGCCCCAGCGGTTCCGTCCAGTATTTACGAAAGAAAAACTGACAACTTCCTTCATTTTCGGGTGTAATACCTACCCATTCATCCAGACCCACAAAAGCCAATGATGTTGTCGGAATATTTTGAGTCCTGATCTTTTCCACGGCCATTTCCAGCGTCAGCTTCGGTGTATCGCCGGCAGCAAAGCAGAGGAGGGCACCCGGCTTTTTCCGGATACAGTCGACTATATTATCCGATGCTTTAGCCGACATTTCTTCGTAGTCACGGAACATTCTTATTTGTGGCATCCCTTATTTATTTTCAAATAATCCATCAAGAAAATCTATCAGTTCGGTTTGATTGGCCGAATGGCCCTTATGCACCCAATAGCCCGCCATGGCATTGCCCAGCAAAACCGAATCGCTCAGGGAAAGCTGCATCAGTTGGCCTAAACAAAAGCCCGCCCCCAGATGGTCACCGGCGCCGGTGAGTGTAACGGGCTCCGCCGAATAAAATGAAGACCATCCTGCTACCTGATCTGCCTGTATGGCAAGGGCATTTCGATCATCGTGCAGCAGGAGGCAATAAGGCTCCAGATGATCCGCAATAGTATTTCCCATTTCTACCAGCTCTGCTACATTCTTTTCGCCGCCGAGATAATGAAAAAGCATGCGACATTCATTCTTATTCAATCCAAGTATCAGTTTCATGCGCCGGCTTATCCGCTTGAGCAGGTTTACTAATTGATCCAGATCCTGTGCCGTACGCTTGCTGAAATCACTCAGGTCGGCAAAGCAATATTTTTGATCCAGCTTATCCTGTGGCTCCAATATTTCCGTCCAAAATCCTTCCCACACAGCCGGTGAACTGTCGAGTTCGCTCCAGTTAAGTAAACAATAAAGCTGAGCGGGGCCACAGGTTTGCTGCAGTTTTTCGAGGCTGATGCGTGCTTTTAGCGTTGACCAGTCAGTGCTATTCAATTCTCCCATATCCGCCAGCATGATCTTTCCATCATTAAATTCGTAAGCATCGCAGGTGCCGGGCTCAGCATAGGAAAAAAGATGAACCGACGGGGGAAGGGCTCCGAATGCGGGGTGGGGACTGGGCCAGCCGTAAGCGCCAATGGCATGCGTGCGCAATTGCATATGTCCCAGGGCCATCGAAAGAAGCGGGGCATTGCCGCCAGGCCTTGTTGCACGCAACACCGTTTCCATGCTAAAGCTTCCCTTCTTATACTGAATATACGAGGCCCAATCACTGCTACTGGTGACATATTCAATTCCGGATTCATTTTTTTCGCGGATGATCCGGTGAACTCTGTCAATAAAACCATCAAAACCCGTCATGGCCAGTTGGGAATGGAGTCGAGAATACCCTTCTGATAATCGTGTACGAAGAGCGGGCCATTGATCGGTAGGGAAAGGCAATTGCATCGTTGAATCAAGATAATTCCTTTTGCCGTTCTAAAAAAAAAGAAAGCCACCGAAGTGGCTTTCTGCGTTACCCTGATTGTCGGCAGGGTAGATCAGGCAATGCTGATGGAGGAGTCAAGATAAACATCCTGTATGGCCTGGAGAATTTCCACACCTTCCTGCATCGGTCGTTGAAATGCTTTGCGGCCGCTAATGAGCCCCATGCCCCCCGCACGCTTGTTGATGACGGCGGTGGTCACGGCTTCAGCCAGGTCGCTTTCGCCTGATGAAGCGCCACCCGAATTGATTAACCCGGCACGACCCATATAGCAGTTGGCTACCTGGTAGCGGCAAAGGTCAATCGGATGGTCGGAACTCAGCTCCGAATAAATTCTTTTATCATGTTTGCCATAGGCTGATTCTTTGGTATTGAGTGCCAAATAACCTCCATTGTTTTCAGGAAGTTTTTGTTTGATGATATCCGCTTCGATGGTTACACCCAGATGATTGGCCTGCCCGGTCAGGTCGGCCGACACATGATAATCCACCCTCTCTTTTTTGAAAGCCGGATTACGCAGGTAACACCAAAGGATTGTAGCCATACCCAGTTCATGGGCCATTTCAAAAGCACGGCTCACTTCCTGTATCTGACGGGTGGCTTCATCGCTGCCAAAATAAATGGTGGCGCCAATGGCCGCAGCTCCCAGGTTCCAACTGGCTTTGATGGAGGCAAACATTACCTGGTCGAACTTATTGGGGTAAGTAAGAAACTCGTTATGATTGATCTTTACAATAAAGGGTATACGATGCGCATATTTGCGCGACAACATTCCCAATCCGCCGAAAGTGGTGGCCACGGCATTGCAGCCACCTTCCATCGCCAGCTTAATGATATTCTCCGGATCAAAATAAATGGGATTTTTCGCGAAGCTGGCGCCGGCACTATGTTCAATACCCTGATCTACGGGTAAAATGGAGAGATAACCGGAGCCGCCAAGTCGACCATGATTATACATGGATTGCAGGTTACGCAATACCTGGGGGTTGCGGTCAGAATTCAGCCAGACCCTTTCGAGAAAATCAGGGCCGGGTAAATGCAAATGATCACGCGAAATAAAGGACGACTTATGCTCCAGCAGCCAGGCCGCTTTGTCGCCCAGCAACTGTTCAATCTTGTTCAATGACATGGTTTGATGATTTTGGTAAGCAATCGTAAATAACGAACAATAGTTCGCAAATGTAAATGTTTTCAGTAATAGGCACAACGACATTATAGAGCTGTGGCGCAGCGCCCCCCTGCTAACCAAAATGCTCCAGCCCCGCAATTCGTACATGGAAATGGACATTTCAATCATTTACTACCCAAATGCACCTTTGTCGCCATTATATTTAAGAAAAACTATGGCCAGGCAATTCCTCCTTCTGTTCTTGTTGGGGTTCGGAGGCGCATCAGTCTTTGGACAACCGCTGAAGATTTTTGTGCACCTCGATAGTTCCATTCAGGAATCGCTTACCGGCAGGCTGTACATTTTTTCGCAGCCGGATACCAGCAAACCTGTAATGGATCCTGATCCTTTCTCGCCGTCGCCCACTTTTTATCGGGATGTACAGGATTGGAAATCCGGTTCAACACTTGTATTTGAAGGCAGGGAGCCTGGTTATCCGGTCTCGCTGGCCAATATCCAACCAGGCTGGTATAAGTTTTCGGCGGTGATGGATGTGAATACCGAAGAGAGGAGCAACACAAGGGCTCCTGGTAATTTATATGCGCGAAAAGACGCCAGGGTGGAGGTAGTGAAAGGAGAAAATCTATGTGTACCTCAACCCTGAATCACAAACTCCATTTGGGCTACATGCCTTTGTGGACTCTCGGGTAAATGGGCCCTGGGGCAAAGCGCTGGTAACAGAATTTCGCTCCTGGCTGGGCACCCAATACCGGATTACCAGTAATTCCAACCATCATTTTGCGGTAGGACAAAGTTCAGGAGGATACGCTTCCCTTTGGTTACAGATGAATTATCCTGAAGCAGTTTATACAGGTAGAACATTTCATGGGCGACGGAGGACAAATGCAATCCTTTGAAGCCGAGTTTGGCGTTCCCGACAAGAACGGTAAACCGGCCCAACTCTTTGACAGAGTAACGGGTAAGGTGAATGCTAAGCTGGTAAAGAAATGGAAAGAATATGACCTGGCCAAAATGCTCCTGCAGAAGAAGCGCAACCTTCAACCACATGCATCGAAGATTCATGTATTCGCCGGAGCTGAGGATAATTTTCTTCTGCAAAAAGCCGTGGAAGCATTTGCCGAAAAAGCAAAGCAGGCCGGTATTCCCTTAGTGGCGGAATTGATTCCCAATGCGGATCATTGGAGTATATGGAGCAAATGGTTTACTGAAAGAATGCAAATGGAGTTGGATAGCCGATTGTAATAAGTGAGTTTAGAGTTTAGGGTTTAAAGTTTAAGGTTTTATATGACTTATTTCCTTAAACTTTAAACCCTAAACCTTAAACCGAAAAACGTATTACGTACTACGTAGTACGTAATACGTCTTATCCATTTCTATTAATACAATTCAAATCCTCAAACGCCTGCTCCAGTCGCTTGATAAAGGTTTCTTCGCCTTTGCGGAGCCATACGCGGGGATCGTAGTATTTTTTATTGGGCTTGTCTTCTCCTTCAGGATTCCCTAATTGTCCCTGCAGGTAGCCTTCGTGTTTTTTGTAATTGTCGAGCACACCTTCCCAAAATGCCCATTGCAGGTCGGTATCAATATTCATTTTGATAGCGCCATAGCCAATGGCTTCGCGGATCTGGTGCTGTGGGGAGCCACTGCCACCATGAAATACGAAATACACGGGCTTGGGATCGGCCGTGTTGAATTTTTTGGCGATATGCTCCTGGCTATTGTGCAGGATCACGGGACGAAGCTCCACATTACCCGGTTTGTACACGCCATGCACATTACCAAATGCAGCGGCAACGGTAAAGCGCTCACCCACTTTCTTCAATTCACTATAGGCATAAGCTACATCTTCGGGCTGGGTATAGAGTTTGGAATTCTCCACATCGGTGTTGTCCACACCATCTTCTTCGCCACCGGTTACGCCCAGTTCAATTTCAATTCCCATTCCCAGTGGTTGCATACGCTGGTAATAGGCCACAGAAGTGCTGATATTTTCTTCGAGACTTTCTTCGCTCAGGTCGAGCATATGGGAGCTGAACAGGGGTTGTTTCTTTTCCTTGAAATACTGTTCTCCCGCATCGAGCAATCCGCTTATCCAGGGCAGCCATTTCTTGGCGGCATGGTCGGTATGCAATACCACAGGCACGCCATAATATTTAGCCACGTTATGAATATGCAGGGCACCGGAAATGGCTCCGGCTATATTGGCTTGTAGATTATCGTTGGGCATACCCTTACCGGCAATAAACTGTGCGCCTCCATTCGAAAATTGAATGATGACGGGTGAGTTTACCTTCGCGGCTGTTTCAAGGGTGGCATTAATGCTGTTGGTGCCAATAGTGTTAACAGCAGGGAGGGCAAACTGGTTTTCCTTGGCATCCTGGTAGAGAGCAGTCAGATCATCGCCAAACAATACTCCGGCTTTGTACTTTTTCATGTAAGCAGTGCATCTTTTAAGATTGATAAAAAGGGGTTGGCAGGCAGACAATCGTTAAGCGCCGCTAATATACTCCATTTAGCCTTTCAAAATCAACATTTTACTACTGGCTATCGTTCGTTATTCCGGTCAATAATTTGTTGCCAAAGTTGCGTGAATCCCTCGCTGAGGCGCCTCGGGCGGCTACCATACCATGAAAATAATTCGCCATCGGCAGGCAGAACAAATGAGTCAGGAAAAAAGGAGCGAATTTCTTCAAAATGCAAAGGCTTAAAAGGGTAGGGTTCCGAAGAGAGCAGCACAATATCGGGTGGATCCTGCCGCAGGGCATCCAATTCAATCGCAGGGTATCTAATGGCCTTTGAGAGATAATTCCGGAATCCGGCCAGCTGAAGCAAACTATGGATATACGTGTCGCTACCCACCGACATATAGGGATTTCGCCAGATCAGGTAGAGTACCCTCGGCTGATCAGCAGCCGCAAAGGATGATTGCGCTTTGAGCTGTGGCAGTTCCTTTTTCCAGTCGGCAATATTGTGATCAATTTCTCTCAGCAGTTCATGGGCTTTATCAGCACGACCGGTCAATTTGCCAATATGCAGCACTGCATCACGGTTCCCGTCCAGGTTGGCAATATCACTTGTGTACACAGGTGTATGAGCGCGCAGTGCCAGGATATCTTCTTTCCTGTTCTCTTCTTTGTTAGCAAGGATGAGATCGGGTTGTAAATCGAAGATCCGGTTCAGGTTGGGGTTCTTGGTACCGCCAATGCGGGTCTTTGTACGAAACCAATGATCAGGATGAATACAAAACTTGCTGATGCCACACACTTCTTCTTCCAGCCCCAAATCGTATAAGAGTTCGGTGAGGGAGGGCACCAGTGAAATAATTCGCGTAGCGGGTTGAGCCAGTGAAAAGGTAAAGCCGGTAGGGTCAGTGCAATAGAACATGCGCAGTGCAAAATGGGTCACTGCAAGTTAAAAGGCTTTAAGTTAAAAAGGAGGAAAAAAGGATAAGGCGTGGGAGAAGATCACCGCGCCTCCTGCTAAGCTTTTCATCGGGACGATTTAAAGATTAGCAGGAGGGTTCCGGACTAATAACTTTTCATGGATTTGGACACGGTGACACTTGCGTGTTTTTCAAGGAATCGGATTGGATCGGTTTTTCGAATCTTGGATCTTGGATTTTAAGTCTTGGTTTTCGGATCTTGGATTTTGGTTTTTCAGGACTTGGCGGTTTTTCTAAGGATCAGGATCTAAACGGGACGGCTTTTCAGGATTTTAAAAAAAATAGAAGTTGACTGATACTGGACTTTACTGGTTTTTCAATGGATTGGGGTTTCAAATAGGTTATTGGACATCTTATTCGGTTAAACAAGGATTGGATCTGGATTGATTAGCTATCAATCAACTTCTGCAACAAAAATAATTGTCGTACCCTTAACAAAATAGAGCAAAACCACCCCATTATTTTTTACAGTATTTCCTGCATTGGTAGTAGGATAGCGATAGTAATTTTACGTTTTACGTTATACGTAGTACGTAATACGTTATTGTTTGGGGTCTAAATGGTTTAGGGTTTAGGGTTTAAAGGATAAGAATGTTGGGAGAGTGAAGGTCAAAAGCAATAAGTCATTAGTTAAAAGTTGTAAGTAGTAAGTTGGCAGTTAAAAGTGGGTGTTATTTTATCCCTCGAATTATTGTATCCCACAATCCATAAGCTCTCCACCTTAAACTTTAAACCCTCAACCTTAAACCCAAAAACGTAATACGTTATACGTATTACGTATTACGTTATCCCAACGCTTGCAGCACATCATACTTGGTAACAATATGAAAATTGCCCGCTTCATCTTTGGCGAGTACCGCTCCATTATCGCGGTTGATAAGCCGGCTGAGCTTTTCTACGGGAGTGTCGAAGGCAACAAGAGGCAAAGCAGGTTCCAGTACCTCCTTTACGGCGGCCTGCTTGATATCGGGGTTCGCGAATATTTTCTGGAATAAGCCGGCTTCGCTGATGGTGCCCATTATGCCTTCACCATTCATGACCGGTACCTGCTCTATATCGTACTTATTCATCAGTTCCACCGTTTCGGCAACAGTTTGTTCGGGTCCTACGGTTATCAGTCGCTTGGCGCCGCGGGCGCTTACCACGTCGCGAAAGGTTTTAACCTCCATAAAGCCGCGCTCAATCATCCATTGATCATTGTAAATTTTGCCTACATAGCGGCTGCCATGATCGTGGAAGATACAAACCACCAGGTCGTCTTTTTTCAGGCGATTGCGCAATTGCAGTAATCCCTGGAAGCAGCTTCCCGCACTGTAACCACAGAACAATCCTTCTTCTTTCGCCAGTTTGCGCGCCATGATGGCGCCGTCCTTATCCGTCACCTGCTCAAAATGGTCAATCACGCTCAT
This sequence comes from Terrimonas ferruginea, assembly GCA_044463125.1. Taxonomy (GTDB): domain Bacteria; phylum Bacteroidota; class Bacteroidia; order Chitinophagales; family Chitinophagaceae; genus CAYMZZ01. The sequence goes on from JBIQMS010000001.1 coordinate 65,862, forward strand.
ATCGTAGTTGGCGGGAACAAAATCTTCTCCAAAACCTTCGCTGATATAGGGATGCACTTCGTTCATGTCCACTTCTCCGGTACGGAAATATTTGGTGAGCAGGGAACCAAATACATCGATGGCCCAAATCTGAATATTGGGGTTCATTTCCTTCAGGTACTGCGCTGTTCCGGTAATGGTGCCGCCTGTACCGGCGGTACAAACAAGGTGAGTGATCTTACCGTCGGTCTGCTTCCATATTTCAGGGCCCGTGCTTTCGTAATGTGCCAGGCGATTGGCCAGGTTATCGTATTGATTGAAATGATAGGAATTCGGAATCTCCTGAGCCAGCCTTTTGGCCACGCTATAATAACTGCGAGGGTCTTCGGGCATCACATTTGTGGGGCAAACGATTACTTCGGCACCTACTGCTTTCAGGATATCAGCTTTTTCCTTGGATTGTTTGTCGGTCGTTACAAAAATGCACTTGTAGCCTTTTACCACAGCAGCCAGGGCCAGACCCATGCCGGTATTGCCGCTGGTGCACTCAATGATGGTGCCACCCGGCTTCAGCTTACCTTCTTTTTCAGCCACTTCGAGCATTTTCAGAGCCATGCGATTCTTGATGGAATTGCCCGGATTAAAATAATCTACCTTGGCCAGCACCATACAGGGAAAATCTTTCGCAACTTTGTTAAGGCGGATCAAAGGCGTGTTGCCGATGGTTTCTAAAATATTCTGCTTAATATCCATAAAAACTTACAAGTGTTAGACTTTGCAAATGTAGCAAAATGCGTCCGGCAAAAGTTTCCTAACTTATTAGTTTGCCCAACAGGCTGAGCGAGCAAGAAACAATTTCGATAGAAAAACAAATACGCAATATTTGATAATTTGGTGATTTGTAAATTTGTATGGCATTTGAATGGAATTAAATTGAAGAAATACTTATCCATCACCAAATTCTCAAACCTGCCTGCCGGCAGGCAGGTCCCCAAATTCTCAAATACCCAAATTCTTCATGTAACCTCATCACCCAGGCAGTAGTCTAACCCCATGCATGTCCACTTCAACCTCTGATATCGAGATCATCAGCCTCGTGTTGAAAGGCGATCAGCAGGCTTATGCCCTGCTGGTGAGCCGTTATCAGAACTTTGTATTCACCCTAACGATGCGGATGCTCAAGAACCGGGAGGATGCGGAGGAGGTGGCGCAGGATGTATTTGTAAAGGCTTATCGTGCCCTGGCCGATTTCAGGGGCGCCAGCAAATTCAGCACCTGGCTTTACACGATTGTAAACAGTAGCTGTCTGAGTTTTCTGCGCAAAAAGAAACAGGAAATACATTCGCTCGACAATGAGCGGGTATTTGAGCAGGTGGACAGCCAGGATTCGGGAATGGCCGCCAACCAGGTAGAGCAGAAATCGCGACAGGTAATGGTCACTAAGGCTATTGCATTACTTGCGCCGGATGATGCGGAAATCATCACCCTTTTTTATAAAGCAGAGCAAAGCCTGGAAGAAATTGCACAGATATTGGGCATAGAACCCAATACCGCAAAAGTGCGATTGCACCGGGCGAGGACCCGACTAAAGGAGAAAATGGAAAAGCATTTCAGCAGGGAATTGAAAGACCTGCATTAACCTTGTAAATTGAGTACTATGCATACGGAACAAAATATGGAGGCCCGTCTTTGGGATTACCTGGACGGCCTGAGCGATTCGGCGGAAAAGTCCGTGATAGAGCAACTCATTCGTGACAATGCCGAATGGCGCCTTAAATACGAGGAACTGCTGGAAGTGCAGCAATTGCTAACCGCCGATGATTTGGAGGAACCCTCCATGCGCTTCACCAAAAACGTGATGGATGAAATCGCCCGGCAGCATATTGCTCCCGCCACCCGCAGCTATATCAATAATAATATCATCCGTGGCCTGGCCATTTTCTTTGTCAGTATGATTGTTGGATTCCTCGCCTACGGCTTTGGCCAGGTTGATTTCTCCTCGGGTAAGGAAACCAAATTGCCTGTAGATATCTCCAATTTAGATTACAGTGTCTTCTTTAACAATAACTATATCAACGCGTTCATGATGTTGAACATGATCCTGGGATTATTCCTCCTGGATCAGTACCTGAGCAGCAGGAAGAAGAAATGGGGGAGGGCAAATTAGGAAATTTGAGAATTTGGGAATTTGAAGATTTAAAGGTGTATCTAATTCCAAACCAGCTCCCAAATTCACAAATTCCCAAATTCACAAATTTTCCAATTTTTTCCTGTAACCTGATCAAAAAGCATGTAGTCATAGATACAAACAACTTAATTAAAACCACCCCGCTTTGGCGGATAAAAATTTAAAACTATGAGTGGCGCAGAAGCTTTGGTACCCGTTACCATATTTGCAGGCGGTTTCGCGATGATCTTCGGTATCTTTTACCTGAAAACCCGTCAAAACCTGGCGATGATTGAAAAAGGAATGAACCCCAAGGAGTTTGCCGATCGCCCGGCTCCTTACAAGAACCTGAAATGGGCACTGCTGCTAGTTGGCGCCGGCATGGGATTGTTCCTGGCCTATTTCCTCGACAATTATGTGCTGTACAATGTTGGCGGCAACCGCTACGACGGCGACAGGAATGTGCCCATCTATTTTGCCCTGATAGCTATTGGCGGAGGGCTTGGTCTCTTCGGTTCCTATAAAATGGAAAAGAAGTGGTGGGATGAAAATGTGGGCAACAAATAGACGCTGCTACGAATAAACCGGCCTGATAATACTAAGACCGGAATAACATGGAGTCAGGATTCAACGACGCCAGGTTATTCCGGTCTTTTCTTTAGAAGCGTTCATCGCTTAATTACTTCAGCAATTCCAACGCCCTTTGCACTTCCTTTTCCTCTTTGTTCATAATTTGAAAATAGCCGGTATTGCGCCAGCGAAAGCGGGCCAGGAAGGCGGTCATCCTTCGCTCCAGCGACTGACGGGTACTATCACTAAGAGCAGGTAGCTCCACATGTTCCTCTTCTAATTCTTTTGCAAATCCGCTCCACATGGCCTGGCTATTGGCAAACCTTTGTTCAAATGCGTTGAGCGATTCCAGTTGGTCTATCTCATCGCGGTGTTGCAAATAAAAACGATACACATAATTATTCACGCGACCGCTGAGAAAAAGCTGGTTGATCTGTCGCGGATAGCTGCTGGTATCAATGGCTACAAACACGTCGGGCATAATGCCGCCGCCGCCATAAAGGGTATCGCCTCCAGGAGTGAGATAATGTTTGCCATTGCTCACTTTGTTGGAGTCGGCATACAGCACTTCACCATTGCTGTACCTTTCCCATAATTCATCCATATACACTTTTTTACCCTTATCGTAGGGCCTTTGAATGCTTCTACCCAGAGGTGTATAATAGCGTGCCGTGGTGAGACGGATAGCGGAGCCATCGGTGAGGTTGTATTGCAATTGCACCAGACCCTTTCCAAAACTACGACGTCCCAATACGGTGGCACGATCCCAATCCTGCAATGCACCCGCCAGCACTTCACTGGCGCTGGCCGAAGTTTCGTCAATTAGAATCACCAATTTCCCTTCTTCAAAAAGTCCGGGCCGGCGACAACGATATTCTTCTTTACGGCTATTGGCGCCTTCCGTGTACACCACCAGCTTATCGCCCGATAAAAACTCATCGGCCATATCGAATGCTTCATTCATGAATCCGCCCCCATTGCCCCGCAAATCATAGATGAGTTCCTTCATTCCCTGAGCCTGCAAACTTTCCAGGGCGGCCATAAATTCCTCATAACTTCTTTGGGTAAACTTGTTGAGCTTGATATATCCCGTACGCTCATTGATCATATAGGATGCGTCGATAGACGGAACTGGTATGGATCCGCGGGCTACTTCCACTTCCTTCGGCGCACCTTTGCGCAGGATGCTCAGTCTGGCCAAGCTGCCCGAGCGGCCTCGAATAAATTCCTTTATTTTATCGGATGAAATGCCCGGGCGGGTGAGGGATGAATCATTTACGGCCAGGATGCGGTCGCCAATCTGCAATCCCGCTTTATCACTGGGCCCGTCAGGTACCACATACATCACATGCACGGTATCCTTAAAAATATTGAACTCCACACCAATACCATCAAACTGTCCTTCCAGATCTTCGTTGGCCTGTTGCACCTGTACGGGAGGAAAATAAACGGAGTGGGGATCCAACTGATTCATGATATCCTGTATGGCACCGGATTGCAGAGAGTCCACATTCACCGCATCCACATAATGCAACCGGATGAGGTCGAGGGTTTCCTGAAGAGAACTTTGCCGGCCCGTTTTCAAAAACTGTCTTCCACCGGCCAGGCGATAACCGAAAAACATACCCAGGATCATCACAATGGAAAAGAGCAGGGGTAACCAAACCTGTAATTTTTTATTGCCCATCATCTATCTTTACGCAAATTTGACGCAAAATAGATAAAAGTTCATAGTTTCCGTTTTTCCCATCCTCTTAAGAACTGCCAGGAGCCGGTTTTTAGATGAACGGTAAGCCGAGGCTTCTACTTATTATAAATTATCATGGCCAAGAATATTTTGATTGCCGATAGTGGGGCCACCAAGGCAGAATGGAGCCTGGTTGGTGGCGGAAAAACCAAAACCATCAGCACCCAGGGCATATCACCCTATTTCCTCGATACGAAGCAAATCAGTGAATTGCTCCAAAAAGAACTAATGCCCAAACTCAAGGGGCAGCGGATTGATGAGGTATATTATTATGGAACGGGTTGTGCCAATCCCGCTAATGCGCGTAGTGTCGCCAAAGCCATCAAAACCCAATTGCCTCAGGCCAGTATTGATGTGACCCATGATCTGCTGGCTGCTGCCCGTGCCCTTTGTGGCCACGAAAAAGGAATAGCCTGCATCCTGGGAACAGGCTCCAACTCCTGCTTTTATAATGGAAAGAAAATGGTAAAGAATAGTCCCGGATTGGGCTATGTGCTGGGCGATGAGGGGAGTGGCGCTTACCTTGGCAAGAAAGTGCTGCAATATTATCTCTATGGCACTTTTGACGATGAGCTCCGGGGACGCTTTGATCTCACCTATATGACCAATACCACAGAAATTCTGGAGAATGTGTACAAAAAACCGCTGCCTAACCGATATTTGGCGGGATTTGCCAAATTTCTCGCGGAAAATCGCGGCCATTTTATGATTGAAAATATCATTGAAGATGGACTGAATGATTTTTTCTTCAATCATTTGTGCAAATACCGCGAAATATGGCAGATGCCCGTGAACTTTGTCGGGGGCGTTGCTTACGGATTCCGCGATGTGTTGCAGGAATTATGTAATGTCTATGAATTTCAACTGGGGACTGTACTTAAAAAACCAATGAGTGGGTTGATTGAATACCACAGCTAAAGAGCGTTAGTATGGCATTTGAAAAAATTACCGAGCAAAGCAGTCAGTATCATCACCTGGAAAAAATGAGCATTGCTGAGCTGCTCAGCAATATCAATAAAGAAGACCATGTAGTACCCGCTGCGGTACAAAAAGCCATTCCCCAGATTGAAAAATTGATGGAAGTGGTGAGCGATAAAATGCTGATGGGCGGCCGACTATTTTATATTGGTGCCGGCACCAGCGGCAGGCTGGCCGTAGTGGATGCCAGCGAATGTCCTCCCACTTATGGGGTGCCTTATGGATTGGTAGTGGGTGTAATAGCAGGTGGTGACAAAGCCATAACCACCGCGGTGGAATTTGCGGAAGATGATAAGGAGCAGGGCTGGAAAGACCTGCAGTATTATAATATCAGCGATAAAGATGTTGTAATCGGCATAGCGGCCAGTGGTACCACTCCCTATGTCATCAGCGCACTCGAAGAATGTCGCAAACATGGTATCGTTACGGGAAGCATTTCCTGCAATCCCGACTCACCCCTTAGCGCCGCCGCTGATTTTCCCATTGAAGTTATCGTGGGGCCTGAATTTGTAACGGGCAGTACGCGCATGAAAAGCGGAACCGCGCAAAAACTGGTGCTCAATATGATCTCCACTACCGCCATGATTCAATTGGGCAGGGTAGAGGATAATAAGATGGTGAATATGCAGCTCACCAACGAAAAGCTGGTGGATCGCGGCGTGAAAATGCTGATGCAAAGGCTGCAGCTTTCAGACTACGAAAAAGCCAAACAACTGTTGTTAGAACATGGCAGTGTGAAAAAAGCTACTGAATCGGTAGACAAATAATTTTTCAATTCATCATTAGGTTGTATATTGTGGCGCTATCAGTTTATGACAGCGCTTCGCAACCATATCAGCATCTCTACAATTGAGCCGACATTCTTCACGGCTGATGCTGCTATTGTTTCCACTATTACCATTACAACAGGTATTACAACCCGTTAAGGGTTGTACATATCCATATCATCCATGGGCCCCGTGGCCGCCTGATTCAACGGACCCTTTCTGTCTGTTCCCGAATAAAAAATTAAATTCTTCTCATTCTATAATTGCGCATCGCATGCAAGTGCTAAAATTTGGTGGTACCAGTGTCGCCAGTGCTGAAAATATTTCGCGGGTATCCGCTATTGTGAAACAAGCTTCCTTAAAAGGTAAAACGGTGGTAGTGGCTTCGGCCATGGGTGGTGTTACCGACCTGTTGTTGCAGGCGGCAACGCAGGCTGCTGCAGGTGAACCAGCTTATGCCGAAAAGCTCGCGGAAGTGGAACGCCGCCATATGCAGGCTGTGAAAGAACTGATTCCCGTAAACAATCAAAGTCAGTGGCTGAGCCTGGTAAAAAAATCCTGTAATGAACTCGAAGACCTTTGCAATGGAATATACCTTTTGCGCGAACTAACCGCGCGCAGCAAGGACCGCATTGCCAGCTATGGCGAATGGCTGAGTTCGCAACTTCTTTCCGCCAGGTGCCGCTACGATGGGCTGAGCAATGAATGGAAAGATTCCCGGGAACTGATCCGTACCGATTCCAATTTCACCCAGGCACAGGTTGACTATGCCGTTACCGACAATGCGATCAGGGATTATTTCTTCAATAGCGAATCAACTGTGTTTGTATTGCCGGGATTTATAGCATCCAACGCAGAGGGAGTTACTACTACCCTGGGCCGTGGTGGCTCTGATTTTACCGCCGCCATTGTAGCGGCCGCCATACAGGCCAGTGTATTGGAAATCTGGACGGATGTGAGTGGCATGATGACCGCCGATCCACGCCTCACCGCCAACGCAAAACTGATCCCACATATCTCGTACCAGGAAGCCATGGAGCTTTCCCATTTCGGCGCCAAAGTGATTTATCCGCCTACCATACAACCTGTGATGAGCAAGGGCATACCGGTCTGGATCAAGAACAGTTTTTCACCCACCGATGAAGGGACTCTCATTGAAGCCAATCCGCACAAGAACGGCAATATTGTACGTGGAATTTCCAGTATCAACCATATTGCCCTGCTGAGTTTGGAGGGAAGTGGTATGGTGGGTATTCCCGGTTTTTCGAAGCGGCTCTTTGAAGCGCTGAGCAGTGAGCGCATCAACGTGATCCTGATTACCCAAAGTTCTTCTGAACATTCCATCTGTGTGGCCGTGGATGCGGCCCAGGCCAACCGGGCAAGGGAAGTGGTGGATGCGGAATTCGCCCACGAAATACAGTTACGTAAAGTGGAGCCTTTGCTGATAGAATCGGATCTCTCCATCGTGGCGCTGGTGGGGGAGCAGATGAAGAGCCACCCTGGTATTAGTGGCCGCATGTTTAGCGCCATGGGCAAGAATGCGATCAATATACGCGCCATCGCGCAGGGTTCCTCGGAGAAAAATATTTCGGCCGTAATCGCCACCCGCGATGTACGCAAAGCCATCAACGTATTGCATGAGGAGTTTTTTGAAACCAGTTATAAGCAGATCAACCTATTCATTGCAGGCGCCGGGAATGTAGGGGCACGACTGCTGGCACAGTTGGCGCAGCAGGCGAAATTTCTGCAGGAGCAAATGCGCTTGCAGCTGCGGGTGGTGGGCCTTAGCAATAGCCGCCACATGCTTTTCAGGGATGAGGGTATTGCACCCGAAGGCTGGAAAGAAGAATTGAGCCAGGGCGAAGCGGCAGACCTGGATGCTTATGTAAATCTGGTGATACAAAAAAACCTGCGCAACTCCATTTTTGTAGATGTAACCGCCAACGAAAAAGTGGCAGGCGTGTACGACCGGCTACTGGAAAAAAGCATATCAGTTGTTGCCTGCAACAAGATCGCCGCATCCGGATCCCAGTCTTACTACAAGAAACTTAAGCAGCTCGCATCGGAATTCAATTGCCAGTTTCTGTTTGAAACCAATGTAGGGGCGGGACTCCCTGTAATAGCCACACTCAACGATCTGCTGCGCAGTGGAGATCGCGTGCATCGTATTGAAGCGGTATTGAGTGGTACCCTCAATTTTGTGTTCAACCATTACGATGGCAGCCGCCCCTTTGCGGAAGTGGTACGGCAGGCACAGGAGGAGGGTTATACTGAACCCGATCCGCGGCTCGACCTGAGTGGAACCGACGTGATGCGCAAGATCATGATCCTGGCCCGGGAAAGCGGGCATTCGCTGGAGATGCAGGACATCAGCAATAACAGCTTCATGCCCGAAAGTTGCATGCAGGGTTCGGTGGAGGATTTCTATTCCCAAATGGCAAAGGAAGAGGCGCATTTTCAACAGCTCTTCGCCAAAGCCCAGGCCGAAGGTTGTAAGCTAAAGTTTGTGGCCAGCTTCCATGAAGCAAAGGCCAGTGTGGGCTTGCAACATATACATCCGGCACATGATCTGTATCATTTATATGGAAAGGACAATATTGTTCTGTTCTATACAGATCGCTACAGCGATCAGCCTCTTGTAATAAAGGGAGCGGGCGCCGGGGCAGATGTAACGGCCAGCGGTGTTTTTGCCGACATACTACGTTCGGCCTGATCTTATCACTTTTTGTACCAGTAAGCATTAAAATATGGAATCTGAAAAAATAATACTTCATGCGCCGGGAACCGTGGCCAATCTGGTTTGTGGGTTTGATATTCTGGGGCTGGCCCTGGAGGAACCTTGTGACCGCATGGAATTTGAATGGATGGACCGGCAGGGGGTTGAAATCGTAAATCTCGACGATTACGACCTACCCGTGGAACCAGAACGGAACGTGGCAGGCGTGGTGTTGTTAACAGCATTGGAGAAAATAGGTGCAGAAAGGGGAATTAGGGTGAGCATTGAAAAGCGAATCAAGCCAGGCAGTGGTATTGGCTCCAGCGCTGCAAGCGCGGCGGGTGCGGCCATGGGCGCCCAATGGCTGATGGGCAATCCGTTTTCGCAAGAGGAACTTGTACAATTGGCCATGCAGGGTGAGAAACTGGCTTCGGGCGTTAAACATGCCGACAATATCGCTCCCTGTCTGTTGGGAGGCATTAGCCTTATCCGGTCTATTCATCCCCTGGATATTATTCCTTTAAAGTTTCCGGAACTCTATGTAACGGTGGTACATCCGCAAATTGAAGTACGCACGGCCGATGCCCGCCAGATACTCCGCCAACAGGTTTTGCTGAAAGATGCGATCCGGCAGTGGGGCAATATTGCCGGACTGGTTACGGGTTTTCTAAGTGCAGACTATGACCTCATTGGCCGCTCGCTGGAAGACGTGATTATTGAACCCATCCGCAGCATACTCATTCCTGGTTTCGACGAAGTGAAGAAGGGCTCCAGGGATGCAGGCGCACTCGGAGGTGGTATTTCCGGTTCGGGACCTTCCATCTTTATGTTGAGTCGGGATAAACAAACGGCCGATGCGGTCGCCACAACCATGAGTGAAGTATATCAAAGAATCGGCATCGAGTACCATACTTATGTTACCCGCATTGCCCAGGAAGGAGTGAAACAGGTAAACGCAAGCATTTCTCCATCTCAAAATCTGGCACATTGAACTATTATAGTACCAACAGAATTTCTGACCCCGTTGATTTTAAGACAGCCACCATTCAGGGGCAACCCTCCGACAGGGGACTCTATTTTCCGGAATATATTCCTCAGCAGGAAGAATCGCTGCTGCGCAATCTGCACAAGCTTACCGAGCTTGAAATTGCTATCCGGGTGTTGAAGCCTTATGTTGGCGATAGCATTCCGGATTCTGTTCTCACAAGGATCCTGACCGAAACACTTTCCTTTCCCATACCGCTTCTCTCATTGGGAAAATCCGTGTACAGCCTGGAGCTTTTTCATGGGCCTACGCTGGCTTTTAAGGATGTGGGCGCCCGCTTTATGAGCCGGTGCCTGGGCTATTTTCTACAAAATGAAAAAAGAAAAGTGACCATCCTGGTTGCTACTTCGGGCGACACGGGCGGCGCCGTAGCGGATGGATTTTACAAAGTGCCCGGCACCGAAGTCATTATTCTTTATCCAAAAGGCAAAGTGAGCCCGGTACAGGAAATGCAAATGACTACCCTGGGCCATAACGTGAAAGCGCTGGAGGTTGATGGAAATTTTGATGACTGCCAACAGTTGGTGAAGCATGCATTTGCGGATCCGGAACTTCGGGAAACTCATTTACTCAGTTCAGCCAATTCCATCAATGTGGCCCGCTGGTTGCCACAACAGATCTATTATTTTCTCGCGCTCAAACAATGGGATCCCAGCACAGATCCACCTGTGGTATCGGTACCCAGCGGTAATTTTGGAAATATCTGTGCCGGCATCCTGGCCATGCAATCCGGCCTGCCCATCCGTCACTTTATTGCCGCCTGCAATAGTAATGACGTAGTTCCCGACTATTTTGAAACGGGGGAGTGGAAACCCCGACCCGGGATAGCCACCTGGAGCAATGCCATGGATGTAGGCAATCCCAGCAATTTCGTTCGTATCCTCGAGATCATGGGCCATCAGGATCATGTGTTGAAACAATATGTATCGGCCGACCGGGTAAGCGAGGAGGAAACCCTTAACGCCATTCGGGTTTTGAAAAGCGAACATCAATACCTGGCCGATCCACATGCTGCCGTGGCCTATTGCTCGCTGCGTAAATATCTGAATCAACACCCCGGACAAAAGGGCATATTCCTGGAAACAGCACATCCCGTTAAGTTTCCGGACGCCATTCGTGCAGCGCTGGGTGAAGACGTGCCGCTGCCTCCTAAGTTGGCAAAGCGAAAGGGGCTGCCGAAACAAAGCACGCGGATGGAGGCGGATTACGAAACATTGAAAAAAATCCTGCGCGAACACTAGTTGATTCGATCACCCTAAAATAAAGCGGGCTTATCTTTGCAGGGTAAATGCATACCCTGGAACCATACTACAACTGGCGACATATTTATGTTAGTGAAGACGATTTGCGGTCGCCTTTTTACGGCAGAGATTATTCGGAATTTGAATATTCACTCACCGTTTACAATTATTATATTCATCCGCAATGGGACGATTTTGGAAGCCGAACGCTTTACCTGAAAGTGCTGATTGCCGATTATGATGAAGGCTACGCCGTGATTGAATTAATCGGCGAATGGAACGATGCCGTGGAGAATGATATCATGGAATTGAAAAGAGAGGTGTTGGATAAGTTTATGTATGAACACATTCATAAGTTCATACTGATAGGGGAGAACGTCCTCAACTTTCACAGCGATGGCAGCGATTATTATGAAGAGTTGTTGGAGGAAGTTGCTGAAAATAATGGCTGGGTGGTTTGTTTAAATATGCCTGCACAGACCCAGTACGATTTTAAACAGGCCCGCCTTCACCAGTATATTGAATTGGTGGAATTGGATAACTGGCGAACCTATAAACCATTTCATTTGTTCCGGAAAATAGATAATGAGCAAATGGCCCGATTGCATTAAGCCAAAACTTTTTATCATTCTTTGCCGATGCAACGTTATTTTTGCAAAAATTTATCAACCACTTTGTACTGCATATGAAATGGTCCACACTATTTACTTCCGCGATAGGCAAGAAGCTGGTAATGAGTTTAACGGGAATTTTCCTGGTGCTTTTCCTGATAGTGCATGTGGGTTTGAATGCCTGTATCTGGGCGAATGATGGCGGCGAAATGTTCAACCGGGCCGCGCATTTTATGGGTTCCAATGCCGTGCCTCGGATTCTTGAGGTAGGGCTTTTCGCCGGATTTCTTTTACACATTATACAAGGCTTTGTGCTCGAATTTCAGAATCGGGCCAAGCGCCGACAGGGCTATGCCATTCCCATGGGCAACAAGGGTAGCAAATGGTATAGCCGCAGCATGGGCATGTTGGGAACCTTGTTGTTGCTTTTCCTGATCATGCACATTTCTCATTTTTGGGTGCCTTCCCGTATCACCGGTCTGCCCCCCGCAGGTTATGATCCCGGTCATCATGATCTTTATTCTGAAATGATGGTCGTTTTCCAAAACAATCTGCTGGTAGTAATCCTTTATATTATCGGATGTATTTCACTTGCCTGGCATTTGCTGCACGGATTCCAAAGTGCATTTCGCACCCTGGGTCTAAGCAATCATAAATACATTCGGCTGATCAGTGCTTTGGGTGCTGGCTTCTCGATCATCGTACCGCTTGCATTCGCACTGATGCCGCTGAGTTTTTATTTGGGTTGGATATCCTGATCGCGTGTAACCCGGATCAGAAATACTATACTGTATCGCCATAAATAATTTGTTGCTGTATGCTCGATTCAAAGATTCCCGCCGGTCCGCTCGAAGAAAAATGGACCTATTACAAAGGACATTGCAAGCTGGTAAACCCTGCCAACAAACGCAAGCTGGAAGTGATTGTGGTGGGTACTGGTCTGGCCGGTGCCTCCGCAGCCGCATCACTCGGTGAATTGGGTTACCAGGTGAAAGCATTTTGCTTTCAGGATTCGCCACGCCGTGCGCACTCCATCGCCGCACAGGGTGGTATCAATGCAGCAAAGAATTATCAGAATGATGGCGACTCCGTATTCCGTCTGTTTTATGACACCATCAAGGGTGGTGACTATCGCGCACGCGAAGGAAATGTACACCGTCTTGCGGAAGTAAGTGTGAATATTATTGACCAATGCGTGGCCCAGGGTGTTCCCTTTGCCCGCGAGTATGGTGGCCTGCTCAACAACCGCTCCTTCGGTGGTACGCAGGTGAAACGCACTTTTTATGCCGCGGGACAAACGGGCCAGCAATTGCTGATTGGCGCTTACCAGGCCCTTGAAAGGCAGGTAGCCCTCGGCAATGTAAAAATGTATGCCCGTCACGAAATGCTGGATGTTGTATTGATTGATGGCAAGGCACGCGGTATCATCGCGCGTAACCTGGTGAATGGAGATCTGGAAAGGCATTTTGGTCATGCTGTATTGTTGTGCACCGGTGGTTATGGCAACGTGTTCTATCTTTCCACCAATGCTATGGGCAGCAATGTAACAGCAGCCTGGAAAGCGCATAAGAAGGGTGCTTTCTTTGGTAATCCCTGTTTCACTCAAATTCACCCCACCTGTATTCCGGTTTCCGGCGATCACCAAAGCAAGTTGACGCTGATGTCGGAATCGCTGCGTAACGACGGTAGAATTTGGGTACCCAAACAAAAAAACGATCCTCGCAAACCCAATGATATTCCCGAAGAAGAACGCGACTATTATCTCGAACGTCGCTATCCGGCTTTCGGTAACCTGGTTCCCCGCGATGTTGCCTCACGTGCCGCCAAAGAACGCTGCGATGCCGGCTATGGCGTAGGTACTACCAAACAGGCGGTATATCTCGATTTCCGCTTCAACCTCATCAATAAATACGGCCGTGCTGAAGCCAACAAGCGCGGCATCCAAAATCCGGATGAAGCCACATTAGTGGAACTGGGTAAAGAAGTGGTGAAGGAAGAATATGGTAACCTTTTCGACATGTACGAAAAAATTACCGGTGAGAATCCTTATGAAGTACCCATGCGCATCTATCCGGCCGTACACTATACCATGGGTGGGCTTTGGGTGGATTATGAATTGATGACTACCGTGAAGGGCTTATATGCACTGGGCGAAGCCAACTTCAGCGACCATGGCGCCAACCGTCTCGGTGCATCCGCACTGATGCAGGGGCTGGCCGATGGCTATTTTGTAATTCCCTACACCATTGGTAATTATCTTGCTGATGAAATTGCTACCAAACCCATTGCTACTTCGCATGAGGCATTTGAAGCAGCTGAGAAAGCGGTAAGTGAGCGCATCAACAAACTGATGAGCATTCAGGGTAAGCAAACGGCTGAAAGTTTTCATAAGCGCCTTGGCAAGATTATGTGGGAAAAATGTGGTATGGCGCGTAATGAGCAAGGGTTGAAAGAAGCCATTCAGCAGATACAGGAATTGAAAAAGGAATTCTGGAGCGATTTGCGTATACCCGGTGGTGCACAGGAAATGAATCCGGAACTGGACAAAGCCGGAAGGGTAGCGGATTTCATTGAGCTCGGTGAATTGATGTGCCTCGATGCGCTCAACAGAAATGAAAGTTGCGGAGGCCATTTCCGCGAAGAAAGCCAGACCGAAGAAGGCGAAGCCCGCAGGGATGATGCCAATTTCAGCTATGTTTCCGCCTGGGAACACAGGGGAGAACACGAATGGCAATTGCATAAGGAAGCACTGGAATTTGAAGTGGCGAAACCGACACAGAGAAGCTATAAGTAAGTTGTACGTATTACGTATTACGTTATACGTAGTTCGTAATACGGTTTTAAAACTTGAGTTCACCTAACGTAAAACGTACAACGTAGAACGTAAAACGTAACAAGAATATGGAACATTACCACATGAATCTGACCCTTAAAGTATGGCGGCAAAAGAACGCGCAGGATAAGGGGCATTTTGAAACTTACCAGGTGAAGAATATTTCTTCGGAGATGTCGTTCCTGGAAATGATCGACGTGCTGAATGAAGACCTGGTAAAAGAGGGCAAAGAACCGATTGCCTTCGACCATGATTGCCGTGAGGGAATCTGTGGCATGTGTTCCATGTATATCAATGGCCGGCCCCATGGCCCCTGGCAAAATAATACTACCTGCCAATTGCATATGCGCGCCTATAAGGATGGCGATACCATCACCATCGAACCCTGGCGTGCCAATTCATTCCCGGTCATCAAAGACCTGATGGTGGATCGCTCTTCATTCGACCGCATCATTCAGGCCGGTGGTTATGTATCGGTAAATACCGGTAATGCTGTTGACGCCAACGCCATCCCCATCGAAAAAGATAAAGCGGATATGGCTTTCGCAGCGGCAGCCTGTATCGGTTGTGGCGCCTGCGTAGCAGCCTGTAAGAACTCCTCGGCATTGCTCTTTGTATCGGCCAAAGTGGCACACCTTTCCTTACTTCCGCAGGGCGAGCCCGAACGCAAGAGCCGGGTGCTGAAAATGGTAGCCCAGATGGATAAGGAAGGATTCGGCTCCTGCACCAATACAGGCGCCTGTGAAGCGGTATGTCCCAAGGGCATTTCCATCACCAATATTGCCCGCCTGAATAAGGAATATTTGCTGGCGGGACTGGCATCGGAGTAAGCTTTTCGCCCCGCACGCAATAAATAGGCCGTTTTTTGCGATTTTGATAATAAACTCGCTGCTTTTGAGCGTTTTACGCAGAATATGGCTTATACAGGTCCTGGTTTTCTTTGCGCTGCTCGCCAGCGCCCAGAATCCCTTGCCATTCTCCTCCAACCAACGCAGCGGCCATTTCCCCGTTAATACGGATACCATCCAGCTCGATACAGCCAGTATTATTCCCAAGACCCTCCGGGTTGAAGGGGTTGATGCAAGCGCTTACAGGCTCGACGAAGTGCATGCCCGACTGGTCTGGCTCCAAAAACCCACTACCGACTCGGTACAGATCCGCTGGCGCAGCTTTGGCTTTTCGCTGGCCGCCAACCGGCAGAGGATGCGCTACGACAGCATCAGCAACAATATGGCCCTTACACCCTATGAATTCAACAATGAACTGAGCGATGCCCAAAAGGGCGTTTTCAATTTTGGCGATATTCGTGCCGAGGGTAGTTTTGGCAGGCAAATAGCATTTGGCAATAGCCAGGATGCTGTGCTCAACTCCACACTCAATATGCAACTCAGCGGCATGCTGGGCGATAGCATCGAAATACAGGCCGCCATTACCGATAACAATATTCCCATTCAGCCGGATGGCACCACGCAACAACTCAATGAATTTGACCAGGTATTCCTGCAGTTCAGTAAAAAAAACTGGAAGCTCAATCTGGGGGATATTGATTTACGACAGAACCAAAGCTATTTTCTCAATTTCTACAAACGCCTGCAGGGCGTTGCCTTTCAAACCAAAAATGCGATTGGTAAAAACAAAGAATCAAATACACTAGTAAGCGGTTCCATCGCCAAGGGTAAGTTTACCCGCAATGTATTCCAGGGACTGGAGGGGAACCAGGGGCCTTATCGCCTTACTGGCGCCAATAATGAAGCATTCTTTATCATTCTCGCCAATACGGAAAGGGTGTTTGTGGATGGGCAATTGCTGCAGCGCGGCGAAGACCAGGACTATGTAATCAATTACAATACCGCGGAAGTAACATTTACACCACGACGGATGATTACCAAAGACAGTCGTATTCAAATTGAATTTGAATATGCCGATCGCAATTATCTGAATGCAAATTTTTATCTCAGCCAGGAATTTAGCTTTAATCAGAAACTCAAATTACGCATCGGCGCCTTTACCAATAGCGATGCCCGCAATTCGCAGATCAACCAGATACTGGATGAACCTCAGAAACAGTTTCTGGCCAACCTGGGAGATAGTATTCAAAGGGCATTTTATCCCTCTGCCACACTTGATACTTTCGCGGCCGGCAAGGTATTGTATGAGAAAGTATATACCGGTACAGCGCCCGGCATCGATTCATTTTATCGCTATTCAACGGATCCCAACCTGGCCAAATACAATCTGTCGTTTGTGAATGTGGGCTTTGGCAATGGCAACTACGTAAGCGATTTCAATGGTGCCAATGGGAAGGTTTATACTTATGTGGAACCGGTGAATGGCGTTCCCCAGGGAAGCTTTGAACCCATCACCATTTTGGTTACCCCCAAGACCCAGCAATTGGTAAACCTGGGGCTCGACTACGATGTAGGAAAGGGAATGCAGGCCAGGGCTGAATTGGCCATGAGTAATTACGATGTAAACACCTTTTCGAAGATTGATAATGGCGACGACAAGGGCTTCGCCGGAAAGTTTGGCATCACCAAAACAGATACCCTTCGCCGGGAAAAGGGTTTGCAATTGCAGACTTCGGTAGATTATGAATTTGTGCAGCGAAAGTTTCGTCCATTGGAACGACTGAGAACCGTGGAATTTTCCCGCGACTGGGGTTTACCGCTACAGGTGATACCACAGGATGAAGAGATTCTTCGTTTTGCAGCCGGTCTCAAAGACAAGCGAAAACATCAGCTCCTATACCGCTTTACGCATTACAGCCGGGGTAGTGATTATCGTGGGGGACAACAATCACTTCAGCATAGCGCCGACTGGAAGGGATGGCAATTCAATAATGAGTTGGTGATTACGCGTTTCAACAGCAACCTTGAAAAGGGTCAGTTCCTTAGACCGACCATCGATTTCAGTAAGCAGTTAAAGAAGATGGGCAATTACCGACTGGGACTGCGTTATTCGCTGGAGCATAATGCCGTTCGCGATCGCGCCAGCGATACGCTCACCTTCAATGCTTTTTATTTCGATAACTGGTCGGTTTACCTCCGATCCGATGAGTCGAAGGCCAATCGTTATGGAATCACTTTTTTTAGTCGCATGGACAAGTACCAGTATGGAAAAAGTTTTTTGAAAGGCGACAGAAGCTACAACCTGAATTTGCAAACAGAATTATTGGCGAATCCGAAACGGCAACTTATACTGAACGCTACCTTCCGTAAGCTGGATATCATCAACCCCCTTGTATCGCGGCAGACAGCCGACGAATCCATTCTTGGAAGGGTGGAGTATGTAATGAATGAATGGAAGGGATTAGTAACCGGTAATTTCCTGTACGAAGTGGGAGCGGGGCAGGAGCAAAGGCGCGACCTCGCTTACCTGGAAGTGCCAGCCGGCACCGGCGTATTTGCCTGGATTGATTACAATGCGGATGGTATACAGCAATTGAATGAGTTTGAGCTGGCGGCTTTTCCCGACCAGGCGAAATTTATCCGAATACTTACACCCACTAATGAGTTCATCAAGGCGAATTATATCACATTCAACTATAGCCTGGGGCTCAATCCCCGTGCTATCTGGAACAAAGCGGATACGAAAGGCTTTGCCAAATTCCTGGCACGGTTCAACTATTCCACTTCGCTGCAAACGAACCGGAAGTCCCTGAGCGAAGGTAGCTTCGCTTTCAATCCGTTTAAGTACGATGTAAATGATACCGCGCTGATCACGCTCAATACCATCACGGCGCATACCATTTCCTTCAACCGTTTCAGCAGCAAATGGGGGATAGATTTCAATAACCTGCGCAATAATGGCAAAGCTTTACTCACCTACGGATACGAGAGCCGAACCTTGCGCGACTGGACCGCTAAACTCCGCGTGAACTTCAGCCGCTCCGTGTCTATGACGCTCAATGGAAGAACCGGAAGCAATGCCCTGAGCACGCCCAATGCGCAATTCGATAATCGTAACTATGAACTTTCCATAAGAAGCCTTGAACCCGGAATCGCATTTATCCGTGGAACCGCTTTCCGCCTGGCGCTCACCTATAAACTGGAGGCAAAAGAGAACAAGCCGCAATTTGGAGGTGAAACCAGCCGTTCGCATGCATTCAATCTCGAGACCAAATACAATGTATTGCAGAATAGCTCCATTACCGGAAAATTTACTTATAACAATATCAACTTCAATGCCGTGAACGGCAATACCACAACAGTTAGCTATACCATGCTCGATGGTCTGCTACCGGGCCGCAACCTGCTTTGGTCCCTCACACTTACGAAGCGATTGCTGAATAACCTGGAATTGAATTTTCAATATGATGGAAGAAAACCGGCTGAAGCGAGAACGGTGCATATTGGAAGGGCGGCGATTACTGCGTTGTTTTGAGTAATACGTTATACGTTGTACGTTGTACGTATTGTGTGGTTGAGAGTTTAAGGTTTAAAGTTTAAGGTTTAGGGTTGAAGGTTATCTGAAGAGGTGATTTAGGATCTGGGATATTAAAAATTGTTTGAGAATAATCTGCCCAATTTGAATTTCCTTTAAACTTTAAACCCTAAACTTTAAACTCTAAACATTAAACCTAAAGTGCATCACATCCCCATCTTTTACCACATATTCTTTTCCTTCGATCCGGAGCTTGCCGGCATCGCGGCAGGCGGCTTCTGAGCCGTATTTTACGTAGTCTTCATAGGCAATCACTTCTGCCTTGATGAATCCTTTTTCGAAGTCGGTATGAATTACGCCCGCAGCTTGTGGCGCTTTCCAGCCTTCCTGTATGGTCCAGGCACGCACTTCCTGCACGCCGGCAGTAAAATAAGTGTACAACTTCAGCAGGCGATAGGCAGAATGGATCAGTCGGTCAAGAGCCGGTTCTTTCATTCCATATTCGTCCATGAAGAGCTGCCGGTCATCATCATTGTCCATTTCGGCAATCTGCGCTTCAATGCTGTTGTTCATGATGATCACTTCCGCATTCTCCGCTTTCACGGCTTCTTTCAAAGCTTCGGAATATTTATTGCCTGTGTGCATGGATGCTTCATCCACATTGGCTACATAGAGCACGGGCTTGTCGGTAAGCAGAAACAAATCCGCAATAGCCACTTTCTCTTCCTTATCCAATCCCAGTTCGCGGATGCTTCGACCTGTTTCCAGGTGCGCCTTACAACGCAACAGGATGTCGAGCTCGGCTTTCAGCTTGGGGTCCACACGGGCCTGTTTCTCGGTTTTTTGGATCTTTTTCTCCACGCTTTCCAGGTCTTTCAACTGGAGTTCGGTGTCGATGATCTCCTTATCACCCACGGGGTGAATGGCGCCTTCATCGCGAAGGATATTTTCATCTTCAAAACAGCGGATCACGTGAATGATAGCATCCACTTCACGGATATTTCCCAGGAATTTGTTGCCCAACCCTTCGCCCTTGCTGGCGCCGCGTACCAGGCCGGCGATGTCCACAATTTCAATCTGAGTGGGCACCACCCGTTGAGGATTCACTAACTCCGCCAGTTTGCTCAGGCGCGGATCGGGCACGTCAACCAGGCCCACATTGGGGTCGATGGTGCAAAAGCGATAATTGCTGGCCTGTGCCTTGGCGCTATTACTAACTGCATTGAACAAGGTGGATTTGCCCACATTGGGAAGTCCCACAATACCTGCCTGAAGAGCCATTCGGGAAATTTATTTTCGTTATTCCGAATTCCAGGCAGGCCAGGCCTCCCTGTTTCGGGCCGCAAAGATAGCTAAAAACAGAGAGAGCCCGGCCTTGCAATACGGCAAAAATCGGGGCATTTAAAAACTAGTTTTCCTATCTTGAGCGCCTAATTCTGCATAAAAATCCTTAAAAGCCATACTGCATGTCCCTAAGCCGTATCTGGACCGCCTTTATCCTTATTTCTATGCTGGCGGCCGGCATCAGCCTGATCTTCAAACCCGGCCAGCAACGCCTGCTGGGGAATATGGTTACCGGCAAGTCGGGCGATACTCTATCCATTAGAACCGTGGACGCAAATCTGCTCCCTGCTGTTGTACGCGACAACCTGAATGCAGGTAAGGAGGTTATGCCCTGGGGCCGCGAGTGGGTAAAGAAGGCAGAGGGAGAGGGAGAGGGTTATATGGCCTACCAGCTTCAGCCCGCCAATGGACTTTTCGAAACCGTAAAGGATGCCGTAACCCTGAGCATTGGCCTGGTGGGAGTGCTGGCGCTTTTTATGGGCTTTATGACCATAGCGGAGCAGGCGGGAGGTGTGCGCTTTATATCGCGGATCATCGGCCCCTTTTTCAGTCGCATTTTCCCAGAAGTCCCCAAAAACCATCCCAGCATGGGGCATATGATGATGAATTTTTCGGCCAACCTGATGGGGCTCGACAATGCGGCCACGCCATTTGGCATAAAAGCCATGCAAAGCCTTCAGGAGATCAATCCCGATAAGGATCGTGCTTCCAATGCGCAGGTGATGTTTATGTGCCTGCATGCCTCAGGACTTACATTGATACCCACGGCGATTATTGCCGACCGTGTATCATTAGGTGCGGCACAACCCACTAATATTTTTATTCCCTGTATGATCGCCAGCTTTGTAGCCACCATGGCCGCACTGCTGATCGCTTCTTTCAAGCAGGGTATCCGGATATTTCAGCCTGTGATTATGCTCTGGGTATTGGGTATTACCGGTATTATATCGGCACTTATAGCCTATGTTGTTTCACTCGACAACCAGGGAGTAAAACTATTCTCTACCAATCTCAGCAATGGGCTCATTTTGCTAATCCTTTTATTGATACTTCTCGGAGGTATTTATAAGAAGATCGCCATTTTCGATGCGTTTATTGATGGAGCGAAGGGCGGCTTTGAAACCGCGCTGCGCATCCTCCCTTACCTGGTAGGATTGCTCGCAGCCATCAGCCTGCTCCGCAACAGTGGCGCATTTGATTTTATCATGGATGGGATCAAATGGATATTTGCAGCCCTGGGTGGTGATACCCGAATAGTAGATGCACTGCCCACGGCAGTGATTAAACCCCTAAGTGGAAGCGGCGCCCGTGCAATGATGATTGATACCCTGCAGACCCATGGGCCGGATTCATTTGTGGGTAACCTCGCTTCGGTATTTCGCGGATCTGCCGACACCACTTTCTATATCATTGCCGTTTATTTTGGCTCGGTAGGCATCAAGAATGCACGCTATTCAGTAGGCACTATGTTGCTGGCCGACCTGGCGGGAATTGTTACCGCCATAGCGGTTGCTTATCTATTCTTCCAGTAAGATTAATGAGGAAAAGAGGAATGAACCCCATCTTCCTCTGCATTCTCTCAATCTGCCTATAATAACCGAGCCCCGTAGAAACGGGGCTCGTACTAATACTACTACTTATTCCGAGGGTTTAAAACTCGGTAATGGAACTATATAATCTTGGACTCGCATAAAAGCTACCACGCAAGACTAAAGTATAGCTTCTCTTTTGCGTGGTGACATAGCTATTAACTTGTGCCAGCAAATTGCTGGTGCCCGCCTCATGAATCAGCAGGGTATCGCTGGTATTGGAAGGGTAGGAGATGAAATCTGTAACCTGCGAAAAGCCCAGGTTGCTCGCTATGTTCTGGTTCAGCGCTTTGGAAAAAATATCCACCGCAGGTGGCTGACCCACCGGCGTACGCCAGAAATAGGCAAAGCGGACACGCGAGGTAGTATCGGCGGGAATGACAATATTCGTCGGAACTGTAATATGCTTGGTAGCATTCATGGTATCGTACATGAATATTGTGTACTTGCTATTGGCCTGAAAATTCTCCGAAAAATTCAAAGGAGCCTGGGTGCTGCTGGAAAGGGTGTCTTTCACCACAAAAGCACGAAGCCCGGGTTCTACCACAAATCCATAATCGGAACTATGGGCAGGGAAAGCGGCACCATAAAGAATGCTGGTACCATTTACCTGCTGGCCATCCACATAAATAAAGGTCCGGTTGGTACCCAGGGCCGCGTTGTAGAATTTCACAATGGCCGAATTGCTGAAATCATTGGTCTGTGGAGTCCGGTCGTATATCGCTTCCCTTGAGCAGGAGGCCAGCCCAATTGCAAATGCGCCGACAGCCAGAAGGGGAAGAATGATTTTATTTTTCATACTGTTTTTTTTAATCGGTCAAAAGGAATTGATTAAGGCTGCGAGAACCACATTTCCTTGGTATGGTAATCCAGGTCAAGTCCACCCACTTTCTGCAGCGCCTCCACGTTGTAGAGATACTCAGAGTTATATCGCGGACGACAACGATAAGCCAACTTGCCCAGGTTGTTGGCAAACAGATCGTTTACATCCAGAGGCTCAAAACCGGCATACACCTGCTGCCCTGTTCCGGGTTCCTCATCCGTATAATGGTAACGGCGCATATCCACCCAGGTTTCGATCACACCATAGCCATACATGGCGATATATTTCTGCAACATGATATGGGAAAGGCGCAGATCGCCTTGAGCTGGAACAATGGTGCTATTAGCCAGGAAATCATTTATTGTTTGATCCGTAATTTCACGACCCGCAGGAATAGCATAGTTGTAATCATCCTTCAGCATCTCGAGACTGCTGCGAATGCCCGCAATATAGCTGGTGCGTGCTTCCCCTTTCAATCCCTTGCGATAGTAAGCTTCGGCTTTCATGAAATGCACTTCGGCGGCACTGATGATGGGAAACTTGGGATTATTCGCATAAACATAACGTGCGTCACTTGCATTGGGAGTTGTGGTGGTGGCATACAACCCGCCCCAGAAATTATTAGGCCGGTCATTCAATGCCAGGGTCTCAAACCCTTTAGTTGGACGAATTCCGGTGAAATTCCCGTTTGGGTTCTCGCGGAGGATATACCATGCACGCGGATCAGCCACTCCGGTGAATGTGGGGTTATTGCCATTCATCAGGTCAGCAATGAAGCGTGTCTGACGCTGACCACCGAAATTGCCACGTTGGGGACCCCAGAAATGATAGGTACCAATGGGTCCAGCATTGGTGAACTGCGCATAAGCATTATCCGCATGGTCAATAATGCCCAGATTGGCGTAGTAGATCACGGAATCGGCATTGTAACTGGCTTTGTTGGTCAGGTGGTTGAAAGAACGTGCCAGAACGGAATACACGAATTTCTTCCACTTGTTCACATCACCATTAAACATTTGCTTGTCGCCTTTGGCCAGATTTTGCTGACTTACATTTCCATCGGTACGATCAAGGAAAGAAAGCGCAACGTGTGCCACTCGACGAACCTCCGCATATATTTCTTCCTGCGAATCATAATCAAAAACGCGCTGGCTGGTATTAAAAGCCTGTTTCAGGATGGCTTCGCCATACACATTCGTAAGGGTTAGCCAACCCCAGGAACGAATGGCATGGGCTACACCGACATAATCCCATTTTTGCTCCTCTGTACCCCATTCAATGATGCGGTTCAGGTTCTGACCCTGTCCATAATAATGCATGGCCCATACACTACCCAACAAATCGCTGCCACCGGTAGCGCCACCCATACGATCGTATTGGTTGCCAGCCGTGCTTTGTGCCCAGAACTGGATATACTTTCCCAGGTACAATCCATCGTTGGTAGTACCATAGTTAGAACCGGCGGCCGAATAGCTGCAGGTCATATTATCGATCAAACCCGGCAGCAAATCCTCAATGGGCTTCTTGGTATCCGCATTGGGATTGAGATAGGCTTCTTCAATCTTCTTGCTACAGCTCGCGAGCAGCGATGCGCTCAGCAAAACCGGCAAACAATATTTCAAATATTTTTTCATATTGAATGTTTTATCGAGTTATTTAAAAGGCTGCGCGCAGTCCTATGTTAATACTTACTGGAGTACCTATAGTTCCATAATCAAACCCTGCCGCACCAATGCCGCGCGTGCCTGCACCCGAACCACTTACACTGGGATCAGCGCCTGTATAATTCGTAAAAAGGATCAGATCGTTGGCCGTTACAAACGCACCCAGGTTGCGGATACCTTTAATCTTCCGGGTCCATTTTTCCGGGAACATATAGGAAAGGGTGATGTCGCGCAGGCGGAACCAGTTTACATCCTTCTCAATGAATATCTCTTCTGGCATGCTGGTGCTGTAATAAGTAGGATGATAAGCAGGAATCACCACAATAGTATTACGCGTGGGGTTAGCTGTATTCTCCTTACCATCGCGCAGTACGCCGTCCACTACCACCGGACTAAAACGGTCTTCGGTACGGGGACTCTTGCCGATCGAAGTGAGGAACTTGTCGTTGCCGTTAAAGATATCACCACCCACTTTCAGATCCCACAAGAAGCTAAGTGACCAGTTTTTGTAACGGAAATTATTGTTCCAACCAATACGAAAATCGGGGTTGCGGTCACCATAAGCCTGGTACACTGTATTAACCAGGGGCAAACCTGAAGCGGGGTCCACCAGGATGTCGCCCGCATCATTCCGAAAGTAACCAGCCGATGTAATGGTGGTTACCGGGCCGCCCAGTTTCAAACCACCTCTCGCGTTTCCGTAAACCCAGGTGTCGGCGATATAGTATTCAGCCACGTTGGCGGGCATTTCGGTAACCTTGCTCCACATACGGTTGAAGTTGATCATCATATCCCAACTGAAATCATTCTTCCGAACTACATTACCGGAAAGAATCAATTCCAAACCACGGTTGCGTGTACCGCCGGCATTCTGTGAGTTCAATACATAACCTGTACCATAGCTCAAGCGGAAGTTTTCAATGATCTGTCCTTTCGTAAGTGTATTATAATAAGCCGCATCAATCATGAGTCGGCCACGGAACAAACGCAGCTCCGTACCAATTTCATATGTCTGCTGCCTTTCCGGCTCCAGGTCGGGGTTATTGTTCGTAAAGCCATACTGGAAGCCACCACCACTGGAAGTTACATTCGTAAATACCGACTGCGTGGAATAAGCCCCATTCAAGCGTGCGGTTTCCGCATAGGATCCACGCAATTTCCAGAAATCGAGAATGCCACCTTTTTTGATACCGGGGAAGATATCGCTCATGATCACACTCAGGCTGGCCCCGGGATAATTGTAATTGCGGTTTTGCTCAGGAAGGGTGGATGCCTCCTCGAATCGCTGGGATACGGTAAGGTAGGCCAGGTTGCGGAAACTAATGCTCGCTTCGCCAAAATAGGCGAACATGCGCACGATCGATTTATTGTATTCGCCATAGACGTTGCGCAGCAGGCGAGTCCGAGTACTGGGGTCCGTATTGGAACTATCTGTTCGATTTGGATCCGTAAGGTTGTTTCCTGTTACTGCATACATACTGGTTTCATAATCTTGCCACATGGTTCCCACCATCAGGCGTGCATTCCAGTTCTTTCCTAACTGTTTGCGCGCAGTTGCTGTAATCGTATGGTTATAACCCTTATACTTGCGATAGAAATTATCCTGGATACCATTTACCAGGGCTGATACATAATACGACTGTGGATGATACTGAAGATAACCTGGGTTTTCATAGGCTTCATACCCAAAGCGACCGGATAAGGTCAACCAGTCAAAAGGATTGATGTTGATACCCAGGCTGGCCGTATAACGATCGTTTTCATCATAGTTCTTGTTCTTATTCACATTAAACAAGGGATTGTCGAATTCACCATTGGGATTGCCGGCATCAAATAATGGTATCTTATTACCGTTTCCATCTTCCCAGGTACGAATATCCCTATCATTTGGCCACATTAGTAAGCTGATCAGGTAACCACCGGCACTACGCAACACTTTCCTGTTTTCAGAACGTATATAACCTATAGCTGGCATGATCTCTACATATTTGCCGATCTTGGTGGTATTGGTCAAACGGAAATTCATACGCTTATAATTGTTGGCCGGTACCACGCCATCCTGATCGAAATAAGAAGCGGAGAAACGAAACGCGCTATTCTTCACACCAAAGTCAACTCCCAAATTATGGTTCTGAGCGAAACCGGTGCGGAAGAAGTTATCGCGGTTATTGTACAATTGTGTGCCTTCGGGATATTCGGGGCCAAAATATCGGAAAACTTCATTTGCCACGCCATTCTCGCCGTTTTGATAGCGGTCAATTGTTTCCGGAAAGCGATTGATTTTAGAAAAGCGGAAGCTGTTGTCGTACTGAATACCCAGCTTATTGGTCTTCGCTTTTTTGGTGGTAATAATAATGGCTCCCGAACTGGCCTGGCTCCCATAAAGCGCCGTGGCTTCAGGTCCCTTCAAAACCGTGATCGTTTCAATATCATTGGGGTTAATATCGGCCATCCGGTTGGTATAATCCGTCTTCTGGTTGTTGGTGGATGTTAAGCCCGCACCTCTTTCCACAATACCCACACCGGCACCACCACCGGAGTTTTCGTCTATACTTTGGTTGTCCATGATAATACCATCCACTACAAACAGGGGCTGATTGCTAAGCGAAAGAGAGTTGAATCCACGAAGAACGATGGAGCTGGAAGCACCGGCCGCACCAGAAGTGGGGCTAACGGTAAGACCTGCCACACGTCCCTGCAAACCGTTAATGAAATTCTCGCGCTGTGTTTGCTTGATGTCTTCTCCATCCACGCGCTGTACCGAATATCCCAGCTCCCTCGGATTTCGTCTGATATCCATCGCGGTTACAATTACTTCACCCAACGTACCATCTATGGCTTTCATCGAAATGCCCAGGGTATTGCTGTCGCCTGGCTTAATGGTTTGAGTTTCGTAACCTACATACGATACCTGCAAGGTTTCGCCGGGGTTTACGGCGATGCTGAAACGACCCTGCGCATCCGTTTGGGTAAGCCGGTTGGTACCGGAAACCCGGATGGTTACGCCTTGCAGCGGGGTCTTGTTGTCATCCGATAGAATTGTGCCCGTAATGGTTCTTTGTTGCGCCGAGACGAGTCCCGGGGTCAGGAGCAACAAAACGCACAAAGCTATCATTAACTGGAGAGTTCTTCTCATAGCTGTGTTGTTTTAGGTATATATTTATTAAGCAGTTTAAAAGGTGATTTACAACAACGCAATGCCGGCTTCCGCGTATGGTTTCAAAATGGGGTCGGAGGGTGGTAATTCTGTAATAAGGATATCGATCTTGCTCAAATCACAAATCTGTATCGGCTGCACCGTGTTGATCTTTTCCGAAATGGACAGGCAAACCACTTTCCGGGAAGATTCAATCATCGCTTTCTTCAATTGCACCACTTCCCAGTCGTTGTCGGTAACGCCATTGGTAATATCGATGGCGTTGGTACCCAGGAAACAGATATCGGCATTCAGTTGATTAATCTTCGCAATGGCTTCAGGCCCCACCGTAATTTTCGAACTTTTGGATATCCGGTCACCAATCAGTATCACTTCAATATTGGGATGATCCATATATTCCAAAATAGCTGCAATAGATCCGGATATAAAAGTGGCACGCAATTGAGGGGGTAGCATCCGCGCCATTTCCACAATGGTGGTGCCACCGCCGGTGAGCACAAACATGCCATTATCGATTAACGCGATCGCTTTCTGAGCGATTGTTTTTTTCTGTACCTGCGAATACACACCGTCGTTGGGAATATGCACCTGGCTGAAAGAATTGGAGAGGGCGCCACCATGCACTTTAATCAGTTTTCCCTCTTCCGACAGTTCCTGCAAGTCGCGACGGATAGTATCTTCCGACACATTGATCTCCGCACTCAGTGAGGAGGAAAGTACCTTGTTATGCAGGTTTACCTGCTGAAGGATATACGATTGTCTTTCCCTTTTTAGCATGCAGTCGTTTTGTTCGCAGGATAAATATAAGGGGAATTCCCGCACAAAACCGCACAAACTGGAAAAAATCTGCAAGAATGTGCAAAAAACGGCACGGACCCCTGATGGCCTTGATGGCCTTGATTGCCATGATGGGATGGAGGGAGATTTGAGAATTTGGGGATTTGGGAATTTGGGAACCTGCCTGCCTGTCACGTCCTAAAAAAAGTGGACACTTTCTACATTAATCACTTATCTGCGCTTATCAGCGGGAAAACTCTCCCGAACTATGAAGCTGATTAAAGCGCTGAAGCAGTTCCCGCAGATTGGCGCAGATTTATCCGCAGATTTTCGCAGATACTATCAATTAACTACTTACAACTTACAACTTACAACTTCCTACTTACAACTTACTACTTACAACTACCCACGTACTACGTACTACCTTCCTCTTCCCCCACCGGCTGCAACCTCTTTGCGAGGGAAAAATGAAGAATGAGTAGTCCAACAACTGCCGCCACAAAGGAGGCTATCAGAATGGCAATTTTCGCATTAGTAATATGGCGCTGGTCTTCGAAGGCCAGGAGTGTGATGAAGATGGCCATGGTGAAACCAATCCCTGCGAGCAAACCTACCGCACCTATATGTTTCCATTTTACGCCAGCTGGTAAACTCGCCAACCCCAAAAGAATCGCGAGTAGGGAGAAGAGCATAATGCCTATCGGCTTTCCGGCCAATAGCCCAAAGAAAATGCCCAGGCTTCCATTGCTCAACAGGTCATCTGCCCAACCTGCTTCGATTACTATACAGGTATTAGCCAGTGCAAAAACGGGCAGTATGAAGAAGGAAACCGGCCTGTGCAATGCATGTTGCAACTTGTACGAAATGGTTTTCTTACTGCCCGTACCAAAGGGAATGGCAAATGCGAGCAACACTCCCGTGATGGTGGGATGCACGCCCGAATGCAGCATGAAATACCACATGCCCACACCGGCCACCAAATAAATCCATAGAATATGAACCTTAAGCCGGTTCAACACCAGCAAAAAGGCAAATATTCCGAGAGAGATGCCAAGGTTGGTTAGATCAAGTCCTTTGCTATAGAAAAAAGCGATTACGAGTATGGCGCCGAGATCGTCGATCACCGCCAGGGCGGTCAGGAAAATTTTGATGGAAATAGGGACGCGTTTACCCAGCAGCGAAAGAATCCCGATAGCGAATGCGATATCGGTGGCCATGGGGATACCGGCACCGGGCTGCTCGGGTGTACCATAATTAAAGAGCAGGTAAATGCCGGCAGGAACCAGCATGCCGCCTGCAGCCGCGAATACGGGAAGCAGGGCACTCTTGATATCCGATAATTCGCCTTTGTATATCTCCCGCTCCAGCTCCAAACCAATGAGCAGGAAGAAAATCACCATCAGGCCATCGTTGATCCAGTACTCTAGCGAATAGTCGCCAATCTTGTAATGCCAGAAACCAATATAGGACTCGCCCCAGGCGCTATTCGCAAGCAGCAGACTGATGACGGTACATCCTATTAAGAGGAATCCCGCGGCTTTCTCACTTTCAAAAAACTCGTTAAATAATTTCGTCAATCGCATGGTTGGGCGCAAAAATAATGAATAAATGCTGTTGTACGTATTACGTTGTACGTATTACGTTATACGTTTTACGTTGTACGTAATACGTAAGTTGGAAGTATTAAGTCCTAAGTTGTAAGTTCTATGTGCTTGTATTTTTTGATTTTTTGGAGACATGTGCCAAATTTTACCTCGACTCACGACTCACGGCTCACGATTCACGTCTCACGATTCACGTCTCACGCCTCACGATTCACGTTTAATTTCCATGGGCCGCCCTACGGACGGCCCTAACATATGCCGCCCGCCGCGGCGGGCTTGATTGGAGGATTTTTTGATTTATTGGAAATAGGAGACACTACTTACTCATGAATCACAACTCACGCCTCACGCCTCACGTCTCACGACTCACGATTCACGTCTCACGCCTCACGATTCGCGTCTAATTTCCATGGGCCGCCCTACGGACGGCCCTAACATATGCCGCCCGCTTTGCGGGCTTGATTGCTTTTGGCTTAACGAGGATTAATACTCACGACTCACGATTCACGCCTCACGCCTCACGATTCACGATTCACGTCTCACTTAAAACTTACGACTTAGCACTTCTTTTGCATTTCCTTTAAACTTTTCCGGCATATTATTTCGTTAGGTTTACATTAAATTCAAAAACATGAATCGCAAACCTCTATTGCTCTCTTTGATCGCCTGCCTGCTTTTTGCGGCTACGGCTTCTGCGCAATCCGGATATCGTACAGCCCTGGGTGTAAGGTTAAGTAGCAGCCCGGCGATGGTCAGCAATTCCATTTCGCTAAAGCATTTTATCAGCGACAATGCCGCTATCGAAGCGCTGTTTTCCTTCGGCGATCCGCTGGCTCTTGGCGCCCTTTACCAGGTACATAAGCCCTTGGGCTCCGAAGGCCTGCAATGGTTTTATGGAGGTGGCGCTTACCTGGGTTTTGTGAAAACCTTCAATCCGGTTAAGAACCGCAACGAAACCGATCCCAATTTTGGCGCACAGGGAGTATTGGGGCTCGATTACAAGTTCATGAATGCTCCCATAAACCTTTCCCTCGACTGGAAACCTGAATTGAACCTGGTGAGCGATATTAATTTTGAACCCGCAGCGGTAGGCTTTACGGCAAGGTTTACCTTCTGAGCGTGAATCCTGAATCGTGAGGCGTGAATCGTGAGTCGTGAGTAGAGAGAATTTCAAGATAATCTGCGAATTCCTTAAGGAAATCTCAATTGATCTTTCTGCCTTGGACGAAACAATCAATCGCCTCACGACTCACGCCTCACGATTCACGTACCTCACTCCAGCATTTCCCACTTCGTCTTCGGCCTTCTTTCTTCCAGCCAGCGAAAATTGGGCAGAATCATTTCCGAAGGTTTTTTCGACTTCATGGGATAGATGGTGCCGGTGACGGCACTGCGAAAGACCACTTTATACAAATTCTTTTCACGGAAATAGATATCGATGAGATCCGAACTGGATTGATTGATGCCCGTGTAGGCGCTGTCTTCATTCTGAATATAATAGATACACTGCGCGAAACCGGCCGCACGCACGGAATCAATATTGCCTTCGGTAAACCAACCATCGATACGGCTCGAACTAATCTGGTTATACACGCCCGGCTCCACCTCGTTGACCATAAAACCATTTTCGTAAGCATTCACTTTATCGGCCTTCTTATTTTTCGTGTACACCAGAATGGTATCGCCTGTTATCTGGCTGTTTTGCGCCCATACCACCGGATCCACATGCAGTCGGAATATGGAATCTCTTAAAGAATAAAACATACTATCGCAAACCGATTGCAGCGAATCGTTAAATATCCGCACATTGCGATACGCTTCAAAATAGCGGTTGGTACTGTCCTTTTCATTGAAGGCCGGCTCCATTCTCCCACTGGCGCTATCCACTAGGATTGAATCCATACCAAAACGATCGCTTATCCGGGCACTGAATAGAGTATCGGCCGTTATGTAGATCGAATCATTATCCTGCTTCAATATCAAAAGCGGTTTCCTTGCCGCCAACACGGCTTCGGTTTTCTTATCCTGGATGATGATGCCTCCGATCAACGTGGTACCCTGCGCGGAATCTATAATCACCGCATTGCCGGTTACCTGGTAAATGCTGTCGTTTTGAATGATGTTGTTGCCGGTAACACGTACTTTTTTACGGGTATCGGTTATCACCGGTCTTTGTCCAAACTGCGCCTCACCTGTAGATTGGTTGTAATACCCATCGCGGGTATCGATGATTCTTCCCGTAGTATCTTCAATCCGGGTTTGCGCTATAAAGCGGGTGGTTTTGCTTTCCGTATTGTACAACATCGAATCCGTTCGAATCTTGTAGGCGGGATCATTGAGCTGTACATTCTTCTTGAAGTACACATCCTTCATATCCGCATAATACCAACCTTCCTGGCTGGTGAGTACGGTCTTTTCATTCTGAACCCGGCCACCATTTTTGTAGATGCCGAGGTTGGTGTTCATATTGTATTCGAGGTCGGGTGTGGTAAGGGTGCCCTTACCATCCGTAAGCTTCACGTTGCCGTCGAGATAAGCGACCCGCTCGGTGCCCAGGTAACGCAAATGATTGGCGTAAATATCAGCGGTATCCGCATCCCGAATATGCACTTTGCCCCAGGCTTCAAAAACATTGGTACGGCTATTCAGCACGGCACTGTCGCACCAGATTAGCGCGGTACCCTGGCGCATCTTCACATCACCCGCCACAATGGTCAGGCGGGTACTATCATCGATTGTCTTGAAAGTGAGTGTGCGCGTATTATTGAGGATATGAATCTTCCGCGTGGTATCGCTGTTGTTTTGGCCGGCAACGGGAACAGGTTCCTGCGCCTGACTCAGCAAAGCAAGGCCTACACAGAGCCAACAAAGAATTAAACGCAACATTGAGTTTGGATCAGTTCAGGGGAATCGTGTCTTTCTTCGCGGGCGAAGTTAGGGCTCCACCTTTGTCTTTCTTGCCAAATATGGAAAAATTAACGTAGCGTTTGGGGTGCGAACGAAGGTCATCAAGGAGGATCTCCGAACTCAGCAATACATCATGGAGCCGATCGTAAAGCTGCCGGTCATTGATCAATGCTCCCAGTGTACCCTGATTGCCCGAAAGCATGCCTACGGTAGATTTCAATTGCGAAATCGCCGCATTCAGCGTATCCATTGTCTGCTGCAGGTTCAGGTCGGCCAACTGACCGGTAAATGCACGGGTATTGCTGATGATCGCGTTGATGCTGTCGTTATTGTTTTTCAGATTACCTGTAATGGCTTCCACATTTCGCAATGAACTTCCCAGCGAGCCGTTCTCGGAAAGCTGGTTGGCCAGAGAACCGGTAATATTCTCCAGATTCTTAATACTGGCCTGCAAACTGCTGCGTGCCCCACCATCCATCAGCAGGTTGAGCTGACCCATTACGCGATTTAGGGAATCCAGTGATCCACGGATCTTGCCAAGGGTGGGGGACACTTCGGCGGTAATTCCTCCCAGCAGCCCTTCATCGATTCGGGTTTGAATCATATCCCCATCTTTGAGATAGGTGCTGGCATCTCCTTTATCGATTAAAATAGTTGATGAACCCAGACCTGCGATAGGTGCGGAAATATAGGCCACGGAATTGCTGGGAATATTAACGTCACGGGTCAGGCTGATGGTTACTTTGATACCACTTATATCTTTATCCACTTCTTCCATATCATAAACGGTACCAATAGTGAGACCGTTAATTTTCACTTCATTCGATCTTGCCAGTGCACCCAATTTGTCGAAAACAGCATATATCTTTTTCGAACGGTCAAACACATCCCTTCCTTTCAAAAAATTGAATCCGGCGATCAATAAGCCCAGCGCTACGATAGTGATAAGGCCAACCTTGGTTTCGTTGCTGATTTTCATGTTAATGGTATAGTTTCCGCTGCCAAAATAACCATTTATTTCCAATACCCCGTTCACAGGCTCTCATACAGGCACCAAAACCAACTGGCCTGAAAAATTCCCAGGGGAATCCTTCAGGCCAGTTGATTGCTATTTTGAGTGAGACCGACTGGATTAAAAACCAGCCGTAATCTGCCGTGACTCGAGTCTTTCCTTATAATTCTTGAAGGCTGACACCAGGGCGTCAACAGTTTCCTGTTGCCCTTTATCACTATTCAGGTATTTCTCCTCTTCAGCATTGGTGAGAAAGCCTAATTCAACCAGCACACTGGGCATACCTGTCGCCTGCAATACCCAAATACCCATGTGATTTCTTTGCTTTACGCCACGGCTTACTCGACCGCTGGCCACAAATTCCTTTTCGATAAGATCGGCCAGGTTGAGGCTTTTCTTAAAGAATTGCTGGGCATAGATGAGCATCCTTGCTTTTTCCGCCGGATCAGAGGGATCAGGCATTTCAATTTGCGAGGTGGAATCCTCCATCTCTCCATAAATCTCTTCGTTCAGGTTAACGGCATTTACTTTCGCATCGTTTTTATTCACGGCCCAGATATAGGTTTCGGTCCCCTTGGCCGGGTTGGGCGTGGTCCAGTAGCGATAGCGGGGCGTTTTCCGTGTTTTGCCGCTTTTCAGTTTGATCGTTCTGTAGCCAACAACTTTACGGTGTTTTATGGGAGCGGCTGAATTGCAGTGAATGGCGATAAACAGATCACCACCCGATTTATTGGCCAGTTCGGCCCGGTAGCGGTTATCCTCCGTTTTGTTGGTTTTGTTGCCGGGAGCTACATCACCCGTTCGGGTGTACACAATCTTAAGATCAGGAAACTCTTTCTCCAGGGCTTTACCAAATTTGAGGGCCACTTCGAGGCTCACCTGCGCTTCAGTGCTGAAGGAGCCTCTGGCTCCAGGATCAAAGCCACCGTGGCCAGCATCAATAATCAACGTACGAATGGCGGCCTTGGGCGGTTGCTCCTGGCGATTGGTAAATGACAGCGAAGCCAGAATGGCCAGCGACGGGAGCAAGAGAACAAGGGATCGTTTCATCATGCGTTTTGCTTTTAATGGGTTTAGCGGGAATCTTCACAAAATGTTTAGGGCTGAAAGATTTACTTTTGCCTTCAACCGTATGAATCGACTGCGCAAAATTAGTTTAAAATATTTTTTAATCAGGGCTTTCCTGCCCCTAATCTTTCTTACAATAACGTGGAATTTAGCCGCGCAGCGTACCGGTAACAGGGAATTTGACAGACCTTTAACAGTACGATCTGATTCTGCCGGCGCTATGGCCAACGATACGATTCCCCGTGGAAAACCGGATAGCCTCTCTACACGCAACGATACACTGGAACTTAAAATTGCCCCCGACGCCTTTGAATCGCCCATTCAATATGCCGCAGAGGATTCAGGGGTACTGCTGGTACAGGAAAAAAGGGTACTGCTTTACGGGAAAACCAAGACCGAATTCGAGGATATTACCCTTACTTCCCCTTTCGTGGATATGAATCAGGAAACAAAATTGCTGACTGCCTATAACCGTAGGGATTCGGCAGGTGTGGTGCTGGATGAAACGGTGTTTACGCAGGCAGAAAAAAAATATGTGCTGGATACGGTACGCTTCAATTTTGAAACGCAAAAAGCCATTACGACCAACGCCATCACGCAGGATGGAGAAATGTTTGTGCACGGCGCCAGCGTAAAAAAAGTGGATTCTTCGGTGATTTATGTAAAGGGAGGCTTTCTTACCACCTGTAACCTCGATGAGCCGCATTTTGGTTTCCGTGCCGATAAGATCAAATTGATCAATAAGCGGGTGGCAGTGTCGGGCCCGGCACGGCCCGAATTTGAAGGAGTACCTGTTCCGATATATGTTCCCTTTGGTTTTTTTCCCCTCAACAATAACCATAGTAGCGGCCTCCTGCCTCCGCAATTTGCCACCAACGACCAAATGGGTCTGGGGTTGGAAGGATTGGGTTACTATAAAATCATCAACGATTATCTGGATGCCAAGCTTTATGGCAATGTCTATTCCTATGGTTCCTGGTCGGTAAACCTGAATCCCACCTATTACAAACGTTATCGTTACCGGGGCTCTTTCAATTTCGGCTTACAAAAAACCAAAAGGAATTTCAAGGGCGACCCTGATTTTACCACCTTCAATACCTTCAGCCTAAACTGGAGCCATAGCATGGACAGCAAAGCGAGGCCGGGTGTGAGCTTCTCAGCAAACGTAAATGCCAGTTCCACCCGATATAATGAAAATGTACCCAATAGCCCGCAATTGAATTTTCAGAACCAGCTTTCTTCTTCCATTACTTATTCAAAAAACTGGATAGACAAACCATTCAATCTAACTTTAAGTGCCAACCATAATCAGAACAACTTTACCCGCCTGGTTACGTTGAGTCTGCCGGATATGGGTTTCACCGTTAATACCCTTTATCCCTTCCAGAAAAAAGAATCGGTAGGCTCTAAAAAATGGTACGAGCAATTAGGCATCGCTTATAATGGCAACTTCAGGAACTCTGTATCCTTTTACGACACCGCCTTCCGCTTGCGCAACCTGGTAGATACATTGCAATGGGGTGCGCAACACAATATTCCCATCACCCTTTCGCTTCCTGCAATCCTCGATGGAGCGGTAGTGGTAGCGCCTTCCGTAAGCTATTCGCAGGTATGGGTATCACAAACCTTTGAACGCCGCTGGAATCCAAATACAGAAAAGCTGGATACAGTAGTGAACAAGGGTTTTTTTATGGACCAGCAGGCCAGCTTTGGCCTGGGACTGAATACGGCACTTTTCGGCACATTTAATTTCAAGAATAAGAACCTGGTGGCCATTCGGCATACCATGCGCCCGAGTATTGGGTTCAATTACCGGCCCGATCTTTCGAGTAAATATTATTACCGCACGCAGATAAACAAGGATGGATATGAAACGGAATTTTCAAGATTGCAGGGCGGTATTTACAGCGGATATGGAAAAGGCCGAAGCGGGAGTATCAGTTTCCAGTTAGACAATAACCTGGAAGCGAAATTCCGTAACAAGGACAGTACCAGTGATGAACCCACGAAGAAAGTGATGCTGATTGATGGCTTTGGCGCCAACACCAGCTATAATATGCTGGCCGATTCGCTAAAGCTTGCGCCCGTAAACCTTTATTTCCGTACCAACCTTTTTCAAAAAATCAATATTAATGCCAATGCCATTCTGAACCCCTACCAGGTAGACAGCCTTGGTCTACCCATCGACCGATTTGCCTGGGAAGATGGTGGTTTTAAACTGGGAAGGATAACCTCGGGAAGTTTGTCATTCTCAACATCGTTCCAAAGCAAACCCAGAGATGAGAAGAAAGCTGATCAGCGCCAACAGGAACTGGATCAGCAATTGAACGACCCACTCATGGGGTCCGACCGGCAGAGGTTTATGGATTACATGCAGCAGAACCCATCCGAGTTTGTCGATTTTAATATTCCCTGGCAGTTTTCACTTTCGTATTCACTTTATTTCAACGAACAGTTCAAGCCCGACTATAGCGGATTTGAAAAGATCATTCGCTCCAGCGCCAGCTTTAGCGGAAGCTTCAGCCTTACACCCAAATGGAAATTCACCATGAATGGGTTCTATGATTTCGACACCAAAAAACTTCAGACTTTTTCCATGTCGATCAACCGCGAAATGCATTGCTGGCAAATGGCCATCAGCGTTACGCCGATCGGTATCTATCGCTTCTTCAATATCACCATCAGCCCCAAATCAGGCATTCTCCAGGATCTCCGGATTAACAGGACGAGAAGCTTTTTTACAGGATTCTAGAGGGAGAATTTGAGAATTTGGGGATGTGGGAATTTGTTGAAGGTTTAGAGTTTAAAGTTGAATGAAAAAAGGATAGAGAAACTCAATTCTCTACCCTTTATTACCTGATCTCTTAAACATTAAACCCTAAACTCTAAACCCAAAAACGTACTACGTAAAACGTATAACTCACAAATACCGTTCTTTCACTACCTGCAGATGATGCATTGCATGGCCTATTAAGATAAAACCAAGGCCTAAAACATAATTTGGTCCATTGGAAGCGGTGCCACCGGCTTGTAGCTGCTCTTCGGTGAAGGACTGGAACAATAGTTCCGATGAACGGCGCAGCACCTTAAATTCTTCCACCAGTTTATCCCAGGGGCGATGATGCGCATTTGAACTAATCACATAAGAATTCTCATCAAATCCGGGAAGCGGGGTAGGGTCGAGGCGGGCAAAGCGAAGGGCCCGATAGGCAAAAATTCGTTCAGCGTCCAGCACATGCTGCACCACTTCCTGAATGGTCCATTTATTTTCCGCATAGCGGAAATCATATTTTTCCGGAGGAATCGTCTCCAAAAAACGAATAAAGGAAGCGCTTTGGCTTACAAAAGCCTCAGCAAGCTCGTCCTCAGGCACGAGGTTGATATATCCATGAAAATAGGGAACAACGCGGGAGAGATCGGGGCGCATTTTTGTGCAGTTTTACGTTTTACGTATTACGTAGTACGTTTGGTTTAAGGTTTAGGGTTTAGGGTTTAAGGTTTAAGGATATTTGAATAATGAAATTATGTAAATTTTGACTACAAGGCTGCACAATCAACACACTTGAAGAGCAGGAATTCATCATTAATCAAAAGAAAAACATCAAAGTGCAATACCCAATTAAACATTAAACTTTAAACCCTAAACCCTAAACCTAACGTATAACGTAATACGTAAAACGTACTACGTTTCTCAATTCCTTTTCTCCTTCACCTTCGATTTCCCCGGCTTATCCTGCTTCATTTCCGCGGCCAGCTTAATGGCTTCATAAGCGTTCACCAGTCCGCCGGTTTTGCTGATATCTTTCAGGTCCACGTCTTCACCTGTTCCGGGTTCTTTCACTTTCATATCGGGTGATTGCGCCGATTTTTCAATGATGGCTTTCAGTTGCTCGGGAGTAAGGTCAGGATAATGGCTCAACACAAATGCGGCAAGCCCGGCCACTACCGGCGAAGCCATACTGGTTCCCTGCAGGTTCATATAGGTATTACCTCCGGGAACGGTAGAATAAATCTGCACACCAGGTGCAAATACATCCACTTCGGTTTTGCCATAGTTGGAAAAACCGGCCGTGATGCCACCGGCTTTGGGATCGCCACTGGCACCTACGGTAATCCAGTTGCTGGCCCTGGTTTTATCGGTAAAGAGCGGAGTGGGGAAGTTCCAACTGGTATCGATATTGCGCGCGCTGTTGCCGGCTGCATGTACCAGCAGCACGCCCTTGGTTTGCGCATAACGCACCGCATCATCTACCCATTTTTTTTCAGGGGAGAATCCCTTACCAAAGCTCATGTTGATAATTTTCGCGCCATTGTCCACCGCATAGCGAATGGCCAGCGCAATATCCTTGTCATGTTCATCGCCATCCGGTACCGCGCGAATGCTCATGATGCGAACGTTGTCGGCAACACCATCCATGCCCAGGTCGTTATCGCGGGCGGCGGCAATGATACCGGACACGTGCGTGCCGTGCATGGCCGACTTCTTGCTTACCATCACGTTATTATTGCCATAGTAGCGGTCGTTCAAGTCGAAATAATTATCGCCAACTATTTCGCCACGGTAATTGCGGGGTGCTTTCTCAGCGGCTTCCTGCTTGTTCAGTTCATTTTCCATCTGGCCCAGCTCACCTTCAATATCATCAAGCAATAGCAGGTTGCTGATTTCATCGGTATCATTATCCCGGCAGATGCTGGTCATGATTTTTGCCACATGCATGGCTGTATCATTGTCGGAGCTGAATTCTGCAAGGTCCTTGCAGGTGTATTCATCCTTACCCAATTGCTTGCGGATGGCAACGTCACCCGCCTGGATGATCTTTTCCACCATCTTTATCTGCTCATAGGTCTCTTTCAGCTTCTGCATTTCCTCTTCGGAGGTCTGTAGTCCTACCACATCCGACTTGGCACGCCAATACATTTCATATTCCTTGGCCTCATCGGGGCTCAGGCTGTCCTGTGCCACGGTGGTATTGCCCC
Source organism: Terrimonas ferruginea (assembly GCA_044463125.1). Taxonomy (GTDB): domain Bacteria; phylum Bacteroidota; class Bacteroidia; order Chitinophagales; family Chitinophagaceae; genus CAYMZZ01. The sequence goes on from JBIQMS010000001.1 coordinate 105,821, forward strand.
ATTTGTTGCGGAGCTTATGGTACACGCGGGTGGCTTCATAACTGTCCTTCTCCACGTTTTCACCTTTGCTGTTTCCGAGGAAATTCCAGCCATATACATCGTCGATATAGCCATTCTTATCATCATCAATGCCGTTACCGGGAATCTCGCCCGGGTTGCGCCAGAGCACGGGTTTTAGATCCTCATGCAGGGTGTCAATTCCCGAGTCGATGACGGCTACGACAACGGGCTGGCTCTTTAATTTTTTGGATTTCACAAAATCATAAGCCTGTTGCAGGCTAATGCCATAATATCCATCTTTCTTTGCATCCAGAAGATGCCATCCTTTGGGAACTTCGGATTTTTGGGCAAAACTGAAAACGGTCATGGCAAGTCCGGAAGCAATCAGTAGGGTCCGGCGGAAGGTTGAAGTCATGTTCACATGTGTTTAATCTTACAAAATTCAGTCAAGTGGCGAAATTAAACCATACCACTCATACTATTTCGCGCTAAGGAAAAACCCTGCTCCTTATGGATGCAGGGTTTTGGTAATTGCTTGACGATGAATTCTGTTTATTGGTTGCTCAACTTCAGTTCCACACGTCTGTTTTTCGCTTGTTCGCTTTCCAGCTCGCTGGTTGTCAAAGGTTTATCCGGTCCATAGCCAATGGCTTCGATCCTATCGGCTGGTACCCCTTTCTGTACGAGGTAGATTTTTACCGAATTCGCCCTTTGCTCGGATATGCGCTTGTTCACCTCATAAGCGCCTTCCTTACTGGTGTGGCCTTCCACGGTCAGCTTCAGTTCAGGGTTTTCTTTCAGCAGGCTTACAACCTCATCCAACACTTTGTAAGAAGGAGTAGCCAGCAGCGCGCTGTTTTTGCGGAACTGGATCCGTTTGGCCGCATATTCCACTTTCTCCACAATTTCTTTTTTCAATTCAGGACAGCCGTTGAGCGCGATCACACCTTTCTGGTCTGGACATTTATCTTCTTCATCATTTAAACCATCGCCATCACGATCGGGAATGGGACAGCCTTTGTAGCGGGCCAGGCCTTTGATATCCGGACACTGGTCTTCACGATCCGCGATACCATCTCCATCTTTATCGGGCCAGGGGCAACCCTGGTTATCTTTTTCACCCTTGGTATCGGGGCATTTATCGTCCTTGTCGAGAACACCATCGCCATCCTTGTCACCGTAGGGACATCCTTTGTTATCGGCCGGTCCCCATACGGTGGGACAGTTATCATCTTTATCAGCTATACCATCACTATCCTGGTCAGGACAACCTTCGAGCAGGGCGCTGCCTTTCACATCCGGGCATTTATCCTTTTTGTCGGGAACGCCATCTTCATCCTGATCTTTACCCGCTACTTTCACAGGTTTGCCGAGGAATACACCCAGGCGCACACCCATAGTTTCATTCTTGAACTTACCGTCGTAATCGGCCGACTGGTACATATTATGCAGGCCGCGGCTGTAATGACCGGTCAACAAAACCCTTCCGAATTCAAAACCGGCAAGCGCATTTACGCCAAAATCGTAGGTGCTGTATTTGCCGGGGCCATCGCCAACGGGAAGATCGTCAATCTCATCGGCACTATAGGCACCATTCTTCGCAATATATTGCGAGCGAATATTGCCATTGTAGAAAAAGGAAAAATAGGTACCGCCGCCCAACACAAATTTCACTTTACGGCCCAATGGTATTTTGCCCACCAGGTTGAATGGGATATCGATATAGTTCACAAATTCCTTACGGTCGATACTCAGCGTATCACGGAAGGTAGTGTCGAGCACTTCATTGTATTTGCGGCCTTTGTTGTAGAAAATCACACCGGGCTGAAATACAAAATTGCCTTTCTTGCCAAAGGGCAGGTCGGCAATAAATCCGAAATGGCCGCCGGTACGGCGCCCATAATTTTGTTTGATATCGTTCCAGTTGGGGAGGTCGTTTTTCTCCAGAATGTCCGACTGATGCACGCCGCCCACCACGCCAATACGCAATTGAGCCTGGCTCGAAATTAAAAAGCAGCTTAAAAGGAACAGGAGTGTAAATGTCCTTTTCATGGATAAAATTTTGGTATTTAGGATATGGGATATATACAGCCACTCTGTGAGCCTAAGGCCCACATTGCGACAATCACCTGCTTACCAACGAATCAGCAAGCTAAATAGTATCTAAATGTCAAACTTTATTCCTTGTGCCAGAGGGAGTTTTGTGCTGTAATTGATGGTATTGGTTTGCCGACGCATATACACTTTCCAGGCGTCGCTGCCGCTTTCGCGCCCTCCACCGGTTTCTTTTTCCCCACCAAAGGCCCCGCCTATCTCCGCACCGGAGGTTCCAATATTCACATTGGCTATGCCGCAATCGCTGCCGGCCGCCGACAAAAACTGTTCGGCCTCCCGCAGGTTGAGGGTCATGATAGAGGAAGAAAGACCCTGTGGCACGCCGTTTTGGATGGCTATCGCCTGTTCCAGGGTTTCATATTTCAGTAGATAAAGTATGGGAGCAAAGGTCTCGTGTTGCACAATCTTAAACTGCGGTTCCGCTTCCGCTATACAGGGTTTCACATAGCAACCGCTTTCGTATCCCTTGCCTTCCAAAACACCTGGCTCCACCAAAAACCGGCCACCTTCTCCTTTACAGGCTTCCACAGCTTTCAGGTATTGGCTCACAGCATCCTTATCAATCAATGGTCCTACATGGTTCTTTTCATCGAGCGGGTCACCAATTTTCAACTGGCCATAAGCTGAAACCAGTTTTGCTTTCACCTTTTCATAAATCGATTGATGGATGATGAGGCGGCGTGTGCTGGTACAGCGCTGTCCCGCAGTACCCACGGCGCCAAATAAGGCTCCGAGGATGGCGATGTCGAGATCAGCATCTTCCGTAATGATAATGGCGTTGTTGCCGCCCAATTCCAGGAGTGATCTTCCCAACCGCGCTGCCACCGCTGAGCCCACGGCCTTGCCCATTCGGGTAGAGCCTGTAGCGGATACCAGGGGTATGCGGGTATCATTGCTCAGCCATTCGCCCACTTCGCGTCCGCCAGTTACCAGGCAGGATACGCCTTCCGGAACCTGGTTGCGAGCAAAGACTTCGGCAACAATATTTTGACAGGCGATACCGCAAAGGGGCGTTTTCTCGGAAGGCTTCCATACACAAACATCTCCACAAACCCATGCCAGCATGGTATTCCAGCTCCAAACTGCTACCGGAAAATTGAAAGCGCTGATGATGCCTACCACACCCAAGGGATGGTATTGCTCATACATGCGATGGCCCGGCCTTTCACTATGCATGGTAAGGCCATGCAACTGCCGGGATAGACCCACTGCAAAATCGCAGATATCGATCATCTCCTGCACTTCACCCCATCCTTCCTGCAGGCTTTTTCCCATTTCATAAGATACCAGCCTTCCCAGCGCATCTTTTTTTGCTCGCAAAGCCTCAGCAATCTGGCGCACCACTTCGCCCCGGCGGGGTGCGGGCCATTGCCTCCATTCCAGAAAAGCAGCCTGGGCTTTTTCCATCACCGCGTCGTACGAATCCCGGTTGGCCAATTGCACCGATGCAATCTTTTTTCCATCCACAGGCGACCAGGAATCCATCATGGCCTGTCCGCTATCCAACCATTTATCACCAGTACTCACGCCTTTATTGGCGGACTCAATACCTAATACTTTCAAAAAGTCCATAAAGAATTGTTGTTGTATAAAACAATATCGGTTTCACCCATTCATTACCCACATTTTCTCAGTACTGCTCTTTCTCATTCGGGAAATTCACCGCACGTACATCATTGATATAAGCCTGCACCGCCTGGGTAATCTGTTCATGCATATTCAGGTACTGCCGTAGGAAACGCGGCTTGAATTCCACATTAATGCCCAGCATATCGTGCATCACCAGCACCTGGCCGTCACAAAATTTGCCGGCACCGATGCCGATGGTGGGCACTAGCAGGCTTTCGGTTACTTCCTTAGCCAGGTTGGCGGGTATTTTCTCCAACACAATTCCAAAAGCGCCCGCTTCCTGCAGCCTGATGGCATCTTTACGCAGCTTGTCTGCTTCCGCATCTTCCGTTGCCCGCACCACATAGGTTCCGAATTTATTGATCGATTGGGGCGTGAGGCCCAAATGTCCCATCACCGGAATACCCGCGCTCACGATCTTTCTAACCGAATCCAGCACTTCCTCACCGCCTTCCAGCTTCACGGCATGGGCGCCACTTTCCTTCATGATCCGGATGGCGGAGGCGAGGGCTATATCGGAATTGGATTGATAATAGCCAAAGGGCAGGTCCACCACAATCAGCGAGCGCTGCTGGGCGCGCACCACACTTTGCGCATGATAAATCATTTGATCAAGCGTGATGGGCAGGGTAGTGGTATGCCCGGCCATTACATTGCTCGCGCTATCACCCACCAGGATGATGTCAATACCTGCAGCGTCAAATATGCGCGCAAAGGAAAAATCATAGGCGGTGAGCATGCTGATCTTCTCCCCGGCCGCCTTCATTCGTTGAAGGGTATGGGTCGTTATTTTTTTGGCTTCCTGACTGATAGACATGGGCGGGGAAATTTGATATTGGGGGTAAAGCTAAGAAATGCATGTGCAGATTGATCTTTCCTCTCGCACTTAACTGGAACCAGTGCGAAGCTCTTCATAAAGGTTTTGCACCAAACCATCGGCCAGGCCAATTTTAGGAACAAAAATCTCCTGCGCATCGGCCCAACGCAAAACGTTGATATAAATGAGCAGTGCGGGTACAATCACATCGGCCCTGTCTTCACGCAGCTTATAGAGCGACATCCGCTGGGCCAGGGAAAGGCTGCTGAATTCTTTATAATAATCCCGCAACAAATCGAGCGTAAGCGCCTTGCCTTCCTTTCTTTTTGATATGGAGAAAATCTTGTTGATATTTCCACCCGAACCAATAGCGGTTACATGATGAAATCCTTTGGTCTGTGCCTTGATGAATTCCTTCATGCCATCCCACTGCGCTTCCGTAACCTGGTTTTTCAGCAATCGGATGGTACCAATATTAAAGGACTCTTTGAAGATCAGCTTACCATCGCTGAAAAATGTAAGTTCGGTACTACCACCCCCCACATCCACGTAGAGGTATGACTCGTCGCGACTGAGATTTTCAGCGATATGGTTTTCATAAATGAAGGAAGCTTCTTCCTGCCCGCTGATAATATGAATATCAATTCCCGTTTCAGTCTTTACCTTATGCAATAGTTCTGTTCCATTCAGGGCATCGCGCATGGCCGATGTAGCGCATGCTTTCAGGTGCTTTACGTCGTACACATCCAGCATGAGCTTATAGGCTTTAATCGTCTTGATCAGCTTATCAGCCCGAGAACTACTGATCTCACCTTTGTCAAACACATCAAATCCCAGCCGCAAAGGAACGCGCATGAGCGCCATTTTGATGAACTCCGGTCTTCTGTCGGCCGTTTCAATCACGTCGCTAATCAGCAATCTTGCGGCGTTGGATCCGATATCAATGGCTGCCAGTCTCAATAGATAATGTGGTTTTTTTGAACAGATAGTCGTATGTAGCGAGCTGCGAACGCAATTTGCGACGGCTGCTTCGCACATAACCGTTGCTCAACTGGTTATCAAGTACCCGCGCCTTCACGTTATCCCGAAGTTGTATGTCCAGGATATCCATCAGTTCCTGTTTGATCTGCGGGTCCCAGACAGGACAGGTAGCTTCCACCCGATGATCCAGATTACGCAACATCCAGTCGGCCGAAGATAGGTAAACTTTCTCTTTGCCTTTATTATGAAATACCCACACGCGTGCATGCTCCAGGTATTCATCCACGATGCTGATAGCCTTCACCGGCACTTTAAATTTCCTGGATTCAGAAAGCATACAAAATATGCCACGCACTATGAGTTTCACCGGCACTCCTTCACGCGCGGCATCATTGAGTTTGCTGATCATTCCTTCGTCGGCAAGGGAGTTCATCTTAAGTGTGATGCCGCAGGGCTTGTTCTTTTTCGCCTGCTTTATTTCTTCCTCAATTAATTTGTACATCTCTTTTCGCACAAAGTGCGGGCTGGGAATGATATGCTTGCAATGCCGCAAAAAATGATCGCCGCTGCGCGGGTTTTCCAGGTAGCGGAATAGCTTGCTCACATCGCTCATGATCCGGGTATCGGAGGTAATGAGGCAATGGTCGCCATACACTTTCGCGGTTTTTTCGTTGAGGTTGCCGGTACTAACAAAACCGTATTGTACATATTTACTACTCACTTTTTTCCGGATCATACAGAGCTTGGCATGCACTTTCATATTGGGCATCCCTACCAGCACTTTGGCGCCTTCTTCTTCCAGCCTCGATTTCCATTCCAGGTTGGCTTCCTCATCAAACCGTGCACGCAGTTCCAGCATCACCACTACTTCTTTTCCATTACGCACAGCATTCACCAGCGCGTTGATGATCTTGGATTGGGGTGCGAGCCGATAACAGGTGATCTTGATGGTGGTTACATCGGGATCAATTGCCGCTTCGCGAATAATATCGATTAATGGCGTAAAACTGTGATAGGGCAGGTGCAACATTATATCGCGCTCCATCACTACATCGCTCACCCTTCGTTCTACCAGCAGCGGGTGATCAAATGGTTTTTTCCGGGTTTTCTTTTCCTTAAAAACCTGCTCGGGAAAATCCATAAAATCCCGAAAATTATGGATCCGCCCTCCCGGTATCAGGTTATCACGGCGTGTGAGGTTGAGGCGCCGGGTCAGGTATTCCAGCAATCCCGGATCCATTTCCTTATCGTACACAAACCTAACGGGCTTTCCTTTACGGCGGTTCTTCAGCGCCTTCTCAATTTTTTGAATGATATTCGTACTCAGGTCGCTCTCAATGTCGAGTTCAGCATCACGGGTTACTTTGAAGATATGCGCGCGATACTGATCATAACCAAAATAGGCGAAAATGTCCGGCAGGCTGAAGCGGATAATATCTTCCAGTAAAATGATATGGTGTTCGCTGGGTTTGGATGGCAGGATGAGAAATCGACCCAGCACTCTGCTCGGCACTTCAATCAGGGCATACTTCTTCTTGAGCGCTGTTTCCTTCCGCCACATAACTACGGCGAGGTAGATGGATTTATCATGAAGGTTGGGGAACTGCGCGATATTTTCAATCATCAGGGGAATCAGGTTGGGGCTCACTTCAGCATCAAAGTAATCACGTACAAATGCCTGTTGCTCCGGATTCAGCTCGGTTTCCTTTACCAGGAAAATCTGCTGCTGATTCATCTGCTTCTGTACTTCCTCCCAAATGCGGGCAAACTCACTTTGCTGGTTCAGCACGGTCATCTGGATTTCGTCTAGTATCTGTTGCGGATTTTCTTCCAGGTGCATATGCGCCCTTGCACCGGCCAGCATCATCCTCTTCAGCGTAGCCACGCGCACGCGAAAAAATTCATCCATATTATTGGAAAAAATACCCAGAAAGCGGATCCTTTCACGCAAAGGAACCGAATCGTCGGCCGCTTCCTGCAATACCCGGGCATTGAAGGAAAGCCAACTGATATCACGAGCAATAAGGCGGGGCTTGGGAGAAACCATGGGGGAGAGAATTTGGTTATTTGTTTATTCGGTGATTTGTTGAATCGTTGAACTGTTGAATCGTTGAATCGTTGAATCGTTGAATTGTTGAGGGTTTAAGGTTTAGCGTTTAATCGGCAGGTTTCGGAGTATTGAAGTTTCATTTGGCATATTTATTTGTTCACTTTTGAGATAATAACTCAGACCCCTACAAGTACAAGTCTGATTTGATACATTTCTAAATATATCAAATCTGCGTTCATCTGTGGAAAATCCCTCAACCTTAAACCTTAAACTTTAAACCCTAAACGATTCAACGATTAAACAATTCAACAAATAAACAAATTATTTCTTCCTGTTATTCCACGGCAACAACGCAAAACTGGCCAGGCCGCCTATCAGAATGATGAGTGTTTGGGCAATCCAGAGCAGCCAGCCAAATGCGGCGGCTATGGGCTGACTCAATCCATAAAGCATCATGGTTCTTTCAATCAGCAGGGCATAACCACCTATGCCTCCCGGCGTAATGATCATACCAATGCTGCCCGCCGATAATACGGTAAAAGCTTCCCGAACGCCATAAACGGATGTTTCGCGAAGGGCAAAAAAGCCAATATACCCACCTGCCAGGTAACAGGCCCAGATGGTAAAAGTGTAGAGGAGAAAAAGACTTCTCTTCTTCAAATGCCGGATGGTGGTCAGCCCCTGCCAAACCCGACTGGCTATCTTGCGAAACAGGGCGAGCAGGTCGCTGATGTTTTTCTTTTTGATGCGCATCCATACTAGGATGATTAACAATACCAGGGCCAGAATGATCCATCCCAGGTATGGTATTCCATTGGCTTCTTCGGCCGATTCCGGACTTTGGAAAACGCCGGATATCAATTGCGCATACAATCCCGGTTGTATAAGCAGGGTGATGCCGAAAACGACAAGCAGGCAAATAGCATCGATCAGCCTCTCGAGTATGATGGTGCCCACCAGCTTGTCGGCAGGAATTTTTTCATAACGCGCCAGGAGTGTGCATTTCAGTACTTCACCCAGGCGGGGAAATACCTGGTTGGCCAGGTAACCGATCATCACGGCAAAAAAAGTATTGGCTTTATCGGGCCGGTAACCCATGGGTTCCATCAAAAGCCGCCAGCGCAGCGCGCGGATGAAATGGCTGAAGACCAGAATGAATACAACAGGAATAAAAAGCACAAATTGTGCTTCGCGCAGCGAATCGCGGATCTGCTGCCAGCTCTCCGCATCTATATCCTTTACTGAAAACCAAACCAGAAATAAGCCCAGCCCCAGGAATAAGAGGTATTGCAGAATGGTGCTGAGTGATTTTTTCATAGCCACATGAACTAGCGCTTATTGCCTTCCTTGGGGAAAACGATCCAGGGCTGAAATTTTTTCGCTTCTTCAAAATCCATGGTGGCGTAGGAAATAATCACCACCACATCGCCCACCATGGCTTTTCGGGCAGCCGGCCCATTGAGGCAACAGGTTCCTGATCCACGCTTGCCTTTAATGACATAGGTCTCCAGCCGCTCGCCATTATTCACATTTACCACCTGCACTTTCTCATTCTCTATAATATTGGCTGCCTCCATCAGGTCTTCATCAATGGTAATGCTGCCTACATAATTCAAATTAGCTTCCGTTATCACGGCACGGTGAATCTTCGATTTCAATACTTCAATCAACATAGAAGACAAAATTAGCTGTTTGGAGTTTTAAGTTGTAAGTTTTAAGTTATAAGTTATAAGTTTTAAGTTGGAAGTTTTAGGTTGCAAGTTATGAGCGATAAGAAGCAAGGAGTTGTTAACATGGTTCAAATGTATGGTCAGACTCTCGATCAAACTTGTTGCGACACCAACTGTCTTCCAACAACTTAAAACTTATAACTTATAACTTAAAACTTAAAACTTCCATATTATCAATCAACCGCACATCCCCTAAAAACGCTGCAACCAATATGATCGCTTCCTGCCGGCCATTCCATTGTTTGATTTCTTCCAGCGTACGGGCGTCGGCCAGGGCCAGGTAATCGGGCCGGAAACCGGCATTTGCCAACTGTTGCCTGTAGGGCTCCATTTGCTCATCTACTTCCCCGGGCTTCAAATTCTTCTTAATTGACCGAAGTGTTTGATAAATCATGGTGGCTTTTTCCCGGTCAGCAGCCGGTAGTCTACGGTTACGGCTACTCATGGCCAGACCATCATTCTCCCGCAAAGTGGGGCAGGGGATAAACTGGATTTGCTGGTCCCGACCCGTCAATGTTAATAAACGTTTCACCACCTGACATTGTTGATAATCTTTGAGGCCCATATATAAATGGTCAGGTTGAACCAGTTCCAATAGCCGGTCCATAACCTGGCAAACACCCTGAAAATGCCCGGGCCTGTACTGGCCTTCCCAGCTTTGTTCCAGGGCTCCAAGGTCATAAGGCTGAGATAATTCGGTGCCGTTGGTGTAAATTTCCGACGCGGCGGGCAGGAATAGCATATGGCAACCATTTGCTTCCAGCAATCTTATATCCTCCTCAATAGTTACCGGGTATTTTTCGTAATCCGATGGGTCATTAAACTGGGTGGGATTTACAAAGATGCTGACTATACTGAAATCGCCGGCATCAATGGCCTGACGAAGCAGGGCCAGATGCCCCTGGTGCAGCGCCCCCATGGTAGGAACGAAACCCAGCTTTACGCCCTTTTTCCGTTGCTGTAAAAGATATTCCCGGATGGTTTCCGCCTCGTGAAAAATAATCATAATCAGCGCAATTGGCAGCAAAATTAGCCCTTCTGCCCATTTCCCTTTAAAAAAACGTACCTTTGCCAACGTTTTTGAAAATAGGAGTTAACTAAAAGGGAGTACATGTCAGCAAAAAAAAGAGTATTGTTCATTGCCAACGAAATGTCACCCTACCTGGAGCTGACGGAATTTTCTGAAATTGTCAATAAGCTGGCCATAAAGGCAAACGACAGCGGCTTTGAAGTGCGCTGCATTATGCCCCGCTTTGGCACCATCAACGAGAGAAGGCACCGCCTTCACGAAGTGGTGCGGCTTTCTGGAATCAATGTTTCGATCGACAATGACGATATGCCCCTGCAAATCAAAGTGGCGTCACTGCCCAGTGCCCGATTGCAGGTTTATTTCCTCGATAACGAAGAATTGTTTAAAAGAAAGAATATTTTTCACGACGACGACGACAAATGGTTTGACGATAATGGCCTTCGCACCATTTTTTTCTGCAAAGGCGCGCTCGAAACCGTAAAGAAATTTGGCTGGCCCCCCGACATTATTCATTGCAGCGGCTGGATGACCGGTCTTATACCCGCCTATCTGAAAACTGTTTACAAGAAGGAGCCGGTATTTGCGCACAGTAAAGTGGTGTACACCATTGGTGAAAATACCTTCAAAGAAAAGCTGGGTGCCGATTTTATCAAGAAGGCCCTGATCCATACATCGCTGAAAGAAAAAGACCTCGAAGCATTCAAGGACGCCAATAACACGAGTCTATTCCGGGGCGGTGCCAGTTATGCGGATGCTATTACATTTGGGGCGGAAAAGATCGAAAAGAAACTGGTCGAGGAGTTCTCCAAAGTCCGCGGCAAGAAAACGCTTCCTTATAACGAAGAGTCTGATTTAACAGAGTATTTACAACTCTATAACGAACTTGCAGACAAGTAAAATTCCAAAACCAGTATAACAATCCTTTGTGAAGAAGCAATTTCTGGCTGTTCCGCTTGGCGCTGTTTTAATCAGTTCCCTGGTTATTTTTTCCTGTCGGAAGATCAATGAATCCACCAACCTGGGCGATGACCTGATTCCGCCGATAGATAATATCACCACTTTCGATACCATTCTGGATGTTCAGGTATTCAACGATACCTTTTCGCTCCTCAACGATTCCACCACTTATAATAAGAACTACGCGCACTATCTCGGCCGCATCAGCAATGATCCGTTCTTTGGTGAAACCGACGCACGGATCTACCTGCAGCTAAAGCCGAATTTCTTCCCGTTCTTCTACAGCAATAAGCCCGACAGCTTGCATATAGATTCCATCGTGCTGGTGCTGGATTACCTGGAAACTTATGGCGATACCACCGTGGATCAAACGGTGAATGTGTATGAAATTGCGCAGAGTAGCAATTTCGATAATGATACCATTATTGCTTATGATGGTTACCGGATTCGCGACAATGATATACAATACGCGGGATTGCTGGGAAGCCGCACTTTCAAGCCCCTGGTGCTGAACGATAGCATTAAAGTGTACAAGGATACAACGGTGAACCAATTGCGCATTCGCCTCGACGATGCATTTGGCGCCCGTTTGCTGGCTTATGATTCCACCTCGGGGCCCAATGGGGCTTATGACAGCGATTCTGCATTCAATTCTAAAATGAAGGGCTTCGCGCTGGAATCAGTGAGTGGCAACGCCCTGATGGGATTCAGCCTTACAGGTGGCAATACCAAATTAGCCGTGTATTATAAGGATGATAATGGAGATGCGCCGGTGGCCCAATGGGATACCCTGGTAACCTATCTTCCCTTCAGCCCCGTTTCCGCATCCGCACAATATGTGAAGCGCAATTATAGCGCCACACCCGTGGAAGCTGCGGCCGGACAAATTGCTCCCGCCGACATTGCCTATATACAGGCAACACCAGGCACATTTGCACGAATCCGTATTCCTGGCCTGGCCGGACTTAATAACCGTATTGTTCACCGTGCTGAATTGATCATGGAGCAGGTATATGATATTTCTGATTCCCTGTTCCCCGTCCCTGGCGGGCTTTTCCTCGATGCATACGATACAGGAGAACAGAAATACCGGACGGTACCCTACGATTTCCAATTTGATATAAGTGGTGCGCCCAACCATAGCGCATTTGGCGCTTTCCCTTATCGCGGCAAAGACCCCAACGGTAATTCCATTAATGTATGGCGATTCAACCTGAGCCGCTATGTGCAACACCTGGTCAACGATACAGAGCCTTATTACGACTTCCGCCTGACTGCGCCGATATATGTGGAAGACCTCTATCGACTGGGGCCCGCCACCAATCCCAGTGTGATAACACCCGTTTCACTCAATGTAACGGCAGGAAAGGGACGGGTACGACTGCATGGCGGCGGGGACGGTTCGCAACCCAATCCCAATCCCCAGCGAATGCGACTGCGAATAGTGTATTCCAAAATCTGATCCAAAAGCGTTTTGAATAAGATCGGGTGCTATCTTTGCACCCGATTATTTTTTTAACCCATTCAATAAAGATTTCGCCAGTTATGCCTTACCTGTTTACATCCGAAAGTGTTTCCGAAGGCCATCCGGATAAAATTGCCGACCAGATTTCTGATGCCCTCATTGATAATTTCCTGGCTTTCGATCCACAATCCAAAGTGGCTTGCGAAACCCTGGTAACTACCGGACAGGTAGTACTGGCGGGTGAAGTAAAGTCAAAAGCATACCTGGATGTACAGGAGATCGCCCGCGGCGTGATTCGCAATATCGGCTACACCCGCAGCGAATATATGTTTGAAGCCCATTCCTGCGGCGTTTTGTCGGCCATTCATGAACAGTCAGCCGATATCAACCAGGGTGTTGACCGTAAGAAAAAAGAAGAGCAGGGTGCCGGTGACCAGGGTATGATGTTTGGCTATGCCAGCAACGAAACCGAAGACTATATGCCTTTGGCTCTCGACCTGGCCCATAAGATTCTGATTGAACTCGCCGCCCTTCGCCGCGAAAACAAACAGATCAAATACCTGCGCCCCGACGCCAAAAGCCAGGTTACCCTCGAATACGATGATAATAATAAGCCCGTGCGTATCGATGCCATCGTGGTATCGACCCAGCACGACGATTTTGATACGGAAGCCAAAATGCTGGCTAAAATCAAATCGGATATCATCAACATTTTGATCCCTCGTGTAAAAACCAAGTACAAGAAATACGCGAAGCTGTTTAACGATAAGATCAAGTACCATATCAATCCCACTGGTAAATTTGTAATAGGTGGCCCGCACGGTGACACCGGCCTTACCGGCCGCAAGATCATTGTGGACACTTATGGTGGCAAGGGCGCGCATGGTGGTGGCGCTTTCAGCGGTAAAGATCCTTCCAAAGTGGATCGCTCCGCGGCTTATGCTACCCGTCATATTGCCAAGAACCTGGTGGCCGCCGGTGTAGCCGACGAAATCCTGGTGCAGGTTTCTTACGCAATTGGAGTAGCTGAGCCTACCAGCATTTATGTAAATACTTACGGCACGGCCAAAGTAAATATGGCTGATAGTGAGATCGCTAAGAAAGTGGGTGAAATCTTTGATATGCGTCCTTACTTCATCGAGCAAAGACTGAAGTTGCGCAATCCCATTTATGCTGAAACCGCAGCATATGGCCATATGGGTCGCCAGCCACGCATCGTGGAAAAAACCTTCACTTCACCCGAAGGCAAGACCGTGAAGAAAAAAGTGGAGCTCTTCACCTGGGAGAAACTCGACTATGTAGCAAAGGTGAAAAAAGCTTTTGGCCTAAAATAATCCTAAGCCAGCATCTCCCACTGCAATAAAGTGGCAGATCAGATAAAACAGAAAGGCGGAATGAGTTCCGCCTTTCTGTTTTATGGACAGTATTTTTGTTGACCAAGAAGCTTATTCATTACAAATCAGAATCGCTTATGGAGTCGCCCTGGAAGATACTTGCCGCCAAAGAAATTTACGAGAATAAATGGATTCGGTTGACGGAATATGATGTCATCAATCCATCCGGCGGGTCCGGCATTTATGGCAAGGTGCATTTCAAAAACCTGGCAACGGGCGTTGTTGCGCTCGACAAGGAGGGGTATACTTACCTGGTGGGGCAGTATCGGTTTACGCTCACCGAGTATTGCTGGGAAATACCAGAAGGAGGAGGCGATCCGTCGGTTGATCCGCTGGAAAGCGCCAAAAGGGAATTGCTGGAAGAAACGGGGCTGAAGGCCAATAAATGGACATCCCTGGGCAAATACCATCTTTCCAATTCCGTGACCGATGAAGTGGGCTATCTTTATCTCGCCGAAGATCTGGAACAACACGAGGCCATGCCCGAAGAAACCGAAGACCTGAAAGTGCGCCGACTTCCACTGGAAGAGGCCCTTGAAATGATAGAAAAAGGAGAAATAACGGATACGCTTTCGGTCATTGGATTGATGAAAGCAGTGAGGAAGTTTAAAGTTTAGAGTTTAAAGTTGAAGGTTTTGGAGTTTAAGGTTTAGGGTTTAAAGTTTAAGGCCTGGAAAAGAATACCTGAAACTAATTATGAATGAATAATTGAGAGAAATGCTTAAGTACTACCAACAAAAACCCCTCATCTTTGAACCCCTCAACTATAAACTTTAAACTTTAAACCCTAAACTCAAAGCCCCACGTAAAACGTATAACGTAAAACTTAAAACGTAATGAAGCCTTTCCGCCAACCATCCCGTCCCCGCAAAAGCAGCCTTATTCCGGGCGCAGCCCGCATTTTGGAAGCACTGCGCGAAGGCAAGCCGCTCGACAGGATTTATATATTGAACAGGCTGGAGGGAAATGAGGTGGATCAGGTGAAATCCCTGGCCCGCAATCATGGTGTGCCGGTGAATTATGTACCTGCCGCCAAATTACAGAGCTTTAATCTCGAAGGGCACGATGGCTTTATTGCCCAGATTGCCCGGGTACAATATTTCCAACTGCAGGATATCATCGACCAGGCGGTCGGCAGGGGAGAGGCGCCTTTGCTTTTGATACTCGATAGCATAACCGACATCCGGAATATTGGTGGAATAGCCCGCACGGCTTATTGTTGTGGCGTACATGGCATCATCATCCCCGACAAAGGGGTAGGAGCCCTGAACGAAGACGCCCTGCTTACTTCGGCAGGTGCTTTGGAAAAAATACCCTTTTGCAGAGTCAACAGCCTGATGAAAGCGGTGGATGAACTGCACCTCAATGGCATTCGCGTGCTGGCGGCTGAAATGGAAGGTTCACATATCATCAGCGACTGCGATTTCCGGGTACCGGCAGCCATTGTAATGGGCAGCGAAGAAAAGGGAATCTATCCCGCTTTGCTGAAGATCTGCGATGAAAGGATCCGCATTCCCATGCGCGGCGATTTCGAAAGCCTGAATGTATCGGTCGCCACCGGTATGATCCTCTACGAAGCGATGAAGCAGCGGATGGAAAGAATTTGAAAAATTAGTTGAGACGCGCTGCACGCGTCTCTATTCGGTAATTTGAAGGAAACACATTATCGGAAGAAGCCTGGTCTATTCGCAAAGACTTACTTCTTGCGTCTCTACGGTTTAACTGATGTTGTTATCCTGATAAGATGATCTATATTTTTTGATGCACTGTAGGTCAATCACTATCTAAATCGCGATTTGGTGCCCATAAAATGGTCTACGCTAATTGTATTCATTACGCTACAAATTCTAACCTACATATGGTATTTCCATTGGAATAAGTATGCGCTACCGGAGGTGGAAAAAAGATGGTTGGCAAAATCTGAGAACTATCGAAACCGAATAATTATTTTTCACAACGTCTATCTGTTTCTAACTTTTGTAGTAACGATTTTCTTTGCCATTTATAGCGGAGGCAACTAAGATGCCGTCGCTATATTATCAGCGAAAATCTGCGTCGAAATCAGCGAAAATCTGCGGGAAATGTTTTAGAATTTTCAACCACTTCGATGCGCCATAGAGATTTCCCGCAGATTTTCGCAGATTGCAACGCAGATAAACGCAGATGGGTTTGGAGATGGGTGCAGATTAAGTTTCGATTCCAAAATTCAATATAAATTAGTGGTTGGCGACGACAATACCCCTACGAATCAGGCTTGCAGCAAAAACACCAGCTTTTCAGCCAGCCTCCAAATCTTCAAATTCGCAAATTCCACAAATCAAAAAATTCACTCATTCTCCTTCAGCCAATCTTCATAAAAAATCTTCAGCTTTCGCCATTCCTCCTCACTATTACGCACATGATGAATGGTCTTTCTTTTCGCAAGGCCGATAAGGCCACCAAATACAGCGCCACTCCAAAACCCAGCGGCAAAGCCAACCGCCGCGCCTTCTCCGGCATTATACGCAAGGAATGCAGCGTCTGGTTCTGCACTGGCTGCACCAATCAGCGCACCGGCTGCGCCCAGCGTAAGACCCGTTACCAGCACATTATGCCCAATGGATCGTCGATGACGTATAAAGTTTATTTCAGTTGCCCCAAATGTTTGGGGGCCCTTTCGGGTCTGCAATACCATACCACTTTCGGAAACCGAAAGCAGACGGCCTGCCGCCATTTTTTTCCCTTCCGCATTATACAGCCGAAGAAACTTATTCTTTTGACCAAAACTTTCCAAAGGAAGAATACATAGCAAGGTTGCAAAGAACAAAAACTGAAGAGAGCCAATCAGCATGCTTGTGCCAATTTGGGACTCGGATGTATAACTGCGCGTTGAATGGTTGGGATATTGCATATGCCACTATTTAGATGAATTGATTCGATACCTGAATCCTTCTGCGCAAGCCCCTGACGACACAGTTAAGCTACATCATTTCTGAATGATTTCTCGTCCAGCTAAAGAATTTGTCGAAACTCAAATCCGTAAATTTGTGCCATGATCGATTCACCTATCCAACTGATCGAGTGCCCGCGGGATGCCATGCAGGGATGGAAAACTTTTATTCCCACACGGCAAAAAGTGGACTATATCAACAGCCTGTTGAAAGTGGGTTTTTCCTGTATCGACTTCGGCAGTTTTGTTTCTCCCAAAGCCATACCCCAGATGGCCGATACAGCGGAAGTGGTGAAAACCCTCGACAGGCAGGGTAGTTCTTCATCCCTCCTGGCTATCGTAGCTAATGAAAGGGGCGCCGGGGATGCTGTTGCTTTCGACAGCATTGGTTATCTCGGATTCCCTTTCAGTGTTTCTCCTGAATTTCAGCTACGCAACACCAATGCTTCGCAGGATCAGGCCCTACGCCGTGTGGAAGCTATACAGGAAATATGTGTTCAGAAAAACCGCAAGCTGGTTGTGTACCTGTCGATGGCTTTTGGCAATCCTTATGGAGATGCCTGGTCTGAAGAGATCGTTTTTGAATGGGCCGGCAAAATGGCCGGGCTCGATATCGGAATCCTTTCACTGGCCGATACGGTGGGCTTGGCCACCCCGGAGCAGGTCTTTGATATGAGCCGCTTCCTGATTGAATCCCTTCCGGATGTGGAGATGGGTGTACATCTGCATTCCCGGCCCGACAACTGGCGCGAGAAACTGGATGCGGCCTGGCGTGCCGGCTGCCGCCGCTTCGATGGCGCTCTGAAAGGAGTAGGAGGTTGCCCTATGGCCAACGACGAGTTGGTGGGAAATATGGATTCGGAGAAGATGATTGGCTATTTTCAGGAAATCGGCCAGCCACTACCGCTCAATGAAAAAGCGCTGGCGGAAAGTCTTCGGCTGGCGTCTCAAATCTTTCTATAATTTGCGGCTTATGGAATGGATGACGCCCATTCATATGGAGGCACCGGAAAAAAGGATCCGCTACGAGGAGCCGATAATGCTTATCGGATCCTGTTTCACCGAACATATTGGGAATGCCCTGGCCGATACAAAATTCAGGGTGCTTCAAAACCCCAACGGTATTCTTTTCGATCCGGCCAGCGTGGCCAAGAGCCTGATTGGCTATATCGAAAACAAGCAATACACTCATGCGGATATTTTTCAGTTGAATGAAGTATGGCATAGCTGGGATCATCATAGCCGATTTTCGCGCACCGACCCTGACGCGACACTGGAAGCCATTAACCAGTCGCAGCAACAGGCCCATGATTTTCTTCGCGAAGCCCGTTGGATCATTATCACGCTGGGCTCCTCCTATTCCTACCGGCTTAGCAGCGAAGCCAGTAATGCTACTGCTGTTTGCGACAACAGGCTGCTGCATCCCTACCATCACGCACCTGGTGTAGCCAATTGTCATCGCGCGCCCTCAAGCTGGTTTCAGAAACACCTGATGGAAATAGAGGAAACGGTGAGCGTACTCGACAACTGCTATCACCAACTGATGCAATTCAATCCGCATTTGCAGATCATTTTCACGGTGAGTCCTGTACGGCATTTACGCGATGGGGTAGTGGCCAATAACCGCAGCAAGGCCCGCCTGATTGAATCGGTACACCACCTTGCTGAAAAGTTTGACCGCCTTCATTATTTCCCGGCTTATGAATTGGTAGTAGATGTGCTGCGCGATTATCGGTTTTATGATATAGACCTCGCGCATCCCAACTATGCGGCCACCGAATTTGTGTTGGAAAAATTCGCAGAAAATTATCTGGATGCCGATACACGGGAATTGATGCAGGAAATCCGAAGCCTGCGCATTGCCCGCAAGCACCGGCCACAACACCCCGACACCATGGCGCACCAGGACTTTTTACGAAAGCACCTTGAGAAAGCAAAAAGCCTGCAGCAAAAATTTCCTTTCCTCGACTTTTCAGATGAATTGAATTATTTCGGAGCGAGCGCCGAAAAGCGGTAAACCGTGCGGGTGGAATATTTTTCGCCAGGTCGTAAAACCGTATTGGGAAAAGAGGGAATATTGATGGCATTGGGATGTACCTGGGTCTCGAGGCAAAAACCGGAATAAGGTCCGTAGGTATTGCCTGCCTTGCCTTTCAGCGGTCCCAGCCAGCGCGCGGTATAGAAATGGACAACCGGTTCGCTGGTAAACAGTTCCATTCGGATGCCCGTGTCTCCACATTCCGCTACAGCCGCGGGTTGCAAAAGGCCCTCCTGGTTGCGAACAAAGCTTTGGTCAAAACCCGTCTCCTCATTCCAATTGGCATCAATCCGGCGCATTTGCTTGAAATCATGTGCCGAGCCGGCAACCGGAATCAGCTTACCCGTGGTGACAAAATTATCATCCTGCTCCAGGATGGCATCGGCTCCAATTTGCAAAGCGTAATCGCGAATGGTTCCCTGGCCATCCTTGAAATTGAAATAGCTGTGGTGGGTGAGGTTAACAATGGTCGTCTTGTCGGTAACGGCATCAAATGAATAACTCAACTCATTGTCGTCGTTCAGCTCGAAACGGATTTCCGTTAACAGATTACCGGGATAGCCTTCTTCACCATCGGGCGAAAGACAGGAGAGTACCAGCCAGGGATGTGGATCCTCGCCCTTTTGCTTCAAAGCCCAGACCTTTTTATCAAATCCGGTTATGCCCCCATGCAGGTGATCGGGGCCATTATTGCTAGCCAGTTGGTAGTCCTTACCTTCCAGTGTAAACCGGCCACGGCCAATGCGGTTGCCGTAGCGTCCAATAACTGCGCCGAGGTAGGGGTATGCTTTCAAATATTCGGGTGAAAGGTAATCCTGCATAGTATCGAGACCCAGCACAAGGTCAATTTTCTTTTGTTGGTTTACAGGAAACCGTATGGCCCGGATGATGGCGCCATAATTACTGATTTCTACTTCCATGCCCTTCGCATTGCGAAGGGTAAACAAAAATACCTCGCCTCCCTGTGGATGCGTAAAACAACTGGTTTGGCTAATCTTCTTCACATTTGATAATTAGAATGAGAAAAATGTATTTTACCTAACATAAGCGCACGCACAGTGAAAGCATACCAATCGCCGCGATTTTCCTTTCCCCTTTTTTAGCAAAAAAAGGGAAAGGAAAATCAGTGGATCCGGTCGCCCCGGATCTCCTGACTCAGCATGAGATCCGCTTCATAATCCAGCCATTCGCGCCAGCGCTGTCGCACTTTATCGGCGGGTAAATAGGTTTCAGCCAGCTCAATAAACAGCGTATAATGTCCCGCTTCGCTTTCCATGAAGCGGCGATAAAATTGTCGTAGATAGTCATCCTGAAGGCCTTCGCTAAGTCTTTTAAACCGCTCGCAACTGCGGGCTTCAATCAGCGCCATAGTAAGAAGTTGGTCGAGAAAGCGGTCATCGGGGTGTCCGCCAGATCGTTGAAAGGTGAGCAGCTTATTCACGTATAGGTCCTTGCGCTGCCGGCCCAGTTGCAGGCCCCGCTTGTGCAATTCGGCGAGCACCAGCCTGAAATGCCCCCATTCTTCGGTAACAATGGGCGCGAGCTCCCGCACCAGCTTTTCCCGGTCGCTATACCGCTGAATCAGGCTAATGCAGGAAGTGGCCGCCTTCTGTTCGCAATAGGCATGATCGGTAAGGATGGCTTCCAGCGAAAGGCTGGCCAGATCCACCCATCGGGGGTCGGTAGGTAACTGTAAACCCAGGATGGCCCGGGTAGATTCGGTATACTCCATATCCAGAAACTGCTTGGCATTCAAATATATACTCTTCCGTGTAAATAGGCCCCTTCCATTTTTTGCTATTCTATGGAATTGCCTTACCTTTGCCGCCACAATAATTTTAGGAAAAAAATCGGATGACTTTTTAAACAAGACAAAGATGCCTCTTACTAAAGAAAAAACAAGCCAGATCTTCGCAGAATTCGGTGGTAAGGCTGCCAATACCGGATCTATTGAAGGTCAGATTGCCCAGCTGACAGAAAGGATCAGCCAGATCAGCGCCCACCTGCAGGTGAATAAAAAAGATTTCTCCACTCACCGCGGCCTGATGCAATTGGTTGGTAAGCGTAAGCGCTTGTTGAATTACCTGCAAAAGCACAATCTTACCGGCTATCGCCAGTTGATCGAAAAGCTCGGAATCAGAAAATAAACGCTCTTCCGCTGCCACAAGTGGTAATGGGAAGGGTTTGTTTGATGGTGATTTCGCAGCCAACAAGCTGTTTGCGCGAAACCCTGATATACGATTATTCCCAAATTCCACCCGGATTTGGGAATAACTGTTTTTGGACATCACTCATTTGTAGAAGCAATTGTCCCGCATTTATCACCGAATCTCCACAAATTACGGATAGGGCAGGTCCGTTCTTTTTCAATCTGAATAATACTTTCTCGTATGTTACAACAACCCATTCGCAAAACATTTGATATAGGCGGTGGTCGTATGGCGACAATTGAAACCGGTCGCCTCGCACGCCAGGCCGACGGTGCGGTTACCGTATCCATGGGCAATTGCATGATTCTCGCTACCGTGGTAGCCAATAAGGAACCCAAAGAAGGCCAGAGCTTTTTTCCGCTGACAGTTGATTACCAGGAAAAATTTGCCTCCGCCGGTCGCATTCCCGGATCCTTCTTCAAGAGAGAAGCCCGCCTGAACGACTATGAAGTGTTGACCAGCCGTCTGATCGACCGCGCGCTTCGCCCCCTGTTTCCAGAAGATTATTTCTGTGAGGTACAGGTATTGGTAACGCTTATCTCCAGCGATGCTGAAGTTATGCCCGATGCCATGGCCTGTTTGGCTGCCTCAGCGGCCCTCGCCGTATCGGATATTCCCATCAAAGAAATCATTTCCGAAGTTCGCATCGGCCGAATCAACGGAGAGTTCATTGTGAACCCCACCCGTTCGCAAATGGAGGAGTCGGATCTTGAATTCATTATTGCCGCCACCGAAAAGAACCTGATGATGGTGGAAGGTGAAGCGAAAGAATGTAGTGAAGACGACCTGCTGAAAGCCCTTGAAATTGCGCACGATGCCATCCGCATTCAAATCAAAGCACAGGAAGAACTGCGCCAAATGGCCGGCGTAACCAGCAAGCGCGACTACACCAAACCTGCCACCGACGAGGCGCTGAAAGAAAAAGTGTATGGCTTCGCCAAGCAGAAAGTGTATGAAGTGGCTAAAGGCTCATTGCCCAAGCATGAGCGCAGCGACCGCTTTAGCGCGATTAAAGATGAACTTGTGGACTTCCTGAAACAGGGACTGGCTGAGGGCCAAGAGCTGGCCGACGAAACGAAGAAACTGGCGATGAACTACTACAGCGAACTGCAATACGATGTAGTACGCGACATGATCCTCGACGAACGCGTACGCCTCGATGGTCGTAGCCTCGACCAGGTTCGCCCCCTCGATATGGAAGTGGACGTATTGCCCAGCCCGCACGGTTCCTCCCTCTTTACCCGTGGTGAAACACAATCCCTCACCACCATTACGCTGGGTACCGCACTGGACGAACTGCTGGTAGAAAGCGCCGCCCATTCTTACGAATCCAGATTTTTCCTGCACTATAATTTTCCTCCCTTCAGCACCGGCGAAGTGAAGATGATGCGTGGACAGAGCCGCCGCGAGATCGGACATGGTAACCTGGCTATGCGTTCGCTGAAGCAAATGATGCCCGGAGGCGACTTTGCTTATACCGTTCGTGTTGTTAGCGACATCCTTGAATCAAATGGTTCTTCCTCTATGGCTACCGTTTGTGCTGGTTCGCTGGCGTTGATGGATGCGGGTATTCCCATTCCCAAGCACGTATCGGGTGTGGCCATGGGGCTTATCACCAAGGGTGATAAGTATGCCATCCTTACCGATATCCTGGGTGATGAAGACCACCTGGGCGATATGGACTTTAAAGTAACCGGCACCCGCGATGGTATTTGTGGCGTGCAGATGGATATTAAAGTAGACGGCCTGAAAATGGAAGTGATGAAAGCGGCCCTGGAACAGGCTCGTCGTGGTCGTCTCCATATTCTCGATGCCATGTACCAGTGTATTGAACAGGCAAGGCCTGAAGTGAAGCCGCATGCACCACGTATGGTGAAATTGTATATCGACCGCGAATTTATTGGCGCGGTGATCGGACCTGGTGGTAAAGTAATCCAAGAAATGCAGCGCGAAACCGGCACTACCATCAATATCGAAGAAGTAGGAAATAAGGGAGAAGTGAGCATTTTTGGTATAGCGAAGGAAGGAGTGGAGAAAGCACAGGCCTGGATCCGCAGTATCACAGCCGTTCCTGCCGTTGGTGAAGTGTACGACTCTGTGGTAAAATCGGTGATGCCTTTCGGCGCATTCGTGGAATTCCTGCCCGGTAAACAAGGACTGGTGCATATCAGCGAAATCAGCTGGAAGCGCCTGGAAACCCTCGACGGAGTGGTGAAAGAAGGCGATACTTTCAAGGTAAAACTGATCGGTACCGATCCCAAATCCGGCAAATTCAAACTGAGCCGCAAGGCGCTGATCCCGAAACCAGAACCCAAAGGACCTGCACAGTCCTGATCGAATAAATAGCAATCATTAAATAAGTTGGCCATGCTAAAATCCGAAATGGATAGCAGGGCCAACTTTTTTAGTTTAAGGTTTAGGGTTTAAAGTTTAAACCTTAAACCCTAAACCCTAAACCCTAAACCCCAAAAGCTCTCATGACTTATATCCAAGTTTCCCTCAGCATTTCCGACATCGAAACCCGGGCCATACTTTCCGCGCAACTCGACGCGATGGGAGCGGAGGGTTTTGAAGAAACGGAAGATGCTTTGATTGTTTATTTCAAAGAAGATAATTACCGGGAAGCTGAATTGCAGGAGTTGTTGACGACAACAGGCGTTACCTTTCAATCGGATCGTTTGGAAGAAACCAACTGGAACGCGGTTTGGGAATCCAATTTCGAACCCGTTTATGTAGAGGATTTCCTTTGCATCCGTGCCGACTTCCATCCGGCGGCTACCAGTGTGGAGCATGAGCTGATCATCACCCCCAAGATGAGTTTTGGAACCGGCCACCACGCCACTACCTGGCTGATGGCAAGGGCCATGCGCCCGCTATCGTTTGCCAATAAGCGAGTGCTCGATTTTGGAACCGGCACAGGTGTACTGGCTATTCTGGCGGAAAAACTGGGAGCGGATTATGTATGGGCCATAGATAATGATGATTGGAGCATTCGCAATAGCGAGGAGAATCTGAAGCGCAATCAATGTAACCGCATCGAATTGGGGCTGGTTGACCATATTTCGACGGACGGGGAAAGGTTTGACATCATCCTTGCCAATATAAACAAGCACGTGATCCTGGAAAATATGCACGCGCTGTCTGCCCGGCTGCAACCAGGTGGGCTGCTCCTGTTGAGTGGTTTGTTATCGACAGATGAGCAGGATATCCGCCTGGCGGCTTCGGTGGCGGGTTTGGCGGTACTGGCCCTGGAGGAAAAAGATAACTGGCTCTGTATCAGGCTGGGGCATTCGGCCACGCAATAGGATAGGTTAACAAATCGTTACGTCCTTGAATC
Source organism: Terrimonas ferruginea (assembly GCA_044463125.1). Classification (GTDB taxonomy): domain Bacteria; phylum Bacteroidota; class Bacteroidia; order Chitinophagales; family Chitinophagaceae; genus CAYMZZ01. The sequence continues at coordinate 130,503 of JBIQMS010000001.1, forward strand.
TTTTTTCGTATTTTCGTTATTCAACTTCAACCCCCAAGGTTCTATGAATGAACTATTACTCATAGTTCTGGCATATCTGATTGGTAGTGTACCCAGCTCTGTTTGGGTAGGTCGATACTTTTTCAATATCGATATTCGCGACTATGGTAGCGGCAATGCCGGCGCCACCAATACCTATCGCGTATTGGGCCCCAAATGGGGCACCATCGTAATGGTAGCTGATATGCTGAAAGGCATCATTGCCGTGAAGCTCGCCTTCTTACTTCCCGAATACGCATACAGTGATATCCGGTTCACCAATCTGCAGGTGGGTCTGGGCCTCGCCGCCGTGGTAGGTCATATATTCCCCATATGGGCCGATTTCAGGGGAGGAAAAGGGGTGGCCACTTTGTTTGGCCTCGTGCTCGGTATTTCACCCCTCACTGCCCTCAGTTGTTCCGGTGTTTTTCTGTTGGTGCTTTATCTAACCCGTTTCGTTTCCCTGAGTTCCATACTGGCCAGCGTGGCATTCCCGGTTTTTATTCTGATCGTTTTCAATGTGGAGAATGATATGTACCGCGTTTTTGCCATTGCGGTAGCACTCATGGTAATTCTTACCCACCAAAAAAATATAGGCCGTCTTCTCAGGGGCAGCGAAAGCAAAGTGCCGATTCTTAAACATCGTGATCGCCGCCGCCAGCGCCGCCGTGGCGAAAACGATTAAGGCTTGCGCTAAAAATTCCTAACTTTCCGGTTCCAATGGCAGTTGTTGTTGTATTTGGTACAACGATTGCAGAAGGCTTAAAAACGCTTAACCATGATCCGGATCATTCTGAGTTTATTTATCAGTGCCGCTTTTGTAGTGGGTTGCAGTACCAACCCGCTCACGGGTAAGAGTCAATTTACCCTTTTACCCGAAGAGCAATTGCAGGCTATGGCCAGTGAACAATACGTTCAGTTCCTTTCGAGTAGCAAGATTGTCGCTACCAACACCAACAAGGATGCGGAGATGGTACAGCGCGTGGGCCGTCGTATTACCGCCGCAGTTGAATCTTACTATAAGGAAAAGGGCATCTCCGATAAGCTGGCAGGCTTTAATTGGGAGTATAAACTGGTGGATGATCCCGCTGTAAATGCCTGGTGCATGCCGGGTGGAAAAATTGTGGTTTACACAGGATTGTTGCCCGTTACTCAAAACGAAGCGGCATTGGCAGCGGTAATGGGTCATGAAGTTTGTCACGCCCTTCTGCAACACGGCAACCAGCGCATGAGCCAGGGCATGGCCCAGCAGGGACTGGGTGCAGCATTGAGTGTGGCACTGGCCGACAAGCCTGCTGCCACGCAGAACCTCTTTATGACGGCTTATGGTGTTGGCTCTAATGTTTTGGGAATCCTGCCATTTTCACGCAAGCACGAACTGGAGGCTGACCGTTATGGCCTGTTATTTACAGCCATGGCTGGCTATAACCCACGGGAAGCCATAGCATTATGGGATAGAATGGAGCAGGCCGGGGGAGGGCAGAAGCCACCCGAATTCCTGAGCACCCACCCCTCCGAAGGACGCCGCAAAGAACAGTTGGAAAAGTATATGCCCGAAGCCCTCAAGGTTTACAAGCCGGTAGGAGCGAAATAAAAATATTGATTTGTGAGAAGAAATCGCGTCCAAATGCAGTCTGGACGCGATTTTTATTGAATTTAGGGTAGTCTGTCCGGGCATAAATCAGTATCTTTGCCATCCCTGCTAATGAGAACTCTGACAATCAGGACATTAGAAATTGTTTCGATTGTTGGGAACCCTTAAAATCGTTTTAAAGTATGTTACCAACAGTTTTTGAAAAGTTACAGCTGACAGACGAAAAGAATCTTCTAATTCAGGGTTTACCCTCCTCCATCGAAAAGCAATTCAGTAAATTATCATTCGCCAAAAACATGACTCCGCTCCTTAAGAGCCGGAAGATTGATTTTGCCCTGGTTTTCGCCGTAAACGAAAATCAGTTGAATGGAATTTTGAAAGAGGTAATGCCCTCACTGAAATGCGAATCGAAGTTTTGGGTTGCGTATCCTAAAGCCACGTCCAAGATCGTTACCGATCTGAACCGCGAATGCAGTTGGAACCGGCTTACCTGTGAAGGTTTTGAAAGTATTGAAAGAATAGAGCTCGATCATGTATGGAGCGCTATGCGATTTGTTAAGGCCGAAGAAGTAGTGAAAGCTCCCGCCCGGAAGCGCGCAGCCGCCGCTATGGCCGAGTAAGTAAACTACAAAATGTACTAAAAGGTTTGCCGCTACCCGGCAAACCTTTTTTGTTAGTAAACTTCTATCCATGTCATTTCTCAATATTGAAATAAAAGCCCGCTGCCAGCGACCCGAGTTTGTTCGCCAATGGCTAATCGATCAGGGCGCAAGATTTGTGGGAACCGATCAACAAACGGATACCTATTTCCAGGTAAGCAAGGGCCGCCTCAAACTAAGGGAAGGTAATATCGAGAACAACCTGATCTATTATGAAAGGGCCGATCAGAACGGTCCCAAGCCCAGCGTATTCGAATTATTTCCCGTGGAAGATGCAGCCCGCCTGAAGAAAATGCTGAGCGCCTCCCTCGGCATCAAAGTGGTGGTAAAGAAAAAAAGGGAAATCTATTTTATCGATAATGTTAAGTTTCATATCGATGAAGTACCAGGTCTGGGTCATTTTGTGGAAATAGAAGCTGGAAACCTTAACAGTTCTCATAAAGAAGCGGAGCTTCGTGAACAATGCAATCTTTACATGCGCATGCTGGAAATAAATCCCGGTGAACTGCTGCAATCGTCCTATAGCGATATGCTCCTCCCCTAATACCAGGATTAGTAGGATTAGTGGGATTATAGGATTTACTCGTTTGGATTATTTGGATTGGTTCTTTGGATTGATTCTTTGGATTTTTCTCCTGCCATCTTCATCACAATTTCCCACTCCTCATCGGTAACCGGTTGTACCGATAGCCGGCCCAGGCGTACCAGCGCCATTTGGGCGAGGCGTGGTTCCTCTTTAATCTGTGCGAGGCTCACCGGCTTCTTCAATTTTTTATGCGCCGCCACGTCCACCGCCACCCAACGCTCATCATCCGTGGTAGGATCCTGATATGCTTCTTTTACAATTTTGGCGATACCCACTATTTCCGTTCCCTCATTACTATGATAGAAAAAAGCGAGGTCGCCTTTTTTCATCGCACGCAGGTTTAAACGTGCCGCATAATTTCTGACACCATCCCAAAAAGTTTGTTTATCCTTTTCAAAGTTTTCCCAGGAATACTTAAACGGTTCCGATTTTATTAACCAATATGCCATGTGTAGTGAACTTTTCTATTTGTCAAAAGTAATAAAGCATATCCAATAAAAATTCGCGCGCCACAAAACCAGTTTGTCCGGGTTGTCGTAAATGTTCACAACCTGCCTCTCATAAAAGAGGGACGAATCTTCAACCATTTTTTAAACCAATAATTCAATTCTTTGTTATGAAAAAGATCAAGATGATGGCGCTTGCACTCGCCGCTGTATTAGCAACCGGACAGATTCAGGCGCAGGAAAAAACAGTTGAAGTGGGTGGAGCACCCATGTATCCTTCGAAAAACATTGTAGAAAATGCAGTTAACTCAAAAGACCATACCACACTGGTGGCAGCTGTTAAGGCTGCAGGCCTGGTGGAAACCTTACAAAGTCCCGGCCCCTTCACCGTGTTTGCACCCACCAACGCCGCGTTTGAAAAATTACCCGCCGGCACTGTGGAAACACTGGTAAAGCCTGAGAATAAAGCCAAACTCACCGGCATACTCACTTACCATGTCGTTCCCGGCAAACTCGACAGCAAAGCTGTTGTGGCGGCCATTGAAAAAGGAAATGGCAAAGCAGAATTAACAACCGTAGCCGGTGGCAAACTCTGGATTATGCTCGAAGGAGGAAATGTGATGCTGATGGATGAGAATGGAGGAAAAGCGAAAGTGACGATTAAGGATGTGTACCAGAGCAATGGAGTGATTCATGTGATTGATGGAGTAGTATTGCCTAAATAGTTGTACGTATTACGTTCTACGTTTTACGTTGAGTTTAGAGTTTAAGGTTTAAAGTTTAATGAGGTTGCGTGGAACACGTAGAACGTATAACGTAAAACGTAAAACATATTCATCTCTGTTCATGCAGTTGGTTTTGATGATCCCGCTGGTTTTCGTAACTGGCGGGAATTTTTTTACGTAATACGTTTTACGTATTACGTTCAAATAGCATTTTCTTTAATTGTACAACTCCCTCCGTCGCCGGGGCTTCTATTGCCGTCAGGTTGCTAATGGAACCGGTATAGGGAATTCTTTTGTCCACTATAAATTTGGGGATTGGGTCGTCCACGAAATCGAGCAGGCTGGCGGCGGGATACACTACCAGGCTGGTGCCAACTACGGCAAACAAATCAGCCTGTCTTACCAGGTGAATGGCTTTTTCTATCATGGGGACGGGTTCTCCAAACCACACAATGGCCGGTCTGAGGAGCGAACCATCAGGTGCGAGAGTTCCGGGTTGCATGTCGTCGCGGATATCATACCAGGTATCCGGATCCCGATCGCTTCGCATCTTGAAGATTTCACCATGCAGGTGGAGTACCTGCGTGGAGCCCGCTCTTTCGTGCAGGTCATCAATATTCTGGGTGATAATGGATACCCGAAAATCGCGCTCCAATTCGGCAAGCCCATAGTGCGCAGCATTAGGACTGGCGGCCGCCACATCACGCCGACGCATATTATAAAATTTCAGTACCAGCTCCGGATCGCGTTGCCAGGCGCCTGGAGTAGCCACCTGCGATACATCATGCCCTTCCCACAATCCGTCGCCATCGCGAAAGGTTTTTAAACCACTTTCCGCGCTGATGCCAGCGCCCGTAAGAACTACCAGATGCAGGGATGCTGCCATATAAATTTTAATTGAAGATGTGTTTTGCTTTATTCAGCTATCGGAATTATCTCGGTTTGCTCATGTACAAACGCAATTCCGTGCTGCTCCAGTTCGCGCAATACCGGCCGGTATATTTCCGGAGACACGGGGATACGAATCCCCCTTTCTCGAATAATTCCTTTCAGCAATAATCGACTCGCGATACCGAGCGGCAGCCCCACGGTTTTTGACATTGCGGTATGCAAACTGTCCTCACCCTTTACCACCAGGCTTGCCTGCCAGCGATAATTCCGCTGACCCATTTCATATTCCAGCTCGTGCAACATCACGATCATATCCCGGTCCTTTTCCTGCAGGGCCAGCCTGTTCTCCACGGCAATTTGCAGCAGGTCGGCCGGACTGCAACTTTCCCGATCCATGATCCATTCCTTATCAAAAAAGCCAAGGCAATCCAGTTGCGCAAGCCTTTCAGTAGCCAGGCTGCCGTTCGCGTCCGCATTAAGCAGGCTGTCCAGCACCGGTTTCAGCTTGTATTGCTCAAGGTGTTGTTCAAAAAGCGCCGCCATCGATTTTCCGTTGGCAACATATATCGGCGCTTCCTCCGTGAGCTTCAATTGCAGGATTTGCTGCCAACCACGCATAAAGGCAGGGTGACGCAGAGTAGTGCGCACAAATCCGGGTGTCTCTTTCAATCCATAGAGTGGCTCATACCCCAATGAATCGCGATTGGGATACCAGCACAATTCGCCCAGTTGGGGAATGGATACTCTTCGTGAATCGGTGAACAAATCATCATATTCCACCCTCTTCTCCTTTCCGTTTTCGCGATAATGCGCACCCGCTTTGCCCGCCATGATGATATTGCGCGGATTCCAACTGATCTTGTAATGCCAGGGATTATTATCGCTTTCTGGCGCTACCAATCCACCACAATGCGAACGGAATAATTTTATGCATCCACCTTTCGCGTGCACTTCATCCATCATTTCCATCGCACTCATATGGTCGATGCCCGGATCAAGGCCCATTTCACAGAGGAAGAGAATATCCTTGTCCGCCAGCTCTTTTTCCAGGTGTCGCAATCCCTGGTCAACATACGAAGCGGTAAACAAATGTTTCGAAAACCGTACACAATCTTCCGCCACCAGGCCATGTAATACTGGTGGCAACATAGATATCACCAAATCAGCCTTGCGAATCCATTCCTGGCGGTCTGATTCATTACGGATATTTAATGCAATTGCGCGCCCTTCAGAATGCTGTCCTATTTTCCGCGAAGCCAGATCGAGGTTGGCATCGGCGAGTATGATTTGATAGCCGTCTTCACGGGCATGGTCAAGCAGGTATTCTACCAGGTGTGTAGCTGATTTCCCTGCGCCTATCACCAGGATTGTCTTCATGCTTCAAATATCCTGAATGAATTTGGATTGCCCCCTGTAATTTTGCCTTGATATTGAAATCAATTAACCATTAATTACCTTTTATGAAAAAGACATTGATGCTGTTGAGCATCCTGGTTTCCGGTACCGTTATGGCACAAAACATTTCCGGAGGTGTGAAGGCAGGTGCTAACGTCAGCAATTTTACCGGTGGCGATTTTTCGGGCCTGGGAAAAAAAGTCCTGATCGGTTTCCATGGCGGTGCCTATCTCAATTTTGGACTGGGCCCCGTGGCTATTCAACCGGAGGTACTGGTATCTACCGGTGGTGCTAAGTTTGAAGACATTGATGAGGAAGTAAAACTCACCTATGTGAGCATACCGGTGATGGTACAGTTCAAACCGGGTGGCGGTTTCTACCTCGAAGCCGGTCCGCAGGTTGGTTTCAAGATCAGCGAAGATATCGGCGACAGCAACATTGAAGATTTTGCCAAAGACCTCGACCTGGGTGTGGCTGCCGGACTGGGTTATTCTTTTGGAAAAATCGGTATTGGTGGCCGTTACATAGTAGGCTTGTCGAAAGTAGGTGATTTTGACAGCGGAAGTATTGATCCGGATTTTAAGAACAGCACGATTCAACTGGGCTTGTTCCTTCGCTTGGGCAAATAATTCTTATACAGGTGGTGGATTATTCCACCACCTGTATAATATCATATTTCACTTTTATTCCTCGATTAGTATCCGGCACACGAATGGTATAAGATTGTTGAGGTCCTATGCCCCGGAAACTGACCAACTCTGTTTTCAGCGGCTCTTCATTGGGTTTCAGGTACTGCAGTTCCACCACCACTTTCTCCAGCATTTTTGGCGAGCTATTGGTAACGGTAAGGCGCAGGTCGCGGATACCGCCAAAAGCTACACGCTTGTAATCGTTGCTCCGCACCGACAGCTGCCCCTGCAGGTGATCCGGTACTGAACCGGCATCTGTCTTTTGCTGTTTGATTTTTGTCAGCGATTGATCAGCATTTTCTTTCCGGAGGCTGCTTTCATCCCTTGCCGATTTTTCCCTGGCACCTGTTTGGGAATTCTGCGTGCTCGGCTCATATTCATAAGTGGAGGATCCGGTTACCGGGCTTTGCTTTTCCGCTCTTCCCTTATAGGTTGCTTTGGTCGTTTCACCGGGCTCCACTTTTTTGGGAGGCGCATCGGTGTAAACGATCGATGGATTGGGCTTTTCCAATTTTGTGGACGAAACCGGACGGTCCGGTTTGTTGACCGTCTCAAAAATTTCGGTACTGCTGGCCGGTGATGGCATGCGTTCCACAGTGTCGGTTTCCGCAGGCGGGTTCGCCAGGGCAGGTTCGCTCATTTCCTGCATCGGCTCCTGATAAGTCAATATTTTTTCAGGGGTAGAAGTTTTGCCCATCACCATGAATCCGAGAAATACGGCAGCGCTTACAAAGCCCAGCGCCAGCGCAAGGTTCTTGCCATGCCTTCGCCAAAACATTTTCCGCGACTGGCGATGCCTTCGATCCTGCAATGTTCTTACATACAATTGCTTGATTTCATCCAGGGGCTGTTCATATTTGGTCTCCAGTTCAGGCACCGCAGGGGCAGGAGTGGGTTGCATGCTCTTATTGGGTGCCATCTGCTCAGAAGCCGGCTTTTCCAATTTTGGGGCAGCGGGCTGAACGCCACGGGGCATTGTCACATACACCGATCGCGGACGGCTGCTTCTAACCTGTGGAATATAGCGGGATTCGTATTCAGTAAACTGGTTTTCTTCTTTGCTGGCAGGCATTTGGGGAGCTTCTTCCCGCTTTTCGGATGATTTTTGCTCCCGGGTTTCGACCCTTTCTTCTTTACGGAAAAAGCGATCAAAAGGCTGCTCTTCCACCGTCGGGGCATAGGCTTTAAGCTCTGCCACTTCGCTCGGATAACGCCAGGCAGCGCTGCGACCCTCCACCCATACCAGGTCGTAGGGTTTCAAACCCAGTTGGATAAGTGAGTCGAGCGTATAGGGTCCCGATTCCTTGTTATTTCGCAGAAGAAGATAACTGCTCATTTTTTTAGCCTCTATTGGTACCTGATTAAACGTAAAATCCATGCCGTCAAGTGCAAAAGACTTGTTATATATGGAATGTTTTCAAGGGGTGGGACAATAATCCACAGGGAGTGGAAAAATAGGACAAAAATGTGAAAGAGAAGCAAGGTTATCCGTTTGAAAAAAGTTAGATTTGCCAGCCGCTAAAAACCCTGATTTACAGGGGCAATAGCGAAAATTTTTCGCTCACAAATTATCCGTAAAACAATCGATGGAAGAGAACCTGGAACCACTGGAGACCCAAGATGGAAACCGGATTATACCGGTGAATATTGAAGAGCAGATGAAGACCGCCTATATCGACTACTCCATGTCGGTAATTGTGGGTCGTGCCCTGCCTGATGTGCGTGACGGATTGAAGCCCGTGCACCGTCGTATCCTGTATGCGATGAATGAATTGGGTATTCATTACAACAAACCCTTTAAGAAATCGGCCCGTATAGTAGGGGAGGTATTGGGTAAGTATCACCCGCATGGTGATGGCGCCGTTTATGATGCCATGGTGCGTATGGCGCAGGAATGGAATATGCGCTATACACTGATCGATCATCAGGGTAATTTCGGTAATCAGGACGGTGATGGTCCCGCGGCCATGCGTTATACGGAAGCGAGGCTGCAAAGGCTTACCGAATTCATGCTGGGTGATCTTGACAAGGATACGGTAGATTTTCAGCTCAATTTCGACGACTCGGAAAAAGAGCCCAGCATTCTGCCCACCCGTATTCCACAACTGCTGGTAAACGGATCGAGCGGTATCGCTGTGGGTATGGCCACCAATATGATGCCGCATAACCTGTCGGAAGCCATTGATGGATGTATTGCTTTTATCGACAACAGGGAAATCACTATCGATGAACTGATGCAGTACGTGAAAGCGCCTGATTTCCCAACCGGCGGTATCATCCACGGTATGGAAGGGGTGAAAGCGGCCATGCATTTTGGAAGGGGCAGGGTAGTGGTACGCGGGAAAGTACATGTGGATACCAAGCCCAGCGGCCGGGAACAGATCATCATCACTGAAGTGCCCTACCAGGTGAGCCGCGATGCGCTCACCAACCGGATTGGGGAACTGGTGAACGAAAAAATAATTGATGGTATCGCGCACGTCAATAACGAATCGAACGAAAAAGAAGGTACCCGTGTGGTCATCGACCTCAAGCGCGACGCGGTAGCCAACGTTATCATCAACCAGCTTTATAAGCTCACTGAGTTGCAGACTTCCTATGGCATCAATAATGTGGCCATCGTGAAGGGAAGACCCCGTACGCTGAACCTGAAAGACCTGATCAGCGAGTTTGTGGAGTTTCGTCACGAAGTGGTGGTGCGACGCACCCAATTCGAATTGCGTGAAGCCGAAAAGCGTGCGCACCTCTTGCAGGGCTACCTGATCGCACTCGATCACCTCGACGAAGTGATCTCCCTCATTCGCAACTCCCCCACTCCGGATGTCGCAAAAGACAACCTCGTGAATGCAGGCTGGGGGCTCGATGAAATTCAGGCCAAAGCCATCCTGGAATTGCGCCTCCAGCGCCTTACCGGCATGGAGCGCGATAAGATCCGCGAGGAATATGATGAGCTGATGAAACTGATCGCTCATTTACGCGAACTGTTGTCGAATGAAAGCATGCGCTACGATGTAATCCGGACAGAACTGCTGGAAGTGAAGGAAAAATTTGGCGACGCTCGCCGTACGGAAATTACCTATCTCGATAATGAAGTGCGGATCAAAGACCTGATCAAGGAAGAAGATGTGGTAATCACCATATCGCACCTGGGTTATATCAAGCGCACACCGGCTGATGAATACCGCTCGCAGCGCAGAGGTGGAAGGGGAGTAATCGGTGGACGCACCAGGGAAGAGGATTTTATTGAGCACCTTTTTGTGGCCAGCACGCACCATACCATGCTGTTCTTTACCCAGAAAGGCCGGTGCTACTGGCTCAATGTGTATGAAATTCCTGAAGGAGAAAAAACAGGCAAAGGACGGGCTATTCAAAACCTGATTCAATTGCCGCCCGATGATAAAGTGCGAGCGATTCTGGATGTACGCGATCTGAAGGATGAGGAATTTGTGAAATCGCATAATATTGTACTTTGTACCCGAAAAGGTATTATCAAGAAAACAGAACTGGAAGATTTCAGCCGCCCCCGTACCACAGGTGTGAATGCCATCACCATTGTGGAAGGTGATGAGTTGTTTGAAGCACGCCTCACCGATGGTGAGTCGGAGATTATGATGGCGGTGAAATCGGGTCGTGCCATTCGTTTCTCCGAAAGCAAAGTGCGGGCCACCGGACGTGGCGCTATTGGCGTAGCCGGTATTGAAGTAGAGGAAAGCGATGACGAAGTGGTTGGTATGATTTGTGTAAATCCAGTAAAGGATGCATCCAGAACCGTGTTGGTTGTGAGTGAGAAAGGCTACGGTAAAAGAACGCCAGTTGAAGAGTACCGGTTTACCAACCGCGGCGGTAAGGGCGTAAAAACCATCAATGTAACGGAAAAAACAGGCAGCCTGGTAGGAATGCTCGATGTGTTGCCGACAGAAGACCTGATGATTACCTGTAAAAGTGGCGTCACCATCCGCATGAAAGTGGCTGATATCAGCGAACAGGGCAGGGCAACACAGGGAGTGAAACTGATTCGATTGGATAATGGCGATGAAATTGCCGCCATTACGAAGCTGGAAGACCAGGAAGATACTGAGGAGCCGGAAGCCATTGCAGACCAGGATGCACCAGCTCCCGAAGGAGGCGACGCAACCCAAACGGGCGAAGAAGCATCTACAGAAGGAAATCCGGAAGCTTAAACAATTATTTCATAATTTCTCCAATCAATAAAAACTGATGAAAAAGATCGCGATCCTTACAAGCTTACTGGCGATCGGCTTTTTGAGCCATGCACAGTATGACAACATCAAGAATAAGTTGCTTATCCCCACATTAAAAAGCATCGAAGATGCCAAGGCTGATGTGGACAAAAGGATGACCAACACCAAATTCGCTTCGCGTGCGGAAGCCTATATTCTTAAAGCCACCATTTACTCGTACCTGGCGGCCGACAGCTCCTACAAAGCCAGCGGCAAAGCTGATGCTTTGCAGGCGGAAGCGGAAACAGCATTTGCCAAATACCTGGAAATGGACCCCAGCCAGGAGCAAGTAAAGGATCCTGTCTATCGTAACTCGGCCATTAATTTATATAGCAATCTGTTCGACAAGGGCTACGAATATTACCAGGACAAGAAATACGCGGAGTCGTTTAGCAAATTCGAAAAAGTATCGGAGTATTCCGAACTTCTGGGCAAGAACCAATTGCTCAGCTCCATGGTTGATACCAATACGCTGATTCTTGCTGCGTATACGGCAGAGATGAGCGATCAAAAAGATGAGGCGGCCAAATACTATAAGAAATTGGGAGACGCCAAAGTAAGCGGAGATAATTATGAATCAGTTTATCGCTTCCTGGTTACTTATCATTTTCAGAACAAGAACATGGATGAATTTGAAAAGTACAAAGCACTGGGCGCACAACTTTATCCCAAGAGTGAATACTTCACTTACGATAAAGTCGATTTCGCGGTAGGTCTTGAAACAGACTTTGATGCCAAAATTGCAGCGTTGGATGAGCAATTGAAAGTGGATCCCAATCACTACAAGGCTAACATGTCGATGGTTGAGCTGGCTTTTGAAGCCCTGCATAGCGAAAAAGAAGATGCTCCCAAACCCAAAGATCCTGCGGCACTGGAGCAAAAAATGCTGACCTCACTCGATCGCCTGGCGCAAATTAAGCCGGAGGAAGAATTGTCGTACCTGATCAAGGGCGACCACTACATCAATCTTTCTGTTGCTGCCGACAAAAAAAGGGAAGAGCACGCAGCCGATATGAAGAAAAGGACCAAACCCGGCACTTCAGCCAGCAAAGAAGACATCGCCAAACGCGATCAACTGGATACTGAATACGCCGAGCTGTTTGATAAAGCCCGCGAGCCTTACGAAAAAGCCTGTGATCTTTTCGCCAAACGCTCTGACCTTAGCAGCAGCGATAAGCAACAATACAAAAAAGCCGCCGGTTACCTGGGCGATATCTATACCATGAAAGCGGCACGCAGCAAAAACAATGCAGCCGACCGCGCCAAATATGATGCGCTGGCGAAGAAGTGGAATGATTTGTATGGGTCGATTCGATAAACGTTTTACGTAGTACGTATTACGTTTTACGTAATACGTTTGGTTTAGGGTTTAAGGATTAAAGTATAAGGGTCCGGGCAAATGCCCGGACTTTTTTTATGGGAATTTTGATCCGCTCCATAGGAGCGGGTTGTCGGTAGACGCGGGTTGTGGGTAGCCGCGGGTTATGGGTGGGATAGGTGAGTTGGTGGAAACAAATGGTAGGTATGTTTGGGAGATGGATAAAATGACAATTCAAGCATTTAACATAATATAAATTATAGGAAAAATAAAGGGCGAGATTACGCCAGGGTATTTATCGCCGCACTAGTCATGCGATTTCCTGTCTCTGGCCGGAAAGCCAAAGAACCAAACCAGGGCTGCAGCCAAAAGTCCGAGAGAAAAATCTATCCAATCTTTTTGGCCCAGGATTTCCAAAAATTGAAACATAAAACTGCGTGGTTAAAAAATACAACTTGCACTCAATCTTCAATCGCTTCAATTCCCTGCAATCGGAGTTGCTCCAGATGACCCAGCATTTTACGGATTTGCTCCGGCGCGTGCCCCTGCCAGGCATCCACCTCCCCAACAATCCTGAGCGGGTCTTTGGATCGGTACGATTTGGTGGGATTGCCGGGAAACTTTTTATCGGTCAAATTGGGATCGTCCTCAAAAGCTCCGGTTGGTTCCACGATATAAATCCTCTGTAGTCCTGCGCCCTGAGCCAGCTCAGCACCCCAGATGGCCGCATCAAGCGTGGCTGTGAAATAGACATATCGCGCCTGCTTTCGCTGGCCATAGTTCGACTGATAGCCGGGGCCAATGAGCTCTCCCCGCTTCAGGTCAGCCTTTGTGCCATGATAGAATAAAGTGGCATTCGTATCTGCGGCTTTATTATTTTCCAGCATGGATTCTGGTTTTCGTTTCATTCATTAAATCAATCGCTTTCAGGAAGTATGATTGAATTACTTCCAATTCTTGTTTGGTATAGCTTTCAAATAATTTGTCGGTGGCTGATTGAAATTTTTGGTAGAATGGCGACAGAAGCGCCATGATTTTTTGGGTATCCGGCACGATATAAACCTTACGCCGGTCGTGAGCATCTGATTCCCTATTGACCAGTCCTTTCTCCTCAAAGCGATCGATTAACCCGGTAACCGCGCCGGTTGTTAGTCCGGTAAGCACGGAGAGCTCCCCTGCCGTCAACCTTCCCTTTTGCAGAAAGAATCCGAGATACTTGTGGTCGGTTCCTGCGAAGCCTGCCTTCCGGGCCACGGCCTCATGCATTTGCAGCGATGTATAGGCGTAAAGCTGACTGAGTTTTCTGATCTCCTGGATGCGCTTGCCACTCATTTATCTTAGTAATTAATTATCTTAGTTACAAAGATAAATGAATAAAAAGCAAACCGCCAAACGATGAAAGTATTTTAACTATCTACATTAATCGCTTATCTGCGTTCATCTGCGCTTATCTGAGGGAAAACTCTCCTGAACTATGAAGCTGATTAAAGTGCTGAAGAAGTTCCCACAAATTGGCGCAGATTTTCGCAGATACTATCTATTAATTGCTTCCCACTTCCCACTTCCTACTTCCTACTTACCACTTACTACTTACCTAACTTGGCTGAATTCTCTATTTTCGGTAAAAATCCTTTACAGCTATACCATGAAACTTGTGGACCTCCTGAAAGAATCCAATTCAAAAGCCATGTGCGAAGCCGTGGTGAAATGGATAGGAAAATCGCCGACCCGTTTTGCGGAACTGATGAGCCATGTAATGGGCAACGACAAACTGCTGATGCAAAGGGCGGTTTACCCGATGAGTTTCGCCATCGAAAAAAATCCCTCCTTGATTGTCCCTCATTATAAACCACTATTCCAGCAAATGCAAGCTCCGGGCCTGCATGAAGCAGTAAGGAGAAATATTCTGCGGGCGCTGGAATACGTGGAAGTACCGGAAGCCTGGCAGGGCGAACTTATGGACTGCTGTTTCCGCTTCATCACCGACCCCAAAGAAAAGCCGGCCGTAAAAGCCTCCTGCCTCACGGTGTTAAGCAAACTTGCCAAAGAATACCCGGAAATTTTGCCAGAAATAAAACTGATCATTGAAGAAAACTGGGATAGGGAAACGGCGGCGTTTAGGGCAAGAGCGAGAAAGAGCTTTAAAATGTAGTACGTTTTACGTATTACGTAATACGTTTTTTGGGAAGTTGATGGTTTAGGGTTTAGGGTTTAGGGTTTAAAGTTTAATGTTATAAACTCAAATCAGTTCTAAACTCTAAACTCTAAACTTTAAACTCTAAGCTTAACAAACGTAATACGTAGAACGTATAACGTAATACGTACTACTTCTCTCTATCAAATTCCCTAAATATCAATCTCAAATTCTGATCGTAGGTGAAATAATTGTACAGCCAGTTCACGAAAACAAAGAACCGGTTCTTTACGCCCAGTATCAGCATCAGGTGCAGTCCCATCCATATCATCCAGGCGAGGAAACCGCCAAAATGCAATTTTGGACGGGGTATATCCACCACCGCCAGGTTGCGCCCCACGGTGGCCATGCTGCCTTTGTCGCGATAGCGGAAGGCTTTTAATTCTATGTCGGCCGCTCCTCTGGCGGATTTCAGCAGATTTTTGGCCAGAAGGGTCGCCTGCTGGGTGGCAACGGGTGCCACCTGTGGATGCCCGCGGGGATAGTCCTCCGTTTCCATGTAGGCAATGTCGCCCACAGCATACACATCCGAAAAACCGGCTACCCGGCAATGAGAATCTACCTTTATTCGGTTGCCGCGAACAACAAGTTCGCTTTCTATTCCGTCCGGCACATTACCCTTGATACCGGCTGCCCATATCACCGTTCGGCTGGGGATTTCATTGCCATCTGCCAGGTGAATGGTTTGTCCATCATACTCCTTCACCAGGGCGCCGGTCATCACTTTCACGCCCAACCTGTCGAGGTACTTGAGCGATTTATCCGATGATTTCTGGCTCATACCGGGCAGCGTGCGATCGCCGCCTTCGAGCAGGTAAATATGAAAGTCTGAAAAGTCCAGCTCCGGATACTCCTTTGGAAGGATATACCTTTTCATTTCCGCCAGCGCACCGGCCAGTTCTACCCCAGTAGGCCCTGCCCCTACCACCACCATATTCATCCTTCGCTGCAACTCGATAGGATTGGTGATGGTTAGCGATTCTTCCAGATTCTGTAAAATGCGATAGCGCAATTGCAGTGCCTCTACGGTCGACTTCATGGGAAAAGCATATCGGGCCAGGCTTTCGTTACCAAAGAAATTGGTGCCTGCCCCCGTGGCAATTACAAGCGCATCGTAAGGAATTTGTTCCGCATCGGTTATTACCGCCTTCGCCTGGGTATCAATACGCCTCACTTCAGCCAGCCTAATCCTTACATTCTTGCTTTTCTGAAAAACTTTACGAAGTGGAAACGAAATATTGCTTGCATCCAGCCCCGCGGTAGCCACCTGGTAAAAAAGGGGCTGAAACTGGTGGTAATTGAACCGGTCAATCAGGGTTATCTCAAATCCCGCCTTATTATTGAGCCGCCGAGCCAGCCTGAGTCCGCCAAATCCCGCTCCTATGATAACGATTTTCATGTGTGGAGTTTTAAGTTGTAAGTTCTAAGTTGTAAGTTCTAAGTTGTAAGTTCTAAGTTTTAAGTTCTAAGTTTTAAGTTATGATCGATCGCATACAAAATTATTGAATTTTCAATAATTTTTGAAACTTTTAAATTCGATATTTTATTGGTCTTAAATAGTACAATACTTACTACTTAAAACTTATAACTTATAACTTATAACTTATAACTTATAACTTATGACTTAATACTCAATACAACAATCGCACCTTAATCGTCTCCTTCACTTCTCTCAGCAACTGCAATGCCTGTCTCGACAATTTCTTATCCACATCCAGTACCACATAGCCGATATCCTCATTGGTTTTAAGGTATTGGCCAACGATATTGATATTGTGCTTCGAGAGCCGGGTATTGATGGCGGAGAGGACACCGGGCACATTATTATGAATATGCAAAATACGGTGTGATCCTTCCTGTGGCGGAAGCGCCAGTGCCGGCACGGTATGTGAACCAAAGGTGATGCCTTTTTCGAGGTAGTTGAACAGTTTTGCGCTTACATCTTCCCCGATATTTTGCTGCGCTTCTTCGGTGCTGCCGCCGATATGTGGGGTAAGAATTACATTGGGGAGGTCCTGCAGGGGCGATTGAAAGCGGTCGCCATTTTTTTCCGGCTCCCAGGGAAAAACGTCAATGGCTGCACCGGAAACCTGCCCGTCCACGATGGCTTTGCGCAGCGCATCCAGATCCACCACTTCACCACGGGCGTAATTGAGCACAATCGCACCCTTCTTTACATATTTGAGGGTATTCTTATTAATCAGATTTTTGGTAGCAGCCGTTTCGGGCACATGCAGGGTGATTACGTCCGATTTAGAGAGTACCTCTTTCAGGGTCTTGCCGTCTGTAGCATTGCCCAGGGGCAGTTTGGTTTCCACATCATAAAAAAGCACTTTCATCCCCATGGCTTCGGCCAACACGCTTACCTGCGACCCGATATTGCCATAGCCGATAATGCCCAGGGTTTTGCCACGGAGTTCGTAACTGCCCTTGGCATCTTTCATCCAGATGCCTTCGTGTGCGGCTTTGTTCTTGTCGGGAATCCGGCGGATCAACATCACCGACAGGCCAATCACCAGCTCGGCTACCGAACGGGTATTGGAATAAGGCGCATTGAAAACCACTACTCCTTTGCGCGTGGCTTCTTTCAGGTTCACCTGGTTTACCCCTATGCAAAAGCACCCTATTGCCTGTAGCTTTTCTGCCGCCGCCAACACTTTGGCCGTGATCTGCGTTTTGGAACGGATACCCAGAATGTGCACATCCTTGATCTCACGAATCAACTCTTCCTCCGTCAGCGCTTTCGTAATTTTTTCTACCCGGGTATAACCTTCCTGCTGAAATCGCTTTACTGCCTGATCGCTAATATTTTCCAGAAAAAGTACGCGTATTTTTTCCTTGGGATAACTTGTTTTTTGGGTGCTTGCCATACTGCAAATATAACTCCGGCGTTATTATGTACAGGAACGTATGAAGGAAAAAACCTTCAAAATCCGTAACTTACGAACGCTATTTTATTTAAAAGGGATTCCATTGAAAAACTATTTCTACATCGCAGGATTGCTGCTCCTGTTTTACGGCTGTATGGAAGCTTCCTCCAAACCGGAACCGATCGTGGAAGAAGATTCGCTGGCTTATTATCCCCCCACCCCCAAGCCGCTCTCGAAAGCCATATTCCGGCATTATTACCGAATAGTGAAGCCTTATTTCGATTCCTTACTTTTAAGAAGGGGATTCAATGGTGGAATCATTGTGGCCAAAAACGGACAGGTGATTCTGGAACAATACCAGGGATATGCCGACCTGCGCAGCAAGGAACCTATCACCGATTCCACTTCCTTCCATATCGCTTCCACCAGCAAAACCTTTACTGGTATAGCCATTTTGCAGCAGGTGCAGGAAGGCAGGTTGTCGTTAAGCGATACCCTGCAACGATTTTTTCCCGGACTCCCCTACCCTGGCATCACGGTGAAGATGCTCCTCTGTCACCGTAGCGGACTACCCAACTATCTCTATTTTATTGATGCCAAAAAATGGAAGCCCGGAACTTTTGTCAGCAATGAAGACGTATTGCAGGCGCTATATACCGATCAGCCCGCACGACAGGCCTTGCCCAACCGGCGTTTCCAGTACTGCAATACCAACTATGTATTGCTGGCGATGATACTCGAAAAAGTAACGGGCATCTCTTATCCGGAATACCTGCATAAAGCATTTTTCATTCCCTTGCAAATGGAAAACAGTTTTGTTTTCACCAGCAAAGACACCCGACCGGTGTATCCCTCTTTTCAACACCATGGTGCTGTTTGGGACAACGATATTTTTGAAGGCACTTATGGCGATAAGAATATTTATTCCACTCCTCGCGACCTGCTGAAATGGGATCAGGCGCTTTACACGGAAAGCCTGATCAACCCATCGCTGCTCGATTCAGCTTTTACACCCTATAGCCACGAAAAGCCGGGGATCCACAACTATGGCCTGGGTTTCCGTATGCTCAATTTCCCTCATGGCAAAAACGTGATTTATCATTTTGGCCGCTGGCATGGATTCAACGCCGCATTTGCGCGCCTGCCCGACGAAAAAGCCACCATCATCGTGCTGGGTAATAAATACAACCGCAATATTTACCATGCGGCCAGTATGAGTTACGACCTTTTTGGCGCTTACCGGAACGGTGAAGAAGAGGAAGAAGAGCCCTGATAAAATCATATTCCCGCGAAGCGTGATTGCTTATCTTTAGGACATGTACATCCTGTCTGCCGAAGATATCCGTCGCTGGGATGAATATACCCTGCAACATGAGCCCATTGCTTCCATCGACCTGATGGAGCGTGCCGCTTCGGCCTGCGTTCAATGGATCCGCGAAACGCCTTATACGGCGCGTCCTATT
Source organism: Terrimonas ferruginea (assembly GCA_044463125.1). Taxonomy (GTDB): domain Bacteria; phylum Bacteroidota; class Bacteroidia; order Chitinophagales; family Chitinophagaceae; genus CAYMZZ01. The sequence continues at coordinate 149,592 of JBIQMS010000001.1, forward strand.
CATATCTTTTGTGGTAAGGGCAACAATGGAGGTGATGGACTGGCCATTGCAAGGATGCTGGCAGACGACGGGCAACAGGTAACAGTGCACATCCTCGAGTTCGGTCACTTTGGAACGGATGATTTTCAAACCAACCTGGGCCGCCTCCATCAGCAGGGAAAAGTGGATATCCGATTCATTCAGGATGCTACCCATTTTCATCCCTTCGCGGAAGAAGATATTATTGTAGATGCTTTGTTTGGTACCGGCTTGAACCGGGGCCTTGGTTCCGTGACCGGAGAGCTGGTTCAACATATCAACAAAGCTGGCAGACCGGTTATTGCGATCGATTTACCAAGCGGCTTATTTGCTGATCGTTCATCGAAGGGGGAAACGATTATAGAAGCCACGCATACCCTCAGTTTTCAATGTTATAAGCTGGCCCTGATAATGGCGGAGAATTATCGCTATTTTGGCACAGTACATATTCTGGATATAGGACTGCATCCCGATTTCCCCAAGCTATTTGCGCACCGTTTTGAATGGGTAGATGCTCGCCTATCAGCTTCTATTTATCAACCAAGGAAGGCATATGCGCATAAGGGCACAGCCGGCCATGCACTCCTGATTGCTGGCAGCTATGGTAAAATGGGTGCAGCCGTGCTGTCGGCTATGGGTTGCCTGCGTGCAGGTGCGGGCTTGCTCACCTGCCATATACCTTCAGCCGGTATGCCGATTCTGCAAATAAGTGTACCTGAAGCGATGTTGATGACCGATTTCAATAGCTCCTACGTTACGAAACTGGAAACTGAAACCGATACTTTTGATGCCATCGGTATTGGACCCGGTATTGGTACCGCCCAGGAAACCCGGCAATTGCTCCGCGAACTGCTCGATAGCTGGCGCGGCCCACTGGTAATCGATGCCGATGCTTTAAACAACATCAGTATGCAGCCGGCATTCCTCACTATGTTGCCTGCCGGCACGCTGCTTACGCCACATCCCAAAGAATTTGAGCGGTTGTTTGGCGCTGATGCCGACGAATTCGCGCGCGTGGAGAAAGCACTGGCAAAAGCGAAAGAGCTGGGTATTGTCATTATATTAAAAGGACATCATACCCTGATCGCCAGCCCGGATGGTCGCGGCTATTTCAATAGTAGTGGCAACCCCGGCATGGCAACAGCCGGAAGTGGCGATTTATTGACCGGAATACTCACTGGCCTGCTGGCTCAGGGCTATTTGCCACTACAGGCAGCCCTTCTTGGCGTTTACCTTCATGGATGGGCCGGCGACCTTGCGGCCGAAAAGCTGGGTGAGGAAGCTCTTTTGGCCAGCGATATGGCGAAGGAGCTCGGAAATGCCTTTAAAATGCTGAAAACCACCTGATTTCCCGGGCTTGCAGTATTGATGTTCATCCCCTATCTTTGCCGTCCTTTAATATTTTATTAAGAATAAAATTGTTTATGGACAAATTGATCTATCTCGTTCCCGCGATGGGACTCATCGGTCTGTTGTACACTTTCGCCAAATACAAATGGGTATCGAAGCAGGATGCCGGCACCGACCGCATGAAGGAGATCAGTAATTATATCGCTGAAGGTGCAATGGCTTTTCTGAAAGCTGAATGGAAGATTCTCGGCTATTTCGTGGTTATAGTAGGTATTTTATTAGCTGTGATGGCGAGTGCCAACCCGCATTCGCATTGGTCCATAGCTATCGCATTTGTAATTGGAGCAGTATTGAGCGCCATTGCCGGCTTTATTGGTATGCGCGCCGCTACCAAAGCCAATGTGCGTACCGCGCAAGCTGCCCGAAGCAGCCTCAGCAAAGCCCTGAATGTATCGTTTACAGGCGGTGCTGTGATGGGTGTGGGCGTAGCCGGGCTGGCAGTGCTGGGTCTCGGTGGTTTATATATTGTATTGAAAGAAATTTTCGCGCCGGGTGCATCCATGAACTCCGATGAAATGCTGCAAACCATCGAGGTATTGACCGGCTTTTCACTGGGTGCTGAATCCATCGCTTTGTTTGCACGCGTGGGTGGTGGTATTTATACAAAAGCCGCCGATGTGGGTGCAGACCTGGTAGGTAAAGTAGAAGCGGGAATTCCTGAAGATGACCCCCGTAACCCTGCCACTATCGCTGATAACGTAGGCGACAACGTAGGTGATGTTGCCGGAATGGGCGCCGATCTTTTTGGCTCCTATGTGGCCACCGTGCTGGCAACGATTGTATTGGGACAGCAAACTGAAATTATTGGTGAAGATATCCTGGGAGGCTTCTCTCCTGTGGTTCTCCCCATGTTGATCGCCGGCGTGGGAATTCTTTTCTCGATCATTGGTACCTGGTTTGTTCGCATTGGCGAATCAGCGGGCATCAATACAGCCGTAGTGCAAAAAGCCCTGAACATGGGCAACTGGGGTTCTATTATCCTTACGGCCATTGCGGCTGCTGTACTGGTAAACTGGCTCCTGCCAGAGCAAATGATTTTGCGGGGCGAACCCTTTACCAAATGGGGTGTGTTGGGCGCTATTGGTGTAGGCCTTCTGGTAGGCGCACTCATGAGCATCATTACCGAATACTATACGGCCATGGGCAAGCGTCCCGTGTTGAGCATCATCAAACAATCATCCACAGGCCATGCGACCAACGTTATCGGAGGTCTGGCCATTGGAATGGAGTCCACCTTCCTGCCCATCATCGTGTTGGCCGCAGGTATCTGGGGCTCTTATGAGTGTGCCGGTCTTTATGGCGTTTCTATCGCTGCCGCCGGTATGATGGCCACCACGGCCATGCAATTGGCGATTGATGCTTTTGGTCCTATCGCCGACAACGCCGGTGGTATTGCTGAAATGAGTGAATTGCCTAAAGAAGTTCGTGAGAAGACAGACGTACTGGATGCTGTGGGCAACACCACGGCCGCCACGGGTAAGGGCTTTGCCATTGCCTCTGCCGCCCTCACTGCCTTAGCGCTTTTTGCCGCTTTTGTGGGTGTAGCCAAAATTGATGGTATAAATATTTACAAGGCCAACGTTTTATCCAGTCTTTTTGTAGGTGCCATGATACCCTTCATCTTCTCCTCCCTGGCAATCCGTGCCGTGGGTCAGGCAGCCATGGCCATGGTGGAAGAAGTAAGGCGTCAGTTCAAGACTATTCCCGGCATTATGGAAGGTACCGGCAAGCCGGAATATGATAAATGTGTGGCCATTTCCACCCAGGCTTCCATCCGTAAGATGATGTTGCCCGGTGCCATCGCTATCATTTCACCCCTGATTATCGGCTTTATGCCCGGCCTCGGCGCTGAAGCGCTGGGTGGTTTCCTGGCTGGCGCCACCGTAAGCGGCGTATTGATGGGAATGTTCCAGAACAATGCCGGCGGTGCCTGGGATAATGCCAAAAAGTCTTTCGAAAAAGGCGTGGAAATCAATGGCGAGATGTACTACAAAAAATCAGAGCCACATAAGGCATCTGTAACGGGCGACACCGTAGGTGATCCCTTCAAGGATACTTCAGGTCCTTCCATGAATATCCTGATCAAACTGATGTCGATCGTTTCCCTGGTAATTGCCCCCACCCTTGCCCAGATTCAGGGTGAGCCTGGCCACGCTTCCGTGCCGGAAAAGGGCATTGAATTGAAATATGAAAGCAAAGTGAAGGCCGAAACACCGAATACTGTTGCTTTTCGGAAATAATATATGATCTTAATCAGAACCATTATTGAAGTCCCGCTGTGTCTACAGCGGGACTTATTTTGTATATTCATGACCTGACAAAGCCACGGAAATTCGACGAGTGGATTGGATGAAAAACACTTATGGGGGAAACAGCAGTTACCTTACATCAACAACAAAAAAAGGCGCTTGGTAGGCCCCTTCTGTGGGGACTTATCACCTTTCTACTGGCAGGCGCTATCTGCGCTCTGCTGGTTTACCTCGAATTTCGCGTAAGAAGAAACGAATCAGAACGGCAACTTTATTCCGTTGCAGAAACGGTGCGGAGTCGTTTACAACAATCCTTGCAATACTCTTTATCAGCCACTCAAACGATGGCCTTAACCATCAACCGTGATGGGGTACCTGTGAATTTTGATTCGGTTGCCCGATACGTGCTGAGTTACAACAAATTTATTGACGCCCTTCAATTAGCTCCCAAAGGTGTGATTCAATATGTTTATCCGCTGGAGCCGCACAGGGCGGTAGTGGGTTATGATGTTTTGAGTGATCCACTTCGACGGACTGAGGCCCTGATAGCGCTGGAACGAAAAGAATTGTTTTTTGCCGGCCCCTTTGAATTGAGGCAGGGTGGCCTGGGTGTAGTGGGTCGGCTACCGGTTTTTCTCAATGATGAATTCTGGGGTTTTTCAGCGGTGGTGATCCGATTGAATACTTTGCTGGAGGCGGCTGGTATCGACAGCAGTGGCGCTTCCGGCTATTATTTCCAGCTCTCCAAAATCAATCCGGATACAGGAGAGGAGGAATTCTTCCTGCCATTGCACAGTGGTCATGCAAACGCCTATTCCATCGCCGTTACGGTACCGGATGGGGAATGGAAACTATCGGTATTGCCTGCGGCGCAGGTTTCCCCTTTTCAATCTACCATTTTACTCGGCTCGCTTGGTTTTCTACTATCCGTCATCGCCGGTCTCTTTGCCTATAACCGGTCCAAAGCGCCGGCCAGGCTGCAGCAACTCGTGGACGAGCGAACCCTGGAGCTCGACCAAAGTGAAAAAAGGCATAAAGCCATTGTAAATGCGTTGCCCGATATGTTGCTGGTGATTGATGGCAATAACCGATTTGTCGACTACAACAACCCCATGGGCAACCCCACCCTGCTTCCGCCAGAACAGTTCCTGGGTAAACATGTGTCGGAGGTATTGCCACGCGACCTTGCGGAAGAAACACTGGCCAACAAGGAAACCGTACTGCGGGAGCAACGTTTGTTGACGCATGGCTATTCGATTATAAGGGACGGCGAAAGAAAATATTATGAAGCCCGGTATGCTCCTCAGGGTAAAACCGATGTGTTGATACTGGTGAGGGATATTACCGAAACTGCGATTGCGGAACAACGCATGCGGGATAGCGAAGAGAAATATCGTACCCTGGTTGAGCAAGCCAATGATGCCATATTCATTTCCAATTTAAAGGGTGAGTTACTGGTAGTGAACCCGGCCGGAAGCCGTATTTCGCAATACAGCCTGGAGGAGTTGATGCAAAAAAGAATTCATGAGCTTACCATACCTGATCAACTGCAAGTGATGCCTTTTAAGTTCGAAGAATTGGCTACTGGTGCAGTAGTTACCTCTGAACGTAAACTAAAACGAAAGGATGGTTCGGTGATAGATGTGGAGATCACTGCCAAGTTGATCGCGGCTGACCGGTTTCTTGCTTTCGTACAGGATATCAGTGAAAGAAAGCGGGTGGAGCAAGAGCTCCTGCAATCGCGGGAAGACCTTCGCCGCCTCAGCAACTATATTGAACAGGTAAGGGAGCAGGAACGTCTGCATATCTCCCGCGAAATTCATGACGAGCTTGGCCAGCACCTAACCGTATTGAAAATGGATGTTTCGCGCCTGGCCAAGAAAATACAGCAAAATGACCCGAGCTGGACTGGCGATTTCCAGGAAATCCTCGATGCCATCAATGATATGGTGATCGTGGTACGGCGTATATCCACCGAACTTCGCCCCGGTTTGCTCGACGATCTTGGTCTTATCGCCGCCATAGATTGGTATGGACAGGATTTTGAGAAACGCACCGGCATCAAGACTTCCCTGATTTGCAGCGTGCAGGAAGAGGAACTGCCCCGCGAATTCAATATCGGCATCTTCCGGATATTCCAGGAGTCGCTAACCAATGTGGCGCGACATGCTGGCGCCGATAAGGTAGACATATCCCTAGTGCGCCAGGAAAATCAGCTCGTGCTGCTTATAGAAGACAATGGAAAGGGTTTTGAACGCGAAGATATTCAACATAAGAAAACCCTGGGTATTATGGGCATGAAAGAAAGAGCCATCATGATGGGTGGTTCCTATACCATACATAGCGCGAATGGAAAAGGAACGGTGGTGGAAGTGGTAATTCCGCTGAAAACCGTTTAATCGTTTAATCGTTGAATCGTTTAATCGTTGAACTGTTTAATCGCTTACTTTTAATTTAAAACAATCCACCGACAGTTGAACTATTCAACAGTTCAACGATTAAACGAATAAACGATTCAACAGTTCAACAATTTCTCACTTCACGTACCCCAATATCTTCAACATGCTTTGTGCCGTTTGCTCGCGGGCATAGAGCCAGTCGGTGAGTTTTCCATTCTTGTCGTAACCAACAATTACGTGTTTGGGTGAAGGAATCAGACAGTGCTTGATTCCTCCATAGCCGCTGATCTGATCCTGGTAGGCGCCAGTATGGAAAAAGCCCACATAGAGCGGTTCGCCATTAACGATTTTGGGCAGGAAAACTTCGTTGATATGCTCTTCGGAATCGTAGTAATCGTGACTATCGCAGGTGATGCCTCCTAGTACCACCCGCTGGTATTCGGCTTCCCATTTATTAATAGGCAGCATCAGGAATCGCTCGCCAATACCCCAGGTATCGGGCAGGGTGGTAATAAAACTGGAATCGATCATATACCAGTTCTCGCGGTCGTTTTGCACTTTTTCCCCGATCACGCTATAGATATGAGCCATGCTTTCCCCTACCGTGTAGCTGCCAAATTCTGTAAAGATATTGGGCATGGGTACTTTGGCTTTCTTGCAGGCTGATTTGATATTGCCTACAATTTCATTGATCATGAACTGGTAATCGTAATCAAATCCCAGGCTATGTTTGATGGGGAAACCGCCGCCGATATTGATAGAGTCCAGTTCGGGGCAAATCTTTTTGAGCTGGCAATAGAGGTTGATGATCTTATTGAGCTCACTCCAGTAATAGATATCATCCTTAATGCCCTTGTTGAGGAAGATGTGCAGCATTTTCAGCTGAAACTTGCTTTCATACCCTTCGATCCTGTCTACATAAAACTCCAGGATGTCTTTTGCACGGATACCCAGCCGGGAAGTATAAAAGGGGAAATTGGGCTCCTCTTCTGCCGCAACTCTGATACCCAGCTTAAATGGAACTTTTACCGATTTGGCATATTCCTTCAGTTCATCTTTATTATCAAGAACCGGAATCACATTTTGCCAGCCGGTATTCAGCAGGTTGGCGATCCGGCGGGTGTAACCCTTTTGCTTATAGCCGTTGCAGATGATATGAATATCCTTGGTAATCTTCTTTTTTTCATAGAGTTTCTTGATGATCTCTATGTCGTAGGCATAGCTGGTCTCCAGATGAATCTCATGCTTCAGCGCTTCTTCCACCACAAAGCTAAAGTGTGAACTCTTGGTGCAATAGCAATAGAAATACTTACCCTCATACTTATGTTTCTTGAAAGCGGCTGCAAACATGGTCTTGGCCTTCTTGATCTGCATGCCAATTTTGGGCAGATAGGTCAACTTCATGGGCGTGCCATACTTGTCAATCAGAGCTTTCAGGTCCAGGCCATTGTACTGCAGATAACCGTCCTTCACATCGAAACCTTCCTGCGGAAAATTGAAGGTTTGCCGGACGAGGTCGTTGTAGGTATTATTCATTTAACGGCAAAAGGCTTGCGTTTGGAAAAGCGGGATTTGAAGCAAAAGTATGGGAAATGATGGAATGTGGCAATGGACGATCTGTTTGCCAGGGAATTAATTCTCCGAAATATCGGGTAGTGCAATAAAATTAAAAGCCGCTTTTGCGGCTTTTAATCTTGATTATTTCACTGAGTTCACCAGATTCTTGAAGGTCTCGGGATTATTCATCGCCAGATCAGCCAGCACTTTGCGGTCGAGCTCAATACCTTTTTTCTGGAGTTTGTTGATGAATTCCGAATAGGTCATTCCTTCTTCGCGAACAGCAGCGTTGATACGCGCGATCCACAAAGAGCGGTATTCCCTTTTCTTCAGTTTACGACCTACATACATGTAGGTCATACCTTTTTCCACTACGTTTTTGGCAACCGTCAATACATTTTTGCGTTTGCCATAAAAGCCTTTGGCTTGTTTTAATATCTTTTTGCGGCGCGCTTTAGAAGCAACGGCATTTTTTGAACGAGGCATATCTAAAAGAGTTTAAATTAATTGTTGAATAATGAGCTATCTAAGCGCCAGCGCTTATTTCAGGCGAAGCAGGCGTTTTACGAAATCCATATTGGGTTTGGCAACCAAACCATCAATACGCATAGCTCTTTTTCTTTTTTTGGATTTCTTCGTCAGGATGTGACGCTTAAAACTCTTCTGATGCGTGATCTTACCGGTGCCGGTAACTTTAAAGCGCTTTTTGGCACTGGAATTTGTTTTAACCTTAGGCATTTTACCTTTTGTTAAGAATGATACCTTTGAGGCGATCCCCACGGAGGGACGCTTGTGGAGCCTCTTCAGGCCTAATAAATGGAGCGCAAAGGTAAGGAAAATATCGGAACCTGTACAAAGTTCCGTGCCAGTTATTACAAAAAAAGAAGGCCGCTGTTGCGGCCTTCTTTTTAATGTTACTCTTTAGGATCCAGTGCGTTATCTATCCGCACCAGCACATCCTGCAAATGATAGCGGCTGAGAGGGTCGGTAGTACCGGCCGCAGCAGCCCGCACTTCAGAACGCAGGGCAGTAAGGTGTGCACGAACCACACTCTTGATATCCGATTTGTCGGTATTGGAGCTTACGCTGCCAAAACTGATCGTGATACCACCGCCGGCATTGGCAGGACGGGGCGGGTTCAGAATATTCGACAATTGATTAATATAAGACTTCTGCAGATTACGACGATATACATCGATTTTCGCGCGCGTGGGCAGTTCTGTCCATACACCTTTTTTCAGGTCGGCGAAAAGGTCGAGCATGGTGTAGGTTTTAGCGCCTTCCAACGCTTCGGCGTCAATCAGCTTATTCAGGGTACGGGTCGAAAGCAAACCGTTGAGCACATTGTCTTGCAAACGGCCTATTACGGTGGTACCTTTCAATCCTGTACGGCTAAAAATATCTTCATTAATCAGCCAGGTTGGTGTGGCAAATGCATGCTTGTTGAGGAAGTCCATGGCTTCACGCTGCTTGGCTTTGGGAACCAGCTCATAAACGGGTCCTTTTTCTTCCACCATCTTCGGCGTTTCCATAACACCCGCAACGTATTTGGCTGCATGGCTATAATACATATTCAACTGGCCTGTTACCTGGTTGTACATATCCGCCAGCGACTCGTAGCTCTTGTTGGGCTCGCGGGTCCACTCCATCAGATTTGGAATAATGCGCTTCAGGTTACGAATTCCATAATCCGCACCTTTCACGCCATCATCGCCTACCTGCTCACGCTGCGAGCGGGGATCATCGGGATTCGTTTCAGTTCCAAACCAAAGGCGGTTATCTTTCAGGCGCTCAATGACCCATTTGTTGAGATGGGCTTTCTCATCCCATTCGCTATTAAACTGGGGAAACAGTTTATAACCCCATTCGATGGCCCATTTGTCGTAATCGCCAATACGGGGGAAAAGACCATCGCGGCTGATTTTATCTTCGGGCTGTGCCACATAGTTGAAACGGGCATAGTCCATAATAGAAGGTGTATGACCATTGGCTTCTACCCAGGCTTTGTCGCGCAGTTTTTCAACCGGCACGGTGGAGCTGCTACCGTAGTTGTGGCGCAGTCCAAGCGTATGGCCTACTTCGTGCGAAGAAACAAAACGGATCAACTGACCCATCAGCTCTTCATCGTACTGCATCTTTCTTGCCTCAGGATCGTTAGGTGCACACTGCACAAAATACCAGTGGTGTATCAGTTGCATTACGTTGTGGTACCAGTTGATATGGCTCTCCATGATTTCACCGCTCCGGGGATCGGCGATGCTGGGTCCGCTGGCGTTTGGAATATCGGAAGGCTTGTACACGATAGCAGAATAGCGCGCATCTTCGAGGCTCCATTCGGGATCTTCCTCCTTGGTCGGCGCCATTTTACCGATAACGGCATTCTTGAAGCCGGCTTTTTCGAATGCCGTCTGCCAGTCGTTCACACCCTGGATCAGGTAAGGCACCCACTGCTTGGGTGTAGCGGGATCGATATAGAAAATGATGGGCTTCTTGGGTTCTACCAGTTCACCCCGCTTATATTTTGCCATATCTTCTTCTTTGGGTTCGAGCCTCCAGCGCTTAATTATGCGCACGTCTTCTACACCCTGGGGATTGGCATCAAAATCGGTATACCCTACCGCGAAATAACCCACCCGCGGATCAAAGAAACGCGGCTGCATGGGCTTCTCAGGCAGCAGCACCAGGGAATTGTTGATCTCCACGGTGATATTGACACCAGCATTACCGCCGCCGCCACGGCCACCTGAAGACTGTCCCGGAGGCGCAGCTGCACGGCTATAGGTTTTAACAGAAGAAATCTCCACATTCATGGGATAGGACCGCATGCCCGAGATATACGATTTGTCTTTTTGTTGTCCGCCGATACGCATGGATGATTTCAGGCCTCCGGAGAAAAACAGCAGATCATTGTCGCCTGCAACATATTCGGTTACGTCCACCACCACAGCAGTTGAATCTTTGCTATAGGCTTTCACGTCAAAAGCAGCGGCAATGGGTTGTACATTTGATTTAGTCACCGCCATAAACATGGGAGAAGTAGAATCCTTGGCATACTCCGCAAAAGAGATGTCACGCAGGAATACCTTATGCTCGGGTCCACTTTCGAAAAGAATCACATGCTGCCCAATCTGGTCGCCTGCGAAACCAAAAAAGCCGTTACGCATACCCGCGGCGGCTTTCGAAATCCGGTTTACTACCAGGATTTCTCTTCCCATCATATTATTGGGAATTTCAAAGTAATATTTATCCTCCACTTTGTGAACAGTGAACATGCCCTGGTCGCTTACGGCTTTTGATGTGATGACTTCGCCATAAGGTTTGGGGCCATTGTTATTGTTGCGCGCGTTGGCAACCGGTCCGGCTGGTGGCTTCTTGGTTGTATCCACTACTTCCGGTCTGCGATTCCTGTTTTGCGCCTGTGATACCTGGAGCATAAGACTTGCTGCCAGTACGAGTGAGACTTGGTTTAGATAACGCATATGGTATAATTGATGAAAAAATTGCAGCTATAGCAGGATAAGGCGTAACCGTCGATGCAATTGGATGCTGAATATCTTAAAAACATGCTATCTGGCAAAGAAAAAAAATAAACCCGGCTAATAGCCGGGTTGAATGGTGCGTTTTGTTGAATCTTATTACTTCTTTTTACCTTTTGGCGCAAACATAGCCAACATTCGGCGCCCTTCCATCTTGGGCATATTTTCCAAAATGCCCACTTCCGCCAGCCGCTCCGCAAACTTGAGCAGCAGCAACTGCCCTCTTTCCTGGAACTGTATTGCACGGCCTTTGAACTGCACATAGGCTTTCACCTTATTCCCTTCCTTCAAAAACTCCTCGGCATGTTTGGCCTTGAAGTTGAAATCATGGTCATCCGTATTGGGAGTAAAACGAATTTCCTTCACTTCAGAGACTTTGCTCTTGGCTTTCATCTCTTTTTCTTTCTTCTTCTTATCGTAAAGGAACTTATTGTAGTCAATGATTTTACAAACAGGAGGATCCACCTGTGGTGAAATCTCAACCAGGTCCAGCTCCATATCCTTGGCCATGCGTAGCGCATCCTGGGTGTTGTAAATGCCAACCTCCACATTGTCGCCTACCAGGCGCACCTGCGGTACACGGATATATTGGTTGATCCGGTGTTCCGCTTCCTTTCTCGGCATCATTCTGCCTCTGAAACCGCCTTTATTAAATCCACCACCACCGGGTCTGAAACCGCCCCCGCCTGATGGCCTGTTGAACCCGCCTCCGGGTTTTTGTGGTACTGCCATTTAGTTTTTTTAGTTTAAAAATAGGTGCCGGTCTGCTTGACCGGCAAATTGATAAAAATTATGAATACGAATTTGAGGAAAATTTGCGAATTGGCAAATTTACAGGTTATGGGAAAATCACCGGATTATTCGCCTAATTCCCGGTCGCGGATTTCCTGTGTCGCTTTTTCGATAAATTCCTCTACCGAGATGGCACCCAGATCCCCCTTACCCTGCCTCCTTACCGATACTTTTCCTTCGTTCACTTCTTTTTCGCCGATAATGAGCATATAAGGCACTTTCAACAGCTCGGTATCCCGAATCTTTTTGCCTATCTTCTCATTACGATCATCCATTTCGGCGCGAATGCCCGCTTTTTTGAGTGTCTGGGTCACTCCTTTCGCATAATCGCCAAACTTATCACTGATGGGCAGCACTTTCACCTGTCGGGGTGCCAGCCACAAGGGAAACTTACCGGCATATTGCTCCAACAAAAATCCAATGAATCGCTCATGGGTTCCCAGCGGTGCACGGTGAATAATGAGAGGGGTGTCGGAACTATTATCCTGCGTGGTATAATGCAGTTTAAAGCTACGGCCCTGTGAAAAATCAACCTGGTTGGTGGCCAGTGTAAACTCACGACCGATGGCACTGAAAATCTGCACATCTATCTTGGGTCCATAAAATGCCGCCTCATCCTGCACTTCCACAAATGGAATACCGGATTCAACCAGCACATTTCGTACCATAGTCTCCGTTTCCTGCCAAAGCTGCGGTTCATTCACATATTTCACTCCCAGCTTGTCGGGTGAATGCAACGAAAGGCGCATCACGTACTTTTCAATTCCAAAGATCTTGAAGTATTTCAGGTACATGTCGTTTACAGCACGAAACTCATCATTGAACTGTTCCTTGGTGCAGTAAATATGCGCATCGTTCATGTGCAGGCATCGTACCCGCATGAGGCCAAACAACTCCCCACTCTGCTCATAGCGGTATACAGTTCCGTATTCCGCTATGCGAAATGGCAGGTCGCGATAGCTCTTCGGCTCCGCCGCAAATATTTTATGGTGATGCGGACAGTTCATGCTCTTCAGATAGTACTTCTCCCCATCCAGTTCCATGGGAGGATACATACTATCCGCATAATAAGGAAGGTGACCACTGGTGAGATACATACTCTCTTTCGCGATATGTGGCGTTACCACCCGGTGATAGCCGGCTTCCTGTTCGGTTTCTTTGGCCAGCTTTTCCAGCTCTTCTATCACTACTGTACCATTGGGCAGCCACATGATGAGTCCCTGGCCCACATCATCGTCCATGGTATAAATGCCCAACTCCTTACCCAACTTGCGGTGGTCTCTCCTTTTGGCTTCTTCCAGCAGGGCCAGGTGGGCATCTAATTCTTTCTGCGATGGAAAGGTTACGCCATAAACGCGGGTGAGTTGTTTATTTCTTTCGTCGCCTTTCCAGTAAGCACCGGCGATATTGGTAAGCTTGATGGCTTTGATTAATCCGGTATGCGGAATATGCGGCCCCCGGCACAAATCGGTAAACCCACCCTGGGTATAAAAACTTATCTCACCGTCGGCAAGGCCAGCCAGCAAATCCAGCTTGTATTCATCATTCTTTTGTGTGAAATACTGAATGGCTTCCGGCTTGCTGATCTCCTGGCGAACAAAAGGATTGTTCTGCCTGGCCAGTTCGTTCATTTTCTTCTCCAGCTTTTCCAGGTCCTCCTCGGTCATCTTGCGGTCGCCCAGGTCCATATCGTAATAAAAACCCTGTGGGTTTTCGGTGGGTGGCCCTACCCAAAATTTTACACCGGGGAAAATCGATTCTACCGCCTCAGCCATCAGGTGGGCAGAAGAGTGCCAGAATGTTTTCTTACCATCCGCGTCATCCCAGGTCAGCAATTGCAGGTCAGCGTCGGCTTGAATGGGTCGGCTAAGGTCCCACACTTCCTTGTTGACGCGTGCGGCCAGGAGCTTGCGCGCCAGACCTTCCGAAATGGATTTAGCTATATCTAGGGCGCTGGTTCCTTTTTCATATTGGCGAACGGCGCCATCTGGAAATCGAATATTGATCATTCAGTTGAGGATGAAAATGTTTTGAGCAATTCAGGAGCGCAAAATTAACGAAATGCGGGGAGAGTGGAAAAAGCAAAGCGCAAAACCAGGGAATATGGTGGAATTGATAAAAGCTTCTTAAAATTAACAAAGTCTTACTTCCTCTCACTTTTTGCTTTACGAACAGATTCGTTAGTTTTGGCCCGATGTTTCTGCTTGTTACAAGACGGCTCTGCCTTTCCCTGCTTATTCTCGTGCCCGGCCTGATGTCTGCATCGGCACAGGACCTGACCGGCATTTGGCGCGGCTACTTTAAAACCGAGCTGGGCGACACCTATAAACTCGAGATTCAAATCAAACAAAGCCCCACCGGATTCAAAGGGGTTACCTATTCCTACCTTACTACCGTTTTCTATGGCAAAGCCGTATTAACCGGCAATTTCAATAAGTCGGAGAAATCGGCCATGATACAGGAAATCCGCACCGTTGAGCTGCGCATGAGTCCCGGTTCCGTTTCCTGCATCATGAAATACCTGCTCGAATATTCCAAATCGGGCAAAGAGGAATTTCTCGAAGGCGTTTATACCAGCGCTTACGAAACGGATGGTTATGGCGGAAAACGTGGCGATAACTGTGGCGGAGGTATTGTACGCCTGCGCAAAGTGCCCACTTCGGATTTTTACATCGAGCCCTTTCTGCGCGATGAACCAGTGGTATCCCGCCCGCGTAAAGATCCGCCCCGCGTAAACCAGTCACCCGGCAATAAGACCACCCTGGTGCCGCAAAAACAAAATACGCCAAAAGACAGCCCTTCTGTAGCAAAGAAAGAGCCGCAAAAAGATGCGAAAACCAACCAGCCAGTTCAAAAGGAGACCAATACAAAGATTCCGGACACAGCCGTGGCTAAGAAGCCTTCCATCAACACCCGACCCAACAAGCCGGTGATGAAGGAGCCCGTCAATATACGCAATCGAAAATCGGACCTGATGCGGTCACTGGTATTGTACGATCCCAATGTTACCATCAAGCTGTTTGATAACGGGGAGATTGATGACGATACCATTTCCGTTTATCTCAACGACCGCCTGGTGTTGTCGAATAAAAGACTTACGGCTTCCCCTCTTGTATTCAATTTCGTGATGGATGAAAACGATCCCGAGCAAATTGTAACCATGGTGGCCGAGAACCTGGGTCGCATACCACCCAATACCTCTCTTATGATTGTGGAGTCGGGTAAACAGCGATTTGAAGTACGGATTACCTCCAATGAGCAGAAAAACGCCGCGGTTCGGTTCCGGTACGAACCTCGCTAAAGCCGCTTCTGTAAAATTTGGCCGCCGTCAACGTATTTTCCTCTATTTTCATTTTTCATGTTAAGGACATTTGCGCTGTTAATTGGTTTAGCCTGCTTTTATTCCGGAGAGTCGCAGGTGATAAACGGGTTCTGGAAAGGGCGGCTGGTGATGGAACCCGGTGGCTGCTTCCCCGTTTACAATATCGAATTTCAATTGCAGGTATTGAATGGCGTTCGTATCACCGGCAATTCCTATCACTATTCCGATACCAGCAATTACGTAAAGGAAGAATTTGAGGGCTATTATGATTCCACCCAAAAGACCCTTACCATCCAGGAAATGAAAGTGTCGATCTTTCGTATCCCTCCTGACTGTATTCCCTGTATCAAAAACTATGTGCTCACGTACCATACCGATGGACGTGAAGAGCAATTGCGCGGAAGCTGGACCGGAAAAACGATGGATGGAAAAAGCGCCTGCCCTTCCGGTTCTATTGTATTAACGAGAATTCAGAAGTCGGCCTTTGAGCCTCCGGTACCAGAGCCCCTGAAGGATCGCAAAAATGAATTGGTGCGCGAAATTTTTGTGGACACAGGCACAATTCGTCTCGACTTCTATGATAATGGCCAGATAGATGGCGACACCATTTCGGTGTATGTAGATAATGTGGCCGTGGTATCGCATAAATTACTCACCGCAAAACCCGTGACCATCACCCTTCAAATAGACCCTTCCAAACCGTTGCAGGAAGTGGTAATGGTGGGTGAAAACCTGGGTTCCATTCCACCCAATACCGCACTCATGATTGTAAATACTGGTAAGAAAAGATACCAGTTGTATCTTACTTCAGATGATAAAAAGAATTCGTTGGTGCGATTTGTGTATAAGCCGGGGGAATGAGTAAGACGTATTACGTAGTACGTTTTACGTTTTACGTTTTTGGGTTTAGGGTTTAGAGTTTAAAGTTTAAGGTTTAGACTTGAAGTTTGAAGCAACTATATCAAATATTAAATATTGAACCTTAAACCATAAACCTTAAACTAAAAAAACGTACTACGTATTACGTAAAACGTACTACGTCACTGCGCTGCCATAAAATTAATGGTATCCTTCGGCGCTCCACAATGCAACATTCCATCTTTATGCACCGGATGCTGTGTTCCCAGGTATGGGTTTCTTACTTCTTTGGTGGGACTAAGCCAGTTGGCGGCCTCGTTATCGTTGAAGGCCATGGGACATTCCTGCCAGTACATTTTTTCCTGGTCGTATTTTACCACGATAAATAGCAGGCGTAGATTATCGGAAAGGGTTTGAAAGGCGCGGCGACGTGCATCCCAGTCGGCTGCCACGAGAATATTGGAGGCTTCGAGTTTGGCATTGCTGAGTGGATCGATGGCGCTTTCGTAGATGCCGGTGGTATCCTGTTTGAGTTCATCAATTCGCAGGCTATCGAGCGCCAATGCAAGTTCTTTCGCGCTGGAATTGGTGGCTTCCAGGTTCCAGTTGACCAGGGCTTCACTCAGCGCATAATAATCGGCCAGGGCCTCCTTTACGGATGCATTGAACACATCGCTATGCTTACTCACCGCCATGGGCACAGGTTTGGGACCTTTGGGATTTTTTTTGCCCCCTTTGAAATAGGTAAAGTAGATGTATCCTGCGCCGATTAGGATAATGGCAAAAAATATGGCGAAAAATTTCTTCATCCGTACAGGGTTTGTTTCAAAGATAAATCAAAGGAGCTTCCACTGGTAATTCTTTATTTTTGCCAATTCATCCGGAAGCCCGGAATCGAAAAATTTAAAACACATTTCGCAAAAAACAGATCATGCTGGCAGGCTTACAGGACGTAACATTTGAATTTGGTGCTCGGGCAATTGTAGAAGATGCTACCTGGCATATACAGCCCAACGAACGAATTGGATTGATCGGCTACAACGGTACCGGTAAATCCACTTTATTGAAATTGCTTGTGGGACAGTACTCCCCTTCCGCCGGCACGGTGGAAAGAAGCCGTTCCACCTCGGTGGGCTATCTGCATCAAGACCTGCTTTCGTTTGATACCGAAGAGTCCATTTTGCAGGTGGCACTTGGGGCATTTGAGCGCGTATTGCAACTGGAGAAAGAAATTGAAGAGCTGGGCAAAGAGTTGGAGCGCACCGGCGATGAAAAAGTGCTGCACGATTATTCCGATCGACTGCATGAACTGGAAACACTGGGAGGCTACGATATCCATCACCGTACGGAAGAAGTTTTGCAGGGCCTTGGATTTGCCAATGCCGACCTGAACCGCCCCTATAAAGAATTCAGTGGTGGATGGCGAATGCGCGTACTGCTGGCCAAAATGATCCTGCAACAACCCGACCTGCTCCTGCTTGATGAGCCTACCAACCACCTTGACCTTCCCTCTATTGAATGGCTGGAAAAATACCTGCAGCACTATAAAGGCTCAGTGGTGATTGTGAGTCACGATAAATATTTCCTTGACCGCATGGTTACCAAGATTGTGGAACTCTACCAGCAAAAGCTCCATATCTACAACGGCAACTACAGCTTTTACGAAAAGGAAAAAGCCCTGCGGATGGATCTGCAGCAAAAAGCCTACGAGAACCAGCAGGACTATATACGGCAGCAGGAGCGATTTGTGGAACGCTTTAAAGCCAAAGCCAGTAAAGCCGCGCAGGCGCAAAGTATACAGAAGCGATTGGATAAACTCGATCGCATAGAAGAAGCGAGTATTGAAAGACCTAACCTGAAAATCAACTTCAGGGTCGATAAAACCCCAGGAAAGGTATTGGTGGAGCTAAAGCATGTCGGAAAAAAATTCGGCGATAATATTATCCTGGAAAATGCCGATGCCGAAATTGAAAGGGGCGATAAGATTGCATTGATTGGCGCCAACGGCAAGGGTAAGTCGACCCTGCTGCGCATTATTGCCGGCACCGAATCCTGCACAGGCGAAAGAAAATGGGGGCATAATGTAGACGAAAGTTTTTACGCCCAGCACCAGTTGGAATCGCTGAACCTTAACAATACCGTGCTCGATGAAATGAAGGAATGTGGTAGCCAGCTTACGGAAGTTGAATTGCGCACCGTATTAGGTTGTTTTCTTTTCAGCGGTGATGATTCCGATAAAAAAATCAGGGTACTGAGTGGTGGGGAAAAAGCAAGGGTGGCCCTGGCAAAAACGATGGTGAGCAAAGCCAATTTCCTGATGCTGGATGAACCTACCAACCACCTCGACATGCATAGCTGCGAGTTGCTGATTGAAGCCCTCAAGAAATACGAAGGCAGTTTGATTCTCGTGAGCCACGACCGTTACTTTATTTCCAAAACAGCCAATAAGATTTGGGAGATTAGCGACCACCAGATCAAAGAATTCAAAGGAGGGTACGACGAATGGGTAGCCTGGAAAGAAAGGATGGCGAAGCAGGAAGAAGCGAAAACGCCTAAAGCCGGCAACAAACCAGCCAAAGAAAATTCCGCTGGCCGGGTCGAAAGTAAAAATCAACCGGCAACTCCAGCCCCTGCACAGGCACCACCGGCTCCAGTAAATGCACCCATCAACAAGGAACTGAAAAAAGAATTGCAAAAGCAACAACGCATGTTCCAGGAGCTGGAAGAAAAAATAGCGAAGCAAAAAAGCAGGATGGAATCGCTGGCCGCTGAATTGGCCAATCCAGCCACCTATGCCGACAAAGAAAAATTTCTGCAAACGGAAAAAGCGCACCAGGAACAAACGGCCATTCTTCAAAATATGGAGAAAGAGTATGAGCGGGTATTTGAGAAGCTGATGGAACTGGAAGAGAAAAAATCGTAAATTACGACGATTTTTCACCCTCTCAACCTTATTCCGGAATGCGTCTTTTCATCCCTGCCCTATTGTTGTTGTTGACATTACAGACTGCGGGGCAGAATGAACCCAACAAAAGGCCCCGTATCGGACTCACTTTAAGTGGAGGTGGCGCAAAAGGCCTTGCACATCTGGGCATTCTCAAAGCCATCGACTCAGCCGGATTGAAGATTGATTACATTACCGGCACATCCATGGGCGCCATCATGGGCAGCCTTTATGCCATAGGCTATTCCGCCGACAGCCTGTTACATATTGCCCGTAATGTGGAATGGGATGTATTGCTCCGCAATGGCGCCGACCTGCGCAGTCTGTTCATGGAAGAAAAAGAAGAGTCTTCCAAATACGTAATTGAACTTCCCTGGATCAATCACCGCTTTCAGTTGTCGACCGGGCTACTGGAGGCCCAGGAACTCTGGCTCAAATTTTCAGAGCTCTATTTCCCGGTTTACCCAATCAAGGACTTTGACGATTTCAGCATCCCATTCCGCAGCATCAGTACCGATGTCGGCAGCGGCAATGCGGTGGTGATGGACAGGGGCGAAATCATTACCGCCATCCGTGCCAGCATGGCCATCCCCTCGGTATTTACGGCAGTTGATTACGACAGCCTTCGGCTGGTAGATGGTGGAATCGTTCGCAATTTTCCCGTGAAGGATGTGAAGGAACTGGGCGCTGATTATGTTATCGGCAGCAATGTGGCCACAGGGCTTTTGCCTTCCGATAAAGTGCGAAACGTATTTCAGATATTATTGCAGGTTGCGTTTTTTCGGGAGAGCGAAGACAGCCGGAAAGAAATTCCGCTTTGCGATTTGTATATACCGTTCAAGCTGGATGATTACAATATGGGCAGCTTCGCTGATGCGGAAGCCATCATCCAGGAAGGTTTGGAAGTAGGTCGCTCGCTCTATCCCCAATTCAAAGCCCTTGCCGATTCCCTGAACCGGATATATGGCACAACAAATGCACAAAAAGACCGGCTCCCCAAGGTTGACAGTGTCTGGATCAGCTCCTTTTCCGTGGAGGGGCTGGAAAAAACAACACGTGGCTTCTTCATCAATACCATGGATTTCAAAACCGGTGAAAAGTACAGCGCGAAGCAATTGGGTAATATGGTGCGAAAGGCATTTGGTACCCGTTATTACAAAAGGGTTACCTATTCCCTACAACCCAAACCAGATGGTAGTGCACATATCGTATTTAAGGTCCTGGAAAACCCATTCACCTTCGCAAAAGTGGGCTTGCATTATTCCAGGTTCACCGGTATTGGGTTGATAGGTAATTTTACGACACGTAATTTCTTTACTCCCAATTCCAGAAGCCTGGTAAGTCTCAACCTTGGTGAAACTTTCCGCCTCAAAGGCGAACATCTGCAATACCTGGGCCGCCTGAAAAATTTTGCCTTTATTGCTAAAACACAATTCGACCGATTCGACTTTATCGCCTATGAGGAGTTTAAGCAAACCGGTGTGTACAAACAGAATTATTGGGAAGTAAATGAGCGATTTCAATATACCACCAACCGCAATATAGCGCTGGGTTTAGGTCACCGCTTTGAATGGTTAAAATATAACCCCACCATTAGCCCCGACCTTGCCTTCCGCGGCAGAAGCCAGTTTAACAGCTTTTATACCTACCTCAATCATCATACGCTTGACAGGAATATTTTTCCTACCCGCGGTCTCAAACTCAACCTCGAAGCAGGACAAATTCAGGGGCAAAATCTGAAAGTGGAATTTTTGCGCGATGATGAACCCATTCCCAATCCCGACTCGCTGGGTGTGGAGCGAAAAGCCTTCAATTATGCCCTGCTGAACCTGGAGGCTTATACCCCCTTTAATCGAAAATGGGTGGGTTTTTTGCATGCCCAGTCAGGTGTCAACTTCAATTATGGCCGCAATATCATGAACGAATTTGTGATAGGTGGAATGCAGCGATTTTATAGAAGACAGGTGGTATTTGCGGGCTTACTCGAAGGTTCTGTTTACAGCGCTTCTTTCGCCAGCCTGCAAGGTGGTTTGCGGCACTCCATCTTTCCCAATGCTTATCTCACTGGCCGCGCGAATATTCTGTTGAATAATTTCATCAGCGAAAGTACATTCTTCGAGGCAAGGGATATTTATACCGGATACGCACTTACCTTCTCGTATAATTTCGCTTTGGGGCCGCTGGAGCTAAGCCTCATGTATAGCGATCAAACTGGAAAGCTTCAAACCTTTATCAACCTCGGCATACCCTTTTGATCATGCCAGGCGCGGAGGAGGTTGCATGGCTTTCAGAAAATCGCTGACCAGGTAGCTGATCAGTTTGCCCGTACCCATATCCGTGCTGCCATCTGAAAGCCGGGTAGCTCCTTCACAAATATGCAGGTAAGCCGGCTTGCTGTCGGCTGCGGCAAAGCTGATATATTGGCGCGCAAGCAATGGACTCAATCCTACTGGTGTGCGCGCACTGCTAAGCGCATTGGCGATACAATCCAGATCGAGTTCTATTCCGGTCAAACTATCTTCGGTGAAGCCTGTGGCATGCGCTACAGATTGCATGAAACTACGCTTCTCATGCACAAAGATGTCCTCGAATGTGATACAGTCAATAAAGGGATTGTTCACAATATCCATCCATACATTTTGGGGAAGATAATTTTCATGCAAGCCGATGATGCAGTATTTCTGCAAAAATCCGTCCTCCTCCGCATAGCGGAATCCATTGCCGCTATGTCTCCCCTCGGAAGGACGGTAGTCGGCATGCGCATCAAGATTGATACAGTTTATTTGTGCAAGTGGCAATACCCCCGCCTTATGCCATCCCTTGGCCGCCCCTTTGATCAGTGGATAAGCGTTGTTATGCCCGCCACCGATCACGATGGGAATCTTTCCCATACTGGTCAGCCATTTTACCATTTGCTCTACTTCTTCATCTATGTTGTTGACGGCATGTCGATAGGCTTCCACTTTTTCCTCCTCCCCCTTCGCGGTATGGTCAATCAGGTATTGTATATCACCAAAGTCGAAATGTCCGGCCAGGGCCAGTTCCTCGCCATCCAGAAAGTCATTGCTCTGTATATTTAGAAACTGTTGCAGGAAGGGAAGCCAGCTTGTATCGGCACCACCCATACCGAGATTGGCTTTTACGCCTATATCTTCCGGAATACCCAGCAACACAAAACGTGCGGAGCACTGCTGAAAAAATTCCTCGGGATCCTGTCCGGGCCGGCAGGCCTGCACCCGCTCACCCAACTTGGTTTCGTAGCGGCGAACTTTGGTAAGGGATAGCACATCCAGTTTGCTATACCATTTAAAATGCAGGCGCTTGTCGGCCAGCCTTGATGGGGTTACTGATGTAGCCGTTTGCATGGCAATATGATTTTGTAATCGTTAGAAAATTATCGGGTTCATCAGGGGATACGAAAAACGAACTTTATAGAATATCCGGCCTTTCATTGAAAGCGCTCTCTTCCACCACCTGTTCCGGTTTCTTCTTATAAAAAATCATACCCAAAGCCATAATAATGCTGGTGGTAAGAATGATATAAAACAATATACCGTCGTTAAAACTGCTCAACTTAAGATGCTCCGGAATTTTATAAAAGAGTACGATGGTAATCAACCCCCTGGGTATGAAAAAGGACTCTGGGAACAGGTTGGTTCGTACAAAGAAACGCAGGTAAAGGATGCGGATCAGGAACATCCCGAGTACAATGAGGGTTCCCACCAGCAACACTTCTTTTTCATTGAGAAAGGCCAGGGATATGGAATAACCAAACAATAAAAAGAAAAATGTGCGGATCAGGAATGAAGTTTCGGCTGTAACGGAATGCAGCAAATGCCGGAGGGAGTCTACCTGCGAATGCGGAAAGAACTTAACCAGGGGCGCCCATTTCAATTTTTCCCAATTATTAATCAACAAACCAAATACAAGAATGATGATGAGGGATGGCAGATGCAGGATCTTTCCACCCGAATAGATCAATATCAATAATGAAAAGATCAGGAAAAACTTGATATTGAGTTTTGTTTTCGCCAGGATAATCAGGAGTAACAAGGATAGTAGTACGGATAAGATAATCGACAAACCGATATTAGCAGAAAACACACCAAAGGAACGCCAGGAAAGCGTGTCATCGGCCGTGAAATAGTTGAACACAATGATCCCTATGATATCGGAAAAGGAAGCTTCATACACCAGGAACTCCTTTTTCTGCTCGCTAAGTGGATTGATGCTGGGAATAACAATGGAACTACTCATGATGGAGAGCGGAATCGCATACACCAGGCATTTCTCGAGCGGCTCCCCCAGCCAGTAATTCAGGATATAAGTTAACAGGACTGTCGAAATCGCGAAGATGATGAGTGCGGAAAAAAAGGAATCGCGAATCAGTACCAACTTGTTTCTGCCAAGTTTCAGGTCGAGCCCGGCTTCCAGCACAATCATGATCAACCCAACCACCCCCAGCGACTCCACCAACTGCTCTGAAAAACTCATTTCCACCTGGTAAGTATCTGCGAGTGCCCGAAATCCAATACCGGCAAAAAGCAGGAGCAATACGGAGGGAATCCGCACATATTTGCTGACGATGGAGAAAATATAGGATAATACAACCAGGCTACAGAGTGCAATTAATACTTCTTCCGTATTCAGTCCATTCATGCCCTGAATATACGGTAAAAATTGTCAAATCCAGTTGCCCCTGACCATAACCTTTTCCACCAAATTGGTCCCAAAAGCATAGGGAAGATAGGCCAGGCCGGGCATGGGTTTTGTGAGGATCAGGTCGGCCCTTTTGCCGATGGCGATACTGCCCGTTTCACCGGCTACTTCCATCGCGAATGCGCCATTGATGGTAGCCGCATTGATGGCTTCCTCCGGCAACATGCGCATTTGAATACAGGCCAGGGAAACCACGAAATTCATATTGCCCGATGGTGAGGAACCCGGATTGTAATCGCTTGCCAGCGCGATAGCCGCTCCGGCATTGATCAATTGCCTTGCCGGCTGAAAGGGCATGCGTAGAAAGAATGCTGCCGACGGCAACAAGGTCCCGATTGTTTCCGACTGACCAAGGTCCCGGATGTCCTGCTCCGTCATCGTCTCCAGGTGATCCACGCTCAGAGCCGGCCAGCGAAGGGCGGTTTGCAGTCCGCCGATACTGTTTAGCTGGTTCACATGCACTTTAGGCTTCAGGCCAACCGCCATTCCAGCCCTGCAAATTCTGTCCATTTCTTCGGGGCAAAAGAAGCCTGTTTCGCAGAAAACGTCAATATAATCGGCCAGCTTTTCCGCCGCAATTTGTGGAAGCAATTCTTCGAGCAGCAAGCGGATATACCCTTCCCGGTTATCGCGATAGGCAACCGGAATGGCATGGGCACCCAGGAAGCTTGACCTGATTATAAGAGAGGATTTATCGCGTAAGCGCTTTATCACGCGAAGCATTTTCAATTCGGCTTCCACGCTTAATCCGTAACCACTTTTGATTTCAACCGCAGCGGTCCCGAGCCGGCTGATCTCCCCCAGCCTGTTCCAGGCCAGGTTAAAAAGAGTATCCTCCGACATTTCCGCCAGTTTGGCCGCAGAGTTCAATATACCACCCCCTTTGGCGGCAATCTCCGCATAACTTAGTCCGCGTATTTTGTCGACAAACTCATGTTCCCGGCTTTGGGCAAACACCAGGTGGGTGTGCGAATCGCACCAGGCAGGGAGGATAAACCTTTCATGAGCATCTACAGTATTGTCAACTTTATCCGCGTCGCCCGGGATATCCTTCATATAACCAAAGCCGGCAATATGACCGTCTTCGATTAATAGGTATGCATTCTCCAAAGCGGGCAACCGGCTCAGTTCTTCACCGCGCAAGGGTTTGTTGGGGTTTTGAATGCCTACCAAAGATTTAATATCGCGAATCAGGCAAGTGGCCATGGGCAATATTACAAAAGCCGGATGGGCAAAAAAAATGGATACTTTGCAGCGAGGCCTTAACTTTATCGTTTTAATACCCGTTGCTTATGATATGGCCTGATTTTTCGGACCCCTCCGTTTGGTTAAGCTTGTTGACCCTCGCTTTTTTGGAAATTGTATTGGGAGTGGATAATATCATTTTCATTTCCATTATTTCCGACAAGCTGGAACCTTCGCAGCAGCGGAAGGCACGCAATATCGGACTCCTGCTCGCCATGCTGTTCCGTGTGGGTCTGCTCCTCACCATCACATGGATTATGCGATTGAAAGAGCCCGTGTTTACACTCTCATTTATTGAAGAAGATGGCCAACCCCTGGGCATTAGTTGGAAAGACCTGATCCTGATTGCGGGTGGTTTGTTCCTTTTGTTTAAGAGCACGCTCGAAATTCACCATAAACTGGAGAAACCTGCCGAGGATAAAGGCAAGAAGAAAGTGTATTCCTCCCTCTCCTCGGTGATTTTGCAGATTGTGTTGATCGATGCGGTATTTTCCTTTGATTCCATCCTCACGGCCATTGGAATGGTGGAATATGTATCCATCATGATTATAGCGGTGGTGGTTTCCATTGCCGTGATGATGATTTTTGCGGCCCCTATTTCCCATTTCATCAATAAGCACCCCACCCTGCAAATGCTGGCGCTATCCTTCCTGATTGCGATAGGTATAATGCTGGTGGCGGAAGGTTTTCACCAGGAAATCAGCAAGAGCTATATCTATACCACCATCGCCTTCTCATTGTTGGTAGAGTTGCTGAACATGCGTATGCGTCGCAAGCACGAAACGGTGAAACTGAAAACAGACAGAGAGGATCTATAGTTTTAATTCATTCATTTGGCGGCTATAGTCATGTTGCAGGTCTTCGTGCAGCGTGGCGATAGCCGCTTTTAGTTTTTTCAGCACTCCCTGGTAAAGATTCACCAGCACCGGACTTTGCTGAAAGGGGATTTCCATTTCGAGAAATCGCTGACAGAAATGCAGTAGCAGTTCCGTTTCCGCTTGGCGACTACCCATGTAGCGCACGTGTTTGGTGACCACCCGCAATATTTTCCGCAGGCTTTTTTTGATGAAATAGAAATGAGCGCGGTTGATTTCTTCAAATAGCAGGTCCATTTCATCCTTAATCTCCCGGATATAGGCCGCCTCGTCAGATGACTCAAAAAGCAGATAAGTCAACAGTTCCTTGTTTTCCTTTTTGAACCGGGCGAGGCGAATGCAGGTATTCACCAGTTCAGCCGACTTCAATTGCTGCAGTTCCTGTTTTATTTCCTGAATGCTGGCGGATCGCATGGGCTTTGGGAGCTTGAATAATAAAGTAATAATGGATGATTTGCTAAAGTAGTATATGCCGAACAATCACCGGTTTTGGTTAACCTGAAAAAAGCAATAAAAAGCGGATATTTGCGGGGCAAAACCAAACTTATGCGCGTAGCTATTAATGGAATGGGCCGGATTGGCCGCCTGCTTTTCCGCAGGCTGGTCGATGAACCGGATATTGAACTGGTGGCCATCAACGATATAATGCCTTCCGATAACCTGTTTTACCTGCTCCGGTTCGACTCCGTATATGGCACTTTTCCGGGAGCGCTGCGCATGGAGCAAAATGAAATTCACTATGGCGGGCAAAAAATTGCGGTATTTCAAACAGGGCATCCGGCCCAGCTTTCCTGGCGTGAATTGAATGTGGATGTGGTGCTGGAGTGTTCGGGCAGTTTCAGCAAAAAAGTATTAGCGGAAGAACATTTGCTGGCCGGCGCGGGCCGGGTATTGCTATCCACCACCGGTTCATCCGATATACCGCTGCTGATTTATGGTTTCAATCATACCAGCCTCAATGAGGAGATCAGCATCATTTCTCCGGGCGGCTGCATGACCAACTGCTCGGTTCATGTTTTGTACATTCTCAATTCCATCGGCATACAATCGGCGCAGATCAATATGCTGCACTCTTATACTTCGCGGCAGGAATTGGTGGACGCACCTCATACCCAATTTCGCCGGGGCAGGGCCGCTGCTGAATCCATTATACCGGTAGAGATAGACCTGCACCAGTCACTGGAACGCCTGATGCCGGGTTTGCAGGGAAAGATCAGTGCCGTTTCCACGCGGGTACCGGTTGCCAATGGTGCCATGGGCGATTTTAGCGTGGTATTGAAAGAAGAAGTATCCGCCGCGCAAATCAATGCACTCTTCCAAAAATCCGCCAAAAACGGCTTCAAAGGAGTGATCGACTATACCGAAGAACCCCTTGTTTCCCTCGACATTAAGGGCAATACACATTCCTGCCTCATCGACGGCACCATGACTACTGTGGTGGGCAATCATGTGAAACTGATTGCCTGGTTTGATAATGAGTTTGGATTCACGAGCAGGATGATTGATTTTTTGAAATACATGGGGGGAGTGAATCGTGAGGCGTGAATCGTGAGGCGTGAGTTTTGCGAATCGTGAGGTGCCTAGCAGAATATTGTAATTCCTTAAAGCCATCTCACGCCTCACGATTCACGCCTCACGATTCACGCGTCAAAACTCATCCTTATACTTCTTCGGCAACAGCATCCGCTGGGCCCATTTATCTATGCCGGTGCCTCGGCTCAGTTTGTAGAAAAAGAGAAGTGGAGTGGCCCATGAAAAGCTGCGTAATCCCAGGTAGCGGCGGATCTCTGGCGGGCAGGTGAGAATTTGCACTTCCCGCAGAAGCCTGTAACGAAATCCACCCAGGTGCTTGCGGTATTGAACAAAAAGATCGTCGGTATAGCTGCTGCGGGCATAGTTGTCGCGCAAATGCTGTTCCCTCACTTTTAGCCATCCTTCATAATCATCCGGCAAGCCGGGTATATTCATGCGCCGGCCCATTTTTAAGAATGTGCAGTAGAGCTCATTTTTTTCGGATGCCGACATTTTTCTTTCCAGCAACTCAAAGGAGCGGATGGAATAGTGGATCAGCATAAACAATACATCGCGATAAGCCCAATCGGGAATCTGGCTGCCTCTTTTGTTTTCCACTCCCCGGTGAATAAGGGTAATGGTATCGATGGCTTTGAAAGCATCTTGTTCGCTGGCAAACACAATTCTGCGTGCATATTGTACAGTGGAATAGAGCCGCCCCAATGGATCGGCCGGCAATTTGCCTGTAAAATAGAGCCAGTCCACCGCCTTATTCAACGCAAATTCAGCGGCAGCCCCCGCAAATACGAAGAGGGTACTATCGCGCTTGCTCCATACGGAGCGGACCATGGATCCTTCCGCCGCGAAAGGTATTGCTGGTACTATGCTAGACAGCGATTCCATCCAATTTTGAAATTAATAAAACTCCACCCACCATTCCCTTTCAAAAAGCTCATCGGGTGGCAAAGCAATGATACCTTCTTTTTCCTCAATCCGGCCGCTCGCATGGGTGCTGTCGGCGACACCACACCAGGGTTCAATGCACAAAAAATCGGCACCTGGTACTGCCCAAAGGCCCATATAAGGAAAGCCGGGATAATGAAACTGGAAAACAGGTCCCCTTTCCTGATGCAGCAGCCGCATACTTTGCGACCGAAGACCTTTAAGCACAATGGCATCTTTGGCAAAAAGCTGTCGATGCAGTGGTAGCTTGTTCTCTCCCTTCAACAGGGGTATGGGTTCTGCTTCCAGCAATCCATCGGCATTGATGGGCCAGCGGCCAATGGTTTCTGATTCAGTAAAGTCCAGGAAGTATTCCTCATATTGCTCATCAGCCCGCAGGGGAAGCCGAAATGCGGGGTGAGCGCCGATAGAAAAATAACAGACCTGTTTGGAGGAAGGATTATGTACCCTGTACTTCACGTGTAGCTTTTGACCATCCAGGCGGTAATCAACCCAAAGCTGAAAAGCAAAGGGATAAATGGCCCGGGTAGCTTCCGTGTCGGTTAGAAGAAAACTGGCTCTATCTTCGGCCTTGCTTTCCAGGTGAAAAACCATTTCCCGTGCGAAACCGTGCCTGCCCAACGAATAGGTTTGATCCTGATAATGGAAGGACTTGTTTTTCAGCGTACCCACAATAGGAAAAAGTATCGGTGAACGCTTTCCCCAAAAAGCAGGATCGCCCTGCCAGAGGTATTCTACCTGCATTTTTGTATCGAGGATTGATTGCAGTTCTGCCCCATGCGGATGTATCTGCACCTGAAGGTTGGCGGACCGGAGCGTAACGAGAGAGGAATTACTGTTCAACGGATAAATTTTACTTCTTCGCAGGAGAAGTAGTTTGTCAGAATCCTGCGAAGAAGTAAAATTAGCAAACTCTGCTCTAATAAAGGGCTGAGATAGTTCTGTAAAATGTCTTAATAAGGCACTATCACCGATCCATTGGCGCCGTTGGCCAAAAGCCAGCTCAGTTGGTAATAGTACTGGCCGTTGCCTGGACAGGCACTGGGGCTACCGGTGCTGTTCAGGCCAAATTCCACGTTCGCCTGGTACAGATCGGTCTGGTGTTTGATTTCACCCGACGTAATCCGAAATGCGCAATCCTGGCGTATGGTTACCGGCGATATGCTGCTGGTATAAAAGCTATTGCCAAAACGGGTGGTACCCCATTCTGCAATATTGGAAATGCCATTCTCTGAATGGTACCCACTTGATTCCAAAACCACGCCACCCTGGTAGGTAAACCACCTTTTCCGGGCCACTTTCCAACTACGAACAGTATTGTCGTCGAAAGCAACTTCAATTCCATCGCTGCTCACGCGGTGCTCAATACCGTTGGTATTGGCAAGATTAATGAGCAGGCCACCGCTGACATTGGTATAGGTTTGGGTTCCGTTCAGGGTGATAAACCGGTTGTCGGCCACCCGGGTTATGCGAAGATCATCGCAACTAACAGCTATGGCCGCGCCGGCATTGGCCCAATTGGTATTGCTCGCTGCAGACAGAATAACCTGTCCGGTGCGACTGAATGTGCCGGCACAATTCAATCCGGAATAAGTAACGGTAATGGTGCGGGGTTCGCTCAGGGAATCGATTTCGATCGAGGCGTTGCAGATAAGCCCACCCAGATCGCCGGGCCTGCCCGCGAAAGCCGCAGCTTCCAGCAGCAGGTTAATCTCCTCTCCCATCTGGTCCTGCGCGGCGGAAAATTGCGCCTGGTCGCCCTGATGGGCTATCAGTTGCAGCTTGGTTTCGCCAGCATTATCATCATCCGTATTGCTTTTCTTATTACAACTCATGGTCAGAATGACCAAACCGACCAGAATGGCCAGGGTAAAATAGTGCCGGGTTTTCATGCGTTAGGTTTTTTCAGAATAATTGGATGCAGAAAAATAATGGAGAAAACCGGAAAATCAAAGCGGAAGAGAGAGAAAAGTATTACGTTATACGTTTTACGTAGTACGTTTTGCAGTTGGGAATGCAGGTTTTACGTGAAGTTTAAGGTTTTATAGTTTAAGGTTTAGGGTTTAAAGTTTAAAGAATTAAAAGAAAGTAATGGACAACGGATCAATTTACTTAAACTTTAAACCCTAAACTTTAAACCAAAAAACGTACTACGTAATACGTATAACGTAATACTCAATCCCCCCCCAGTTCCACCCAAACCACCGAATTCCCCGTATCAAATTCATTCTGCTCCCAAAGCTTATTATCAGGATCGAGGATCCATTTGCCGTCTACGACAAATTTATAGATATGTTTGCCCGGGCTCAGGTGCAAGCGCAGTACCCATTCATCGCCCTGCTTTTCCATCGGAAAACCGTTAGGTGACCAGCCATTGAAATCACCTGCGAGGTACACAGATTTTGCGTCGGGGAATTGCCGGAGGCGGAAAGTATAATTGGGTTCGATGACAAAGATGAGATTGCCGTTACCCCCATCCCGGCCCATACGCCTGCCATCCACAATAAACTGGTATTCATAGTTGCCCGGGCGGAGTGGAAATGCTATTTCCCAACCACCGGAAACTTTTTGGAGCCGTAGTTCGTGGTCATTCCATCCGTTGAAGGAACCCGTGAGCACAACCTGATTAGCATCCTGGTAACCTTCGAGTCGGAACAGATAGGGGTCACCCACGCGGATCACGGAATTAAATTCACCAAATTCATTGGGCAGCTTATCCGGATTGAAGGGGTCAGCCATCCATCGGCCATCCACTACAAAACGATAAGTGTGGGTCCCCTCTTCCAGGTATAGGGGTATTGCCCATCCAGTGGCCGCTTTTTGCATGGCTATCTCGCGGTCGTTCCAGCCATTGAAACTTCCTGCAAGCATCACTTTACGGGCATTGACAAAACTATCGAGCCTGATTACACGATTGGTCTTGTAATAAACCGAATTGATGTTGCCAAGGCCATCATTCTCCTTTTGGGAATTATCGGTATCTATCGTCCAGTTACCATCTACAATGAATTTATACCAATGTTTCCCCGCTGGCAGGGCCACCGTGCGAATCCAGCCACTATCCGTCTTTTGCATCGGCATGGCATCGGTACTCCATTGATTGAAACTCCCACTCAAAATTACCTGGGATGCATTTTTGTTATTCCGCCAATAGAAGGTCACCAGCGAATCTTTTACGGCAAAGGGATGCTTACGCCTGAACTGGTTGATGCCAAAAGGCTGCATCATCTTAGGTTCCGGAAATAGCTCGCCACTTTTTAGGTGCTTATCGGTGAATAGAATTTTTTCCGCAGGGTCCAAAATTTTATCAAAACCCAGAAGTGGCTTGCTGATAACGAAAAGGTCATGGGTATTCTTCTCCAGCTTCCAACCGTGTTTGGTCAATGAGTCGCGCATATTCCGGTATATAAAATCCTTGAGCGCGAGCTCGGCAAGGGCAAACTGGTTCACAAAACTGTCGATAGAAGCTTCCTTCAAATTTTTACTCAATTCGATATACATCCGTCCGTCCTTCACTGAATATTTCCGAACGGGTTCCTGTGCTGATAGCTGTGCCGATACCAGGCAGCAAGCCAGGCCCAGGAAAAGGAGCCGGCAGGCAGTCCATATATTATCAGCAAGCCTTATCATTTCCAGATATACATTTTATTACGAACAAAATTAAACCCTATTTTTTGCATCGACAGGAAATCAAATCCGAGCATCCCGTCAATGCAGCGGTCGTATGAGAAACAAAGTTTCTCCAGATTGGTAATCAATACGGGGAGTTTACTAATTGATAACTCACCCATTTTCATTTCGTTCACATCCCCATAAAGTGCTTCCACTTTCGAACTGCCACTGCCTGTAAGGATTACCCTGCGTGTAATGGCCACATTCTCCAAAAT
Source organism: Terrimonas ferruginea (assembly GCA_044463125.1). Classification (GTDB taxonomy): domain Bacteria; phylum Bacteroidota; class Bacteroidia; order Chitinophagales; family Chitinophagaceae; genus CAYMZZ01. The sequence goes on from JBIQMS010000001.1 coordinate 181,878, forward strand.
TCGATTAGGCAACCGACTATCCAACACATTTGATTCCGCACCGGTATCGATTACAAAAATTAACTTTTTGCCGGCTACCGTCACGTTTGTCAGCAACTTATTTTCGAGCAACTGAATGGGAAAAGTATTATAAGTGTCAGGATCCTTCAAAAGTGTGCTTTGATAAGAAGACGCTTCTTTGCGGCTAATCAGATGCAGGTGAATCCGGGAATTTTCATAATCAATGATCATTTCGAAACGCTTGAACAATTGCACACCCAACAAACCGAGGATCTTTACGCCACGGCTGTTTTCAATATGACCCAGGTTTATTCTATCGGCTCTTAGTTTTGCGTACCGTATGGGTCCCAGTTGCAGGTTGGGAATGGCTGCCGGCAGCGACCTTCCGGCCGTACCGGTAATGCCGCCCGGTTCTTCATCGCCTTCGGGGGACGCCGTTGGGTAATCCCGAAAATAGGTCATGTTGAGAATAAGGTGGGGCGCGCCGGTATCCAATACAAAATTTCCTTCAATGGAATCGATGCTGGCCTTTAGCAATATCAGGTTGCCCGCTCTTGTAAAGGGAATAATACAATCAGCAGAATCGGAACTAACCACCGGGTCAATGAGCTGATCAATAGCAGGCAGGCGGCTACTATCTGCCACGGGCTCCCCCGCCTGAATGGAAACAGCGCTCAGGTTGAAAATGCAAAAGAAGAATATGTTCTGAATTAAATATTTCACAATGGCGACCGGCTATACCTGGCTGCAAATGTAAGCGTTCAGGTCTGCTGATACCGGGAATTTGGGAGCAACCGCAGTTATAGCAGATAAACGGAATAAATGGATGCCAGGCATTATCTCATTAAACCGCACGAAGACGATTTTTCTTTTCCACGCAAAAAACGCGAATCGGATCCTGCTCTTCCGTTTGCCGGGAAGGAATACTTAGTGGAGCGGGTAAAAAACCATTGCGCGAAAGCAGATTTATACTTTTCTGGTTTTGCGGATGCACCCAAGCTTCAAGGCGCTGCAAATCCATTTCATCAAATGCATAATCCAATACCCGATGCAGCGCTTCCTGCATATAGCCCTGGCCCTGCCAGGCTTCGAGTAATTCAAAACTGATTTCCGCCTGTTTTGATTTTGGCTCCCAATTCCAAAGACAGATGGTACCGATGAGATCAAGCTGGTTTTTGGGCACAAGCGCCCAATACATACAATCCCCTTCGCTGATGCTGATACTGATGCGTCTAATAAAGCGCAGACCGTCTTCTATCCCCGACATCACAGGTCGGTCCATAAAACGGCTGGCGTCGGTTTCGGACCTGAGAAGGAATACAAGCCTTGCATCGGCAGGCTCCAAGCTGCGAAGGACAAGTCGATTGGTGAGCAGTTCGGGCTGTTTAAGCCTTGAAATCCGATCCATATCAATTGCTTATAAAAATTACGACAAAAACCATTGATTATCCAAATTCAGTTTAACTTTCACGATCTATTAGAAATGAATTATTCAACAAAAGCTACTTCATGCCAAAAATGTCGTCTCAAATATTGTTTCAGGCAGCAAGAGCCATGCTCCCCTCACTTTTAGCCGCAATTTGCCTGGTGGCCATTACAGGTTGTCAACCGAAAAAGGAGAACCCTCCGCCCGAGACCAGGGACCCCATCCGTGTGGTCGCTTACCTGATGAGCCACGACAGAACCTGGAATGCAGCTATGGATACCCTGGGCTGGACTGGCATCACCGACTTAAACCTGGCATTTTTGAACCCGGAGCCCGATGGGGCCTTCCTTGAAAATCCAGCGTATGCGCAATTGGTGACAAAAGCCAAACAGTCATCCGTTGAAATTTTCTTTTCTATCGGTGGAGGTGCGCCTCCCGATCACCTGGCAGCTTTGCTAACGCCCGCTAACCGGGAAACACTGATCAACTCGATAGTTGCTTTTGCCGACAAGTACGATTTTGATGGAGTGGATGTGGACCTGGAAAATGCCCTGATCAACGAACATTATGCCCCTTTTGTAAGTGCGCTCGGCGAAGCCATGAAGAAGGCCGGACGAAAAATGACGGCTGCCCTCGCCAGTTGGAATGCGAATCAGATTGCTGATAGTACTTTAGCGCAATACGACAGAGTGCATATCATGAGTTATGACAAGACCGGCCCCTGGCGACCGGATCAACCCGGGCAACACTCTCCCTATAGCATGGCGGTGGATGACTTCAATTATTTTTCCAATCAAAGAGGCATTAAAGCGGAGAAGCTCAGTGTGGGATTGCCTTTTTATGGCTATGGATTTGGAGCCGGAATTCCTTCCAGCATGGCATTCAAAAATATCGCCCTGCAGTACCCCCAACACCTGGATACAGATTCGCTTCAGGTTGCTGAAGGTGGATGGCTTTATTACAATGGGAAGCCCAGTATCCGCCGCAAAGCAGAGTTTGCGCGCGATAAGGGCGCTTTTGGGGTAATGATCTGGCAGCTTGCAGGTGATGCCAAAGCCCCCCATAGCCTGCTCAGTGTGATAAACCAAGTGCGGCAACAATAAGGCCGGGCAATTGTTAGTGTGTAAATAATATTCAGAATGGAAATAGGTATATACAGTTTCGGCGATATAGCCATCGACAGGCAGGATAAGTCAACAGCCGCCGGCGCAAAAAGAATGCAGGAGTTGCTGGAAGAAATAAGGCTTGCCGATGAACTGGGTCTGGATGTTTTTGCAGTGGGCGAACACCACCGCAAGGATTATATGGTTTCGGCTCCTGCTGTGGTATTGGGTGCGGCAGCCTCCATTACCAAAAATATACGCTTATCCAGCGCCGTTACGGTACTTAGCTCCGATGATCCGGTACGCGTTTTCCAACAGTATGCCACGGTTGATCTCATTTCAAATGGCAGGGCCGAAATTATGGCTGGCCGCGGATCCTTTATTGAATCATTTCCTCTATTTGGCTACGACCTCGATGATTACGATACGCTCTTTTCGGAGAAGCTGGATCTTTTGCTTCGGATTAACGAGGATGAGATTGTGCGCTGGTCTGGCCAACACAGGGCTCCTCTGCCTGGACTCGGAGTATATCCGCGACCTGTTCAGAAAAAGCTCCCTATTTGGATTGCCGTGGGCGGCACACCCGCATCGGTAGTAAGGGCGGGAAAACTGGGCTTGCCACTGGCCATTGCCATCATTGGCGGTATTCCAGCGCGCTTCAATTCCCTTACAGAATTGTATCGAAAAGCTTATGCGGAGTCCAATCAACCCGCCGATCAATTTCAACTGGGCATTAATGCGCATGTTTTTGTGGGTGACAACTCACAGGATGCAGCAGATGCATTTTTCCCTTCTTATGCGGCCATGATGACGCAAATTGGCCGTGAACGGGGCTGGCCGCCGGTTAACCGTGCGCAGTATGAATCGATGCGCAGCCCCAAAGCGTCACTGATGGTGGGAAGTGTATCGGAGGTGACGGAAAAAATGTTATACTGGCATGAATTGTTTGGGCATACGCGCTTTCTGGCTCAAATGACGGTGGGCCCCACTCCGCATCGCGAGCTGATGCGCAGCATAGAACTTTTTGGCAGCAAAGTAGCGCCGGAAGTAAGAAAGCATACCCGAACGGCTACTCCCCAACCGTAAAACCCACAGGTAGAAACCCCTACTCAATGCACGGATTTTGCATTATTTTTCGGCGAGCCAAAATCCATTCCATTGAAAAAGAACCTAGTCGCAGGTGTGGCGCTTCTATTGTCGTATACAACAATAGCCCAGTTTGCACCCGATACCTCTGCCCCACTCAAGGAACAAACGGATCATGTGATCCGCCATTCCACGATTATCAAGATTGAGAACCTGGGTTTTAACGTGAATTCCGAATTCGCTGAACTGCGCCCAACAGTATCAGCGGATGGCAACCTGCTTTTCTTCATCGTGGAAAATCATCCCTACAATACCAGCTACCGTTCTGTAGGCAACTCGCAGGATATCTGGATGGCCGAGCGCGACAGCAATGGCAAATGGGGCGAAGCCTATCACCTGGGTTATCCGCTCAATACCTATCACTATAATGCCGTGTACTGGGTATCTCCCGACAATAACCGCATATTAATCCGCAATGCTTTTGTGGACGGTGATTATGTGGGAAATGGAGTAAGCATGAGCTACCGTACACGCAATGGCGGATGGAGCAAGCCCCAGGCACTTTATATCCATAATTATCATAAATATGACCGTGGCCGACAGAACGGCGCCAGCATGGCACACGACGGTCAAACCCTGCTACTCTATATGAGCGAAAAGCCGGGTGATTACAACAATGACATATATGTGTGCTTTCTGCAGGGAGATGGTAGCTGGTCGGAGCCGAAATCGCTTGGGAAAACCATCAATCTTCCCAAATACAATGAAATGACGCCCTATCTGGCTTCGGATGGAGAGACCCTGTACTTCAGTAGCGACCGACCCGGTGGCGTTGGCGACAACGACATCTGGATGAGCCGACGCCTCGACGATAGTTGGCAAAAATGGACCGAGCCCGCCAATTTGGATACTCCAATCAATACTCCCGACTGGGATGCGTTCTTTACCCTCGATGCGGGTGGCGAGTACGCTTATATGACTACCAGCGAAGAAACCTATGGTGAAAGTGATATAGTAAGGGTAAAGCTGCTGGAGAAGGAAAAACCCAATCCTGTAGTGATAGTAACAGGAAACGTATATAATGCCAAAACCAAAAAGCCCATCAGCGCCAACCTCGTTTACCAAACCCTGCCCAGCGGAACCGAAGCGGGGAATGGGGTATCGAGCCCCGATGATGGCGCCTTCAAGATTGTATTACCATACGATAAAAATTATTTGATTCGCGCCACGGCCGATCACTATTTCGCACAATCCGAAAACCTAAAACTGGATTCGCTGGTGAAAGCCGGGTACATGGAAATTCATAAAGACCTTTACCTGATGCCCATTGAAATCGGTACGGTAGTCAGGTTGAATAATGTTTTCTTTGATTTTGACAAATGGGACCTGCGACCCGAATCTTTCGTGGAGCTTGACAGGGTAGTGAAATTGCTGAATGAGAATCCCGCCATTGAAATAGAATTAAGTGCGCACACCGATAGCCGTGGCAGTGATGAATACAATTTCACCCTGTCGGACAACCGGGCCCGCTCCGTTATGGAATACATTCTTTCCAAAGGCATAGACCCGGCAAGACTTCGATCGAAGGGTTATGGAGAAACAAAACCAGTTGTTGCTAACGACACCGACCTGAATCGCCAGTTGAACCGACGGGTGGAATTCACCATTCTGAAAAACTGATTGAAGCGTTGATTACCGCGAAGTCGGCTTGTCGACTTCCTTAAAAATCAGCATCTCCCCTACCCGGTTGGATGCGCCGTGATAGAAGCCGGTTTCGTGCTCATACCTTTCAGGATTGCGGAAGGTGCCGAAAAGAATATCAAACAAAGGCAAATCGCTGTAATTGTATGCGTGCACACCACGGGCATGATGCACGGTATGCGACTCGGGCCGCTGAACAATGTAACCCAACCAGGCCGGGGTACGTATATTGGCATGTTGAAAAATTCCCAGGAAGTTGGCGAATAGCAAGGTGAAAGTAATAGCCTGAGGGGAGAAACCTGCCAGCACCGAAAAACAAACAGTACCAAGGGCGGTGAAGCCTACCATGTCGAGCGGACTGAAGTAAAATGCTCCATAGGTATCCAGTCTTTCTGCGCTATGGTGCATCTGGTGAAAAACCTTCCAGAGGTATTTATTGCGGTGCATGCTTCTGTGCCAGATGTACATGCCCAGTTCATACAGTAAGATACCTGCCAGACCGCCACCAATAGTACCCCAGCCAGATAGATCCATCAATTGTGTATCGGGAAGAAACCGGGCCCAGAGTATGGGCAAATAGGATGACAGATAGAAATACACAAAGAAGGAAAGTATTCCTCTGATTTTCCAAAAACGTACCTGTGGAAGATTTCTCCCGGGCCATATAGCTTCCCAGGCCATAAGCAAGGCATACATGGCAATAATGATCAGGGAAACAGGATCCAGCAATAATTCGAGTGGAGTTGGCATGGCGAACAATTTTGTTGAATGAGGACAAAATTGCAGCATTATGCTTCGGTGAAAAATAACCGGATTGGGGAAAGTAGTGACCGAAAGCGGGTAGTACGTATTACGTTATACGTATTACGTACTACGTTTTTTTGGTCTTGAAGTCGCAACGCAGGCAACGAAGCCCTCGCAACGACGAGGCGATGAAAGCTTTTGAAAATTGATATCTACTGGCACTTTCTTGAACTCTCAACCTTAAACCTTCAACTTTAAACCCTCAACCTTAAACCCTCAACTCTAAACCCAACGTACTACGTAAAACGTAATACGTACTACGTATTACGTTCTATTCCCTCACAAACTCCATCAATTTATTCTTTCCCTCCAATAGAGTAAGTACATTATTGTCGATCTTGAAATTGGTGACTTTATTGAGGGCTGAAGTGAACAGGGATTCTCCATTGCCGGGACAGGCCATTTTGGTCATCGCGAGATTCCCGAAACTAAGTTTGCCACCGGCTTCGAGGCTAAAGGGCCCGTTGAAATTATTGCAGCCCGAATTGCCAGCCACGCGCATGGCATCTGTATCAAAATTGAGAAAGGGAATTTTCTGCCCGAAAATACTTCCCAGGTCTGATGACTGACCCGTGAGGGATTGCAGCCCCCATTTGGCCTTAAGCAGATTCGTCATGGAACTCAGGTTTTTGCCATTGTTGCAGGAGCTGGTCATTAGCATAGCGAAGCCAGCGAAAAGCAGGATTTTTTTCATGATTGACAGGTTTATTGACTAATGGTGTATTGAATTTCGTCATTCTGCCCAACCAGATGCAATTTTGTGCAGCATTGCACAGGAAAAAAATCCTAATGGTTTCACAAAGCTTTGAAATGAAAATGCAGATACGGGATTTTTAATGACGCGATGCTGTTTAACTGGCCTTTGAGGGGTGTCCATTTCCACCGCCATGCTGAAAGCCGATGGGCTGGAATGGAACTTTCTTGTTACGGTCATCATCATCAAAATCTTCCCATTCAATAATATCATTCAGTAGTCGCTCTACATGACTGTGTACGAGATCCTCTGTTACTTCATCGGGGCGGATGATTTCAAGGCTTCGCGGTGGCTTCGCTTCGCCATAACCTTCTATGTATGGGCTGGCCAACATCACCATCAACTTGCCATTAAACAATTGCTGGTAGATGAGCGCGCCATTATTCTTTACCATAGTATGCTTGAGGTCTGTATTCTCCAGGTTTTCAGATAAGCCGCTACTGCTGCGCCCGAGGTCAAGCACCAGGGCTTCCAGGTTTTCTATTTGTCCCCGAAGTATGATCTGCGCTTTCAATCCGGTCTTTTCCAGAACACCCTGGAAAACTTGTTGCAAATAATTCCGCGTTTGTTCCTGCCATTGCTGGCGATAAATATGCGTATTATCCAAAACCTGTTTGTATTGCTCTACGAGGGAATTGATGCGATCGAAGGAACTTGGCATAGTTTTACGTTTTACGTTATACGTTATACGTTTTTGATGAGAGTTGAATTTTCAGACGTGAGTGGTGATCAAAAATACCATAAATTGAATTATTCTTAGCGCCAAACGAGCATTAAACGTAGAACGTAAAACGTAGTACGTATAACTGTCAAATGCAATGCGGAAGCTTCGCAATTCTAACACCTAATCTCTCCCCCAGCCCAACTACCGGTTCGTGCAAGTAAATGAGTAAGTCCTGCTCCTCCACTTGAATTTTACCCGCATAATAAGCACCCCGAAAAGATATTTCTTTTAGGATACCCATCAAATGACGGTCGGTGCCGGCAGCCGGTATCATATCTTCCGGCCGGATCAGCCATTTGCTGCCCGGCTTATGCTCAAATGGCAAAGCCGCAAATGCGGGTTTCATAGGATCTACCAGGTTGAACTCACCCAGCAGGCCTGCCACGTAAACGTTTTCTGGTTGCTGATACAATTCAATGGGTTTGCCTTTTTGTATTAAACTTCCTTTTTGCATAACGATGATTTCATCGGCCCAGGGCAAGAGGTCCTGTGCTTCGTGCGACACCATGACCTGTGTGATATTCATTTCGCGGGAAAGATCAGCCAACACCTCTTTCATAATCTGTCGGTGGAAAGCATCTAAATTACTGAAGGGTTCATCCATGAGCAAAAGCTCGGGTTTCGCGCTCAATTCACGTGCAAGCGCCACCCGTTGCCGTTCACCCCCGGAAAGCTGGTTGGTTCGGCGCGAAAGCAGGTGCCCGACGCGGCACCACTCGTATAGCCTGTATCGTTCCGCTTCGGGCATTTCGCTGGCATAGGCCAGTATTTCGTGGATATAATAATGCGGTGGCAATTCAAAATCCTGCGAGAGATAAGCGATGCCGGGATGACCGGGTACGAGCTTCTCATGAATACCGGGAACCTTTTTTTCATTCATCCACACCGTTCCCTGATCGGCCTGGCCACGTCCCCCTAAAATTTGAAGCAAACTACTCTTGCCGGAGCCGGTTTCACCGGCGATGCCGAGGCGCATGCCTGCCTTTACATTGAGGTTGATGTTGACCAGGAGGGGTTCACCATTTATCTTTTTGCTGATTTGTTGCGCCGAGAGCAAGGCCATGCGCCGAAATTAGCACGAATGCAGTAAAGATTTTCATTTTCGTAATTTTGCATCCTGGTTATTCATCAAACAAAATAAATATATCATCAAGCAACAGCACCTACATCCCGGCCACCCGCTGGAAACGCTACTTCACTGTATAACCCTCGAAGAAAAAGAGCAGAATGATCGCTATCGGCTTGATGCCAGCCATACCCTCAGAAGCCTGAAAGCAGAAGGTCTGGCCCTTCACCCGATTCGCATCACCCGTAAAAGCTTTGGTTATGCGGACTACCCGGAGTGCAGTTTCCGAATCGATTTCCCACCCGAGGCGCACGCTTTTCGAGATGGCTCGGCCATAGAATGTTTTTATGCAGGCGAGGAACCCATAAAGGGTGTATTACTCCAGTTCGAAGGCCGGGTTGGTGAGTTTCGGCTCTTTGCCCCTGATTTCCCAGACTGGATTGAAGAAAATGGCGTGGGGATTAAGCTGGCGCCCGATACCCGCACCACCGGTATCATGAAAAAAGCCCTGCAGGAACTGGAAAAAAATCCTCGTCTGCACCGCTGGTTTGAGCGTATGCATCAATCGCCTCCGAGTCCTGCTTCCGGAACAGAGTTGCTGCATACAACAACACCCATAAATGATGATCGTATTTCCGCCCGCTTAAATCAAAGTCAACGGCGGGCCGTGAAGGCAATACTGGAGAACGAAGATTTATTGCTCGTTCATGGCCCTCCCGGAACAGGAAAAACCAGCACGCTGGTAGAAGCGGTTCGGTTATTGGTTCTCGATGGCGCCAAAGTATTGGTAGCCGCGCCCAGCAACGCCGCGGTGGATCATTTTGCCCGTGAGCTTGTAAAAAAGCAGGTGAAGATTCTTCGCGTGGGTAATACGGGCAAAGTAGATGAAGCCATCCTTCCCTATACCCTGGAAGGAAAACTAGCCGACCCCAAAGTGCAGAAAGAACTAAAGCAACTGCGCAAGCGGGCGGATGAATTTCGCCGAATGGCCCTGAAATACAAGCGAAATTTTGGAAAAGCGGAGCGGGAACAAAGACAGCTTCTGTTTAAAGAAGTGAAAAAGATCCGGGAAGAAATCCGCCTGCTTCAATCTTATCATGAAGAAAAATCCCTGGACGAGGCTTCTGTTATTCTCGGTACCCCGGTAGGTTTATATGATGCGGGCATACAACAGATTCAATTCAAAACCCTGATTTTGGATGAAGCCGGCCAGTGCCTCGAACCGCTTGCCTGGTGCATCATGCCCCTGGCCGAAAGCTGGGTACTGGCTGGCGATCCCTACCAACTGCCTCCCACTGTGTTGAGTGATGAAGCCGCCCGTCTGGGCTTCAATCGCTCTGTTCTGGAGCAAGCCATGTCTTCCGCAGAAGCTGTTCACCTGCTCGACACCCAATACCGCATGCGGCAATCCATAGCTGGATTTTCAAGCGAGTATTTCTATTCGGGACTATTACAAACTCCGGAAAACTTGTTGAATACCGGAGCCCATTTGCATTTTATCGATACCGCGGGATCGGGTATGGAAGAAGTGCAGGGTCCAGATGGGGCCAGTCTCATAAACAAGGGTGAGTTGGAAACCCTTCAAAAAATAATGGAGCGTGAAAATCTGGACCCTTCAGATTGTGCTTTCATATCGCCCTATTCTGCTCAGGTGGCATTGGCCAGGGAAAGCTTTCCTGCTGCTATGCGGGTAAGCACCATCGACAGTTTCCAGGGACAGGAAAAAACCGTCATTATGCTGTCGCTGGTTAGAAGTAATGACAATGGCATCATCGGATTCCTGAAAGATTACCGGCGCATGAATGTGGCCATTACGAGGGCGAAAGAAAAACTATTTGTCGTAGGCGACAGCGCCACCATTGGCCAGGATCCGTTCTTCCATGAATTTCTCAGCTATGTGGAGAAGAATGGGAATTATTTGACGGTGTGGGAAATGTAGTACGTATTACGTTTTACGTATTACGTTCTACGTATTTGAGGGTGCGTTTTTGGGTTTAGGGTTTAAAGTTTAAACCTTAGACTATAAATTCTAAACCTTAAACTCTAAACTCTCAACCTTAAACCTTAAACCTTAAACCCTAAACCCAAAAAACGTACTACGTATAACGTAAAACGTAAAACTCACTTAGCTGGTGTAATCTCTATATTCCTATACTCAATCGGTCCGTGATCGCCCTGAATCAGCAGGGGGCCGGGTTCACCTTCGTTGCTATCCAGTGCGCCTCCGGTGATGCCAGGAATTTCCTGGTTGCAGATGATCATTTTGCCGTTAGCGACAACCGTTATCATTCGGCCCACAAGTGTAATATCATAGCTTTGCCATTCGCCGGCCGGTTTGGCGGCCATGAGGGAAGGCTTGATGAATCCATAGACGGCGCCCAGGTAATCCTTTTGCGGCTCCTTACCATAGCTGTCTTCAATCTGCACTTCATAGCGACCGCGGAGGTAAACACCGCTATTGCTGCCCGGAGGACAACGAAATTCAATATGAAGTTTGAAATCGGAAAATTTTTGGTCGCTAACCAGGTTGGCGCCTGAACGCGGGCTTTTCAAAATTCCATTTTCCACCACCCATTGATTATTGCCCAGAGCCTTCCAACCGTCCAGATTTTGACCGTTGAAGAGTTGAATGGGCTCTCCCCATTGAGGTTCTGTATCGCGAACCAGCCGGGGTGCGCGCCGACCAATCCAATCATATTTTTTTCCATTGGCTGCCAGAAAAGTCCCCACCAGGCTATCCCCATCCAGTCTTGCTTCAAACTGCAGATCATTATCTTCCGCTTCCCATTGTGGCGGGATGCTGAAGCGAAGTACTCCCTTGTCGAAATGAACGATACTAATGGGTCGGGCGCTGCCGGTAATTCCTACATAATGCCCGACCAGCCGCTTATGGCCGGAATGATAAACTTCCAGCCAGGAAGGATACTGCTGATCGTTGTCGTAAACAGTAATGTCCCAACGACCTTCCGGATTGGGCCCCGCAGCCTTCTGTGCGGCTGCACCCGTAGTCAACGCCAGCAAACCGAATACCAGTATCCAATTCTTTACCCGGGAAACAAGAGAGAGAGCAAACCCTTTCATAGCTAAATATTTAATCAGTGCCGAAGATACGCAATCTATTTTTTTGACGCTTTTACCCCGGAAGCGGTCGTATTATCACCCCGGCCATAAGAGGAATCTGTGCTCCGAAAATACGAGGAGGAATATTGAGAGGATTTGAGAATTTGGGGATTTGAGAATTTGGGATTTGTTGCGGATAAATTCGGATGAGCGATTCATAAACACCCAAATTCCCAAATTCACAAATTCCCAAATTTTCCTTTCATATTCCAAATTTCTCCTTCGTTTTCTTCGCCAGTTCGTATCCCGCGTCTGCATGGCGGATGACTCCCATTGCGGGGTCATTGCGGAGTACTCTTTTTAATCTGGCTGCCGCTTCGGGGGTGCCGTCGGCGACAATTACCATTCCAGCATGTATGCTATAGCCCATGCCTACGCCACCTCCATGATGCAGGCTCACCCAGCTTGCACCACCTGCGGTATTGACCAGTGCATTCAAAATTGGCCAATCAGCAACAGCATCACTTCCGTCGAGCATGGCTTCGGTTTCGCGGTTGGGACTGGCCACGCTGCCGGTGTCCAGGTGATCGCGGCCAATAACGATCGGCGCTTTCACTTTGCCGGTTCTCACCAGTTCATTAAAGGCCAAACCAGCTTTTTCCCTTTCACCCAGCCCCAGCCAGCATATTCTTGCCGGCAGTCCCTGGAAGGCGATCTTTTCAGAAGCAAGCTTCAGCCAGCGTTGCAGGCCTTTATTTTCGGGAAACATTTCAGCAATCACTTGATCGGTTACGGCAATATCCTCCGGATCGCCACTCAGGGCCACCCATCGGAAAGGGCCTTTTCCCTCACAAAACAAAGGACGAATATAAGCGGGCACAAATCCGGGAAAGAGTGCATTGGACTCGCCCGCGGGTGTACGCTCGAACAATGGCTTCCAGGATTTATTGTCGTTAACAATATCCACATATTTTCTTTCACACTCAATAGCCCTCGCCCGCAGGTTATTACCATAGTCGAAAGTGATGGCACCCTTATCCTGCAGGGCTAACATCAACTGCACATGCTTATACATGCTTCGGTATGCGTATTCCACATAAAGGGCAGGATTCTTTTCGCGCAGGGCTTTTGCCTCTTCATAGCTCACCTGGTGCGGCCAATAGCCTATCAGGGGATCGTGTGCGCTGGTTTGGTCGGTCAGGGTATCGGGAATGATATCGCGATTGATCAGCCTTTCCAATAGCTGAACAATATTGCAGCAAACCCCGATACTTCGGGCTATGCCATCTTTCCGGTATTCCAAAGACTTGTCGATAGCGACATCAATATCCTCATACTTCTCATTCAGGTAGCGCGTTTCCAACCGTTTTTCAATTCGCCAGGGCTCCACTTCCGCTACCAGGGCCACTCCCCCATTCATGGTGATAGCCAGCGGCTGAGCGCCACCCATGCCACCCAGGCCCGCCGTAACGTTAAGCGTACCCTGCAAACTTCCGCCCGCGAAATGTTTTTCCGCCAGCGCCGCATAGGTTTCATAGGTTCCCTGCACAATTCCCTGTGAACCGATATAGATCCAGGAGCCCGCGGTCATCTGGCCATACATCATTAATCCTTTCTTCTCCAACTCATCAAAATGCTCCCAGGTAGCCCAGTGCGGAACCAGTTGGCTATTGCTGATGAGTACCCTTGGTGCATCCGGATGGGTTTTCATGATGCCCACCGGCTTGCCGCTTTGAATCAGGAGCGATTCATCATTCTCCAAATCCTTCAGCGAAGCGATGATGGCTTTCAACGCCTCCTGGTTCCTGGCTGCTTTGCCGCGGCCACCATACACGATAAGTTCTTCTGGACGTTCCGCCACATCCGGATGAAGATTGTTCATCAGCATCCGCAGCGCGGCTTCCTGGATCCAACCTTTGCATATGAGAGAAGTCATAAGTTATAAGTTGTAAGTTTTAAGTTGTGAGCAAGCTGTTGACTTTTTTGGTAAATGAAAAGTCTTTGATGATACCGGCTACTTTATTGATGTCTTCGGCAAATATGCGATCTTCTTCTGCGAAGCCAACCTGTTCGCGCACCAGGTCGTGCGCGTATTCGAGCGGAAGGCTGCTTTTTAATGGCCTGCGAAACTCTATAGCCTGGCTGGCACTCAACAGTTCAATTGCCAGAATAAATTCCAGGTTATCCAATACCTTATTCAATTTGCGTCCGCTGATGCTACCCATACTCACATGATCTTCCTGGCCCAGGGATGTGGGAATACTGTCGGCACTGGAGGGAAAACAAAGCGTTTTGTTTTCCGTTACCAGCGCGGCTGTTGTGTATTGCGGAATCATAAAGCCGCTGTTTAATCCCACATTACGCATCAACAATAGCGGCAAGCCCCATTTGCCTTCCAGCAGAAGATAACAGCGGCGATCAGAGATATTTCCCAATTCCGCCGCCGCCACGCAGGCATAGTCGAGAGGAATAGCCAGCAGTTGACCATGGAAATTTCCCCCGCTGATGGTATCATCGGCGGAAAAAATAACAGGGTTGTCGGTAACGGCATTGAGCTCCGTTTCAGTAAGATCCTTTAAATGTAGCCATGCATTGCGGCTTGCTCCATGCACCTGGGGCATACAACGAAGGCTATAGGGATCCTGCACGCGCCCGCAATCCATATGGCTTTGCATGATGGCAGAGCCTTCCAGCAATTTCCGCAGGCGCGCTGCCACCAGGCGACTCCCGGCAAATGGCCGCAACTCATGCAGGCGTTCGTCAAAGGGGGCCCGGGTGCCAGTGAGCGCTTCCAGGCTCATGGCGCCGATGATATCGGCCGCATCCAGGCAGTTTTGTAGCCTTTGTACGGCTTTTACGGCATAGGAAAGTATGAACTGTGTACCATTAATCAGGGCCAACCCTTCCTTGGGGCCGAGCCGCACCGGATCCATACCAGCTAATTGCAGAGCCTGGGAAGCCGGCATTCGCTCCCCCCGAAACCAAACCTCGCCCAGACCAATCAGTGGCAGGAAAAGATGCGATAGTGGAGCCAGGTCGCCACTGGCGCCCACACTACCCTTTTCCGGCACAATAGGAATACAGTCTTCTTTCAGGTGCCAAAGTATGCGCTCCACCGTGGCCGTTTGCACACCACTGAAACCCATGCACAAGGATTGCAGTTTCGTGATCAGCATCAGCCTGGCAATTTCGGCAGGCACCGGATCGCCCACACCCACACTATGGCTTTGGAGTATTTTATATTGAAGCGTGGCCGTATCTTCTTCCGAAATGGAGGTATTGGCTAAAATACCAAACCCGGTATTTACGCCATATACCGTTCTGTTGCTGTGCACAATATCCTGTACATGTGCAGCGGAACTGGCCAGTCTTTGCAGGGCCTCGGCATCCAGCCCGGCCGCTATTTCGCCGGAAGCTATAGCCAAAGCCATATCTACAGTTAAAGGATGCGTACCGAAATAATGCATGGATTAATGGATTAGATGTTGGTAAGTTGACAAGTTATCCGCATAAAAACAGAAAGTTATTTTTCACCTGTTCTCAACCAGATGCGCCTTCATACGATCAAAGGTTTCATCTTTCAGTTCTTCCAGCGAATAGGAACCCACCTCGATGGGCTCCAAAAAATGCATTTTAACATGTGCCGGCCACCAGAAAAATTTTTTACCCGGTGGCAATACTTTAGCGGTGTTGAGAATAACC
Source organism: Terrimonas ferruginea (assembly GCA_044463125.1). GTDB lineage: Bacteria > Bacteroidota > Bacteroidia > Chitinophagales > Chitinophagaceae > CAYMZZ01. The sequence continues at coordinate 197,304 of JBIQMS010000001.1, forward strand.
GTCGGCATTACCGGGTGGCCCGTATCCATAGCCAGTTTGAATGCGCCGTTATGAAAATATTGCAGTGGCTCTCGGGTTTTGTTGCGCGTGCCTTCCGGATAAATGCACATGTGAAGGCCACGATCCAGCACCTGCTTCATCAACACGAAACTTTGTTTGCGGCTTTCTTCACTTTTCCTGTCTACCAGCACGCTCCCTCTCTTATAGATCATCCCGAATATAGGAATGGATGCCATCTCTTTCTTGGCTATCGTTCGGTTAGGACCGGGAATAAATGGCGTGGTGAGCGGGATATCCATAAAGGAGCTGTGGTTGCAAACGACAATATAGCTATGCCCTCTTTCAAAATACTCCCGGCCACGAATAGTAACGCGGACAAATGACAAGAAAAAGAAAACACGCATCCAGATGCGGGTAATGCGTTGAAAATAGATACTGGCTTTTGGCTCCGGCCAGAACCGGGTAGCCCAGATGAGGGGATAGGCTATCAGCATGGTTGGTACAAATACCAGCATGGCCCATAGCGCGAAAAGGGCACCAAGTAGATTCTTTAGCATAGGCAATCAGTCGAACCCGGCAAAGATAGTGGCTTTGAGCCGGGGCCATTCGCTTTTTAATACACTGTAATAGATACTGGTTCGCCGGCGATTATTCCACATTTTCATATGGCTGCGCAAGATGCCTTCCTCCACCCCGCCCACTGCTTCGAGCCCCTTGCGGGCACGCAGGTTCAGCACGTCGGTTTTGAATTCAATCCGCTCACAACCGTGCACGTCAAAAGCTTCCCGCATCAGGGCATACTTGGCATGGCGGTTCAGCCCTGTGCTGCGATAGGCAGGAGCCAGCCAGCTCCATCCTATTTCGGCACGGCCATCGAATATGGAAATATTTCCCAGGCTGCTGCTTCCCGCAATCGCTGCGTTTCGCTTGTCAATAATGGTATAGGGCAGTCGCGTGCCCGCTGCCTGTTCGCGCAAAGCGGCTTCCATCCATTGATCTAATTGCGCCGGATCCGCAAGGTTCAGGGTAAAAAACTCCCACATAGCCGGATCCTGTTGCGCCAGTTCCCGAAAGGCGGATTTATCCGCCTCTTCCAAAGGACGTAGCAGGGCAATTTTGGTTTCTAATATTTTCTCTGGTGCAAACATGTTATGAAATTAATGGCTCATTTAAAAACGTAATACGTAGTACGTAATACGTATTACGTACTACGTATTCCATTCCACCCCTTCTATTCCCCTGCTCAACAAATACTGATTGGTTTTGGAAAAATGCCGGCATCCAAAAAAGCCATTGTGCGCTGAAAGTGGGGAGGGATGTGCAGCTTTCAGAATATGATGGCGACTTTCATCGATCAACCGGACCTTTTCCTGTGCGAATTTTCCCCAGAGTAGAAAAACCAGGTTCTCCCGGCTTGCAGCAAGCGTTTGAATCACGGTATCGGTAAATTGGGCCCATCCTATTCGGGCATGGCTCATCGGTTCCGAGGCCCTTACGGTGAGGGAAGCATTCAATAAAAATACCCCCTGCCCGGCCCAATGACTCAGGTCTCCATGATCGGGAATGGGCATGCCTATATCGCTGTTCAGTTCCTTGAAAATGTTGACCAATGATGGTGGGGGCGGCACGCCTTTTTGCACCGAAAAGCAGAGCCCATGGGCCTGCCCCGGTCCATGATAGGGATCCTGCCCCAGAATCACCACTTTTACCTGGTCTACCGGCGTACTGTTGAAGGCATTGAAGATGAAAGGACCCGGCGGGTAAATAGTTTTGCCCTGCGACTTCTCCGTTTTCAGGTGATGCACGATCTGGCGGAAATAAGGCTTACTAAATTCCGGAGCTAACAAGTTTTTCCAGGAATCTTCTATCTGTACGTCCATGCAGTGCCTGATTTATGTTGGCCTGCAAGCTAAAAAAAATTACCTTTGCGGCCAGTTTTCTCTCTGGTCCGGTAGCTCAGTTGAATAGAGCAACTGCCTTCTAAGCAGTAGGTCATTGGTTTGAATCCAATCCGGATCACAAAAGTTGAAAGCCATCTTCAATCCGAGGGTGGCTTTTTTCGGAATAGAGCATCCCGACTTCAAGTCGGGAAGGTCATTGGTTTGAATCCAATCCGGATCACAAAAGTTGAAAGCCATCTTCAACCCGAAGGTGGCTTTTTTCGGAATAGAGCATCCCGACTTTAAGTCGGGAAGGTCATTGGTTTGAATCCAATCCGGATCACAAAAGTTGAAAGCCATCTTCAACCCGAAGGTGGCTTTTTTCGGAATAGAGCATCCCGACTTTAAGTCGGGAAGGTCATTGGTTTGAATCCAATCCGGATCACTTTATTAACTAATTTCACAAGCATCCGAATTCATTACGCTTCGGATGATTTTATAGGATGGAATTTCAAAAGGAAACCGAATACAGCTTCAAAGGCAAACCCTTTCAATATGCCTCCACGGGTGGCTGGGTCTTTGTGGCCCTGCCGGCAAAAGTTTCCGCGCAAATCCGCCAAAAACATAAATGGGATGAAGAAGGCTGGGGCCGGTTGAAAGCCCGGGCACGGATTAATAATACTGAATGGAACAGTGCCATTTGGTTCGATACCAAACAAAATACCTACCTGCTGCCGCTGAAAGCGGAGATCAGAAAAAAAGAAAATATTGAAGCCGGCAAAACACTCCGGGTTTCGGTTTTCCTATAACAGTTACCGCTACCCGCTTCGTGGTATTTTCTACAACAACGGGTTACTTTTCTCTTTATCAAAGCATAAATGGTTAATGGATGATACGGCGATAATCATTCATTCAGTTGTGAAATTTACACAACAGCTGCATCTAAACCTAAAACGGTAAAGCCATGAAACCATTGACAGTACTGGCATTTTTTGCCATTATGCTGGCACTTCTTGCCTGCCAGGAAAAGTCTGCGAATTTTAGTTCCGAACAATCGGGCACAGCCAAATCGGAAAATGCAGTATTTAGCCCACCCATGAATGAGATTATCAGGGATTCGGAAGAGAATATAGATGAAAAGGAGCAGGACCAACAACCAGGAAAAAAGCCTATCTACTCACAGCCAGATGCTAATCCGGATTGGGATCGGTCCATTATTCGCACGGCAACTATGGAGACCGAAGTGAAGGATTTGAAAAACTTCAGCTCTTCTGCCAGAACGCTGATCCGGCAACTGGGTGGCTATGTTGCCGCGGAAGAATTTGCCATCGACGATTATCGAAAAAATGCGACCATTACGCTCAAGGTTCCCGTCCAAAAGTTTGAGGAAGCCGTAAATAAACTTACGGAACATTCGGTGGCCGTACACAAAGTAAGTATCAGTTCCAAGGATGTGAGTGCAGAAATTGTTGACATCAAAGCCCGGTTGGAAGTAAGAAGCGCCACCCGCGACCGCTATATTCAATTGATGAAGGGCGCCAGGAATGTTGAAGATCTATTGAAAGTGCAATCGGAAGTGAATTCGATACAGGAAGAAATTGAATCCGGAAAAAGCAGGGCTAATTACCTGGCTAATGCATCTGCCATGAGTACCATAAACATCACCTGTTATCAGGTGTTAAAACCTGCGCCAATAGAAGAGGAAAAAAGCGAGAACCGGATAATGAACGCATTCCTTACCGGATGGAGCATTATGTCCAGCGTCCTTTTAGGCCTGTTGAGCATCTGGCCCTTGTTGTTGCTGATAATATTGCTATACCTGATATTCCGGAAAAAATGAATTGTTGGCAATTTGCTACCGACAACCCGCCCCGCCGGGGCGGTTCTGCATGATCTACCGACAACCCGCCTTTTCTACCGACAACCCGCCCCGCCGCGGCGGGCGGGCGGGCAGGCGGAGTTGGCAGCCACATACTACTTCCCACTTCCTACTTACTACTTACTACTTACTACTTTCTACTTACTACTTTCTACTTACCACTAACTATCGAAACGGGCGAGTACATCCGCAAGGTGCAAGGTCTGCATATCGTAACCTTTCTTTTCAATGTATCCTTTCAGGTGCATGAGGCAGGAATGATCGGTGGAGATCAGGTATTGTGCGCCGGTGGCTATGGCATTGTCTACTTTTTGCTCACCCATCCCTATGGAGATACCATCAAATTTCACCGCAAAAGTGCCCCCAAATCCACAGCAGGTTTCCACATCATTCATCTCGGCAAGCTGCAAGCCGGCTACTTTCGACAATAATTGACGAGGTTCTTGCTTTATACGACATTCCCTTAATCCGGCGCAGCTATCGTGGTAAGTTGCCTTCCCCTCGAGGCTGGCACCAAAATCGTCGCGGCGAATTACTTTGACCAAAAACTCGCTAAACTCATAAATGCGTTCACCGATGTCGGCTACTTCATGATGCATCGACGAATTTTCGAAGAGCTTACTATAATAATTGCGCACAAATCCCACGCAACTGGCGCTGGGCGCTACAATGGGATCGGTACCCTTAAAGTCTTTCAGAAACTTACTGCAAACCGATTTCGATTCTTCCCAGAAACCGGCATTAAATGCAGGCTGACCGCAACAGGTTTGGTTCTCGTTGTAAGCGACCGTACAACCTGCCTTCTCCAGCACCCGGATCATATTGAATGCCGTATCCGGAAAAAGCTGGTCAACAAAACAGGGGATGAATAACTGTACGCGCATAAATTAAAACCTAACAGATCAGGAAATAGATTGATTAAGGGCGATCATCTTTAAAGCCGTGAGGGCGGCTTCCTCTCCCTTGTGGCCGTGCCTGCCGCCGATACGTTCACGAGCCTGCTCTTCCGTATTCACCGTTAAAATGCCGTATATGCTGGGCACGGGCAGTTTAATATTTAATTCGGTAATGCCCTGGGTTACCGACTGGCATACATAATCGAAATGCGGGGTATCGCCCCGTATCACACAGCCGAGTGCAATGAAGGCGCTGGGGTGTGCCTCTGTTCCTGATTTACGCTCCCAGTACTGCCGAATGGCAAAGGGTATCTCCACCGCTCCGGGAACCGTGAGCCTTATAACTCTTTTCACACCCTTCTGCTCCAAAACGGCCAGCGCCCCACGCTCCAGTTCATCCACGATGCCCGCATTCCATTCAGTCTTGATCAGAACGATACAGGCACTCTCGGGATGGAGAATGCCTGTATCTGTTTGCAGTAATTTGCTATTGCTGATGTCGGCCATAGTTAATTTACATTCAATACACCCTGTTGTGCCAGGTAAAGGTCGGCTTCCTGCCCACGAACCGAACGTCCATACTTTTCCTTCAACTCGGTAAATAGCTTCACCGCTGATTCGTTGTCGTTTAAAACACGAGCGCTCAGGTAAGCTGCACGAAACAATGCTTCGGAGCTGGCATTTTCATCCTCGGGAAATTCAGCCGCCGACTTTTTGTAATAATCCAGCGCTTCTTTGCCATTTCCCTGGTCGGCATACACATCACCCAACAGCAGGTAAGCACGCTGTTGGATAGGCCTGGAGTCCGTACTAAATTTCTTCAGGTACTTGATCGCGTTAGCGTGATCATCGAGCTTCACATAGCAGGCACCGGCATAATAAGCGGCCAGGTTGGCGGCTTCAGTTCCGCTGTAGCGGCTCATGATATTCAGAAAGCCGGGATAAGTACCGTCTCCATTCAAGGCCAGGTTTACTGAATCCATGCGATAATACTCTTCCGCTTTGTAGAGATTGCTCATGGCTTTCTCTTCCTTGGGTTTGGCAAAAAAGTTCTGATAGATATAAAAACCTGCCACAAGAATCAGCAAACCACCACCTACGCCGAGGGTCAGTTTACTGTTGCGCTGCCAGAAGTCCTTTGCCTTTTCCACCACTACTTCGGGGCTTGCAGGTTCTGTTGTATGTTTCGTGTTAGCCATTTAAGTTGGAAGTTGTAAGTTTTAAGTTTTAAGTGCGTTGCTCTTTAGTCGGTAATAAAGGGATAATTCTGGTCCACATAAATATCTTTCAATACTTCGTCGTCATCGGGCCAGGGGCTTTCCTCGGCAAATTTCACGGAAGCGTTCACTATTTCTTCAACCCGCTGGTCAATTTGAGTCAGGTCTTCCTCGGAGGCCATTTTGCCCTCCACAATGGTATTTCTAACCAGTGTAATGGGATCTTTGGCCTTATATTCTTCTACTTCATCCTTGGTACGATATTTTTGTGGATCGCTGATTGAGTGGCCTTTATAGCGGTATGTTTTAATTTCAATTAAAGTAGGACCGCCTCCTTCCCTTGCACGCTTCACCGCACGGGTTACGCTTTCGTGAACCAACTCCGCTTTCATTCCATCCACCACATCCGAAGGCATTTCGTAGGCATCTGCCAGCTTGTAAATATCGTGTACGTTGGAGGTACGCTCTACCGAGGTACCCATCGCGTAGTTATTATTTTCGCAGATATAAATCACCGGCAGTTTCCAGAGCATGGCCAGGTTGAATGACTCATGCAGGATTCCCTGGCGGGCGGCACCGTCTCCAAAAAAGCAAAGGACCACATTGTCGGTACCCCTGTATTTTTCCGCGAATGCCAGGCCGGTACCGGTGCCAATTTGTGCGCCAACAATACCATGCCCCCCGTAGAAGTTCTCTTTTTTACCGAAGAAGTGCATACTGCCCCCCTTTCCCTTGGCACAGCCCGTAGCCTTGCCATACAGTTCGGCCATACAGCTATCCACCGATACACCCTTGGCAATGGCCAGGCCGTGGTCGCGATATGCGGTAATGAAGAGGTCTTCGGGTTTGGTAGCCGTCATGCAACCGGCGGCGATGGCCTCCTGCCCAATGTAGGCGTGGAAAAATCCGCGGATTTTTCCTTCCATCTTGTATTTCTCTTCGGCCATTAATTCAAACTGACGTATCAGCTGCATCAGCTCATACCAGTACAGATAGGTTTCTTTTGAAAATTTCGCAGCCACAGGCTAAAAATTTGAGTTGCAAAAATAAGGGAATTATGATGAAAACCTGCATGCCGCCAAAGGCCCGAAAAATTCAGAAAATGAATGGGATGGAATAACTTGCGGACATGCTTTCGCTACTGGAAATCACCCTTTTTCAATTTAAGAACTATGCTAACAGGAGCTTCCGCTTCGATAGCCGCATAACCGGCATTTGCGGAGCCAACGGCGCGGGTAAAACCAATTTGCTGGATGCTATTCATTATCTGTGCTTCACCCGCAGCTATTTTACCCGCAGCGACCAGGCCAATGTGCAAAGAGGATGCACAGGCTTTCGCATTGAGGGACAGTTCGCCCTTCAGGGCCAGCCGGAAAAAACCGTCTGCATTTTACGTGAAACGGGTAAAAAGGAGTTTCGGGTAAATGATCAGGCTTATGAAAAGTTCGCTGATCATATCGGACGTTACCCTTGTGTAATCATCGCGCCCGACGATGCGGTGCTCATAACGGGTGCCAGTGAGGAACGCCGCCGATTTATGGATGCCCTTCTCTGCCAGGCCGATACGGCTTATTTGCAGCAACTGATCCAATATCAAAAAATACTTCAACAACGCAATGCACTCCTGAAATCGATGCTCGAAAACCGCCAGGCTGAAAATCCTCTGCTCGATGTACTTGATCAGCAACTTGTAGTTCCCGGTCAGCAGATTTTCGAGAAAAGAAAGCAATTCATGGTGAGTTTCCTCCCTGCTGTCCGGCATATGTACCAGGAAATAGCGAGGCAAACGGAAGATATTCGCCTCGTTTATGATAGCCAGTTGCTGGAAGCGGATATGTCGGAATTACTTAAGCTGAACCGTGGCCGCGACCTGGCATCAGGACGAAGCACCGCGGGGATTCATCGCGATGATATCGAAATACGCTTTCACGAACAGCCATTCAGGCTGGTAGCTTCGCAGGGACAAAGAAAAAGCCTGCTCTTTGCACTAAAGCTTACCGAAATGGATTACCTGGCCGAAGCCAGGGGCTTCCCTCCCCTGCTGCTGCTCGATGATGTGTTTGAAAAATTGGATGAAAACCGGATCAGCAACCTGCTCGAAAAAGTATGCCTGCAGAACAAGGGGCAGGTCTTTATCACCGATACCAATGCTGAGAGATTGTCGACTCAATTGAAAAATTTGAATATGAAGGAAGGGGAATGGAAATGTTTGGTTGTTTAATCGTTGAATCGTTGAATCGTTCAAAGTACACGCATATTATTTAGACTCAATAGTTTGAAAGCTGAAATCACCATTGAAGTTCAGTATTATGGATCTGGACTACAAACTTTATGGAACTTTAGCATTTGAACTCTTAACGTTAAACACTTTAACGATTCAACGATTCAACAATTCAACTACCTTTGCCTCATGGGTGAATTTTCCATGCGCGATGCCATTCAGCAGTTTCTCAATCAAAGCCGGTTGAAAGGCGATATTGAGGCCATGCAGATTGAGGAAGTCTGGGAAAAAGTAATGGGCAAAACGGTAGCGCGCTATACAGAAAAGCTCCAGCTCTACGGAGGTAAACTCATCATCAGCACCCAGGTAGCACCACTCCGGCACGAGCTACTCTATCAAAAAGATAAAATTGCACAAAGAGTGAATGAGGCGATGGGAAGGAATTTGGTGAAGGAAGTGGAAGTGAGGTGAGGAATCGTGAGGCGTGAGGCGTGAGGCGTGAGACGTGAGGCGTGAATCGTGAGTTGGAGAAGAGTAATAGTTGTTTCAGAAACTTTTCATTGCGTATTAATCTAATGCATTGCTGCGGGAAATCTTATCTGGATTTTCAAGAGGTATAAAGCCCTCACGTCTCACGATTCACGTCTCACGCCTCACGATTCACGTCTCACGCCTCACGCCTCACGATTCACGATTCACGATTCACGCCTCACGTCTCACCTCTCACGTCTCACGCTTCTCGCTTCCGCACTCTCGGATCCACCCAGCCATACAAAATATCCGCCAGCATATTGACCATTACAAAAAAACAGGCGGCCAGTAAAACGGCTCCCATGACGATGGGATAATCATTTTTCTCCAGTGCATCCACTGTAATCTTACCAATACCCTGCAGTCCAAAAATGTATTCAACAAAGAATGCTCCCGCCAACAACTCCGCAAACCATCCCGTAACGGCTGTGATAACGGGGTTGAGTGCATTACGCAAAGCATGCCGCCAGATTACTCTGGCTCGCGATGCGCCTTTGGCGTAAGCGGTGCGGATGAAATCCTGGTTAAGTACATCGAGCATCGCGCTTCGTGTAAGTTGTGTGATGATGGCCAGGGGCCGAATGCCGAGTGTGATGGCCGGAAGTATCAGGTTTTGCAGTGTAAGTCGCTTCTCTCCTGTGGCCGCATCCACACTATACCAGCTTCCTGATATATTCAGCCCCGTGAAATCGCTCCACAGAAATCCAAAAAGATAGGCAATTACGATACCCATAAAAAAGCTGGGCGCTGATATGCCAATGATGCTGGTAAAGATGGCAGATTGATCGAGCCAGCTATCCTTTTTTACCGCGGCCACCACGCCCAGGGGAATACCCAAAGCTATCGCGATCAGCATAGCTGCAAATGCCAACATGATGGTGCCGGGTAATGCATCCATCAATACGGCACCCACTTCGCGCCGGGTTTGGTAGGATCGCCTCAGATAGGGCCATTTCAGACCCAGTTTTTTTTCACCACCCAGGAACCATCCCCTGAGCTGCTTGTCTTTAATTTCCTGTCTGCTATGAATGGCAATCGGCGAAATATCGTTGAGATAGAGCAAAAACTGCTTCCACCGCGGCTGATCGAGATAAAGTTCTTTTCGGATATTCTCTTCCGTTTTCGCATCACCCGATTGTCCCATCACCATCCGCGCGGGATCCCCCAGGCCCTGAAACAGCCAGAATACCAGCACTACCACTCCCAGTAGCACCAGTACAGCATATCCCAGTTTGCGGGCGATGAATCGGAGCATGTCTTTATTATTTTTCCCGAAGCGTGTTAATGATCCGGTCAAATCTGCGATATCCCTGCTTGTCGTGGATCACACCCTTCTCAAGCAGATAAAGGCAGGGATTCGTTCTCGCCGCCGTATGCATGGCTACCACATCGAGGGTGAAAATTTCTGGTACACTAATTTGCTTTTCCTGCAGCGCCTTTCGCAAAGGTTCCGGGAAACGGGAAACCACATAAAGGGGAACCTGCTGTTCACCGGCTACTGTTATCAGGTTCTTCAACTCATCTTCCCAGTTGCTCAACGGGTTCTCGGCGATATCTTCTACAAAAAGCAATAAGGTACGAGGCTGTGAAAGCACTTCCTGCGTTCGATCCGCATTTGTCGCATCCGACAACCTGAACCCCTTGATCGCCGGATCAGCATTGCCCTTGCGCACCAGCCTGTCTTCACGACTTATATAGGTGTAGCTGGCCAGATCGGTTGGTAATTCGCTGGGAGCAAATTCAAACTGCTTCCCATCCTTTTCATATACAAAGCGGATGGCGAAACTATCGGGCACCGCATTGGGAGGTGGCAGCATTTTTTCGGGAATGGAATGACCTTTCTTGAAAGGCAGGCAATCCACTGGAGGCAGATAGGTGAGCGCATACCACTGCAGACCAAAACTGAAAATTGTAACCAGCAGCATAATGATAAAACGAAGCCGGCTGCTCCATAGTGGTTGAATGTGCTTACGCTTCCAAAACAGAAAACCAATGAGCAGGGTAAGCGCTACGTCTTTCAGGAAAGACGCTTTGGAACTAATCGGCAGGCAATCACCAAAGCATCCACAGTTGGCCGGTTTGCCCGTAATAAAAGTGTAACCGGTAAGAAAAGTGAAGAAAAGAATCAGCAACAAAAGCAGCACGATGAAAAGCCGGACCCGCCAACCTATCAGCAGCGCAAAGCCGGCGATAATTTCAAAGGCGTTCATGAGTACAGAACTCAATAGGGTATAATCGTTGAAGCTATGCAGTCCCCATATCTCAAAAAACTCCTGCATCTTATAGCTGAGCCCGAGGGGGTCATTGGCTTTTACCAGACCAGAAAAAATGAAGAGTATCCCTACCAGGATGCGCGATAGCCAGATCAAACCTTTCATGCCGTTAATTTTCGGTGCATAGCTTAGGCCGCTCCTGCGGCATGTTTCTCCTTCATCAGTATCAGAGCGAATACGGCATAGTTAACAATATCATGATAATTGGCATCAATGCCTTCGCTGATCAGTGTTTTTCCGTCGTTGGCCAGTATCTGCCGGATCCTTTGAAGCTTCATGAGGATGAGATCAGTAAAGCTTTCCTGGCTCATGCTGCGCCATGCCTCGCCATAATCGTGATTCTTATCCTGCATCAGCGATTTACTTTCCGCCACATGCCGGTCGTAAAGCTCCGCCACAGCGTCAGGGTCCAGTTCCTCCCGGCGATCGTCCTTCAATTCCAGTTGAATCAGGCCTATGATCGCGTAATTGACTATACCCTTGAATTCGGCGCCAATATCATCGGCCACCCTTTGCTGCCCTTTTTCCTGTATGGTGCGGATGCGTTGTGCCTTGATGAATATCTGGTCAACAATAGAAATGGTACGCAGTACACGCCAACTGGTGCCATAATCCCTGGCCTTTTTCAGGAAAATATCACGGCAACCGGTAATGGCCTGATCGTATTGCAAATTCGTTGTATTCATGGTTGGTCGGAATCTAAGCTCGCTGTTCTTGTATCTTTGGCTTCAAAAATAACGAAACGAGTCAGAATGTTTACGCTTAATTGTGGTGGTCGCCTCCTGAGTCTTGATCAACCCGTGGTAATGGGCATCATCAACTGCACGCCCGATTCTTTCTATGCTGAAAGCCGGCAGCAGCAGGTAGATGATTGCCTGCACCTGGCGGAGCAAATGCTGGAAGAAGGCGCCGGCATTCTAGATATGGGCGGCCAGAGCACCCGCCCGGGCAGCGATATGCTGAGTCCCGATGAGGAGATGCTGCGCGTAATACCCTGTATACAGGCGGTGAAAACCCGCTTCCCCGAAGCCATCATTTCTGTCGACACCTTTTATGCCCGGGTGGCCACCGAAGCAGTAGCCGCAGGAGCCGCTATTGTCAACGACATCAGTGCCGGAAAAATTGATTCAACGATGCTGCCTGCCGTTGGCCGCATGGGTACACCCTATATCGCCATGCATATGCAGGGTCGTCCCAAAGACATGCAGCATCAACCCCATTATGAAAATGTAACGCAGGAAATCATAGACTTTTTTATTGAGCTATCGGGCAGCCTGCAGGCGAATGGCATAGCTGAGTGGATTTTGGATCCGGGATTTGGGTTTGGGAAAACGGCAGCACATAATTTCCAACTCATCCACGACCTGGATCTTTTTCACCTGCTCAACCGACCCCTGTTAATGGGCATTTCCCGCAAATCCACCATCTACAAAACACTGGGGGTTACGGCCGATGAAGCGCTAAATGGCAGCACGGTATTGCATACCATAGGATTAATGAAAGGGGTGCATCTGCTGCGCGTGCATGATGTGAAAGAGGCGAGGGAAGCGGTGGAGTTGGTTGGGAACGTATTACGTTATACGTAGTACGTTTTACGTTTAGTTGTAAGTTTTAAGTTATAAGTTTTAAGTAGATAAGTTGTTAGCTTCCTACTTTAAACTTTAAACCTTAAACATTAAACCCTAAACCATCGAACAGTTCAACGATTAAACGATTCAACGATTCAACACCAAAATGGATTTTGGACTAAAAACGGGGCCAGTGAGCGCTTTTTTCAAATCAGGTAGGGAACCGGCCCAGGCTGTAATGGCCGGACCGGTGTAAAGGTGCAACATTATTTTTGAATTCAGCTCAAAAAATGCTTGAACCGGATCAATAAATTTTATCGTTGGGGTGTTGGCATAGGTTCTGCACTCGCACTATCTGCTACACGGAGCAACTCCACCTCAAACTTCATGGGTTCAAATGGCTGGAATTTGGGATGGCTCTTTCCGTATGCGCGGAATCCGGGTATATACAAAGTTCCCTTTCCGCCTTCGCGAAATGCTTCCAGCCCTTCTTCCATACCGGATATAAGCCCGCCTTCTCCCAACTTTCTTTCAAGCGTGCCTTTATCGAAAATGCTATCGTTGCGAATATGGCTGCCCACGTAATTAATCTTAACAAACTTGCCGGAACCAGCCTGCTCGCCCGACCCTTCCTTGTCGACAACGACAAATGTTCCCTTACCCATCATCTTCGCATTGCTGATATTTTTTCCAGCCAGGTATTCCTGCATGGCTTTGATTCCACGGTCAGCCTCGCCCGATTTTTCCATTTCCTCTTCCTCCTTCTGCCTTTGGGCCAGCATTTCTTCCTTCATTTTAGCCATGGCTTCTTCCTGCTCCTTCTTTGCTCTGGGCGCATCCAGTTCACGTTCACGTGCTTCGTCGAGCTTGTAAAGGCTGTCGTCGCGGAACACTTCCAGAATTTTGAAATTGTAGCTAATGCGGTCTTCCTTGCTGAAATTGGGCGGAAGTTGTTGCATTACCCCTTTTTTGATCATAGAATCGAGCAGCAACACCACTACGGCGCTGTCACCTTTTTTCAATTTCGTCAGAATTTCCAGCGGGCTGTAGTCCACAATCTGCCCGGGCATAATGCGCGCATAGGCCGGCATGCGGCCAAAGCTGGTTTGCACAACCGAATCATTGATCTTTTGTACAAAATGCAATTTGAGCCAATCCCCTTCTTTTGCAACTGAATCCTTTTCGCTGGATGGAATAATCTTGTAGATCAATCCGGACTTACTGCGCTGATAATCCAGCTTACCGCAAGATACCAGTACAGCAGATGTAATTGCAATGCAAACAAAGTTCAGAATAGCCTTCATACCTCTTGGTTATTGTAACAATTTTTCGTTTTCTTTTAATGCCTGGATGAATTTTCGAACGGTTTCGTCGAGCGAATCGGTGCTTCTACCACCCGAAGCGTGAAAATGGCCTCCACCGTTGAAATATTTCCGTGCAAAGGTATTGCAATCGAAATCTCCTTTGCTGCGGAAACTCCACTTTCTTTCCTCATCCCTGTCAATAACCAGTCCTACCAGCTTTATATCCTGTACCGACTGGGGCAGGTTGACAAGCCCCTCCGTATCGCCGGTTTTAATCTGGTATCGAAGAATATCATTCTTGGGAATCGCAATCAGAGCGGTGTTGAATTGATAGAGGAATTCGAGCCGGTTTACCAGAACGTGACCGGTAAAGCGAATCTTATTTTCGAGGAAATTATCAAAAAGTTGCTCATGCACCCGCACATGATCCAGCCCGCGGCGTTTCAGGTCGGCAGCCAGGCTGTGCACGCTGGCGCTGGTGGAGGAAAAACGAAACGAACCCGTATCGGCCACTACACCGGCATACAGGCATTCACTGATATCACGATTGATCAGATCGGCGTGACCTGATTCCGTAATCAGGTCATATACCATTTCGCAGGTAGAGCTTTTACCTGTATCGCTATAGCCATAATCGAATGAGGCGGCATCTGGTTCCTGGTGATGGTCGATCAATACTTTAGTACATTTCATCAGGCGCAGCTTCTCGGCCATATAGCGGGTACGCAGAAACACATTGAAGTCGAGACAAAACAGGATTTGCGCCTGATCCAAAACCTCATCGGCCTTGTCGCGCAGGGCTTCATAGTCCAACACTTCGCGGGAACCGGGCATCCAATCGAGCCATTTTGCCCAGTTGGTGGGTGAAATAACAGTCACCGAATGCCCCAGTTGCTTCAGAAAATGGGCCAATCCCAGAGAAGAGCCCATGGCATCGGCGTCGGGTTTCTGATGCATGGTAATAACCACCCGTGCGGGCTGCTGCAATAAAGGAAAAAAGTCCTGGATGGGTTTCATATAAGGGGGCGAAGATAGTTGATTACGTTTTACGTTATACGTTTTACGTAGTACGTGAGTTTAAAGTTTAGAGTTTAGGGTTTAAAGTTGATGGATTAAACTTTAAACTTTAAACTTTAAACCCTTAACCAACCAACGTAAAACGTATAACGTAAAACGTAGAACTTTTCCTACCTTTGCGCCCCAAAAGCAATTACCCAACATGAGCAATCGCACATTTACCATGATCAAGCCGGACGCCTTTGGAAAGGGCCATTCCGGTGCCATCCTGGACAGGATCATTAAGGAAGGATTTCGTATTGTAGCGCTGAAAATGACCAAGCTTTCCACGGAAAAAGCCGGAGAGTTCTATGCGGTGCACAAAGAGCGTCCCTTTTATGGGGAACTGGTGGAGTTCATGAGCAGCGGACCCATCATTGCCGCCATTCTTGAAAAAGAAAATGCGGTAGCTTCATTCCGCGAGCTGATCGGCGCAACCAACCCTGCTCAGGCAGCTGAGGGTACCATCCGTAAGCTCTATGCAGCTTCTGTAGGTGAAAACGCCATCCATGGCAGCGATAGCGATGAGAATGCAGCCATCGAAGGCAGCTTCTTCTTCTCCGGACTGGAACAATTCTAAATAATTCAGCCGAAGTGTACAATGGCTCGCTCAGGCGAATCAAAGTATCCTTCGGCTGATTTCTTTTATGAGTTGACTAAAGAGACTGCGCTTTGGTATTCGACACCGGGCTCACCTGGTAACCCATTTTGCGCAGCAGGTCGATTACTCCTTCTTTGCCTGGCAAATGTCCCGCGCCTACCGCAAAGAGCAGTGAATTTTCCTTCATCAGGTCTTTCATTTTTTCCACCCAATTCCGGTTGCGCTGAAAGAGCAGAATTTCAGTATAGTTGGAAATAGCGGGATCGCTTTGAGTGATTAATTCTTCCAGCCTGCCCAGATCCTGCGCCCGGTAAGCATCCATCATCGCTTGTGTTTCATCTGCGCTGCTATCAGCGGTGCCGGTAGTCTCCACATATTTCACCAGTTGATCCGCCTGCATTTTGTAGGGTATCTGATCGAGTACCCCGGCCTGGTATCCCATGGTCTCAAGCCCTTTGATTTTTTTATCAAATTCCTTGGCATATCCCATGATTTCGGTTTCCATGGCCGAAGTAGATTCGCAGGGCATTTTACTTTGCTCGAGTAATGAAGCCGCCAAAATGGGTTTATAACTTTCGAGCATCGTAAAGGGCAGCATGCTTCCATGTTGTTCGAAATAGGCTTTTACCTTCTCATATTCCGTTTCCGAAAGCAGATCTCTCAGCGTAGTATCACCCCGCATCTTAAATTTTGAAACCGCCCCCAACATTTCAAACATATTATCTAAATCCACTTCAAAGTAAACCTCATCGGCTTCGCGAATCACTTTGCGCAGGTTATCGCTAAGCCCCGCATCGTCTTTGCAAATCATATGGATGGTGCCAAACAGGTAGGAAGGTTTCTCCAGCCCGTTTCCGCTGATTTTCCACAGCAAAGTGTTTTCAGCCTGTTCAGCGTCCTGAGCAAGACCAGCAAGGGATAAAAGACTCATCATTACCAGTAAGGGAAATTTCTGCATAGGGCAATTTTCAATTCCTGCAATTTACATAATTAGCGCTTAACGGTTTGCCACCACCGCTTCTTCGCCATACATCTGGCTTTTAAACTTAAGGGAGGGCGAGGGAAGAAAAGGTCCCAGGCCCAACTGATCCCATTTGGCATCCACCGACTCTATGGTTTCATCGGCTGCCACAATGATATTGGGCCAATCGCGCTGAAAATTGTCAAACTCCGCTGTTTTCCTGGTTCCGTCAAAGCCCATACAGGCCATCATCACAGAGTCATTATCATCTTGAGCCAAAACAGAATCACGCTTGGGATCCAGGTTATTGCAAAACCGCCACAAGGCTGTTGGCAGGTCATGCGCGTCCACCGTATGCTCTACATACAGCACCAGCTTGATTCCTTTTAACCAGCCACTACTATATAGTTCCTGATGGAGCGAACGAATATGGCCTTTCCGATTCTTCTCCACCGAAAGGATTATGCAGGAAATGGATTTATCGAGCAGTGAAAGATTGGCCTTACGAATTTCAGGATATGCTTGTTGAAGCCTGGCCTCAGTCAAGCCTTCATTCACATTTTCCTCCTGCCAATCATAAAGAAGTTCCTCCTCCCATTTACGAGTTCCGTCAATGCACATCTTGCCGCCAAAACCGGTCTTGCTGCAACTGTGATCCAACACATCCATGGGTCCGGTGGAAAAATAAATATCCGTAGCCGGGTTGAGGTTTTTGGAAATATACTGTGCAAGCGGAAGGTAGTCTGATATCCTGTTGTCGCCGTCGGCAATCACCAGTATCTTGTTAAACATCATTTGTCCTGCACCCCACATGGCGTTCATCACTTTTTGCCCCTGGCCGGCATATTCTTTTTCAATTTTGGTGATCACCAGGTTGTGGAATACACCTTCCACGGGCATATCCATATCCCTGATTTCCGGCACCATGGTCATTTTGATTGGTGCCAGGAAAATCCGCTCGGTAGCTTTTCCCAGCCAGGCATCTTCCTGGGGTGGGATGCCAACGATGGTGGCAGGATAAACAGCATTCTTCTTGTGGGTAATGGCCGTAATGTGAAAACGGGGATACCAGTCGGGCAAAGAATAATAACCGGTATGGTCACCAAAGGGCCCTTCCCAAATCAACTCATCAGCGGGGTCCACATAACCTTCAATTACAAAATCGGCATCAGCGGGCACTTCAATTTCGGGTTGCGTAATACAGGGCACCAACTCCACTTTCTTTTTGCGCAAAAATCCGGCGAGCATATATTCATCTACATTCTCCGGTAAAGGAGCGGTAGCCGAATAAGCGTATACAGGATCGCCGCCCAGCGCCACAGCCACCGGCATTTTCTTCCCAAGCTGCTTATAGGCGTTGAAATGCTTTGCTGAAACCTTGTGTTTATGCCAGTGCATACCCGTAAGCTTCGGGCCAAATACCTGCATACGGTACATACCAACATTGCGGCTTCCGTTGTTGGGATCCTTGGTGTGAATAACAGGAAGTGTTACAAATGGACCACCATCCTTGGGCCAACAGGTAATGACTGGTAGTTTGGTAATATCCGGGTTGTCGGTTACAACAACCTGCTGGCATTCTCCCCTACCCTTCCGCACTTTCGGCATCCAGGAAGCAAACTGCCCCAGTTTGGGAAGCAGTTTCAATTTATCAAGAATTCCCTCCTTGGGGGCCGACAATAACTTGAAAAGTTCTTCAATCTCATGCGCCACATCGTCGAGCTTTGAAACACCCAAGGCCATGCACATGCGCTTTTCGCTGCCATAGGCATTCATCAATACGGGAAAATCATAGCCGGTATTTTCAAAAAGAAGGGCCTTGCCACCGCCGGGCATCTTACTGATCCGATCCGTAATTTCAGCGATTTCCAGTTTAGGGTCTACAAAATGTTTTATGCGAACCAATTCGCCAGCCCGCTCCAAAGCGTCGATAAATTCCTGTTGATTCCTGAAAGCCATTTTTTGGGATTAAGGGATTCAAAGGTACAACAAGAATGGAGGGGAATGGTTGGATGTGAATTTGTGGATTTGGGAATTTGGGAATTTGCTGAAATGCCCACAAATCGACAAATCCACAAATTCTCAAATTCCCAAATCCAAAAATCCTAAAATCTAAAAATCCTAGTAAACGTTGGTCGGGCATCCCATCCTGTTCTTTCTTCCACCAAAGCCTCCTCCATAGCCCGAACCCAGTCTGTAGGTGAGATGCAGACCTGTGAAATAGTAAAAATCATTGAATTCCGATCCGCCACGGCCAAAACCTTTGGCGGGATAAGCTGGGTTTCCGCCCGGGAGTTCGTCGCCTCGATAAGAAATGTCAACAGCTTGTTGACCACGGGCAGCCAGCAGGTCGGCCGGATCTGCATATGTGGTGCTTACATCATCGAGGTAATCTGTAAATAATTTGCGAAAGCCTATTTCAACGCCCAGGCGAAGCCGGTCGGTAAATGCATATTTTACACCCGCACCAAATGGCAGTGCAATCTGTGTAAGACTATAGGGTTGCTTTTCAGGATAGCCGGGAAGCCCCTGGCCTTCGGTGCTCAGGGGTTTTAAGAAAACCTTGTTGAGATTAACATCGTAGGCATAAGGATTATATCGATAAACCGCCAACCCACCAAATGCATAGGGGCTGAACTTTTTCATGTCAAAAGAGAACAGGTAATATTCCGCAACCACACTAAACTCGTGCAGGCTGGTTTCGAAAGCCAGGTTCCGGGCACGGGCTTCGGCATCGCTACTAAACCGGTCTGCACCACCTAAAACTGCATACGTATAGCCGGCACGCAACATGAAATGATCTGTAAGCTCATAATTGCCGGTTATTCCAATGGAACCATTGGTTGTTTTGGAAGGATAATAGCGATCCGTAAGGTCGCCATTGTAGTTGGCCAATCCCCCAAATACACCCAGGTGGAAACGTTGAGCCTGGATGACCAGGGTACAGGTGGCGCAGGCCACGAAAAGAAGCATTCTCTTCATAACAGATTCACTTTAGTGCCCCTTTCCGGGCAAAGATGATACCGAATTATTCCTAAAGGTAAAACGGAATTCCCGGAAAAAAGAAGAAGGTTATTGCCAGATACTGGTATTAGCGGTTTTCCGACATTTCGGCCTCAATTCCAGTCGGGTTCCTGAAGAAGGCTGATGCCTAATCCCGGCAGGTTTGCATGCCTTACTTTTCCAAAATCGTATTGAAGGCCACTGGCAATATCTTCCGCCAGCAGCAGGGGCCCGTCCATATCCACCATGTCGATAAAAGGAAGAAAATGAGCGAGTGCGGCTGAACCCACTGTGCTTTCGTTCATACAGCCCATCATTACCCGTAGCCCAAGCTTTCGGGCTTCAGCAATCATTCGACGGGCCGGGGTTATGCCGCTGCATTTGGTCAACTTGATATTAATACCATGAAAATGCCCGGCGCAGCGCGACACATCGTCTTCCTGCACACAGGATTCATCCGCGAAAAGGGGGATGTCGGAAACAGCATGTAGTTGCTTCATACCTTCCCAATCATCTTTTGCCAATGGCTGCTCTATCATTTCAACGCACAACTCTTTCAGCACCGGCAACATTTGTATAGCTTCATCAGCCGTCCAGGCCGCATTGGCATCCACACGTAGGAGGGCATTCGTTTCCTGGCGAATAGCCCGTAATTTATCAAGGTCATCCTGGGTTCCCAGCTTCACTTTATAGATGGGCCAGGGTTTCTCCCGCAGTTTTTCCAGCATTTTTTCGGTTGTATCAATGCCAATCGTATAATCGGTGAGCACCGAACCCGGTACAGCGGATCCCCATATATCCTGCAGCGGCCTTCCACTCATTTTTCCATATAAATCCCAGGCCGCCATGTCCAAGGCGGAAACCAGGAAAGGATTGGCGGGAAAAAGGTGATGGAGATAATGCCAGTATCGTTCAGGCTCCGTGAATGCAAACTTTTCGATGAATATCTTTTTCCGTTCAATATCCGCTATCATCTTTTCCACCGTGATATCATAGTAAGAAATCGCCGGCGCTTCACCATATCCTGTATGCCCAAAATGCGACAGGGCAACTAAGAGTGTGGGTTGATGCGTTTTGGTGCCCTTGGAAATAGTGAATGGATGGCGGAAAGGAAGTGAAAATGATTTGTATTTTAGTTGCACCAGCGTTTTGGGTTTAGGGTTTAGAGTTTAAGGTTTAAAGTTCAGGACTTTATTGAATATAGAATTAATAATTTCAAAATCTATTACAGATCTTAAACCTTAAACCCTAAACCCTAAACAAAAAACGTATTACGTACTACGTAGAACGTATAACGTCTCACCCTCTTCCGCTATTTTCTACATAGTCTTTCAATTCCCTATTGAATTCTTTTTCTTTCAACAGGTCTTCCAGTGCTATATGCATACGATAGCGCCAGTAATGTCTTGAATTGGCGGGTACATTAATTCTCTCCTCATGAGGATTTTCGCGACGCAGGGTATCACTCATTCCGAGCAGATCCTGCAACTGGAATACTGCCCACATCGCAGGCGAATACAAATGTTGTAGCACGATGGCACGATTGATCCAGGGTTCGCAGAAGTAGGGAGCGTCGCCCCATTGACCAAGTACCTGGTTAAAGAATTTTTGGGTGCGCCTCCGGTCTTCTTCCCACCATCCACGTACCGTACTCATGTCGTGTGTGGAAGGGGTAATTACAGAGAGATAGGGTGCTTCTTCCGGATAAAAGAATTCTTTCTGTGCGTTTTTGGGCATCCGTTGAATTTCGAGGCTTAATATGCCCAATTGCTTCATCACATCGGGTACACAATGCGGCACCATTCCCAGGTCTTCGCCACAGATCAGCATATTGGTGGCGGCCTTTAGAGCTGGCAGTTTCTGCATGGCTTCCCGCCGCCAGAATTCGTCCTGGCGCTCATAGAAATAGTTTACATACAAGCTCTTCAGCTTCTCTTGCACATGCGGAATGAGGTATTGAAACGAAAGGGTTTTGTCCATGGCAATGCGGAAATGGAATTCCTGACCCTGGGAACCTTCCTGCTTAATGAGTATCACATTCGCGATCAACTCAAAGAGGCCGGCCTGCAGTCGTTCGGACTCAGGGCATTTTTCCTTTTCCGCGAAAAATGCCTGCACCTTGCGCTGCGTATCAAACTCTGGTCGCAAATCATAGCCGCCCTGATCGTTTGGCCTTAGAAATTCATCACGAACCCTTTGGTACATGTCGCCAAAAACAACCTGCAATACATCGTCATTAATAAATGGCTTACAATAGCGATGCTCATCGAACCAGATACCGTTTTCGCCAAACTCTACATAGTGTACCGGAAGACAGGGTACAAAATGTCCCATAATGCCCTGTACGGCATGAGCCGGAATGCTCCAAATCCGGAAAAATCCCAGGATATGATCAATCCGGAAAGCATCGAAATAATAGCTCATTTGCTCAAAGCGCTGACGCCACCAGGCATACCCATCCTCCTGCATCTGTTTCCAATTGTAGGTGGGAAACTCCCAGTTCTGCCCTATTCTCGCAAAATCATCTGGTGGGGCTCCCGCCTGCTCATTCATATTGTACAAATGAGGGGCCACCCAGGCATCGCAACTGTTGCGCGAAATTCCTATGGCGATATCACCCTTGAAAACAATACCCTTTTTATGCGCATAATCAGCCGCGTCCTTGAGTTGATCATGCAAATGAAACTGCACAAAGCAGTAAAATAATAGTTCCTTTCGCGCTACGGTGCGGGAACTGAACAAGCGGTCAACCTCGGCGGGGTCGTAACTTTGATGGGTTTTCCATTGTTCAAATTCCGGAGTTCCATACTTGTCGCGCAAAAAGCTAAACGCCGCATAAGGCTTCAGCCAGTGCGCATTGGAACTGAAAAAATCCTTGTACGCATCCGACTCAAATGTTTCGGACGACATTACATCATACAATTCCCGCAGCATCGCCAGCTTAAATCGCATCACCTCCTCATAATCCAACTCAGGAAGTTCGTTAAGTGCCTTTTGTTTGCGGTTTAGCGACTTGATTTTATCCTGATATTTCTTCCCTGCCACACTGGCCAGGTTAATATAAAGCGGATGCAAGGCAAAGGCGGAAATGGCCGAGTAAGGATAGGAGTCCGTCCAACTATGCGTGGCCGTGGTATCATTAACCGGGAGTAGCTGCACCATACGCAACCCGGATTCACGGGCCCAATCTACCAGCAGTTTAATATCCGTAAACTCCCCTACTCCAAAACTCTGCCGGCTACGCAGGCTGAATACAGGGATAGCTATTCCGGCGCCTTTCCATTCCTGGTTGGGAAGTTGAATGAATCCATCGTGTAAAACGGTGAGTGTATGCGCGGGGCTATGCTGCTGTAGCAGTCGGTTATCACCCGATTCATAGCGCACGAATGCTTTTTCGCGGGTGTTGTAAACGGCATATTTATATGCAATGGGGAAATGGGCCTGGGAAAGATCTACGCTTAATACCCACCAACCATCGTTGCGTCCGAGGAGAAGGGGTTCATCGGTATTCCATAAGCCTAGCTCTTCAATATTTCCTAAAATGCAGACCACTTCATTCTTGGCAAGCAGTGGCGCTTTCACCCTAAACTCATGCGTTGATTTGCGGGATACTTTGCCCTTGCTGCGCAAGGCAGGCCGCGGAAGCAATACATCCGTAAAAGGAGCAGAATAGAATGCGTTTTCGTATTCACCGGCATGGTTCCAGGTATCGATCAGTCTGATTTCACGCGTTCCTTTGCGGATATCCGGAAGAAGCCGGTTCATATTTCCTTCTGGAATCCAATCGCCATCTTCCGTACGCAGGAGGTATTGGTAGCGGATCTGATCCCAATCCTGTTCATCGGGATTCAGTTCAAGGGTCAGTTCCCAGAATTCATCATTCAGATAATTCATGGCAAGGGCCTTTCGGGCATTTTCCCCTTTCAATGAATCAATATTTCCCGTCAGCCATAAGCTCTGCCCAAATTCCGTGGAAAACCGGACATTAAACCTGACCTGTAAAGCAATCGTGGGTTCTTTTTTTCCTGCCATATTACTTCGTGTCTGAAAAACACATTAGTACGAAAGTAAAATAAATCATGCAAGGTTCGCATTTTTATTTGATTCGGGCCTAAAAAAGTACTGCAAACGTTTGAAGCCGTATCTTGCGTGGCAAACTCATTAGATTCTTCCGTCAAACAGCCATCATCTTCAAAATTAGAATGTAGCCTTTCGCCAATGATCTCCATTTTAATTTGCTCTATTAATCCGGCTTACCTCCAGCAGGTAAAGAAAAGTGTGGAAGAAACCATTGGTTTGCCTTATGAAATTCTGGTTTTTGACAACCGGCAAGCAGGACTTGGCCTTTGTGCCGTCTATAATCAATTGGCAGAAAAGGCCCGGTTTCCATATCTGGTTTTTATGCACGAGGATATCAGCTTTGAATCGCATAACTGGGGAGCCGAATTAATGAATCTCTTTGAATCAGACAGGCAAATTGGACTGATAGGTGTAGCGGGATCCAACTACAAAAGTCGCTTGTTTACCGGATGGGATTCAGGCATTGCTGCGTACGACGCATACCAAATTACCCATCTTACCAATGGTGAAAAGATAAAACTGACTTCATGGCCACCGGGTGCGATCGATAATGCCCCGGTTGTGTGCATCGACGGTGTATTCATGGCATGCCGCAAAGAAATATGGGCAGAATTCCCTTTCAATGAAGGTGAATTGAAGGGCTTCCATTTTTATGATCTTGATTTTTCCCTGCGAGTTGCTGGAAAATTTCAATTGCGGGTTACGTTGAATATCCCCATTCTACACCATACCGTTGGCGGCGACTATGGCGATAAATGGGTGAAAGAGGTTTTTCACTTTCATCGATATTTCCCTCTACCCTTCCCCAATACCTTATTGCCAAAAAGAATTGAATCCGAAATTGGAAAATACTGGCTCGACAGGTTGAAAAATCATCCTATCAGTTTTGCCAACCGCTGCAGGTGGATTAGATACCAAAAACTCTGGACGAACCCCGCATACTGGTACTCTATCGCGAAATTCATGGTTTACCGACCGTTAAAGCTTCGGAAAATACATGAGATGTTCAAGTAAAGTGAAAATCAATATTGGAGCCAGTCCACACTAGTGGTATGGTTCAAGTTTATCGTTGAACCATTTCGTGTTTTCCGAATTTGCCATTATTTTTGCGCAAACTTTATGCAGATGGAACAAACCCGTAAATACCGCGGCCTCTGGTGGCTGGTTTTTCTCGCTTCAACAGCTGGCCTGCTTTGGGCCATTTTCGCCCATTGGGAATGGTTGACTTTGATCCTGCCCTTTCAAACCACCGCGTTTGTAAAAGCGATGGATATTATGTAAGCAATAGGTTATTTTTGATCAGCAATTCCAAAGCTGAACATCTCAACATATTTAAAAAAAGAGAAGACGCGCCAGGCGCGTCTTCTCTTTTTTAATGCGACAGCTGATTGCGGCGCATCAACCCTGAGGCCGATTTTGCGGCACGACGGATATTCCACATATCCACGGCGGCAAAATGGTTCTTGCCGGGAATACTCAATTCATCCAGATCGGCGATCGTTTCTTTTACTTCCATCACCAGGGTCTTTAGTTCGTCTCGATCCATCTGCACAAGAGATGGATGCATAACATCACTATTCATGATACTTTTTTATTTAGTTCGTTATAAAATTCGTCGTTGAGCCGGGGCATCACTCTTTCTTGCGCTGGCAGGGGGCGGAGGAATTCTGCACCTTTTTTTACTATGCGGTACGCTGCTCTATTTGACGATGCAAATGTACGATGGTACTGCACCAACCTGCAAGTACAGATGGGTGAATAGCGGGTTTTCTTTAGCGAATGGAGGAAAATGCCGGACGAAACGTTTTTCACTCATTCATCTGTCGTCGCAATTCGCTGCCAAAAGAAATCCCGTCGAAAAAAAAGCCCCGCAATTTGCGGGGCTTTAACTTTTTATTTCACTTCTTCGTAAGGCACATCTGTTACGTTGTCGGCCCCGGCACTGCTACCCGCTTCTGCTCCACCGGGCTGCGCCTCGCCTGCCTGCTGCGACTTATAGATGTCTTCGCTGGCGGCTGTCCAGGCGGCATTCAGGGCGGCCATAGCCGCATCCACTTCTGCCAGGTTTTGCGACTTATGGGCTTCTTTCAATTTCTCTACGGCCGATTCAATGGTTGATTTCTTATCGGCAGGAACCTTATCGCCATATTCCTTCAGTTGCTTTTCGGTTTGGAAAATCAAACCGTCAGCAGCATTTAACTTATCTACTTTTTCACGCTCTGCTTTATCCGATGCTTCATTGGCCTTCGCTTCTGCTTTCATTTTTTCCACTTCCTCCTTACTCAATCCGCTTCCGGCTTCAATATGAATTTTTTGTTCCTTACCGGTTCCCTTGTCTTTGGCGGTTACGTGCAGAATGCCGTTGGCATCAATATCAAAGATCACTTCAATTTGTGGTACACCACGCGGTGCGGGCGGAATGCCATCGAGGTTAAAGATTCCCAGGCTCTTGTTGTCTTTGGCCATGGGACGTTCACCCTGCAATACATGGATCTGTACACCCGGCTGATTATCGCTGGCAGTAGAGAACACTTCCGACTTCTTCGTGGGAATAGTGGTATTGGATGGAATGAGCGCGGTCATTACACCACCCATGGTTTCAATGCCCAGCGACAGTGGTGTTACATCAAGCAACAACACATCTTTCACTTCACCCGTCAATACAGCACCCTGAATGGCGGCACCTACGGCCACTACTTCATCGGGGTTTACTCCTCTGTTAGGTTTCTTACCGAAGAATTTCTCTACAATTTCCTGCACTTTCGGAATACGGGTACTACCCCCTACCAGTATCACTTCATCGATCTGCGAAGCGGAAAGACCGGCATCTTTCAGTGCCTGTTCGCAAGGCTTCAAACAACGTGCAAAGAGGTTGTCGGCCAATTGTTCAAACTTGCTACGGGTGAGTTTTTTCACCAGGTGCTTGGGCACACCATCCACCGCTGTGATATAAGGAAGATTGATTTCTGTTTCACTGGATGAAGAAAGTTCCACTTTTGCTTTTTCTGAAGCTTCTTTCAGGCGCTGCAAGGCCATAGGATCCTTGCGCAAGTCGATGGCTTCATCCTTTTTGAACTCATCGGCCAACCAGTCCATGATCACTTTGTCGAAGTCATCACCACCCAGGTGCGTATCACCATTGGTGCTTTTCACTTCAAACACCCCATCACCCAATTCCAGAACCGAGATATCGAAGGTACCGCCACCCAGATCGAATACTGCGATCTTCTGGTCATGGCGACCTTTATCCAATCCATAAGCAAGGGCCGCGGCCGTTGGTTCGTTCACTATACGGCGAACGGTTAACCCGGCGATTTCACCGGCTTCCTTGGTAGCCTGGCGTTGTGCATCGTTGAAATAAGCAGGAACGGTAATTACCGCTTCAGTTACTTCCTGACCCAGGTAATCTTCAGCAGTCTTCTTCATCTTCTGCAAAACCATTGCGCTGATCTCCTGAGGCGTATACAATCTGCCATCTATGTCAATACGTACGGTATTATTGTCACCTTTGGCTACTTTGTAGCTCCAATGGCTGATCTCTTCCGTTACCTCATCGAATCGGCGGCCCATGAAGCGCTTCACCGACATGATGGTATTATGCGGGTTGGTGATCGCCTGGCGCTTGGCCGGATCACCCACTTTCCGCTCACCGTTCTTCAAAAATGCTACAACCGAAGGTGTGGTACGGCGACCTTCATCGTTGGCAATTACCACCGGCTCATTGCCTTCCATAACTGACACGCAGCTATTGGTGGTTCCTAAGTCGATTCCAATTATTTTTCCCATAGTGTTTAACTCCTTTTTTCCCACCAGTCAGGCAGGCAGTATCCCTTCTCCAATCATTATGCCGTGACTGCCAAACGTGAAAAAATGTCAGCAAACTTTTTGTTCCGGAGCTCCTGACAATCAATTAACCGCGGAAAATGGAGCGGAATCCGGAAATCGATTACATTTAGGTATGGATTGGCTGTGGATCATATTGGGTATCCTTCTTATTCTGGCCGGCATCGCTGGCAGTCTTTTACCCTTACTGCCGGGGCCGCCTATCGCATATGTAGGGCTACTTTTACAACAACTGAAAGCTGAACCGGCATTCACGACAAAATTTCTGTTGATTTGGGCCGGAATTGTCATTCTTACATTAGTGCTCGATTACCTGGTACCCATTTGGGGTACCAAAAAATTTGGTGGAAGCAAATATGGGGTTTGGGGCTGTACCCTGGGATTTCTCGCCGCCTTCTGGATGGGTCCCTGGGGCGTAATCCTGGGTCCCTTCCTGGGTGCTTTTTTGGGAGAAATGATCGCTGGTAAAAACTCAAAGCAATCCTTTCGCGCGGCCATGGGTTCCTTTATAGGTTTTATAGCCGGATCATTCTTTAAACTTGTGGCCTGCTTTTTCATGCTCTATTATGTGATTCAACAGGGTTAGAGAAAAAAGCTCTGATGATTCCGAACAGAAAAAATGTGCAGATATGATCTTATTCAAGAAATTTCGCATCAAGACGGGTATGCGCATGGCTGCTGTTGGTGCCCCTGAAGGTTTTGCCAGCGAACTGGATCCCAGTCTGTCCCAACTTAATTGGGTGAAGCCAGAAAAGGAATTTGATCAATTGCACTGGTTTGTCCTGAACCAGGCGGCGTTGAAAAAAGGGCTTTCGGCCGTTATGAGAAGCCTCAAGCCCGGCCATATTATCTGGATCTATTTTCCGAAAGGAAGCTCCGGCCTTCAAACCGATCTTACCCGCGACAAGGGTTGGGATTTCATCGATAAGGAAAAAGACTATCTGCAATACCTCACGCTGGTTTCGTTTAATGAAAGCTGGTCGGCATTCGGTTATCGCGTGGCTGATGGGAAAAACCCAGCCAAAGCCAGGGCGGCTCAGCCGAGAGCTGTATTGGAATACATTGATCCGAAAACCAAAGAAGTTCATTTACCCGATTATCTCCAAAAGGCATTGGGAAAGAATAAAAAAGCCCTTGCTGTTTACAACAAGCTGCCTTTCACGCATCGAAAAGAGTATTTGGAATGGATACTCACGGCCAAAAAAGAAGAGACCCGGGATAAAAGAATCCGTCAAATGCTGGAAAAACTGGAAGCTGGTTAATAATTACCAGCTACCATTCCGCGTTATGCCAATAAATTCGTTAATTACATTATTCATGAAAACCCTGCTCCGTATCAGTCCCCTATTGGTCATGCTCGCTTTGGCCTCCTGTTCCAAAAAAATTATTGCGGAAAGACCATTGCTGGCCAATTCGCGCTTCAACCTCGATTCCATTCCGGATTCGGAGATCAATATTCCCATCCGCATCAATCTTCGTCCGCTATATGCTATGGCGGAATCGCAGGTTGACACCCTGTTCACTTCACCTGATTATCCCAATAGCTGGGTTTACCAGGGTTGCGATACGCGCTATCAGTACCGTTTCAGAAGAGGCCCGCTTCAGTTGAAAGCAGTGGGCAACCGATTCGATCTGGGCTTTACCGGCTACTACCGCATTGCAGGATCTTCACGGGTATGTGTGGCAGGAACGGCCATCAGTTCCTGGTCGGCTCCCTGCCGATGTGGGTACAACGAGCCTGAACGCCGCGTCAATATTTCATTTAGTAACAGGATCAGCCTGCAAAGCGACTATAAAGTGCGCTTACAGGTACAACGCAATGAACCTGAAGCCCTCGACAAATGCGAAGTGTGCTTCTGGGGACAGGATATTACCAACCAGGTGCTGGCCGGTTTGGTGGAGGAATTGGATAGCGCAAAGGTTCAATTGGAAAGAGAGTATGGATTGCTGGATTTGCGCCCCCGGTTTCAACAAGTGTGGAATGAGCTGAGCCGTTCCTTTGATCTCTATGGCCGTGGCTGGCTGCAGGTTAATCCCACGCAGTTGCAGATTAATAACCTTTTTGCCAAAAATGATTCCCTCTATATCTACCTCGGTTTGAAAGCCAAGCCCAGGCTCAGCTTCGAAAAGCCGGTAGATTATACAGCGCCTTTGCCGCCGATGGGTGCTATCGGCCGCATGGACGGATTCAATGTGTTTGTGGATGCGGAACTCAACTACGACTCTCTTTCCCGGATCGTGAATTCGCAGGTAGCGGGACGTTCCTTTGATTTCAAGAAGGGCCCCATTCATAAGAAGTTCATTATAGACCAGTGTGCTTTGTACGGCTCCGGCAATGAGCGTCTGATAATCCGGGTTGACTTTTCGGGAACCAATAAGGGCACCCTGTACCTGACGGGGAAACCTGCTTATGATCCGGATAATCGCATCCTGGATATCCGCGATATGGAATTCGATATCAAGACCAAAAACCTGTTGCTGGGTTCGGCCGACTGGCTGTTTAACCGAAGAATCCTGAATGAGATCAGCCGGCAGGCGCGTTTTGACCTGGGAGAATATGTAGACAGCGCCAAAACCCTGATCAATGCGCAAATGAACCGGGAATGGTATCCGGGGCTTCGCAGCGAAGGTGCTGTAAACGACATCCGCATATCAGGGATCTACCCTTTTCCGGGAGCGCTCCATATCCGTAGCCGGGCCAATGGTGTACTGGCAGTGAAACTCGATGAGCTGAATATTAGTCTTTAACCACCTGCGACCGGAAGGAGAAATGTCGTTGTGCGAGATAACTGAAGAGGATGACCACGGTGCTGGTAATTATTTGCGCCAGCACAGGATAAACCCGGAAATATTCGACCAAAATCTTTAACAATATATAATTAAGCGCCAGGTTAAAAAGACAGATCATGAAGTAGCGAAACAATTGAACACTGCCCTTAAGCGAAGAGTCGTTAAAAACAACATATTTGGCCAGAAAGAAACCTACGGGGAAGCTGATACACCAAGAGAAGAATAGCGCGGCTATGTGTGCTTTGAACGCGTAAAACCCAAATGAAAAACTCCTTTCCTCCAATATATAATGGTAACTGATATAGTACACCAGGAATGCCAACAGCGTATTCCCCCCACCGGCGGCGGCATAGCGGAAAGTTTGCAGGGGCATCCATTTCCGGAATGGCCGGTAAAAAAAATCAATAATGGGCAGAATAAAGTCGCGTATACTATGGAAATGCCTTCGCATGAGTCTGCAAATTTAAGCGGTGGATTGCATAGCCGCGCAGTCAACAAATAAATGGATGACAGCCCCTTGCCAAGCGTCAATTTCGTAATTTCGCCGCCAAATCAGTAGCATGGGCGTCGTTCAAAAGATCAAACCATTTGTATCCAAAGGCATACAGGAACTATTTCAGCAGGAGATATCGGTCGACCAGTTGACCGTTAACAGCACCAAACCCGAATTTGAAGGGGATTATACTATCGTGCTCTTTGGCCTGGTAAAGCAATTGCGGCAATCGCCCGAACAATTGGGGCAAAAGCTGGGAGAATGGCTGATAACAAATACCGATGGATTCTTCACCGGATTCAACGTGATTAAAGGCTTTTTGAACCTGACGATTGCGGACCAATATTGGACGGATGAACTGGAAAACGCCTATCAAAATCCCGAACCGGGCCGTCGCCCGGCAAGTGGCGAAAAGGTGATGGTGGAATATTCCTCACCCAATACCAATAAGCCCCTGCACCTGGGTCACCTTCGCAACAACTTTTTGGGATGGAGTGTAGCCGAGATCATGAAATATGCGGGAGCCGAAGTGCGCAAAACGGCCATCCTCAACGATCGTGGTATTCATATCTGCAAATCCATGATTGCCTGGAAACTTTTTGCCAATGGAGCTACTCCGCAAAGCACCGGCATCAAAGGCGATCATTTTGTAGGGGATTATTATGTACGCTTTGGAACCGAACTGAAAAAGGAAGTGGCTGAACTGACCGCGCAGGGAATGAATGCAGAAGAAGCCGAAAAAAATGCGCCCCTGATGAAAGCCGCCCAGCAAATGCTACTCGATTGGGAAAACGGCGACAAAGAAGTGCGGCAGTTATGGGAAACCATGAATGGCTGGGTGTACGAGGGCTTCAATGCAACCTATCGCCGCATCGGCAGCGATTTTGATAAGAACTATTACGAAAGCGAAACCTATCTTTTGGGTAAGGAACTGGTGGAAGAAGGCCTGGCCAAAAATGTATTCTTCCGCAAGCCCGATGGAAGTGTATGGATAGACCTGACGGCCGACGGATTGGATGAAAAACTGGTATTGCGCAAGGACGGCACTTCCGTTTATATAACCCAGGACCTGGGCCTTGCCGACCGGAAATATGAAGAGTTTCCTTATAACCAAAGCATCTACGTGATTGCCGATGAGCAGAACTACCATATGAAGGTATTAAAGCTTATTCTGCAGAAATTGGGGAAACCCTATGCCGACGGCATTTATCACCTGAGCTATGGCATGGTGGAGCTACCCACAGGAAGAATGAAAACCCGCGAGGGTACAGTGGTGGATGCCGATGATCTGCTCGATGAATTGAGGCGTGTGGCGCAGCAAAAAACCGAGGAGCTGGGTAAAGTGCAGGATTTTGAGAAAAAAGAGCTTGATGCTTTATACGACATGATATCCCTGGGAGCTTTGAAATTCTTCCTGCTTCGGGTGGATCCTAAGAAAAGAATGGTGTTTAATCCCGAAGAAAGTATCGATATCCATGGCTTCACCGCCACTTTTGTGCAATATACCCATGCGCGTATCTGTTCCATTTTGCGAAAAGAACGACCGGCTGAAAAAGCGCCAGCTTTTTCTACGCTCCTGAAAGCTGAGAAGGATATGCTGGTATTACTGGAACAGTTTGATACCATCATTGAGCAGGCCCTGCAGGAGCATAATCCTTCGGTGCTGGCCGGTTATGCTTTCCAACTGGCCAAGAGTTTCAATAGTTTTTATACGGAACTCTCCGTGATGAAAGCCGAGAGCGAAGAGAAAAAGCAATTGCGGCTGCGCATTTGCGCCCTTACCGCCAAAACCATTCGCATTACCATGCGCCTGATGGGTATTGCCGTGCCGGAGAGGATGTAAGTTTGAAGTAAGTTAACTCGAAGAATTAGAGGTCAAAATTTTACAAATTGCTTGGCTTCCCCAGACTTATCGAATAGAATCTGCGTTCATCTGCGGAAAAATCTGCGATAATCTGCGGGGAATGCATCTGCACTTTAAACCTGTTCAAAGTTCAGGCGAGTTTTCCCGCAGATTTTCGCAGATGAGATCCTGAAAGGAAAGATACTTCGGCCAATTATGCTTCATTTACCGGCAATAAATTGAATCCCACAAAAGATTCCGTAATTACAGTCCGCCGCCGGGCATTTGCTTTTTCTGCTTGA
Source organism: Terrimonas ferruginea (assembly GCA_044463125.1). Classification (GTDB taxonomy): domain Bacteria; phylum Bacteroidota; class Bacteroidia; order Chitinophagales; family Chitinophagaceae; genus CAYMZZ01. Next base: position 230,045 of record JBIQMS010000001.1, read on the forward strand.
GCGAAGCGAGGCTGGGGTCCATTTCAATGGCTTTGTCGCAAAGCTGCTGGCCTTTTGATTTTTCACCCTTTTTCTGATAGCTCATGCCAATCATGTATAGCGCGGATGCGTTTTCTTTGTCGTATTCGAGAATCTTGTCCCAATAATCAATGGCGGGCTGGTATTTGCCTTTGAAATAATATGCTTCGGCAATCATATTGAGAATATTCATGTCGCTGGGACGGCGCTTCAGGATTTCATTTAATATCCCCACTCCTTCTTCGAGGTTACCTACATTCAGATAGGCTATACCGAGGTTTTCCAGGTAATCATTATCGCGACGATACCCCTTCTCCCCTGCCAGCTTAATGGTCTCCAATGCCTTTTGATCATTGTGCATGGCATAGTAGATCAATCCCAACTCGTAGATCCAGTTGCTCTTGGTAGTGTCCAGTTCTATCGCTTTTTGAAAATAAGGAATACACTGTTTGTAGTTCTGCATATCGGCATAGCTACGTGCAATCATGTAAGGTATTTCACCATTGGCGGGTTCTTCTTTGGCTGCTTCATTCAGCACTTTGATGGCTTCCCCATAATTATCCTGCTGGTAATGCACTTTTCCTACGAAATAATTGACCCTTGCCGATGGATCAGCTTTCTTCAATTTTCCTGCATAAATCACCACATCATCGTATTTCTTCAGGTTGAAGGAAAGGTCCATCAACCGGCGATATTGATCGACGGTCAGCTTATCCCAACCATCCAGCTTTTTGTAGGCTTCCCAGGCCTGGAAATATTTCCGGAGGTCCATATAGGCATCAGCCAATTCGGCTACCAGTTTGGGATCATCGGCCTGGTAAGTAGCCGCTTTTTCAAACTGACGCAGCGATTCCATCCTTCTTCCTTTCTGCTTTTCTTCCAGACCTTTATTGTAAAAATGAATTGAACTGTCGGCTGCGCTGCCGCCGGTTTGCCCGCTTGTATAAATAGCGATGGCACAAAAAAGTGGAGTAAGGGCTTTTCGGATCATTGGAATGAAGGATTTTTATTGGATGATTAAAATTAGACCAAAAGAACCGATTTGAGAATTTGATTATTTGTGTATTTGTAAAGCTGTGCTTATCAGCAATTGGCATTTACAATCGTCAAATTTGGCAGCTATTCCGGCCTATTTCAAAATCAAACCCGCCAGCGGCGGTATATTTAAACGAATCCGGTAGGCTTCTTCGTCTTCACCCACTGTTATTTTTTCGCTTCGGATTTCGGGGTTAAACACTTTTCCTGTTCCCCAGAAAATGGCCGCGTCGCTATTAAACAATTCCCGGCTATATGCTTTGCCCTTGACAGTAATTTCCCAGTCATTCCGCACAACGGGCGTCATATTTAGTACGATCAACAGGTCATCTTCCGGATTCCTGCCTTTGCGCTTGAATACCATCACCGATTCTGCACGATGATTCAGGTCCACCCATTCAAATCCATAGATGTTGAACTGGTTTTCGTGCAGGGCTGGCTCTTCCCTCAGAAGCTGGTTCAGTTTTACCACGCAATCCTGCAAAAGCCGGTGGGCATCGTATTGCAACAAAGGCCAATCCAACTCCGACTTGTAGTTCCACTCACTGGTTTGTCCAAACTCACCTCCCATGAACAAAAGTTTGGCACCCGGGTGCGCCCACATATAGGTGAACATCAAACGCAGGTTGGCAAATTTCTGCCATTCATCGCCCGGCATCTTATACAACAAAGGGCTTTTGCCGTGCACTACTTCATCGTGGCTGAAGGGCAGCATGAAGTTTTCGTCGTAGTAATACATCATACTGAATGAAAACTTGTCCTGCTGATGTTGCCGAGCCAGCGGATCCAATTTGAAATAATTCAGCGTATCGTGCATCCAACCCATCATCCATTTCATGCCAAAGCCCAGCCCATCCTGCCAGGTAGGTTTTGATATGCCCGGCCAATCTGTTGCTTCTTCGGCTATAGTTTGTACATCGGGGAAATCCCGGAAAATGGTTTCGTTAAGATCTTTGATAAACGCGATGGCTTCGAGGTTGCCGTCGCCGCCGAATTCATTGGGCTCCCACTCGCCTTCCTTTCGGCTATAGTTCAACTTCAGCATCGAACTCACTGCATCAACCCGGATGCCGTCGATATGAAAATAGTCGAACCAAAAGCGGGCGCTGCTGATCAAAAAAGACTTGACTTCGCCCCGCTTATAGTTGAAGATATAGCTGTTCCAATCCGGATGAAAGCCTTTGCGCATGTCGGCGTATTCATACGTGTGCGTGCCATCGAACATATAGAGGCCATGCGCATCATAAGGGAAATGAGAAGGTACCCAATCGAGGATGACCCCGATTCCTTCCTGGTGAAATGCATCAATCAGCCGCATCAATCCCTGTGGATCACCAAAACGGGATGTGGGCGCAAAGAATCCGGTGCATTGATAGCCCCAACTGCCATCGAAAGGATGTTCCATCACCGGCATAAACTCCACATGAGTGAAACCCATTTCCTTCACATAAGGCACCAGACGTTCACGCATCTGATCGTAGGTATTGTACGATTCTTCATCGTCCTTCACCGGTCTTTGCCAACTGGCCAGGTGCACTTCATATACCGACCAGGGTGCATCCAGCGCGTTATGCTCCTTACGCTTACGCATCCATTCCGCATCCTTCCATTCGTAATACATGTCCCAGGTGATGGAAGCGGTATAGGGCCTTTTCTCCCAAAAATGAGCCAGTGGATCGCCTTTCTCTGTTACCCTACCCTCAAAACCCGTGATATGATACTTGTATGCTTCGCCTAATCCAAAACCGGGAATAAAACCTTCCCAGATGCCGCTCTTATCCCAACGTGGTGTGAGCGGATGGGCCTGTGAATCCCATTTATTAAAATGCGCGATTACCGAAACGGCCGTCGCATTGGGTGCCCATACGCAGAAATACATACCCCAGGTATTGAGTACCTGAATGGACTTTGCACCCATTTTCTTGTAGATGCTATAATGTGTTCCCTGTTGAAAATTGCGGATATCATCCTCCGTCAGCAACGTATAATTCCAAACAGGCCGGGTAGTGTCCACAAAATGTGTTTGTTCATACGGAACTCCTTCGGTTGCCGATCCGGGTTCATTGCTTGCCGTATCCAACAATCGCTTGCTATTCTGCTCGTTGTTGCGCGAAATATCGTTGTTGTTTTGATCAATATTCTCAGGCATTCAGGATGGTTTTACATTTTCAGCTTTCTACAACTTACGGAATTTTATTGAAATATTAACAGGGTTTACCGCTTCAACATTCTCACATCAGGCCATTAATCCCCAAATTTGCCCCATCATATAAAATAAGCGGAAAACCGCGCGGTTACCGTTTATTTTAGAACCATAGCCAAACCAGCCATGAGAAAACAAATTCTCCTTTTGCTCTTTTCCTTAAGCGCCATCACTGCCTTTAGCCAGCAAAGCTCCGTTGAAGGTACCGTGCGCGATACCACAGAAAATAAGACACTGCAATATGCTGTTGTCTCGCTCCTAAGAGGAAGCGACTCCGTTCTGGTGCAATTTACGCGAACCAACAAGGATGGTAGTTTTAAGATCGACCCACTTCCTGCGGGCAATTATGTGCTGTTGATCACCTATCCCAAGTTCGCCGACTATGCGGACCTGATCCAGGTATCAGGACAGTCTCCGCTAAAGCTCGGAACCATTCCGCTTACGCCCGCCAGCGTGTTGATGCGTGAAGTAATAGTGCGGGCCAACAATACCATGCGAATCCGGGGAGACACCACCGAGTTTACTGCCGACAGCTTCAAAGTTCGCGAAGGCGCCACGGTGGAGGAGCTGCTGCAACAGATTCCGGGCATGACGGTTAACAGCAAAGGTGAAATCACCGCCCAGGGCAAACGCGTGGACCGTGTATTGGTGGATGGGGAAGAATTTTTTGGCGACGACCCCACCATCGCCACGCAAAATATCGGCGCCAAAGCCGTAGATAAAGTGCAGGTATTCGATTCCAAATCGGAGCAGGATCAGCTAAAAGGTATTGGTGCTTCCGGCAACACCGGCAAAACCATCAATATAAAATTAAAAGAAAACGCCAAGCGAGGTTATTTTGGAAAGGCAGGCGTGAATAGTAATCTGAATGATTTGAATGACGCGCGACTCATGCTGAATCGCTTTGTGGGTCCACAAAAAATTTCGATTTACGGTACCAAGAGTAATACCAACACCGGTAGCCTGGGATGGGAAGAAAGAAATAAACTGGGAATTGAGGACGATGATTATGAGTTTGATGAAATAAGCGGCTTCTATTACAGCTATGGCGATGGAGATGATGAGTTTTCGAACTACAACCTGCGTGGCCTTCCCAGCGCCTACACGGCTGGCGGATTGTTTAGCGATAAATGGAATGCCGACAAACATAAGCTGAACCTTTCTTATCTCTACAATCGGCTGGGCACTACTAATAACAGTTCTTCGCTTTCGCAAACCTTGCTGGAAGATACTACCTTCTATAATAGTTCTTCATCTAAAACCAGGGGGTTGAGCCAGCAACATTCCGCACGCGGCAAATACGAATGGAAGATTGATTCACTCGCTTCCATCCGGTTCTCAGTAGCGGGTATTATGCGGGAAAAGAATCAGGACATGGAAAGCTATAGTAATGCGGAAAATGAAGACCGGCAATTCGTAAATGAAAATGACCGTACCAATGAATTGTTTAGCCGGAAGAAGCAATTGGATAATGTGATTTTCTACAAACAACTTTTCAAGAAAAAGAATCGCCAGCTCAGCACTACCCTGCGTATGGGATTGGTGGAAGATGAGGGCAACGAGTTGCTGATTTCAACCACCCGATTTTATACCGACGGCAACCTCGACAGTACTGATTTGATCGATCAGCAAAAAATAAACGAAGGGCGCTCCAACACCTGGGGGGTAAGGATACAATACAATGAACCGATCACCGACAAATGGAACCTGGTAACCGAGTACAGCCTCAACCATAACCAGTCCGAATCGTTCCGGAATAGTTTTGATAAAGATGGTGACGACAAATACAGTGTCCGTAACCTCAGTTTCAGCAACAATTTTGAATTGAACGCGCTCTCCAATAGCGGAAGTGTTACAGCAAGGTATATGGGCAAGAAATGGCGCCTGGCAGCAGGCGCAGGGCTGTCGTCCATACGCCTTAACCTCAATAATCTGGATCTCGCTAATCGCACCCGCTATAATTTCACCGGCTTCACCCCACAGGTACAGATAGCACACCTGAAGAGTCAGCAGTCGATGATGAGCGTTAATTACCGGGGCAATACCATACAGCCCAACCTGAACCAATTGCAGCCGCTACAGAATAATAATGATCCCCTTAGCATTTATATGGGTAATCCCGACCTGAAAGTGGGCTTCAATCACAATATCAATTTTAATTTGCATGATTTCAAAGTGCTGAGTGGCCGATATATGTTTGTAAATGCCGGCATCAGCTTTATTCAGAATGCCATCACACAAACCAGCACTGTGGATCAGTTTGGCAAGCGCACCTATATGCCGGTAAATGTGGATGGAAACTATAATTGGTATTTATGGTCGGCCGTTAATAGCGGACAGGGAGAAAAGAAATGGACGCATGAAATTGCCCCTTCTGCCAATGGAGGCCGCAATGTGAACTTCATTAACGGTAATAGAAACGAAAACAATTATGCGACTCTGAGCCTGAATTATTCACTCAGCTACCGAGTGCAGGATAAATTTAATTTCCGCTTCGGTCCCAGCCTTTCGCGCACATTGTCGAAATCATCGCTGCGGCCCAATGTGAACAACAATTACTGGACCTATGGCGGTCGTGCGAATTTCTGGGTAAAGCTGCCGGGCAAGCTGGAACTGCAGTCGGATGTACAGGCCAACCTGCAGCAAAAAACCGAAGCATTCCCCAATCCGGTGAATATTACCGTTTGGAATGCCCGCCTCACACGAAAATTCCTGAAAGATAATGCGTTGGAAGCAGGCATTATTGCCAACGACATCCTGAATCAGAATATTGGATTCAACAGAACTATCAATAGCAGTTTCGTTAACGAACAGCGATACGACAGGGTGGCGCAATATTTTCAAATAATGTTGTTATGGAATTTCAATAAAATGCCTGGTAGTAAGTAATACGTAGTACGTATTACGTTATACGTTTTCAGTTGAAAGTTTAGGGTTTAAGGTTTAATACTTTTTATTTATTCGTAGTGAATTTTCAAACTGAAAGCTTAAACCTTAAACTCTAAACCCTAAACGATTCAACAGTTCAACAAATCAACGATTCAACAATGAAAAAAATACTTTTCCTCAGCTTCGTTTTGCTTGCCTCAAAGTTGCTGCCGGCGCAGCAGGCTTTTTTGCAGCAGGTGAGCATTGATTTTGTGAAGACGGTGGCTGTTTGGCCTTTGATGAAAGAGATGGAGCCCGAATGGTTTGAGCAGTCGAAAGATCATATGCCGAAGGAACTGCAGAGCCATTTCAATTTCTCCACCGATGGCAGCAAATCGCTGTACAAGAAAACCAAAGACCCGGAAATTCCACGGGGCATGTGGTTCCAGCCTTTTGCGGATAATAATAGCGTGTACAACGATTACGGCACGGGTACAACCATCAGTCAGAAGCCGGTATTTGAACAAACCTTTCTGGTAGCCGACAGTTTCCACAAAATAGACTGGAAAATAACTGCCGATACCCGAATCATCGCCGGATTTGAATGTCGTAAGGCGATTGGCATCCTCTTCGATACAGTGGCCGTATTTGCTTTCTATACCGACCAGATCATGGTAAGCGGCGGGCCCGAAGGCATCACCGGACTGCCGGGTATGATCCTGGGAGTGGGTATTCCCCGTTTGCATACCACCTGGTTTGCCACGCAGGTTACCCTGGATCCCAACCTCAAAGCCATAAAGCCGGAGCAGAAGGGCAAGAAAGTGAACCGGGGCGAAATGCAGGAACAACTCTTCGATGTAATGAAGCGTTGGGAAGCCTATGGCCGCAAACTATACCTGGCATTTGTGATTTGAGCCTGCCGGAAATCCCTACTTCAGTAATTCATACACAGCACTTTCACCGGATGCAATTTCCAGGGCATTGAGCGCTATTGTTTCGCCCGACACCACATGGCGGGCCTTGCTAAAGCCCTTCGTCCTTTCGGCATAAACCGCCCAATCCGGCTTTACGGCTTTGTTGCCGGTATTGGCCACTACCATCACCGTTTGCTTTGCATCGTAGCGGAAATAGGCATAGAATCCGGAACGGGGAACGAATTGCATCAGTTTTCCCGTTGTAAGGGCCGATGATTTCTTCCGGAATTGCGCCAGCCGGCTCACCCATTGAAAGGCCTGATTTTCCTGGTAGTTACGGCCCGACTCTTTGAATTTATTCGCATGGTCATCCGGCCATCCTCCGGGAAAATCTTCCCGAACCAGTGCATCCGTAGGGTTTTTGAAATTCTTCATCAGCACTTCCGTGCCATAATACAATTGGGGAATTCCCCGAAGCGTGAGCAACCAGGTAAGGCCCATTTTCAGCTTATGCCAGTCTTCGCCCACGGTGGAGAATACCCGGTCCATATCATGATTGTCGAGGAAAATACAATTGCGCTCCGGGTTGGCATACACAAAATCCTGAGCGAGGGTCATGTACAGTTTATTCACCCCATCCGTCCATTCCTGCGAGCGATGCATGCCGGCGTGCATGCCGAAAGCCACCTGGAAATCGATCACGCTATTGGCATTATGCGCAAATCCGGTAGAAATTTTATTGCGGGTAAAATAGGCATTACCGATGATGCTGTTAACCCAGGCTTCGCCGAAAATGGTGATACCGGGAAACTCCCGTTCCAATGCCTCGTTCACGCGATTGAGAAAAGCTTCATCACAATACTTGTAGGTATCCACCCGCCATCCGTCGATGCCAAAATATTCGGTGGTCCACACGGCATGTTGTAAGAGGAAATTGGCCAAATAGGGATTACGCTGATTGAGATCGGGCAGGTGATCCGTGAACCAGCCGTCGAGCATATTCTTGCGATCATATGCGGAAGCATAGGGATCAAAAATGGTTTCTTCCCGGTGATTGGGCCCGGTGAATTGTGGCCAGTTGTTGAGCCAGTCCGCCATCGGCGGATCCAGCACAAACCAGTGTTCCTTGCTCACGTGGTTGTATACCGCATCCTGAATAATTTTGATCCCTTTCTTATGGGCCGCATCAATCAGTTTTTTGTAGCCCTCGTTCCCGCCAAAGCGCTTATCCACCTGGTAGTGATCAGTAAACCAATAACCATGATAGCCGGCAATATCATTGCCCCACTCATGCATCAGGTTGGTGTTGTTCTCAATAACGGGCGTCATCCAGATGGCGGTTACGCCCAGTTCGTTGAAATAATCCAGGTGGTTTTCAATGCCTTTGAAATCGCCGCCATGGCGCGACCATTTATTCAGGCGGTTGCTGGTTTGGTCGCGATAGCCCGGAATAATATCATTGGTTGGGTCGCCATTGCTGAAACGGTCGGGCATCATCAGGTAGATAAAATCCCTGTTATCGACTCCCTGTACACGGCTGCGACCATTCTCCCGGCTGCGCGCCATCAGTTCATAACTGATTCGTACCGCTTTGTCGCCAGTCCCAAAAACAAATTCCCGCTTGCCCGCTTTGGCGCCGCCATCAATCAGCAAATCGAGAAAAACATAATTGGGATTTTCTACTCGATGGATCAGCTTGAGCGTAACGCCATCTGCCAGCTTCATCCCCGATGCGGGAATCTTGAGCATGGGAATACGATTGGCGATATCTTTCTCATGGATCATGAGCTGAAGATTCGGATCCTTCATGCCCACCCACCAGTTGGAGGGATAGAAGTCCATGGCCATGCTGTTCAGAACAGCAATTACCAATACTAAAAAGATGGCGCATTTACGACTTAAATTTCTCATAACTCCCATAGTTATATGATTTCGATTCGAAAGATTTTATACAGTTCTTATCTCCAGGTCAAATCTTCTTTTATCTGCGCGCCATACTTGCGGGATATGTCCCTTGCACGTGGAAGAGGTTTAAAGTACAGAAGCCTTTCCCGCAGATTTGCGCAGATTTTTTTACGCAGATTTTCGCTGATTTTTTCCATTTCATGCTACCCATAACCTGTCCATTACCAACAACCCGCCTTCTACCAATAACCCGCCTACCAATAACCCGCCCACTACGTGGGCGGAAGAGAACCATTTTTTAGAAAGCCTACTTACAACTTACAACTTACAACTTACTACTCACGATTCACGATTCACGATTCACGACTCACGATTCACGCTCACGCTCACGCTCACTACTTCCTCGCTTCCTTTATCCTCAATGTCAACAATCCCGCCAGTATCATGGAGCAACCGCCCAATACTATGCTGTAAATGGGCTGGCCTGCAAACAGGTATTTGGTAAAAAAGCCCAGCAATGTCGCCGCCAATATTTGCGGAATTACTATGAAAAAATTGAATATGCCCATAAATACGCCCATCTTTCGAGCCGGAAGGGCCTGAGTGAGCATGGAATACGGCATGGCCAGGATACTGCACCAGGCTATGCCAACGGCCAGCATAGAAACAACAAGTACATATTTGTCTTTGAACAGGTAGAATGAGATCAAACCCAATCCTCCAATGATCAATGCCAGCATATGTGTCACGGGCCTGCCCCATTTCCGGGAAATAAAGGGTAACGCAATGGCAAAAAGGGCCGCAAAGAAATTATAGCAGCCAAACAGGAAACCGACCCAGTTTCCCATATCATTGTAGGCTTTGGATGTGGTATCGGTGGTGCCGGCGATATGCTGTGCCAATGCGGGTGTGGAGTATATCCACATGGAAAAAAGCGCGAACCAGGTGAAGAACTGCACCCATGCCAATTTTTTCATAGTAGCAGGCAGGAAATTGAGATCATCCATTACCTCTACAAAACCATTATCCATGGAACGGGTATGTAATAATCCTGCGAGAAGTTGCAAAAGGCCAAATACCAATATACCCAGGCTGAGTACATACAATTCCTTGGCAAGTGGCTGCTCCGCCCGGGAATTGTACCAGAATAAAACTGCAGAGAGCAAGGCGCCAATCAACAGCCAGATGGTTCCTGCCTTATAGAAACGGGAACTGGTTGTTTTAATCTGTTTTTCGTCCTCCCCTTCATTAATCTCTCCGAATGATTTCATCTCCGCCGGAGAATACTCACGAGTGGTAAAAACAGTATAGGCAACAGCTAACAAAAAAACGAGACCACCAATAATGAAGGAGATGCGAACTGAATCAGGGATAACCCCTTCCGGCGCTTCATTGCTTACGCCAAAATAAGTTAGGATTAGCGGCAACAGAGAAGAAACCACGGCACCCGTACCGATAAAGAAGCTTTGCATCGCGAAACCCTGCGTTCGCTGCGAATCAGGCAACATATCGCCCACAAATGCCCGAAAGGGTTCCATGGCTATATTGATAGCGGCATCCAGCAACCAGAGCATGATAGCGGCTACCCAAAGCGCCGTTACATTTGGAAATACAAAAAGCGCCAGTGCGGCCAGTACAGCCCCCAGCATAAAGAAGGGCCTGCGACGTCCCCATTTTCCCATCCAGGTTTTATCGCTCACATGTCCAATAAATGGCTGAACGATTAGTCCCGTAAGCGGTGCCGCAATCCACAAAATCGGAATGGATTCAATTTCGGCACCAAGGGTTTGAAAGATACGGCTTACGTTGGCATTTTGTAAACCAAATGCGAACTGAATACCAAAAAAGCCGACACTCATATTCACGATCTGAGCAAAACTCAGTCGGGGCTTGGCACGCAAGGCAGAGGCAGAATTCGATGACATGGCAATCGTTGAATAAAGGCAAGATACAACAATATGTAATAAGTACACATATTCCGAATTACATCAGGAAACCTCCGGTTTCCTGATGTAATTCGGAAGCGGCGATGGATAGGACTTTAGCAAAGACTAGATTACAAATCCATTGGGTATAATTGCTCCCTTCTTCACCACCACTATGCCATCTTTAATGGTATAAAGCGGTTGATCGGTATTCTCCAGGTGGGGGCCGCCATTGATGCGCACATCATCGCCAATACGGCAGTTCTTATCGAGAATGGCATTTTTTATATAGCAACGATTACCAATGCCCAGGAGTGGAATGCCCCTTGCCTGGTCAAGCGCGATATCCTGCAGGGTTTCATAATAATCATTACCCATGAGGTAAGAACTGACCACCGTAGTGCCGTGCCCAATGCGGGAACGAATACCAACCACACATTGGTCCATGCGCGAAGCATTGATGATGGAACCTTCGGCAATCACGGTTTTTTCAAGGGTAGTGCCACTCACTTTGGCGGGTGGCAACATACGTGCGCGGGTATAAATGGAGCGGTTATTATCGAAGAGATTGAAGTCCGGGAGATCGGCGGTGAGGCCCAGGTTGGCTTCAAAGAAGGAATAGATATTACCGATATCCGTCCAGTAACCTTCATACTGGTAGGACGCTACTTTACATTTATCAATCGCTTCCGGAATAATTTCTTTCCCAAAGTCGGTGGCATCCACATAGAGGTTTTGCAGATAATCCATCAGCAGACTGCGATTGAAAATATAAATACCCATGGAAGCGAGGTATTTTCTTCCCGCACGTCGCATGTCGTCGCCAGTATCGCTTTCCCATTCGCCCAGTATCTCTTTTTTGGGTTTTTCGATAAATGAGGTAATTAATCCGGACTCATCTTTTTTCAGGATACCAAACTCCGGTGCTTCCCTATCCCCCACCGGAATGGTAGCGATGGAGATATCAGCGCCGGTAGCTTTGTGGTTATCGAGCATTTCCTGGAAATCCATTTGATAGAGCTGATCACCGGAAAGTATCAGGATATAATCGCTATCGAAGGGTGCTATATGTCGGAGGCTCTGCCTTACCGCATCCGCTGTTCCCTGGTACCAGGTAGGGTTATCTGGCGTTTGCTCTGCCGCCAGAATGTCCACAAAGGCGGAGCTAAAGGCGCTGAAATGATAGGTGTTTTTGATATGTCGGTTAAGAGAGGCTGAATTGAATTGCGTGAGCACAAACATCCGGTTGATTCCCGAGTTCATGCAGTTGGAAATAGGAATATCCACCAACCGGTATTTGCCCGCAATAGGAACCGCGGGTTTGGAACGACTTGCGGTAAGTGGGTAAAGACGGGAGCCGGCTCCTCCTCCAAGTATCACACTAACAATTTCTTTGGCTATTGACATGGCAATCTGGTTTAGGTATTTAACGCAAAAGTTAAGGAAGAAATAGCATAGAAAACGCAGCTATGAAAAATAATGCCGCCTCTTTATTTCAGCGACTGATAAATATCAATATACTGTTGCGCGGATGAATCCCAGCTATGGTCGATGGTCATCATATGGCTGCGCATCCATTGGTACAGGTCGGGCTTATGTTCATACAAATCGATGGCCCTGCCTACGGAATAGGTTATATCCCAAACACTGGCCTGGTCGAAGCGGATACCATAGCCCTGCCAGTCGCCAAAATCGCGGATGGTGTCTTTCAGTCCGCCCACACTGCGTACCATCGGAACTGTTCCATAGCGTAGCGCATACATCTGATTTAATCCACAGGGCTCCACCCGGCTGGGCATCAGCAGGAAATCGGCACCGGCATAAATCATATGACTCAGCGGTTCACTATAGCCAATATAGGAATTGTAATAGCCATGAAACTGCTGCTTCATGTGATCGAGTTCCTCTTCCAATTGCGGCTCGCCCGAACCCAATACCAGGAAATTGGCTTTGCCATGATGGTGATAGATGGACTGGCTGATGGCATCCGGCAACAGGTCAGCCGCCTTCTCCCCTACCAATCGTCCTATGAATGCAACGAGTGGCTTATCGGGATCCAGGCCAAACTGACCGCAGATCTCTTTTTTATTTTTCTTCTTGCCACGGTCTACCAACTCGCGGTCATAATTTTTTGCGAGATAAGTGTCGGTCTCCGGATTCCATACCTGTGTATCGATCCCGTTGAGGATACCGAGGCTTTTGCCCCTTTCGTATTCAAAAAGGTTTTCCAGTCCATTGGCCGATTCCCGCAGTTCACCGAGGTAAGAAGGGCTCACGGTGGTTACTTTCCAGGCGCATTTCACTGCTGATGCGAGTGGATTGATGGTATTGTTCCAATCGAGCATGCCCCAATTCCAGCTATCATAGGACGGCAGATAGTAATATTTATCCCAGCCCATCCAGCCCTGGTATTGGCCGTTGTGCACGGTGAATACAGAAGGAATACCCGCGAGCTTGTTGCGAAAAGCATAGCAATACTTCATCATAAAAGGGATGAGACCCGTATGATGATCGTGGCAATGGATTACATCGGGTGAATGTTCCCAATGATTGATCCAGTCGCAGAAGGCGGTTTGAAAAGCCACAAAGCGCTCGGTGTCGTCATCGTAACCATATATCTTTTCGCGATCGAGCAAGCCATTGATGTCAATTAAATACAAATCGAAACCCAGCTTATTGGTTTTCTCGCGGATCACGCTATAGTGAAACCAGTGCGAACCCAGGTGTTGACCACCTTCGTGCACCAGTTCCCATTGATTGTTGTAGAGAAATTTGGTGCGATACATGGGCATCACCACTTTGGTTACATGGCCCAGTTCTGCCTGGTATTTGGGCAGGGCGCCCACCACATCACCCAAACCGCCGGCCTTGGCTACAGGATAACATTCCGCTGCTACGTGTACTATTTCCATGATGGGAATTTAGCAAAGATTATTTGTATTCAATTTAGTATGTTTTTGCTAATGCCTGTTCGGTTTGAACTAAAAATTTTTCGCTAACTGAAAACTGTTTATTTTGAGGGCTTAATTACAAACCGACGAATTGCTATGAACCAACAAGCTAAGATACCTACCAACTATGGTGCGCTGGGTACGCTGGTAACCGTTTTCTTTTTCTGGGGTTTTATCGCCGCATCCAACAGCATTTTTATTCCGTTTTGTAAATCACATTTTGAGCTTACGCAGTTTGAATCGCAATTGATTGGCTCCGCATTCTATGGAGCTTATTTCATTGGCTCACTGGTGCTATTCCTGTTGTCGAATGTATTGGGATATGATATCCTGAACCGAATCGGTTATAAGAAGGGAATTATTTACGGGCTGCTGATATCTGTTGTGGGGGCCTTGTTGATTATTCCATCCGCTAACGCCAATTCGTTTCCCGCAATCCTCGGAGCTTTCTTTGTGGTAGCCCTAGGATTTTCCTTACAACAAACAGCCGCACAACCATTCGCCATTGCATTGGGTGATCCGGCAACCGGTTCGCATCGCCTGAATCTGGGCGGTGGCGTAAATTCTTTTGGTACTACCCTCGGGCCCATTATCGTTAGCTATTTCCTCTTCGGCTCCATCGGAACGCCTGAGAAAGAGGTAACCGTTACCAATATCAACAATCTTTATATGATTGTGGCAGGTGTATTTCTGGCAGTAGCTTTATTTTTTGCATTTTCCAAATTGCCTTCTGGCAAGAATGATGAACCATTTGAAAAAGGAAATAAAGCCGCAGGCTCGCTGTTGGCAATGACGGGATTGATTATTGCCATCATAATAGTAGGTCAACTTACTGAAATCCCCAAACTGCCATTGCTGATTATCACCTTGCTCGTGGTGGTAGGCATTTTGTTCGCGTCCAACTCCAGTGCACAACGCAGTTCAGCCGGATGGGGTGCGATGAAGTATCCTCAGTTGATCTTCGGGATGTTGGGCATATTCGTGTATGTGGGTGTGGAAGTAACGATCGATAATAATTTTGGTGCATTGCTGAAGACTCCGGGTTATATGACCGAATTAGGTATGGATGAAAGCGAGATATCGCACTATGTATCCCTTTACTGGGGAAGCTTGATGATTGGGCGTTGGACGGGTGCGGTGAGTGTTTTCAACCTGAAAGGCACCGCAAAAATTATTGCGCGAATAGTAGTGCCATTCGTCGCCTTCGCTGTTGTTCTTTTCGTCAACAGCCTTTATGGAAGTGATGTATCTGACGTATATGCATATGCTATCTGTGTGGCCATCGCTATAGCGGCTTTTTTCTACGGACAGGAGAAGCCGGTAAAAACGCTGGTTACAGTGGCAGTGCTGGCGGCCCTATCCATGCTGATTGGTGTAGCTACAAAAGGCCTGGTATCCGTATACGCCTTCATGGCGGGCGGACTGTTTTGCTCGGTAATGTGGCCCTGTATTTTCGCTTTGGGTGTGGCAGGTTTGGGTAAATACACGAGCCAGGGCAGTGCCTTCCTGATTATGATGATTCTGGGTGGTGCCATTATTCCGCCGCTTCAGGGATCTTTGGGTGATATGTCGAGCATTGGTATGCATTACTCGTATTTGTTGGCAGCGGCCTGCTTCATTTTCCTGGCATGGATGGCTTTGAAAACAAAATCAGTGCTCAGCAAACAGGGTCTCAATTTCGATGAGCAAATTGGTGGAGGTCACTAAACCAATTCAATTATATCGTACATTTAAGCCCCGTTCCGTTCAGGTAACGGGGCTTTCTTTTAACACACACTTCTACAAAAATGGCTGAAAAATCGATGGCAAGGCAACAACTGGCTGTGGGTATTGATATTGGCGGCACGGGCACCAAGTTTGGGATAGTGGATCGCGATGGAAATGTACTTTTCTCCGATGAAATATCTACCCGCAAACATGATGATGTACACGGGTTCATTGATGACCTGCATACGGCTTTATCAGTATTGATTGATAAATCCGGTGGCATTGGGCAGTTTAAGGGAATTGGCGTTGGCGCGCCCAACGGTAATTTCTATACCGGTACCATTGAGTACGCCCCCAACCTTCCCTGGAAGGGAATCATACCCCTTGCCAAATTGCTGGAAGCCAAATTCAAATTGCCGGTAACCCTTACCAATGATGCCAATGCGGCCGCCATCGGAGAAATGATGTACGGCGCCGCCAAGGGTATGCGTGATTTTATCATGATCACCCTGGGTACCGGGGTTGGAAGTGGTATAGTAGCCAATGGGCAACTCATTTATGGTCATGATGGCTTTGCGGGTGAACTCGGCCATACGATCATCATACCCGATGGAAGATTACATCCCGGCACGGGCAAGAAGGGATCGCTGGAGAGCTATGCCAGCGCCACCGGCGTGCGCTATACCGCTATTGAATTGCTGGATACGACAAACGAGCCCAGCCTGCTGCGCGATGTTCCCCGCGATGAGCTCGACTCCAAAAAAGTATATGAAGCCGCCATCCAGGGCGATGCCCTGGCCCGTCATGTATATGAGTTTACCGGAAGAATTCTGGGCCTGGCATTAGCCAATGCGGTGATGTTCAGCAGCCCTGAAGCGATTGTATTATTTGGAGGACTCACCAAGGCGGGTGACCTCATCCTGAAGCCCACTCGGGAACATATGGAAGCCAACTTGATCCAGGTATTCCAGAATAAAGTAAAGATACTGATAAGCCATCTGCGCGAATCGGATGCGGCGATTTTGGGAGCAAGCGCGTTGGCCTGGGAGAAATGAGGGACGTAAAACGTTATACGTTATACGTTATACGTAGTACGTATTACGTTAGTTGTAAGTTTTAAGTTTTAAGAGGTAGGGCAATGTTTTGTTCAACTTTAAACCCTAAACCTTAAACCCTCAACTTATCTCACTGCTGCCATTTCAATAGCCGGGCCTTCAGGCACGGTATCAAAAGACGCCATGGTTTTGGCCAATACGGTGGTGATGATTGCCGCTGCAGCCAGTGACAGGCTGATGAGCATGATGGGATAAACGAGCCTTTTCATGGAGGGACTTTTAGGATTAGCACACAAAATTGTGCCAATTCGCCACAAATGCAAGTTTTGGGCGCCCTTTCTGGCTGAATTAGGGGTTAATTCCGGTGGCGGATAAGTAAAACTCCGGGAACGGGGCGCTGGCGACCTTCCTGGTCCGATGGCCGGATGGTTTCTTTCCCATTTATGAGCAGGCAACTGCTTCCCCCTCCATCGAGGTTCAGCGCTTCCACACAGCCCAGATCGCGCAGAATAGCGGCCTCCTGCAAAAGGGTGGCTCCTGCCGCCACTCCCGGCCTGCGGCCTTCAATCACCAGCAAAATCATGTATCCATCGGCAGTATAGCCAATTGCCGTGCGTGGATGCCGGTCCTGTATGGCTTTACCCATAAACTTACGTTCCTCATTATTGTAGATCCGCGGCTCCCCGTTTTGCAGCAGCACCGGGCCACCCGCCAGTGCTGTCTCCATACGCCAGGGCTTCAACTTCGACCCTTTTTCCATTCTATGCTTCATGGCTTGCCTGCTGAGTCTTGCATCTTCTCCTGTTGCCGTTTTCGACAATGGATATTCCTGCGAGGCCCAAACTTTTCTCCGGCTGCTGTCGGTAAACACCCAGGCGATATCGGCTCTCCTTTTCCGGCTAATGCCAAAACTACCTGGCAGCACGTAGTGGTAGAAACTGTCTTTTTTCTGAAAATGGGCATGTACATTATGCGCCAGTACCCTGCCTTTATCCATCAGGAGCCCCAGGTTTTGGTTGGTTTCAAAGCTGAAAAAAGTGCAATTCATTACGAGCAAAGCATGGCCATCTCGCTCATAAAACTGGGTGGGCGTGAGTCTTCTCCCCTTGCTGCTGTCCACACGAATCTCCAGTTGAGTATCGCTAAGATCCACCTTTACGTAATAGGCTATTCCGGGTTGTCCTTCCAATGCATCATTGCTCCGGTAAACGGAAACGGATTGCGGTAAATCGCCAAACAGGCTATCTACCCGCTGCCATTGCAATTGAGCCAGTACAGGTGCTGAAAGGAAAAGGCTGATGACTAACAGCAGCGATTTGTTGGTATTCATTATCTGATCAATGTGATGGTACCATGCATCTGGTAAACCTTTCCCGCATAGTCTGTGGCTCGGAGTCGCCACACATAAACTCCCGAGCCCTGTTCAACGCCCTGATAACGGCCATCCCAGCCGCGGCCAATCTCACGGGTTTGAAAAACTTCCTGCCCCCAGCGATTATACACCACGAAATAATCCATGCTCTTAATGCCGATCATATAGGGCTGAAAGGTTTCGTTACGGCCATCCGCATTGGGCGTAAAACCGGATGGCACATACACGCGCGATTCCTTGAAGATGGTGATATTGATTTCGTCCGTATCGGTGCAGCCTTCCGGAGTGGTTACTGTGAGTGTATAAGTGATATCATCCTGCAGGATGCCAATCGGGTTGGCCGATTGCGGATTGTCCAGACCCGTGGGTGGCGCCCAGGAATAACTGCCTCCCCCACTGCCATTTAATTGGAATGGCTCGTCTTTGATAAACACTGTATCATTTCCCGCAAAAGCATTGGCCTGGTTGATGGTAAATGGAACGGTAACGGTATTGGATACACAGCCATTGTCGGCCACGGCAACCAGTGCCGCATTGAAATTACCAGTACTGTTGTAGAAATAATTGAAATCCTGCTCACTGGCTCTTGTTCCATCGCCCAAACGCCAGTCCCATTGCGTAATTTGGGTGGCATTGTCGATTTGTACACCGGCATGCGCTACCGGCAGGTTGACGCAACCATTCGCAACGCTGGCTTCTATGAGTGGCGCTGATTTTATGGTGAAATTTTTAGAAACCCTGGAAGAGGCGCAACCATTGGCACTTTGCACCTGCAGGCTGAGAGAATAATCACCAGCGGGCAAATCGCTTAGTTGCGGCTGCTGCGCATTGCTGACCAGATCGCCATTCAACCACCAGTTCCACTGACTGATGCCGCCGATGGAAACAGTGGAGCGGTCGAGTATGCGGGGCGGCAGTCCGGCACAGGTATCGTAAACGTCAAAATCTGCTACAGGAAAATCGCCGATGGATACGACCGTATGCAGGGTATCGCTATCGCATCCATCAAATCCTTTCAGCGCCAGCTTAACGTTATAATTGCCGGGGGCCGCATAGAGTTTGGGAGGCGGATTCTGTAGCGTACTGCTGGTGCCATCGCCAAAATCCCAGTAATAAGCGCTTACCGGGGCAAAGGATTCTGACCGGTTATCAAAGCTCACCAGGTCGCCGAGGCAACCATTATTGTTCGTCAGGCTGGTTTCAAACATAGGTGCCAGGGCGGTGCAAAACTGCTGCCTGTTATTGGAGCCACCCGTGGCGGCAGTAAATCCCCAAAATACCTGGGGGTTGTTGTTAAAGATATCGGCGATGAGGTTCACCTGCGCTTCCACCCTTAATACCCCATCAAAATAGGCGCGTATCCATTGGGTAACGGGATCCCAGGTGATGCGAAGGATATGCCAGGCACAATCCTCGATATTATTGCTGCTGGCCGATGCGGGTACGGGCCCAGCCAGGTCGCTGCCATGAGAAAGCACGCCATTGGCCTGTATGCTGATATGGTCGAATGCGGGATCATTGTTGTCGGTATTCTGCCAGGTATCGAGCAGGATACCGATGGAGGGGCTTACACCCTGGAAACCAATACCACCCCCTGCCGCCCCCAGGCTGGTGCTTTGCTGCTGCAGCATGAAAACAATTCCATCTGCCCCATCGGCATCCTTGCAGCCGAGGTTTACGCTAAAGCGAAAATCGAAGGGATTGCTCAGGTCAAACAAAGTGGTATTCCAGGCGCTGCCACTTTGGAAATTGGCCTCGTTGGTAAGCGTATAACAATTGCAGGAATTGGCCTGCGCATTACCATTGAGCTGATATTGCTGCGACCATAGCGGCGAAGACCACAAAACAACGGTAATAGCAATTAGGGAACGAATGGCATGCATGCGCAACAAAGGCCGATTTTTTAGATGAGCCTGTAATTTACTGCCAAATACCCAATTATCAGAGAGATGCCGCGGATTTCTGTGCCTCCCATTGCTGGCGGCCCAGTCCAGGAAATACATGTCGCTCACTGTGGTAAGAGGAACGAACCAGTGGCCCGCTTTCCACATAATCAAGACCCAACTGATAACCAATTTCACGATACTCCGCGAATTCATCGGGGTGCACAAAGCGTTGCACGGGCAAATGTTTGGCGGTGGGTTGCAGGTACTGACCAATGGTAATTACATCACAGCCATTATCGCGCAGGTCCGTCATGGTTTGTATCACTTCTTCCCTGGTTTCACCCAGCCCCAGCATGATGCCGCTCTTGGTACGGCATCCTCCCTCTTTCAAAATCCGGATCACTTCCATGCTACGCCAGTATTTGGCCTGTATGCGCACCTGCCGGGTGAGGCGCTCCACCGTTTCAATGTTGTGCGAAACAACCTCCGGCATCACGTCGATGATACGTTGTATATCTTCCCGCTTTCCTTTGAAATCTGGTATCAGGGTCTCAAGAGTGGTATCAGGGTTGAGGGTTTTGACCGCGCGGATGGTATTTTGCCAGATGGTAGAGCCCCCGTCTTTCAGTTCGTCGCGATCTACCGAAGTAATCACCGCATGTTTCACCTTCATCAGGAAGATCGCTTCGGCCACACGCTGGGGTTCATCCCAATCTACGGCTTCGGGTCGGCCGGTTGCCACGGCGCAAAATCCACAACTGCGCGTACACACATTTCCGAGGATCATGAAGGTAGCAGTTCCCGCGCCCCAGCATTCGCCCATATTGGGGCAATTGCCACTTTCGCAAATGGTGTGGAGCTTATGGGTATCAACAAGATTGCGGACGTTTTTATAGCTTTCCCCTATAGGCAGCTTTACCCGAAGCCAGTCTGGCTTCTTGGTACGGACGGGCGCTGCACCGGAACAGGGGGCGGAAGTAATTTCAGACATGCTGCAAAAATACGAATAGGAAAAGAAATGGTCGATACAGGCCTAAAGAAGGGCTTGTCATCATTTTCGCTTACCAAATACGATGGCTACATAGCCCTGAAAAAAGAGCTGACGCTCCTTTTGGTAGAGCAGAATGGGTATTTTAGAGCCATAAGCCTCGAGGCTCATGCCAATTTCGAGGGCAGAAACCGTTTCGTTATACCGGCCATAGTCAAAGCGCATACCTACTTTGGCGAAGGCCCCAGGCTTCAACTGGATCTCTCCCCAGCCCTTGCCGATTCCGCCACCGGCGATTACAATACTTTGATCTACAAACTGGGCGCTATCCTCCACACTGTATTTGAGGTCTTTTTCACCACCCGTCTGGGTATCGGCCACGCGGATATAATAAGGACGTAACAAACCAAGAGAAATACCTGCACTCCACAGACCTGTAACCGCCACGCCATTCTTGTTTCCCTTCTGACCAAAAATATATTGCTGGCCATAGCCCAGCGTTACCGGGTAAAAATAGTTTCGCTTACCATAAACATAAGGATTGCCAAAAATGAAACTCGCTCCCAACAACTTTTCTTCACGAGGGTCTTTGATCTCTGCGATATCAATACGGTATATTTCAGTCTTTCGATTGGTCTTCATCTTACCCAACTCATAGAAGATGCCATAGCCATTCGTACGGAGCTGTATACCAAAAACGCTTTGCTTATGGTACACCAGTACGCCCTCTTCGGCCTGGCGAACGAGGTCATTGATTTTCTGGCGTCGGGCTTCTTTCTTTTCCTGTCTTTCTTCCCTTGAACTTTGCGTAAGACCCATTTGGCTCATCGAAACCATCAACAGAAAAAACAAACTAATATGCTTCACAAATCGCTGGATTATAGATGGAAAAAAACGTGATTGGAGTATAGGCTATTAACGGGCAATAATAGTGAAAAGTTGCCTGGCTGCTTTGGCTCCCTTCAACGATAACGTAAATTTAGGAAAAAGAATACAATTGAACGGCCTGACCGGGATGGCCGGCAGATTAAGCGGGAATGAGTTGCCTGAGGTGAACAGGAACCTTATTTGTCGAGCCAGTCCTTAAAAAAAGCTACCCTTTTGCGGCTTACAATCACTTCGCGGTCTGCCCCGGGATGCAGATAAAGCTTGAGCCGGTTTCCAAAATAAGCGTGTATCTCTTTTACGGATGGTAGTGAAATGATAAAGGAGCGGTTGATCCGAAAGAATTGCTGCGGATCCAGCAGGCTTTCCAACTGCTCAATCCGGTATTCGAGCAGGTACTTCTGGTTGTCGAATGTGCGAAGAAAAATAAAGCGCTCCTGTGAAAAGAAATAGGCGATTTGCGTAACGGGAATTGACAATAATCGCTGACCCTGTTTTACCAAAAACCTTTCCTTATGCTGGCTTCCTGCCGATTGTCGACCCGCTTCCTGAATGAGTTGGTCAAAATTAACCGGACGCTCTTCGGTGGCGGGGATACCTTCCAGCAAATGCCTGACCGTATTATAACGCAAAGCCTGGAAATTAAACTGTTCATTGTGTACGCTGAAAGTTACCATTGCTTTAATTCCAGCCTTGCTCGGTACTCCCATATTTACTACAGAAGCTTCATTCGCCAGTATCAAATCCGGGATGGCATGAGGTCGAAGCCATTGCCCGGCCGCGAATGCCTCGCCACTCACACCATACACCTGTATGGAAGCGTCCAGTTCATAGAGTAGTTTCCTGATCTTCTCAGCCACCCCTTTTTCGTATTCAATCACCAGTACATTCATAGCTGCAATTATCCGTGAAGGCGCAAATTTTAAAACTTCCACGCGAATTCAAAGCAATAAAAGTATCAACTGCCGAAAGCGCTGAATGAAATGCGAGGGGGAAATTCAACACCGGAAATGTTCATGCTTCTTTCGGTGAGTTTCATTCAGGTTTTATGGCGACTCCTGCGCAATGGGTTGCAAAAAGCAACATCCCTTTATAGTTTGGGTTTGTCAATATCTGATTAGTCGCCGTGTTCATGAGCGGTCAGGATCCTGGCAAAGTCCTGACCTTTTTGATAATGGCGATCCACTATCCAAACCTAAACCACATGTTGAAACCACAGCAGCTCTTATTGCTGTCCATGCTCCTCCTTTCTTTCAGCGGATGGACGCAATGCCTCACACCGCCTCCCCCGCCACCCTGTTCCGGAACCGACCCACAGGTAAGCCCCAATGAAACGCTGAACCAGGGTACCACCCGATACTTCAGCGGCAGTGCCACCAGTATGAATAGCCTCACCCTCAACGGCGGTACACTGGTTGTTTGCGGCGACCTTACCATCGACCAGTTTTTTATGGACAGCGGCACAATCTACGTCCACCCGGGCGCACGTTTTGTAATTGGGTCGGGTCTGGGTGCAGGCCTGATCCTGAGAGGAAATTCCGCCATTTACAATTATGGAACCTGCGAAATCCAACGCAACCTGTCGCTGGATAATGGATGGGCCAGCGCTGATAAACCAAATATTGTCGTGAACGCCACCCCCGATGCGGTTTTCCGGATGTCGAATCAATATCTTGTTATTAATAATCCCAACTCCTGGTTTGTGAACAACGGAGACGCAGAATTTTGGGGGACCATACAGGATAATATGGCTTCGCCCGGCTCCATTTGTTTGGGTGATGGAAGTGAGACCAATATGGCGGTGCTCATCAATAAGGTGGACAATACCTATACTGTTCCCACAGGTTCTGCCTGTATGCGGGTGAGACAATACTCGCAATTCTATGGGCAGCTTACTGCTGAATCAGGTCTTCGGGCCTGCCTGGGCGCGAGCCATAGCTCTGATAGTGGCTGTACGCCCTTTGGATGTACCCCCAACGATTGGGGAGCGGCCACTTTGCTTAGCAATTGCAGCTCCTGTGCAAGCTTTGCCGTTCTCGCAACCCGTATTCATTCCTTTCAGGCTCAAAGAAACAATTCTGTCAATCAATTGAGTTGGCAAATGGAGAATGCGCAAACCGGCGCCATGCTTCGTGTGCTTCGATCAGGTGATGGCCGTCAATTCCAGGCATTCGACTCCTTGCAAATCGTCTCCACTGAAACCACACATTTTCAAACGACCGACAAAAGTCCATTGACGGGCGAAAATTTTTATATGGTACAATATCTTCACCGCAATAATAACTATGCTGTTAACAGCAATACGATAAAAATAAATACGCCGCAACAGGAGTCAGTGAAAGTATATCCTGTTCCTTTTGAAGACAATTTCACGATACAGCACGACAGCCGTCAGATTCCACGGCAGGTAATGCTGACTGATATGACGGGCCGCAACCTTCGCATTTGCTGGTATCGCTTACCGCAACTCAACCAGGTAAAAGTGGTATTACTGGAACCCCTTGCTTCCGATATTTATCTGCTTCATTTGCGCACCGACGCGTCGGTGATTTCGAGAACTATCTGGAAGCATTAACCAGATGCCTTCAGTAAAAAATTGCCGATGGCACATTCCAGGCAACGATGTGCTTCACAATAGTGTTTCTTCAGCTCCAGCAGGGCCTGCGAATCCGCCGAACTTTCGGCGGGCAGGCCCAATTGCTGGTAGGCCATCACAATATGATTTTTTTCGGGTCGCAATTCGCCAAACCAATGCAGGGCTTTTTCGAGGAGTCGCTGATCATTGCGGCTTTGAGCGTAGGTAAACAAAAGCGGTATGGCTGTATTGATCACCACGCTGTCGGTTAGCATATCCCCGGTTTGCCGGGGTGCCGCGGCGGCGGGCTCATCAAACCGGAAATGCGTTTCCCAATACCGGCTGGCCGATACAGAAGCCAGTTCGCGGATATCTTTTACCGAAGCGCTATCACGGATGGCGGCAAAGAGCCGATCCTGCTTTTGGAGGAGCGCGGCCAGTTGCGAAAGTCGAATACCGGGAAAATTTACCGGCCGCATACGCAGATAAACGCATGGAATGCTGATGGGCTGGAGCCCGTATTTTCGGGCCAATGCCTTGTATTCCTTTTGAAGGCTTCGGGGATAGTGGTCATGAAAAGGACCTTTCAAAAGTCCTGCCTGCCCCATCAGCAGCGCTTCCAACTGAAAGCGATCCTGGCGGTGGCGCGCAATCAGCGTGAGTGGCAGACTGCGTGCCATGTCGTCGAAAGCATCGGCATTTAATCGCATGCCAAAATTTCGTGCCAGCATGCGCCAGCAAAGCTGTTCCCAATCATATTTTGTCTCCTGCAGTAAGGGTTCCATCTCCTGCATCCGGCGCAAAAGTCTTTCTGTCAGCAGCCGCTCCCTCCAGGCGGTCCAAACCAAATCGGTTACCGGTTGATAGATATCTTCGCAGGCAATAAATGCGGATTGATGCATCAATCGCTCGTAATGCTGTAGCAAAATGCCCGGCACCCTGCCCTGGAGTTCCAGTACGGGAATATCGTTTACCCTTCGGTCCTCTTCCCATACCACGTGCAGGATTACATTATTGTATTGTGGATCGCTGGCATGACCATGCCGGTCCCAATCGGAGCTTCGCACATGCAGTTCCACCTTACCTGCCCAGTCCGTTTGCCCGATCCGAATCCGCGCATTCTCGAAATCAGGGCCCTGGTTGCGGTTGATGGTTCCGGGATTTTGAATTTGGATGGCTTCGCCGCCGGTGCTGGTTAATGCCTGCCGGTCGAAATACTGATGTTGCCAGATATACTGCAGCAGCCGCTCCTGAAGAAATAGTTCCATCTGTTTCACCCGCTAAAATTAGCGAGCTACCGTGCAATAAAAAGGTTGTTTTCCCCGGCAATCGCCGGGAAAATAACCCGATACTACTGATTAATTTCCCGCAAAAGTTGCAGCACCCTGCTCACCGGCAAACCCATCACGTTATAGAAATCACCCACCACCGACTTAATTCCCACCACGCCAATCCATTCCTGGATGGCATAGGCGCCAGCCTTATCGTAGGGTTTGTACTTGTCTACATAGAATGAAATGTCTTCGGCGCTTAGGGAGTGAAATTGCACTTCGGTTGTATCATAAAAACTCCATTCGCGATCTGCCTTCAGTGCTACCACTCCCGTAATCACTTTATGTTTTTTTCCGGAAAGGGCCGTCAATATCTGAATGGCATCCTGCCGGTCCACGGGCTTTCCGATCATATTGTTATCGAGAACAACAATGGTGTCAGCCGCCAGTACTACCCTTTCCGGCTGGGCGTTTTTGGCTATTACCCTTGCTTTTTCCCGGGCAATATGAACGGCGGCTTCTTCCGGACTCAATTCCGGAGGAAAATGTTCATCGGTTTGGCTCACCTGCACTTCAAAAGGTATTTCCGCCCACTCGAGCAACTGGCGGCGACGAGGGCTTTGGGAAGCTAAGAGGATCGATTTCATAGATAAAAATAAAAGAAGATCATGGATAAGATGCCTGTAAGCATCACCCCTTTGGTTAACCGGCTCAGGCGGGCATAGTCGGCCGTTGCCTTTGCTTTTATCAATCCATAGAAGATATATAATACCGGTAGAAATATGGCCAGGAAACAATAAGCCACAGCAGCCCACCATCGGAACTGAACAATATAAACCTGCACAATGCCCAATACCCCGGCCAGCACAATCAGCCATATGGCAGTGTACACTTTAGTGGCACGAATACCCCAGGCAATGGGCATGGTGCGACAGCCGTATTTTTCATCACCTGCAATATCCTCCATATCTTTTATGGCCTCCCTTACCAATGAAATCAGGAATGCAAAGCCTGCATAGAGGAAGGCGAAACGGAAAAACTTCGGCTGACCTGCAAAACCGGGCGCCCAGGCATCGTGCAAACTCAGTTTAGAAAAAAAGATGATGAGTATGGTCCAGGCGGTAAGCAGGGAGATCACCACATTTCCGATCAGGAGCCTGCGTTTGAAAGTGGTACTGTAAAACCATAGTAGCAGCACGCAGCCGATATTGGCCAAAACAAGATACCATTTTTCGCGGAGCGGAAGAGCCAGCGCTGTAAGCAGCACTCCACTTACGCTAAGCATGAAATGCCAGGCAATGGCCCAGCGCCGGCTGATGAGCCGATCCACCACCATACGACCGGGCTTATTCACCTCATCGATATTAATATCAAAATAATCATTGATGATATAGCCCGCGGCTGCGATAAAAAGCGAAGCGAATACAAGTAGGATAAAAGACAGCAGGTTTTCCTCTCCCGGAACAATCTCGTAAAGCGGATAATAAATACAGAAATGAAAGAGCGCCTGGGTGAGGGCAATAAAGAGGAGATTGGGCAGTCGAATCATCCGTAAGAAAGCTGCGATCAATCTCATCAAAGGAATTTTTGGCAAGATAACTTAAATATTCCGGCCTCGATTTCAATTTTGTGTAAAATGCGGTGAGATGAGGGTGACCGGAAAATGAATGAGGGAATGCCTGTTAATGAGAAGGCGTAAACACGTCGGTGTCCCAAAAGCCATGAGCCTTCAGTACGCGCTCAATCACGTCGCGCACGCAACCTTCCCCGCCCCTGTACTCGGAATGAAAGGCCGAAATGGCTTTTATTTCCGGCGCCGCATCGGCCGGACAGCCGGCCAGGCCCACCTGTTGCATCACTTCCAGGTCGGGAATATCATCTCCCATATACAAAACGGTGGCAGCATCGATATTCAACTCCCGCAGTTGTTGTGCAAGCAACGACCATTTATCTTTTACACCCATAAAAACCCTGGTTACACCCAGCTTTGCCAACCGCTCCCGAACCGGCTCTGATTCCGCTCCGGAAATCACCAGAATGGGAAACCCTTTCTTAACGGCCAATTGCAAAGCATATCCGTCGCGAATACTCATGCGGCGGGCCTGAAGGCCATTTTCCAAAACCAAAATACTGCCATCGGTGAGTACACCGTCGACGTCGAAAGCTAAAAGGCGAATAGAAGAAAACATATTTGGGTAGTACGTTTTACGTTGTACGTTATACGTTTGTTGAGAGTTTAGGGTTGGGGTTTAGGGTTTAGGGTTTAAGGTTTAGGGTTTAAGGTTTAGGGTTTAAGGTTTAGGGTTTAAGGTTTAAGGTTTAAGGTTTAGAGTTTAGGGTTTAAGAATAGTTTTTTTTCTATATTTTACCAGCAATATTTTATCGATGTTTTAGTACTGAAATAAAGCTAAAAACCTTAAACCTTAAACCCTAAACTTTAAACTTTAAACTCTAAACCCAACGTAATACGTACAACGTAAAACGTATAACGTATTACTTTCTCCCAATCCATTCCGTCATCTTCCCATACACTTCCCTAATGGCCGGATACTTTTCCAGCATTTGGAGGTGTTTGTCTACGGTTTCCTGATCATGCCGCATCGCCGGGCCGGTTTGGGCTGCGGATGGATTCATTTGCTCCAACCTGCCTGCTGTCTCCCGGATCAGGGGTATCAATTGCTTAAATTCGATTCCTTCCTTCTTACAATATTCTTCCGCGACCATATAAAGGTAATTGACAAAATTATTGGTAATTACGGCGGCAACATGCAATTTCTGCCGGTCGGCATCGCCAGCCTGCACAGGCTCGGTGAAAGAAATATCAAAAGCCAATCGCTGCAGTGTGCGTTTAGCCTTATCATCGGCACCATCAAAATAGATGGGAATATCCGGTAGTCGACCACTCTCCTTTCGCAAACTTTGTAGCGGATAAAAAACGCCATAATGATCCGTGATGGGCGCCAGCACATTGGCGGGAACACTGGCAGCCGTATGGGCCACTACCCTGTCCGGTAAGCGAAGCTCAGCCGCCACCTGTGCAATGGCATTGTCGGGAACGGCAACAATATATACGTCTGCGTCGGTGATGACCAGGCTGTAATAGTTGGTGCTCTCCGTATCCCATTCATAAGCCAGGGCGCTGGCGGATGAACTGTGCCGGCTCCATACCTGCGCGATATGATGGCCCGCGGCCCTCAGTTTGCGGCCCAGGATGGCCGCCGCATTACCCGATCCGATCATGACTATATTCATATACTATCTTTACGGCCTATGAACTGGCTCAACCAATTGGCCCTGATGGCTGTCAGGACAAAATTCAAGATTCTTTCCGCCTTCTCCAAATCAAAAGCGGCTTCAGCCGCTTTTGATCTTTTTTGTCGGCCGCCTTCCCGGCATCGAGTGGATTTAACTCCGCTATTTGATCAGGCGGAACGCTTGAACTTTACCTGGAGAACCTACGATATTCGTGGATTCAAATGGAATGCAGGTGGCAGCCGGAAAGCACTCATCATTCATGGATTTCAATCGTCGAGCCTCAACTTTGAAGCTTATGTGCAACCCCTCATTGATCAGGGCATGGAAGTGCAGGCTTTTGATGCACCCGCGCATGGCGGAAGCAGTGGAA
Source organism: Terrimonas ferruginea (assembly GCA_044463125.1). Taxonomy (GTDB): domain Bacteria; phylum Bacteroidota; class Bacteroidia; order Chitinophagales; family Chitinophagaceae; genus CAYMZZ01. The sequence continues at coordinate 259,228 of JBIQMS010000001.1, forward strand.
AGCGGATCAATGTACTGATCTATCGCGATTTCATTCTGCACCTGCAGCGAGAGTTTGGCCCCTACCAGTCTGTAATGGCACATTCATTGGGTGGTTTGGCCCTGAGCCTGGCCCTGGAACAATGGCCAGCGTCGCAACTGCCACGGGTGGCGCTGATTGCCCCGGCCACGGAAACCCGCACAGCCGTGGAGCAATACTTCGAAATGATCCGGCTCCGCGACAAAGCGGTACACAATGCTTTTAACAACATCATTATCCATTTGAGCGGGCAGGATATCGGCTGGTTTTCCATCGTACGAAGTATTCAATAATACCATACTCCGGTATTATGGGTGCATGATGAGGAGGATGCAATCACGCCTATTGCTGATGCCCTACCTGCCTGGACGATCGGATTATCTTATTTGCAGATCCTTCGTACCAGGGGACTGGGTCATCGAAGAATTTACCGGGAACCCTCCGTTGTTCAGTCAGTAGTCCGGCATTTAAGTATACAATATTAAAAAGTCAAAAAGGAAAGAAATTATTTTTGCCGTCAATAATTATCAACATGAACCAGTATCCATCTAATAACGATTTGAATGCAGCCACATACCTGGCCCTGGGCGATTCCTATACCATTGGTGAGCAGGTGCCAGCCGAAGAAAGCTTTCCCATGCAGCTCGTACTACTCCTTCGCAGCCGTGGATATAAGATCGCTGATCCGAAAATTGTAGCCAAAACAGGATGGACCACAGATGAACTGGAGGCAGGTATTAACAAGGCGGATTTATTGGCCCACTACAATTGGGTCACACTTTTGATTGGTGTAAACAATCAATACAGGAGCCGGTCGGTGAATGAATATCAAAATGAGTTCAGGGCATTACTTCAAAGAGCATTAACATTCGCGGGAGGCAGAAAGGACCGTGTTTTGGTGCTGTCTATTCCCGATTGGGGCGTTACCCCTTTTGCGGAAGGGCGCGACAGAAGGCAGATTGCCATTGAAATCGACGCCTACAATAATGCCGCGGCATCCATCTGCGCTGAGGAGTCCATCCAATTTATTCCGATAACGGAAGGTACCCGCGATGCGGCCAGTGATCTCAGTTTAATCACAGGCGATGGATTGCACCCGTCCGGAAAAGAATACAGACGCTGGGCCGAAAAACTGGCAGACCTAATAAGCCGGTCAACATTCTAACGGCATTTTAATGCATCCATTGGCGCTGGGAATCAGCGGTTTTTGTGTTACACAAAAATGCCGGGAAAACGGACAAATCTTCTGTTTCGCAAAAAAATCATTATTCTTGTTCTAACTTGCAGGCGCCGAAGTTCCGGCATCCTGGCCCGAACCGATGAGGATTCAGGCTGTTAAACCATATATATTATACCTGTGCACATGGCGAAAAACCTATTGATAGTAGAGAGCCCTGCGAAAGCAAAGACCATCGAGAAGATTCTGGGAAAGGAGTTTCAGGTGAAGAGTTGCTTTGGTCATATACGAGACCTGGAGAAGGCGGGTATGGGCATTGATGTGGAAAAGAATTTCACACCTCGCTATATCGTTCCGGAAGACAAAGAAAAGGTGGTTAAAGAATTAAAAGAACTCGCCCGCAAATCGGAAGAAGTGTGGCTGGCAACGGATGAGGACCGTGAAGGAGAAGCCATCAGTTGGCATTTGTGCGAAGTGCTGGGCCTGGATCCCAAACTTACCAAGCGTATCGTATTTCACGAAATTACCAAGCCGGCTATTCGCGCCGCTGTAGATAATCCGCGCAAGCTGGATATGAATCTGGTGATGGCCCAGCAGGCCCGTCGTATTCTCGACCGGATTGTGGGTTTTGAACTAAGCCCGGTATTGTGGCGCAAAATGAGCATGCGCAATAACCTGAGCGCAGGTCGGGTGCAAAGTGTGGCGGTGAGATTGATCGTGGAAAGAGAAAGAGAGATCAATGCATTTGAGCCACAAAGCAGTTTTCGTGTGGATGCCTGGTTTACGGCCAAAGATGCCACTGGTAAACAAATTGCATTCAAGGCAGAGGGCAATAAATTCAGCAACGGTAGTGATGCTGAAAAATTTCTGCAATCCTGTATAGGCGCCGACTATAAGGTAACGGATATTCAGGTACGTCCGGGCAAACGATCACCTGCCCCACCCTTCACCACTTCCACGCTTCAGCAGGAAGCCTCGCGCAAGCTGGGATATGGCGTCGCCCGCACCATGCAGATCGCGCAAAGATTGTATGAGAATGGTTATATCACTTACATGCGTACAGACAGTGTGAACCTGAGTAATACCGCGCTTGGCGATATTACGGCTACTGTTAAGGGCATGTATGGCGAAAAATACCACCAGTTCCGTAAATACAAAAACAAGAACGAAAGCGCGCAGGAAGCACACGAAGCCATCCGTCCCACTTATATGAGCAATCTCACCGTGGAGGAACCTGAATGGAAGCGCTTATATGAGCTGATCTGGAAAAGAACCATGGCCAGCCAGATGGCCGATGCCGAACTGGAAAAGACAACCGCCAAGATTCAAATTTCGACCAATAAAGAAGAATTAAGTGCAACCGGAGAAGTGTTGAAGTTCGACGGTTTCCTGAAAGTGTATCGTGAAGATCGCGATGATGATGACATGAATGAAGACGATACCCAGGAAGGTATGTTGCCGCCGCTGACAACAGGCCAGCAACTACCGTTGAAGGAAATGCGCGCCACCGAAAGGTTTACAAGGCCCCTGCCCCGCTACACGGAAGCCTCCCTGGTAAAAAAACTGGAAGAGCTGGGTATTGGAAGACCTTCCACTTATGCCCCAACTATCTCCACGATTTTGAAAAGAGGTTATGTGGAAAAAAGGGATAAGGAAGGCGTGATCCGCGAATTCAGCGTATATAAACTGCTGAAGGATAAAGTGAGTAAGGAAAAAGAACAGGAAACCACGGGTGCGGAGAAATCAAAGCTGTTCCCCAGCGACCTGGGACTGGTGGTAACCGATTTTCTGAAGCAGTACTTTGACGATATCATGGACTATAGCTTCACGGCCCGGATCGAGGAGGAGTTTGATGAAGTGGCCGAAGGAAAGCTGAAGTGGAACAAGATGATCGATGATTTCTACAGCCCTTTTAAAAAGGACGTGGAAAAAATCATCGAAACGGCCGAACGAATCAAAGGCGAACGCGAGTTGGGCCTTGATCCGGAGTCGGGCAAACCCGTGGTAGCACGAATGGGTCGCTATGGACCCATGGTGCAGATCGGTAGTGCCGAAGATGAAGAGAAGCCTCGGTTTGCCAAAATTCCAACCGGGCAAAGTATAGAAACGATCAGTTTTGAAGAAGCGATGGACCTGTTTAAGTTGCAGGATACATTTGGTGAACATGAAGGAAAGGATATTTCACTTGGCGTGGGTCGCTTTGGTCCCTATGTAAAATGGGGCGATGAGTTTATCTCCATACCCAGGGGAACCGATCTGGCATCGGTGGATCTGGAAAGGGCAATTGAACTGATAGAGGAAAAGAAAAAAGCGGATGCGCCCGTGGCCATGTTTGAAGATAAACCAGTGACCAAGGGAAAGGGACGCTTTGGCCCCTTCATTAAATGGGATGGCATGTTTATCAATGTGCCCAAACGATATGATTTCGACAACCTCAGCAAAGCAGATATCAATGAACTGATCAAAGCCAAGGTTGAAAAAGAAGCCAATCGCTTTATTCAACGCTGGGCCGACGAAAATATCGCCATTGAAAACGGCCGTTGGGGACCTTTTATCCGTTTCGGTAAGAAAATGATCAAGATCCCGCGCAAGGCCGATGATTCGAAATATACGGCAGAAGAAGCCGCAGCCTTCGAACTGGAAGAAGTGAAGAAGATGATTGAACTGGAGATGCCTGGCGCCTTCGCGAAAAAGGATAAGAAAAGCGCAGCACCCAAAAAAGCGGCCAGTAAGAAAGCTACGGTGAAGAAAACAGGAACCCCAACCAAAGCAGCCGCCAAAAAAGCCCCGGGGAAAACCCGCTCGAAAAAAGGCTAAAGCATGATGGAACGCGAATACTGGGAACAAATGGCGCCAGATTATGACGCGGAAATCTTTGATGTGTTAGAAAACGATCGCAAGGGTTATGTGAGAAAGGCGCTGAAATCTGTTGCCGGTAACAACAAAAAGGTAATTGATATCGGGTGCGCCATCGGCAAATGGCTGCCCCTGCTGTCGAAGCTCTTTGGAGAAGTTGTAGCGATCGACATTTCGGAAACCAATCTCGCCATCGCCCGGGAAAAGTACCAGTCAATTCCGCAGGTTAGCTTTCAACGTCACGACATGAGCCGGGGCCAATCCCCCTTTCAGGATTTTGATGTGGCCCTTTGCGTGAACGCGATACTGACCAGTAACCTTACCAAACGCCAGAAATTCTTCCAAAATATTCATACCTCCCTTAAGCCAGGCGGAACCCTGGTACTGGTGGTTCCCAGCCTGGAGTCGTGGCTGCTAACGCGTATCCTGCAGCAGCAGTGGAAAATTGACGAAGACTTATTCAAGACTGCCTCCACCGCCAAAGCCGCCAGGCGTTATCATGATATACTTCAGGGAAATGCCGAAATTGATGAAGTATCGACCAAGCACTACCTCAAGGAAGAACTGGAACATATCCTTACGCAGCAAGGTTTCCGGTTTAAATCGAGCCGCAAGATTGAGTACGGTTGGAAAACGGAATTTGTGAATCCACCGCAATGGCTGGGAAGCCCAGGCCCCTGGGACTGGATGGTAGTGGCCGAGAAAAACCATTAGAAGCTCCGTTAATTTCGTCGAAGGATAGTTGCCCACAGCTTTGGAGCTTTGTGGAAAAGTTTAACTATTTAATTCCCTGAACAATGTTGAAATTGTGAAGGTATCGTTACCATGGAAACAAATAAAGAAATAACAGCACTGCTGCAATTGATCGATGATCCGGATCAGGAGGTTTTTGATTTGGTGTCGCAAAAGATCGTCGATTATGGCCGCCCTATCATTGCGAACCTGGAGCATTTATGGGAAACAACACCCGACAATGCAACGCAGGAACGTATTGAAATGCTGATCCATCGCCTTCACTATCGTGATCTTAAAGAAGATTTTCACCAATGGAATGTGGCGGGCCACCACGACCTTGTACTGGGTGCCCTGCTCGCTGCCAAATTTCAATATCCTGATTTGGCTTTCGCACCGGTTCGACATGAAATTGAAAAGATCAGGAGAAATATTTGGCTGGAATTGAATAACTACCTGACTCCACTGGAGCAGGTAAATGTTTTAACCAGCATCCTCTACAGCTACTATGGTTTGAAAGGCAATGAACCGAATTATGCAGAACCCAACGAATTTCTACTGAATAAAGTTCTGGAGACCAAACGAGGCAACCAACTCGGAAATGGCGTGCTGTATCTGCTGCTTTGCGAAATGTTGGATATCCCGGTAAGGGCTGTAGATATTCCGCGACAATTTATACTGGCCTATTTCCGCCCCGGTTATTCTGCGGAAAATCTCCAAAATCCTTATGAATTAATTGAGTTCTTTATCGACCCCACCACGGGCCAGGTATTCACTCACCACGATGTGGAAAGCTATTTTCGCAGAATTACGGTGGAGCCCGCAAGCCAGCACTTCATCCCCCGAAAAAATAAAGAAGTAATCCAAAGTCTCCTGACAGGTTTAAGCAAATGTTTCACTGCTGAAAAAGACCTGTACAAGCAACAGGAATTGCAAGACCTCAGGTCCTCACTATAATCTACTTTGTGAATTCCCTTCTTTCCGGCTGCGCCGGAAAGAGGGCAATTCACAATGTAGGCTGCGACAGGAGCGATATGGGTTTGGTCAACCATTTTTAGCACCCAAGCCTCCCGACAAAAACCTACAACTAAAAATCCCCCGGTAATACCGGGGGATTTTTAGTTGTAGGTTAGAGTTCCAGTTTCCAGCCATCCCTGTATTCTCTCTTCACAAACTGGTTGGCTTCATCAAAATTGGTAATCTTCATATTCTTCGCATCCCACAGGAGCTTCTTGCGACCCAGGTATTTGTCGCCCCAGCCTTTGAGCTTGGGATTGACCATCATCCAGCTTCTAATGGCCAGGTTACCCATGAGGATGCTTTCGGTAAAGGGACCCGCATACTCAAAGGGTGAACTGGTTTCTCCCTTACCATAGCCGGCAATACAGGCGTTCACCCACTGCAGGTAATGTCCTTCGGGTACACGCTTGATGCTGGGCTTGGGCATGGTTTTTTCCTTCATCAGTTTGGTAGGAAGCAGTCGCGGATTGGCGCCATAGCAATCCATCAGCATCTTGCCCTTTGTGCCAACCAGCAATACACCACCATCCCAGTTGCCAAAATCTTCTTCGGGCAACAGTTCATCGGGGCGTTGTGGCAGCAAACCTCCATCGTGCCAGGAAACTTTGATATTACCCTTTCCATCTTTACGGGGATAATTGAGGTGGATGATGGATGCGGGAGGACAACTGTCGATATAATTTCCTTCCGCCCACATATCTTTCCAGATATTGGCCACACTACATTCGGCAGAATCGGGGTAATCGATGGGCAATATGCGGTAGATGGGATCCATGATATGGCAGGCCATGTCGCCTAAAGCACCTGTACCAAAAGCCCACCATCCTCTCCAGTTGAAGGGAAGATACGCGGGATTGAAATCAATTTTCTTCGCGGGTCCCAGCCACAAATCCCAGTTCAATTCTTTCGGCACATCAAAATTACCCGTTGGTGTGGCAATACCCTGTGGCCATACAGGACGGTTGGTCCATGCATGTGCCTCAGTAACGTCACCAATCAATCCGGCATTCACCATTTCCTTTGCTTTCCGCACACCATCACCGGAACCACCCTGGTTGCCCATTTGGGTTACTACCTTATATTTCTTCGCGGCCTCGGCCAGTATTCTCGCTTCGTAGATATCGTGTGTCAGCGGCTTTTGGGTGTACACATGTTTGCCCAGTTGCATGGCGGCCAGCGTAGCCACCGCATGGGTATTGTCGGGTGTGGAGATGGATACCGCGTCGATATTGTTCTTTTCCTTCGCCAGCATTTCACGGAAATCATGGTAATAGGGTGCTTTTTCGTAGCGCTTGCGCGACTTAACAGCCTGACGGTCGTCAACATCGCAAAGGGCGACAATATTCACATTGGGACTTTTGGCAAATTCTGCCAAATCGCTTTCACCCTTTCCCCCAACGCCGATACCGGCTATATTCAGTTTATCGCTGGGTGCTACATATCCATTGCCCAAAACATGCCGGGGTACAATAAAAAATCCGGCAGCCGCTACCGAAGCATTGCGAATAAACTTACGGCGCGTGGCGGAATAAGAACGTTTCTTCATGATCTGCTTTGCGTTTTTTGATTTTATGTTTGCGTTGTCGATTTCAGAATTCTTACTAACCATCATCAGCCTTGCGCTATCACCATCCTTTGCGGTACTCCCGGCGCACAAATCGATTGGCTTCCTCAAAATTGGTAATCCGCATACCCGGTCCGTCCCACAACAACTGTTTGCGGCCCGGGAAAGTGTTCTCCCCTTTTTGATTTTTCACTATATGGTTATAACTCAATACAGCAAGGTTACCCATCAGCACCGTCTCCGTTAAGGGTCCGGCCTCCGAGAACGGAGAGCTGGTATAGGCGCCGTAGCCTTTCTTGCAGGCCTGTACCCATTCGGTCTGATGACCATCCGCGCCACCCGGCACCAGCGCCCTTGTCGGCGACGGCAACGCTTTCTCTTTCATCAGCCGCGTGGGCAGCAGCGTCGGGTTCCGCCCCCATAATCCTGCCATGATCTTGCCTTTGCTGCCTTCGAACAGAATACCACCATCCCATTCACCAAAAGCTTCATCGGGCAGCAATTCCGAAGGACGGCCCGGCTTTATCCCACCATCGTACCAGATCATTTCCACGGCCGGCAAATTTTCCCTTGCCGGAAACTGGATATGAATCTTACAGGATGCGGGATAACTATCGGTATAATACACTTCCTGAAAAAATCCGGTGTAAGTAGCCGTCACACTGCATTCCACTGCTACCGGATAACGCAGTTTCAGCGCTCGATAAGGCACATCCATGAAATGGCAGCCCATATCGCCAAGGGATCCTGTTCCAAAATCGACCCAGCCTCTCCAGTTGGCGGGTATGTAGAGCGGATTGAATTCCCGATAGGGAGCGGTTCCTAACCAAAGGTTCCAATCCACTTCTTTAGGAATGGGATTTTTTCCCTGGGGCGAAGCTATACCCTGTGGCCATACCGGCCGGTTGGTCCACACATGCACCCTGTTCACCTCACCTATTATGCCTGCCGCTATCCAGGCTTCTATTTTTCTTGTATCATCGCCACTGGCACCCTGGTTGCCCATTTGGGTTACCACTTTATGGCGTTGTGCCGCCTCCGTAAGCTGGCGTGCTTCGTAAATATCGTGGGTAAGGGGCTTTTCTACGTACACATGCTTACCCAGCTCCATGCAGGGCAGGGTTTGTATAGCATGCATATGATCGGGCGTGCTGATAATGACCGCATCGATATTCCGGCCTTCTTTTTCCAGCATCACACGATAGTCGCGGTAATACGCTGCTTTGGGGTGTTTCTTCCGGGAATCAACGGCCTGCCGATCGTCCACATCGCATAAGGCCACAATATTTTCCGCACCATTATTGAAGGCGTTAGCGATATTCACATTCGCCTTCCCTCCAGCACCGATGGCCGCAATATTCAACTTGTCGCTGGGAGCAACATATCCTTTTCCACCCAATACATGCCTCGGCAGTATCATCATGCCGGCACCCAGCATGGCTGATTGACGAATAAAGGATCTTCTGCTTTGATCTTTGCCTATTTTCCTTCGCATGTCGAAGACAAATTTGCAGGAAGTTAAGCGCAAGTTGGGGAATAGAAAAAAAAATCTACCTCCTTCCGCCACTTATGAAATCCGCATGCAGCTAATTGTTAAATTGTATGCGATTTCCTTCCTGATCGTTAGGGATCGGTTAACAATTGCAGGTGGATACCTGCGTGATTAATAGACTGTATATGGCTGAAATTAGTTGGACAGACTTTGAAAAAATTGATATACGCGCGGGAACAATCCTGAAGGCTGAACCCTTTCCCAAAGCCCGTAAGCCTGCTTACCAGTTGTGGATAGACTTTGGACCGGAGCTGGGTCAGAAACGGTCGTCGGCTCAGATTACGGCGCACTATCAGCCTGAGGATCTGGTCGGCCGGCAAATACTGGCCGTGGTTAATTTCCCTCCCCGCCAGATCGCCAATTTTTTCAGCGAGTGTTTGGTGCTGGGCGTTTATGACCATGCCAATGATGTAATTTTATTAATGCCCGAAAGAACCGTTGACAATGGACAAAAAGTTGGCTAATACCACCCACGCTTATTATCAATCGCCGATCGGCATGATGCGCATTGGTGTGAGTGGCGGATGTGTTAGCGAGGTTGCTTTTGTCGACAACCCCGACCGCGATCAGCAAAACGATCCCGGCATCTCAGCACTACACCTGGAGTGCATGGAACAACTGATCCAGTATTTCCATGGGAGCCGGCGATTTTTTGACCTGCCTTTGGCCCAACCGGGCACGGACTTCCAACAATCTGTCTGGAACCTGCTGATGAGCATTCCCTTCGGAAAAACGCTAAGTTATCTGCAATTGGCCACGCAAACCGGTGACCCCAAAGCCACAAGGGCGGTAGCCAACGCCAACAGCAAAAACAATATTGCCATCATTGTTCCCTGCCATCGGGTAATAGGTACAAAAGGGGAATTAACAGGTTATGCGGGCGGGCTATGGCGCAAGAAATGGCTGCTCGACCATGAGCGCAAACTCTTCTATGGCATACAAACCCTGTTCTGAAATCTTGAAATTGCTGTAGCTTATTTTCCCAACTCCTTACCGGTAAAGGCAAGTGGCAGCAATACTGCCGCATTGTCGAGTACAATAACCTCTCCCGTTTGTCCGCTCAGGATGATGCGCATGGGCTGTCGCGTACGATTTTCAAACTCGAGGAGTGCCTGGCGGCACATGCCACAGGGAGAAATGGGTGAATGATGATTTTCCTGTTCATTAGCATAGCTGATGGCCAGGGTATCAATGGGCATACCGGGAAACAATGTGGCAGCATTGCCCAACAATACCCGCTCGGCGCAGGTGCCCACGGGATAGGATGCATTTTCCTGGTTGCTGCCCTTTACAATAGCTCCATTCTGCATACGTGCTGCCGCACCCACATAAAAATGCGAATAGGGCGCATAAGCCTGCTGCGTAACGGCCCTGGCTTCGGCCAGCAAATCAGCATCGGCCGGCGAAAGCTCGCGGCTATCGTCGAGTAGCTCGTAGGTGAATTGATGCTTTTGTAAAGCCATTGGGTGCTATGAGTTTAAAGTTTAGAGTTTAAGGTTTAAGGTTTAAACCTTAAACTCTAAACCCTAAACCAAACGTATTACGTAATACGTAGTACGTAATACGTAATACGTTACTTCACTTTCTTAAACAACCTCTTCCATCTCGGTCCCCCATCCCAACTAAACCATACCAGCCAGGCTTTGCCCACAATCCTGTCTTCAGGCACAAAGCCCCAGAAGCGGGAATCCTGTGAACCATGACGATTGTCGCCCATCATCCAGTAATAATCCATTTTGAATGTGTAGCTGGTCGTTTCCTTTCCGTTAAGGTAGAATTTTCCGTCTTTCTGATAAAATTCATTGCCTTCGTAATTGCGGATGGCCCAGAAATAGAGCGGATAGTTCTCCGTGGTGAGATTCAACGTTGCGCCTTTGGCGGGAATCCAAACGGGACCATAGCGATCGATCGAATAGGGATGGCGGGGGTCAAAGGGAAAAATCTGTGTTTGACTAAAGTTGGTATCGAGGTGAACTGTCAGGCTTTCTACCAGCGGTGAAGCGGCCAATTGTGCGCGCTCCTCTTCGGTAAGCGCTACCAGGTAAGTATTCATATCCTGGCGGAAACGCAAATCGCTGGAGCGGTAATCATCCTTCTGGTTGATTTGTATGCCCAGGTCCTCCAGAAATTCCGCAGAAGGCGTCCGGCCCTGTTTCAGGGTAAGTTTGTAATCTCGCGCCGAATAAGGCGGGGCTTTCTGCAACTGGCCATTAATATAAATATCGCCCTCCCTTACTTCAATGGTGTCGCCGGCAATACCAACGCATCGTTTGATATAGTTATCCGATTTATCAACGGGATGCACCACGATATCCTTTCCAAACTGGTTCCAGGTCGCTTCACGACCAATTTCTCTCACCACCTGGTAATAGGGTACGGCCGATTCAAATTGCGGCTGGTGTATTACCGTATCGCCCATCGGAAAATTAAATACCACTACATCACCGCGCTCCGGCTTGGAGGCGAACCAACGGACATAGGGCAAACTGATCAATTCTGTATAGGATTTGCCATTGGTGATGGGCATATAATTGTGTACAAATGGAAAAGAAAGCGGTGTATTAGGAATACGGGGCCCATAACTGAATTTGGAAACAAATAGGAAGTCGCGCACCAGCAGGGTTTTTTGCATGGACCCCGAAGGAATCACATAGGCCTCGAAAACAAAGGCCCGGATCAGAGTTGCCGCTACTACAGCAAAAATGGCGGCATCCACCCATTCGCGCCAGCCTTTCTTCTCATGTTTGGATACTCCTTCTTTGCCAATAAAGCGAGTGTCTTTATGCCGCGATAACCAGGGAAAATAGAAAGGGGCAAATAGCGCGGCCATAGTATGCTGCCCCAGCGAAAACTGGTTGAATACCTTCGCAAACTCAATAAATATGCCCGGTGTAATAAACCAACCCACTACAGGAATAAACTGCCAGAATACCCAATGCTTTGGACGACCCGCAATCTCCTGCATTACCCAGGTATTATAAAAAGGAACCCAGGCTTTCCAACCCTTTTCCCCTGCCTTTTCAAACAAGGGAGCCAGCCCATACGCCGGTAACCAAACAAGTAAAGTGCCTATCAGGTAAATGATCAGTAAATGTTGTAGGGGCATGTGCCGGTTCTTTAGTTTCGTTCAAAAATAATCTTTCTGCTCAGGTCAGGAAATGCTTATTTGCAAAGAATTGTGAAAGGCGGTAAATGACCGCCGCAGCTCGGTAAACACTATCTTATGGTCACGAATGTGGCATCACATAACTCTTTACATCTTCAGGACTGATATTTTTTCCGGAAAGGATCACCAACCTTTCCACCACGTTGCGCAGTTCCCGGATATTTCCGGTCCAATTGTAATCCTGCATCAACCGGATCGCCTCTTCGTCGATGGATTTGCGGGCGATACCATAGTCGGTACAAATATCATCGAGGAACTGGTCGACCAATAGCGGTATATCATCACGCCGGTCGTTGAGCGAAGGCACATGAATCAGGATTACACTTAACCGGTGATATAAATCGAGTCGGAAATTTTTGGCGTCCACTTCCTGCAAAAGGTCCTTATTGGTGGCGGCGATAACACGCACATCCACATTGATATCTTTGTCGGCCCCCACACGGGTGATCTTACCTTCCTGAAGGGCACGCAACACTTTGGCCTGTGCACTTAGGCTCATATCGCCTATCTCATCCAGGAAAAGCGTACCTCCATTGGCCTGTTCAAATTTTCCAATGCGTTGTTTGATGGCGGAAGTAAAGGACCCCTTTTCATGGCCAAATAATTCTGATTCGATGAGTTCAGTAGGAATGGCGGCGCAGTTTACTTCTACCAGGGGCCCGCTGCTCCGATTACTTTTTTCATGTACCCAGCGTGCCACCAGTTCCTTACCCACTCCATTCTCTCCGGTAATCAGGATTCGCGCTTCGGTAGGCGCCACTTTTTCAATGGTGTCGCGGATCTTTTGCATGGGTGCCGAATCGCCAATCATTTCCTGCACCCGGCTCACTTTTCTTTTCAGCACTTTGGTTTCCGTTACCAGCGTGGTTTTCTCCATCGCATTGCGGATGGTGATGAGGAGCCGGTTCAGATCGGGAGGCTTCGAGATGAAATCATAAGCGCCTTTCTTCACGGCTTCCACCGCCGTTTCTATATTGCCATGCCCCGATATCATAATGATGGGCGTATCCGGATTGGTTTCCGCAGCCTTCTGCAAAAACTCAAGACCATCCAGCTTGGGCATTTTGATATCGCAAAGCACTACGTCATAATTCCGATCCTTGAATTTTTTCAGACCTTCTTCCCCATCCGCCGCTTCATCAATTTTATAACCTTCAAAAGAAAGTATTTCCGAAAGGGTCTTACGAATCGCACGTTCATCATCAATGATTAGAATATCAGCCATTTAGGATTTGTTTTCAGCAAATGTAGGGCGGGAAGTTGGAAGTTGTAGGTAATATGTTTAAGGTTTAAGGTTTAGGGTTTAAGGTTTTAAGTTATAGGCTTTAGGTGAGCTGATGGGGTTAGTGAAATTCTCCAAGGTCAGTGCGTTCTGAGGCTAAACAAAAAACCTTAAACCTTAAACTTTCAACTTTAAACAAAAAAAGAGGCCGGATAGAAATCCAGCCTCGTTTTAAAATCCAATATCCTATGAAAAACCATTACAAAGATGCTGAATAAGAGGCAAAACGCTGCATGCTATGTAAAAAAAAGCATACCGTATTTTTACGATGCGTTGGCAAAACAAAACCCGGAAGCGGGTAGCGTCCGGGTTTTTACGATCAAAATTCTTGTATTTCGTTCTTATTACTTCTTCAGATACATCACTTCTTTCACCAGTTTTACCGTGCGGGGTACATCGGGCAGCGCGGCGGCCACCAGGTTGGGGGCATAGTGCAGGGGTGCATCCGCCGCTGTAATCCGGCGAATGGGTGCATCCAGGTAATCAAATCCCTCTTTTTGGATTTGATAGGAAATTTCAGAAGAAACGGAAGCAAAGGGCCACTGTTCTTCCACTATTACCAGGCGATTGGTTTTCTTCACACTATCCAGGATGGTGCGCCAGTCTAGCGGACGAATGGTGCGCAGGTCAATTACTTCTGCGCTGATATTTTCCTTAGCCAGCTCATCGGCGGCGCCCAGGGCCACTTTCATCATTTTGTTGAATGAAACGATCGTCACATCCGTACCCTGGCGTTTAACATCGGCTTTTCCTAATTCGATATAATATTCTTCTTCGGGCACTTCGCTCTTATCACCATACATCAGTTCACTTTCCATGAACATCACGGGATCCTCTTCGTAACGGATGGCTTGTTTCAGCAGTCCTTTGGCATCGTATCCATTGCTGGGCGAAACAACTTTGATTCCGGGAATATTCGCGTATAATGCTTCAAAAGCGGTGCTGTGCTGCGCTCCCAACTGACCCGCTGAACCGTTGCCACCGCGGAATACGATGGGACAGGAAATTTGACCACCACTCATGGCCAGCATTTTGGATGCCGTGTTCAGGATCTGATCCAGCGCCAGCACGGCAAAGTTCCAGGTCATGAACTCCACAATGGGGCGCAAACCATTCTGTGCCGCTCCCACGCCTACTGCCGCGAAGCCCAGTTCAGCGATCGGGGTATCGATCACGCGACGCGCACCAAATTCTGCCAGCATGCCCTGGCTCACTTTATAAGCGCCATTGTACTCGGCCACTTCCTCACCCATCAAAAAAACCCGGTCATCCCTTCTCATTTCCTCCGACATTGCCTCTCTTAATGCTTCCCTGAATGCGATGCTTCTTGCCATGTTGATTTCCTTTTAAAAAAGTGGGGCAAATTTAAGTGAGATGCGGCAGACTACCTAATTCGGCCACCCCTCCCCTTTGTATATTTGCTAATGTCAAATATGGATCTGGATCTCCTGATTGTTGGTGCGGGGCCTATTGGGCTGGCCTGTGGCATTGAAGCCAAAAAAGCGGGCCTTTCCTTTTGTATTGTGGAAAAAGGCTGCCTGGTGAATTCAATTTATCATTACCCGGTCAATATGACCTTTTTCTCTACCTCTGAACGGTTAGAGATTGGCGATATACCGTTTGTATCAAACAATGCGAAACCAACCCGCAATGAAGCCCTGGAATACTATCGCCGGGTGGCCACCCACTTTAAACTGCCGATCCGGCTTTTTGAGGAGGTAGAGGATTTGCAGGAAGAACCGGACTCGGAATTTCGTTTTGAAGTGAAAACCAGTAAGGGCCTTTATCGCACGCAGCATATCATCATCGCGACGGGCTTCTATGATATACCATTCCCCCTGCAGGTGCCCGGGGAAGACTTACCCAAAGTGACCCACTATTACAAAGACCCACATTTTTACGCCTTTCAAAAAGTACTGGTGATTGGCGCACAAAACTCCGCGGTGGATGCAGCGCTTGAAACCTGGCGCAAGGGCGCAGAAGTTACTATGCTGGTGCGCGGCCCCGAAATTGGGAAGCGTGTGAAATATTGGGTACGACCCGATATTGTAAACCGGATCGAAGAAGGCTCCATCAAAGCATTTTTCAACAGCCGCCTTATCGCCATTCGCGAAAACGAAGTAGATATCCTTACTCCCGATGGACCGGTAAGTATTCCAAACGACCGCGTGATCGCGATGACGGGTTATCAGCCCAACCTCGCATTTCTTCGTAAACTGGGAATTCAACTGTCGGATGATGAAGTGATGGCGCCATTGATAGATGAAAAGAGTTATGAAACCAATCGCAAAGGCATATATCTGGCGGGTGTAATCTGTGGCGGCATGAATACGCATCGGCTCTTTATTGAAAACTCAAGGGAACACGCGGTGGCAATCATTGAGAACATAGTGAGAGCCGGAAGATGCACTTAACAATGCCTTATTTGGAGATTTGGGGATTTGATTATTTGAAGAATACAGGGTAGTATGGAAATAATTGAAATCAGGTTTGATGATTTTCTGATTACAACCGACAATTCCAAGCTGGATATGGTTGCAATTCATGAATTCCTGTCGAAACATTCTGGCTGGAGTAATAATATTCCTTTTGAACGGGTAAAAAGGTCTATAGAAAACTCGTTGAATTTTGGCTTATTGCATCATGACAAACAAATCGGTTTTGCGCGGGTGATATCCGACTTCTCGACGATTGCCTATTTGGGAGATATCTATGTATTGGACAGCTACCGGGGGCAGGGACTTTCTAAAAAATTGATGGACTGTGTGATGAACCATCCCCACCTGCAGGGTCTGCGAAGATGGATATTGCTGACCAATACGGCCGATTGGCTTTATGAAAAGTATGGCTTCACTAAATTGCCCAACCCCGACTGGTATATGGAATTGTACAACCCGAATGTGTACAAAGCAAATGACCAAGCCTAAGAAGAAAACGTGCTACGGGTGCTGTTGGTAATCATTGTCTCACTGCTCGCGACTCCATATTTCGTTAAGGTCGTCGCCACGGGAACTTTTACCGGAATGATACCAGGTATCGCCTTCCACTTTTCCATCAAATTGCAGGCTGGCCCCTACCCTGGTACTGTCGCGCGAAAAGAATTCGATGGTTTCTATATACTTACCATTCTCAAACCGGTAGGTTCCACCGCCGGTGCCAAAAAATTCTTTGGTAGCCGGGTTGATAGCCATCCATTGAAAACGGGTACCCGTCAATAGCTTCAGGGTTTTCCGGTCTCTTTTGGGAATATCGTTCATATTTCCATCTACCATGCGGCCGCTGATGCGCCAGTTGCCGGCCAATGGAGCCTGACCATTGTCTACCTGTTTCCACTTTCCGCCATAATTGCCGAAGCTGAATTGAAGCTCCTTGTCGCTTACAACAAATGAGCTCTCATGCTTTTTACCGATGGCTTCGCGGTCGCGGGTATCAAACTCCACTATAAGCGTAGCTTTACCATCTATAATATTAATAGTTCCGCCAAAGCTGTGATGGAATTTCTTATCTGCTATGCTGAAGTGCGTGATAGAAAAATAATTGTCTCGCACCAGCAGCACCTGCCGGTCATTTCCCTTTTCAATTTCCCAGGCGCCCATTACTGAATTTTCGGAATCAGGCTTTCCTAAAGGAATGGAAAGAGCGAGGCAGAGGGGAATAAGGAGGAATGTATGCATGGGGGAAGTTGTAAGTTTTAAGTTGTAAGTTATAAGTCTTACGTAATACGTTTTACGTAATACGTAGTACGTATTAAGTATTGGGTTTCAAACTATAACAATTCAACGATTCAACAATTCAACGATTCAACGATTCAACAACCATTGCCGACGCGCCTCCACCTCCATTACAAATTCCGGCTGCGCCATAGCGGGCATTGTTTGCTTTTAGCACATTAATCAGGGTAACGATAATCCGGGCGCCGCTGGCTCCCAGCGGATGACCCAGTGAAACCGCTCCTCCATGCACGTTTACACGGGTTGGATCCAGCTTCATGCGTTTGCTGTTTTCAATGCCTACCACGGCAAATGCTTCATTGAGTTCCCAATAATCAATATCCCCCATTTTGAGGCCTGCTTTTTCCACGGCTTTGGGCACCGCGAGGGACGGTGTGGTGGTAAACCATTCTGGTGTTTGCTCCGCGTCGGCATAGGAAAGAATCCGGGCAATGGGTTTCAGGCCCAGCTCTTTTGCTTTTTCGCCACTGATTAACACCAAGGCAGCCGCGCCGTCGTTCATGGTAGAGGCATTGGCCGCGGTAACAGTGCCATCCTTTTGAAAAGCCGGATTCAATTGGGATATCTTGTCGAATTTGACATTAAAGGGTTCTTCATCCTTTGCTATAACAATAGGGTCTCCCTTGCGTTGGGGAATTGAAACAGGAATTACCTCATCGGCAAATTTGCCCGCTTCCCAGGCGGCCTGGCTGCGTTTGTAACTTTCAATAGCAAAAGCGTCCTGCTCTTCCCGGCTAATGCCACATTCCCGTGCGCAGAGCTCCGCGGCATTTCCCATCGCCTTTCCATCATATACATCTGTCAACCCATCCTTCGCAAGGCCATCCACCAGGCTCACATTGCCATACTTATTTCCCCAACGCATTTGTTCGGCATAAAAGGGCACATTGCTCATGCTCTCCATTCCCCCCGCTACCACAATGTCCGCATCGCCCAGCAAAATGCTCTGTGCTGCCTGCGAGATGGCTTTCATTCCGCTGGCGCATACCTTATTTACCGTAGTGCAATTCACTTCGTTGGGCAGTCCGGCAAATTTGGCGGCCTGGCGGGCTGGCGCCTGCCCCAGATTGGCCTGGATTACACAACCCATCAACAAATCCTGCACCTGTGCGGGTGAAATACCGGCACGGGCCACTGCTGCTTTTACAGCTTCTGCTCCCAATTGTGTGGCCGATAAGGGGCGCAAGGAACCACCAAAGCTTCCCATGGGCGTACGGACGGCCGACAAAACATATACTTCTTTCATATTTCGTTCAAATTCTTTTGTTCAATATTCAGTAAAGACCAAAGATAACAATTGTTAGTATAACCAGGAATTGAAGACCGCATTCCTAGCTGTTTGCCAGGTTTTGCGAAAAGGGTGATTGTGAAACGGTAACTGCTTTTTTGAATCCAGAGTCTTCACAAAATTCGTAGGTTGGCTGGAACCTTTTTAATTTACTCATCAACAAAAATATCCTGTTACCCGTTACGCTTGTATCAATGATGGCTAAACCCAAAAAACCTCCACATGAGAAAGCTGATATTAGTTCTGCTAACTGGGATCCTCCTCACTTCCTGCAGCAAGCAACAGCAGGCGGAAGACATCACCGAAAAAGTTCCCGATGGGAATATATCTATCATTTATCCCGGCGCGGGAGCGGTGTATAGATCCGGTCAAACACTGTGCTTTCGGGCAGACATGGAGGCGGAAAGGATCAGGACCGCTACGGCCAGTCTTCATCATGCGGAAACGGGCCAATTATTGCTAAACCTGGAGGTAAACCCGGGCACTCGTCTATTCAGCTTCGATGAGGAATGGAAAGTGCAGAACCAAATCAGCGGGCCCCTGCGCATCGAATTCTCCCTCACCAATCAGGAAGGTAAAAACATGCGCAAATCGATACTGGTATCTGTGGACGGCTCGAACTAAGAGAATTATGTCGTTTTCGACATCTTACTCCTGACCCTGCTTAGGGTTTCCAATGTCATTCCCAGGAAGGACGCGATATATTTTAGGGAAATCCTGTTGGCCAGTTGGCTGTATTTTTCCATAAAGTACTGGTATTTCAGCCCGGCATTGCTCAGCCTGACGATGTAAGCGCGGTTTTCCGCATCCCGGTAGTACTCCTGCAAAAGTTTTCGGCCAACTATATTGAAAGAGGGGAATTCATCATACAACTGTTTCATGTGCTGATTGCTGATGGCCAGCAGGCGACAGTCTTCAATCGCTTCAATATTTTCCACGGCAGGAATTTCCTTATCCAGACTCGTGATGGAAGTAACCATTTCATTCTCCGCCGTTATCCAGGTGGTGATATCTTTATCGCCTTCCATGAAATAACCGCGCAGCACACCTTTCTCCACAAAATAAATATGCGTACATACCATTCCTGCCCGCAATAAATGAGTACCCTTCCGTGCATTCATGGGCACGATATGGCGTTGAAAAAAATCTACCATACCCGGTTCCAGCGGATGGAAATAATTGAGAACCTCAACCAGGGAATGAATATTAACCGGTGCTCCGGAGCCGGTAATCACGGCATTTTTTGAATAGTCCATAGCTACTAGGCCCTAAAAATAATGAAAATGTCTGGCTTGCACACAGTTGCGGATATGAAATCCGGCTTTGCCAATGCTGCCTTAACTTTGCAGAAATCATTCCGCACTATATGAACACAAAATGGATTCTGTTCTTTCTCATAAGCGCCTGCTGCTATTCCTGTGAATTGCGTTCGCAGGAAACCAAACTGGATGTGTCGGATTTCGCCGCGGCCATTGAAAATGCCCCTGTTCAGATACTGGATGTACGCACCAGCGGTGAATTTGCCAGGGGGCATATCAAAGGCGCCATGCAGGCCAATTGGAACGACAGGAATGAGTTTGAGGAAAGAACAAAGGCGCTCGACAAGTCGAAACCAATTTACATCTATTGTGCTGCCGGGCCCCGCAGCGATGCTGCCGGAGAATGGTTGAGCAAAAAAGGATTTGAAATTATACATTTAAAAGGAGGCATTGCTGCCTGGCAAAGAAGCAAAAGGGAGATTGTTTCTAACAACAACTACCAGGTGGAGCCAATAGATCCGGATGATTTTTTGGCCAGCCTTCCCAATGACAAACCCGTGCTGGTGGATATTGGCGCTGAATGGTGCCCGCCCTGCCGTAAAATGATTCCCGTAGTGGACAGCCTGGAAACCATCGCCAATGGACGCTTCATCATTGTGCGCGTAGATGTGACCTCCCAGCCTGCATTGACTGAATACCTGAAAGCCGACAGCTATCCGACCTTTGTAATTTTCAGAAATGGGAAAGAGGTATGGCGCCGGCAAGGTATCCTTGCATTAAAGGAACTGGAGGCCGCCTTGCTCAATCCCTGATCAACCGGAATAGAAAGACCCCGATCCTGTTTCCATCCGCTTCAATTTGTTCCGTGTCCTGTTGAATACAATAAGGCATCAGACGGGTTAAAAAGTCACGGCCAGCTAACCGGTCCGGAGTAGCCAGCAGAACGCTTCGCCCTTTGTGAATGGCGTCCATGAGCAAATCCAGCAAGGCTGGATGTAAATTCTGATCATAGTTGATATCGCTGACAAGCAGTATATCGTATTGCCAGGGTGGCGTTCCTTCAAGAATATCCCAAACCGCAGCTTCCATATTGGAATTGCCATTCAGCAGGATGGATGTTTCGATGTTGCTTACAGCATTCTCTGAATTGTCCGTACTATAAACCCGCCGGGCAAGTCGGGCGCAATAGAGGGAAGGCAGCGCAAGCCCGGCGGCAATTTCCCAAACAAGTTTATCCTTTATCAGCTCGGGATATTTTTCCAGGTAATCGCAAAGGGCCATGGCAGATGGCCAGACACGGGTCCAGAAACCATCGGAACGTCTGGCTGGAAGAACATCCTGGTAGAACTTTTCTGCCTGGGGCGCATCCGGCACCAACACATTCACAAATGAATTACCCCAGCAGTATCGAACAGGTTTACAACTAAACAAATTCTCAAATTATCAAATTACCGAATATTCACTCCCCCCTTCTTCTCTTCTCCATATGCAGGAGTGGAAAAGCCTGGCCCTGCCCATCTTTTTCTGATCGGCCAACAACCACATAACCCATGGATTGATAAAAGCTGGTTGCGCCAGGGTTTTGTTCATTTACGTCCAGATGATTGGCACCCAGATGCTGTTCTGCAAATTGCAATAATTCCCTGCCCAGGCCCTTCCGGAAATATTGCGGGTGCACAAATAGCATTTCCAATTTTTCGTTGGCAACGCCCACAAAGCCCATTAGCTTATCAGCGGCATCAAAGCGGCCATACACTTCTACCATTTCCAGCAGTTCAGGCAGGAGCATGCCCCGAATATGCACAATATCCTCCTCTCTGAGAAAATCATGCGTGGCCCTCACCGATGCTTCCCATACCATGAGAAAGTCATCATAATTGTCTTTTGTCAACTTCCGGACCATGAAAAAAAAAAAATTGAAGGATCAAATATCGGTATTACATGAGCGTGCGTCAAATTAATTGCGAATTGACCTATCTTAGTCGCAAACAATCATCATTTACCAATGAGAAAAACTGCACTTCTGCTAACGACAGCCTTGTTGCTAACCGGCAGCATTGGCTTTACACAAAACAAGAATAAGGAGGTGGCCGACGCCATCGTAAAGGAAGCCACCGAAAACTCGCAACTGGAAAAGCTGGCGCATGAGCTGATGGATGGCATTGGCCCGCGTTTGGTGGGAACACCCAAAATGCAACAGGCCCATGATTGGGCGGTTGCCAAATACAAAAGCTGGGGTATTGATGCCAGAAATGAAAAATGGGGTGAGTGGCGTAGCTGGGAAAGAGGTATTACGCATGTGGATATGATCCATCCATGGGTAAAATCGCTGGAAGGCATGCAATTGGCCTGGAGCCCGGGCACCAACGGCAAAACCATCAGCGCGGAAACCATCATCCTGGCCGATGTGGCCGATTCAGCCGCTTTCCAGGCCTGGTTGCCGAATGTTAAAGGCAAATTTGTATTGATTTCCATGGCGCAGCCCACGGGTCGCCCCGACTATAACTGGAAAGAGTTTGGCACTGAGGAATCGCAGGAAAATATGCGCAAACTGAAAAGCGAGATGCAGGATGCCTGGCGCAAACGCATTAGCAATACCGGATACAATACCCGTGAACTGGCGCAGGCCCTGGAAAAAGCCGGAGCCGCAGGTCTCATACAAAGCAACTGGTCGGCCGGTTTTGGTGTAAACAAAATCTTTGGCGCCAACACCAAAAAAATCCCCACCATTGATCTTTCCCTGGAAGATTATGGACTGGTTTATCGCCTTACTGAATCGGACAAAAAACCCAAATTGAATATCCGCGCCGATTCCAAAGACCTGGGTATGGCGCCCACTTTCAATACGGTTGCGGAAATCAAGGGTACCGAAAAGCCCGATGAATATGTAATGCTCTCCGCACATTTCGATTCCTGGGATGGTGCCACTGGCGCTACCGATAATGGCACGGGTACGCTCGTGATGATGGAAGCTATGCGCATACTGAAAAAAATCTATCCCAATCCGAAAAGAACTATCCTCGTAGGTCACTGGGGCAGTGAAGAACAGGGTTTGAATGGTTCACGTGCTTTCGTGGAAGACCATCCGGAAATCGTAAATAAATTGCAGGCACTGTTTAATCAGGACAATGGAACCGGTCGCGTGGTCAATCTTTCCGGTCAGGGCTTCCTGCATGCTTATGCCTACCTCAACAAATGGTTGAGCGCTGTACCTGCCTCCATTCGCCGTCATATTGAAACCAATTTCCCCGGCGCTCCGGGCGGTGGCGGTTCAGATTATGCTTCCTTTGTGGCTGCCGGTGCCCCTGGATTCTCCCTGAGTTCGCTGAGCTGGTCATATGGCAACTATACCTGGCATACCAACCGCGATACTTATGACAAGATCGTATTTGATGATGTACGCAACAATGCAATACTAACAGCAATCCTGGTTTATATGGCCTGTGAAGATCCGGAGTTTACCTCCCGTGAGAAAGCGGTATTGCCCGAAAATCCGCGTACAGGCCGCACGATGACCTGGCCCACGCAAAGGAGTCCGAACAGGAAGGGGGGAGTAGATTAGGGAATGTTTTACGTAGTACGTTATACGTTTTACGTATTACGTAGAGTTGAGGGTTTAGGGTTTTGGGTTTAAAGTTTAGTGTTTAAGGTTTGAACTTCTGACCCTAAACCCTAAACCCTAAACCCTAAACCCTAAA
>JBIQMS010000002.1:0-33666 GCA_044463125.1 Terrimonas ferruginea
ACCGTTAACGATGTCCTGCTATTTTGGCTGTTAACGATCTTGTGCTATTTGTCATCTAAACTTTAAACCCTAAACCTTCATCACCTTGTTGCTTCCCTGAACTATGTTACATTTGAATCAATACAAAGCAACCTGACCTAAACCAAATCCTTTTATGAAAGTTCTTCTGATGGGCGCCAGTGGTGCCACTGGTAAATTATTGATTCCAATTCTTCTGAGAAAAGGCTGTGAACTCAGGGTTATCGTCAGGTCCACATCAAAAATTCCGAATGAATGGATAGCTCATGAGAATTTGACTATAATCAAAGCCTCAATCAGCGAGCTTACCAGGGAAGAGATGCGCCATCACATTGATGGTTGCGATGCGGTGCTAAGCTGCCTTGGTCATAACCTTAGCTTTAAAGGAATTTATGGCAAGCCGAGAAAATTGGTGACCGATGCGGTGAAACTATGTGCTGAATCTATAATATCCAATTCGGAGGTAAATCCCGTAAAGTTTGTGTTGATGAATACAGCGGGCAACCGAAACCGGGGTCTGAAAGAACCTGTTTCGCTGGCCGAGAAGATCGTGATCGGGTTGTTACGAGCATTGTTGCCGCCTCATTCCGACAATGAAAATGCGGCCGAATATCTGCGGGCTGTTATTGGCCAAAACAATAGAAAATTGGAATGGGTAGTAGTTCGGCCTGATACATTGATCAATGAAGAGAACGCCAGCGCCTACTCCGTACACCCCTCACCGACCAGTAGCGCTATATTTAAACCCGGCAAAACAAGCCGGATAAATGTGGCGCATTTTATGGCAGAATTAATTACTCAACCATCGTTGTGGAAGGAATGGGTGGGCCAGATGCCGGTGATATATAATGCGAAATTGTGAGGGAGTTTAAGGTTTAGGGTTTAAAGTTTAGGGTTTAAAGTTTACCAGAAGGCTGGGAATTAAAAGTTGGTTTGAGAAAAGATCTGCGTTCATCTGCGGAAAAATCTGCGCAAATCTGCGGGAAACGCTTCATTGCTTTAAACCAGTTCAAAGTTCAGGTGAGATTTCCCGCAGATTTGCGCAGATTTTTTCGCCGATTTACGCAGATAAATGGTTGCTTAAACTATGCTAACTTATATCAGGATTTGAATAAGCTTTCTGGTTTTGTGAAACTTTCCGACTGGAGAGAACCTGGCAGTAAGAATCGACCAAAAACTCAAATTAAACCTTAAACCCTCAACTCTCAACTTCAAAATATCTTATCTTTCCCTTTCCAATTCTCTCCAATAAAAGTCCAACCATGATTCGATTTTCTCCCTTGATAGTTTTGCTGATTACGCTTTCATCCTGTCAGGGTGAAACAACAAAATCGGAGTCGAAAATTGAAAACATCATTTTGATCACCACCGATGGTTTGCGCTGGCAGGAGGTTTTTTCCGGCATGGATTCGGCCATCGCCGTTATGCCCCGGTTCAATGAGTGGGATAGCGCCTATATATTCCGGGAATACTGGGATGCTGATCCTGCTGTGCGCAGGGAGAAGTTGATGCCCTTTCTGTGGTCGGTAGTGAAAGATAAGGGCCAACTGCGTGGCAATCGCTGGCTCAACAGCCAGATGGATAATGCGAATCCCTACTGGTTTTCTTATCCCGGCTATAGTGAAATACTCACCGGTTATGCTGATACGGCTATCAACAGCAACGACCATCCGGCCAACCCGCATGTAACGGTGCTCGAGTTTTTGAGTAACCAGGAAGCGTTGAAGGGTAAAGTGGCGGCCTTTGGCGCCTGGTATGCTTTTGACCGGATCATCAATGAAAAGCGAAGCGGCATTCCGGTATTTAATGCTATGGACAGTTTTGGTTTGAATCAGCCCACCGATCGCGAAAAGATGCTGAATCAAATGCTGCGCGATAGTTATAAACCCTGGCATGACCATGAATGCCTCGATATGTTTACGCACCATGGCGCCATGGAATACCTGAAGACCCGCAAGCCCCGTGTGCTGTATATAGCTTATGGTGAAACGGATGAATGGGCCCATGCCGGCAAATACCGCTCTTACCTTGATGCGGCCCGGCAGGTAGATCGCTGGATACAATCTATCTGGGAATTTGTGCAACAGGATCCGGCTTACAAAGACAAAACGGCTATTATCATCAGCACCGACCACGGACGTGGTGATCTTAATAAAGCTGAATGGACCAGTCATGGCAGCAATATCCCCGGTGCTTCGCAAATATGGATGGCCGCCATGGGACCCGGTATTCGTGCTGGCGGCGAGCAAAGCGGGGGAGAGCCCATCTGGCAAAAGCAATTGGCCCAGACCCTGGCATCGCTGCTGGGTTATAAATATGAAGCAGCTCACCCGATAGCGCCAGCAATCGTATTGTCGGATTCAACATCAGCCAATTAATCGAATATGAAAATTACCAGGATACTTATCGCGATTGTTCTGTTATCCCATACTGCCCTGGCACAGGGCTACCAGCCTTCGGATAAAAACATGGAAGCCCGAATGGATTTTCAGGATAGAAAGTATGGTATGTTTATTCATTGGGGCCTCTCCTCCGTTCTGGGTGCAGGCGAATGGGTCATGAACAACCGCAATATTCACCGCGATGATTACGAAAGGCTGCTCCGTGCTTTCAATCCGGTTGATTTTGACGCCGCCAAATGGGTGTCCATCGCCAAAAACGCGGGCATGCGCTATATCGTTTTCATCACCCGCCACCACGATAGTTTTTCGAATTGGGATACAAAACAATCGGATTGGAAGATTACGAATACGCCCTACGGGAAAGATGTGTTGAAATTGCTGGCCGATGAATGTAAAAAACAGGGCATCAAACTGGGCCTGTATTATTCCACGCTCGACTGGTACCGCGACGATTATCCCCATGAAACGGGACGTACCGGGCAGGGAACGGGAAGAACGGGGAAAGGGGATTATGCATCTTACCTGCGCTTTATGAAAGCGCAATTGACCGAATTGCTGACCAATTACGGAGATATTTATTCTATTTGGCTGGATGGCCATTGGGATCAAACCAATCCCGAGGGTCATGAAGACCGCAATTCACGGATCGACTGGAAATATGATGAGCTATATAGCCTGATACATCAACTACAGCCCCAATGCCTGATTGGTAATAACCATCACCTGAGTCCGCTTCCCGGAGAAGATTTTCAGATGTTTGAAAGAGATTTACCCGGGGAAAACAAATCCGGACTTAGCTATCAGCAAGCCAGCGACAAGTTGCCGTTGGAAACATGCGAAACGATCAATGGGTCCTGGGGTTATAATATCACCGACCGAAACTATAAGACGGTAAGCCAGGTGATACGCCTGCTGGCGGGAGCAGCGGGACGAAATGCCAATCTTCTGTTGAATGTGGGCCCCATGCCCAATGGCGCCATACAAACAGAATTCGCGGATACATTAGCGGCCGCGGGTAAATGGTTGCAGCAATATGGTGAAAGTATTTATGGCACCCGGGGCGGACCTTTGCCTCCACAGACCTGGGGCGTGAGTACGCAAAAGGGTAATTTCGTCTACCTTCATTTTTTCAAAATGCCCAGCGAGGAGTTTATCACATTACCCATCTCGCAGAAAAAGCCGGTACAGGTACATTGGATGGATACAGGAGATGTGGTCAACTTCAAAAGGGAAAAAGAGAGCATCCGGATCGAAACTTCCGGGATGGAAATATCAGGACCCGATCGCGTGTTGCGCATCGAACTCAAGTAAGAAATTTCAATTGCATTCTACTCAACAATATCAAAACTGATTAAAAGCAACTGTAAGATGGATCAAAATCGTAGAAAATTTCTGAAGAAGGCTGCGGGCCTGGGATTGGGTGCCGCTATGTTTTCAAATATGCCCCTTTCAAGCTTTGCCAAACAGGGTCAGGCAGCATTTTTTGAAATTTCACTGGCAGAATGGAGCCTGCATAAAGCGCTATTTGGTAAAAAGCTCGACAATCTCGACTTTCCCGCCAAGGCTAAAAATGATTTCGGTATCAGTGTTGTTGAATACGTCAACCAGTTTTTTAAGGATAAGGCGGAAGACAATAAGTATTTGGGTGAATTGTTGAAACGCTGCAAGGATCACGGCGTGAAAAATCACCTGATCATGTGCGATGGGGAGGGCGAATTGGGAGCGGCTTCCGAAGCGGAAAGGAGGAAGGCAGTGGAGAATCACTACAAGTGGGTAAATGCCGCCAAATTCCTGGGATGCGCCAGCATTCGCGTAAACGCGGCCGGAAAGGGTAGTCGCGAGGAAGTGATGGCTGCTGCTGTAGATGGCCTGGGTCGCCTGGGCGAGTATGCTGCGAAGGAAAATATCAATGTGATTGTGGAAAATCACGGTGGCTGGTCATCCGATGGTGGCTGGCTTTCTTCTGTAATGAAACAGGTCAACAAACCGAACGTGGGCACCCTGCCTGATTTTGGTAATTTCTGTATTACACGCGAGCCCGGCAACTGGATCAAATGCCTGGAGGAATACGACCGCTACAAGGGCACAAAGGAATTGATGCCCTATGCCAAAGGCGTAAGCGCGAAGTCCTACGACTTTGATGAGAATGGCAATTGCATCGAAACTGATTATAGCCGCATGATGCAGATCCTGAAAGAATCAGGATGGAAAGGGTATATCGGTATTGAATACGAAGGCAGCAAGCTGGGCGAAGAGGAAGGTATCCGCGCCACCAAGAAATTGCTGGAACGTTTTCTGTAATTAATTGATCAGAATTTCATCAACAAATAGCCATCCTCTGTCGCCACGACCCGGATGCCAGGCGGGCAATTGCGGCAGGGGCATGGCTACTATTTTCAGATAGCGCACCTGGCTTTTTTCGAATTTACATTCAAATCCGCGGCTATAGGCCGGTTGTGCCGCTTTGGGTTGGGCTGGCGCCATTCTCCCAAGTTTCCGCAACTGATTAGGTGAATCTCCGCCCCAAATTTCCAGGTATGCCGGTGGCATGATATAGCTGCCCACATCTACCAGCGTACTTAGGGTTACACTGTTCAGCTCCACGGTTTTGCCAAATGGCAATAGTAATTCCATGGGACGGCTGCGCCAGGCCAGCCAGTTGCCATCGCGGAAATTACCCACTTCTCCTTTCTGCAGATCCAGTAACAAACTGCTCTTGGGTGAATATGCCGGCTCGGTAGCGGTTAAGAAAAGGATGCTGTCGGGAACATGGCTGCGTTTATAGAGGCTTGCTTCCAGCAGATCGCTGCTGTACCAACCCGGCTTGTAGGCCCGCGCCCTTATCAGTACATTCTGGTCGATCATTTCGTCGCCCCTGTAGATCGGAGATTGGAGGCTATCGGGTTCGCTGCCATCGAGCGTGTAACGGATTTCAGCGCCTTTGATGTAATGCTTCAATCGCAGCGGTGTGGGACCACTGATGATGGCCTGCTCATTTTCCAGAACCGGCGCCGATAGTTTCAGTTTAATGGTATCACCTGAAAATCCTCTTTCAATGGCCAGGTCTTTCCATTCTGTTTGCCATTTCTCCCATTCCGCGTCATTTCCCTGCATTTCCCAGGCGTAGAGTTTTTTCAATCTGGGCAGCTTCTGGAGAGCGCTGATATCGTTGGCGGCAATCGCTGTTCCGGAGAGGCTGAGGGATTCAAGCCACTCCATATCTTTCAGCCATTTCAGGTCACCGGCTTTTATATCGGTAAAAGCCAGGTTGAGTTTCCGGAGGTTTTTGAACCGGTTGATCATTTCCATTTCAGCAGAACCAACCGGCATGCGTGTTAGATCGAGGGAAATAATCTGTGTGGCTATTTCATCCATTTCCTTTAACTGTGCCGGCTGAAATTGAGTGCTATTGAAGAAGCTGACTATAACGCCTGGCGAAGTCTGCGACTCGGCCATCACCACCCGGTTTTCGGTGTTGAGCTCACGGATTAGATCCGGGTCAGCGGCGGCGAAATCGTAACTGGCGGCGCTTGTTGTTTCAAACAATACCGATGCCAGTTCGTAAAGCCGGTCTTCAGGAGGCAAACTGCTAAGTTTGAGATCGAAGCCAGCGCCCTTCATGATCCAGAGTTGCAGCATTTCGGTTTCGACCGGCGTTAATTGCGGCTTACCCCGTGGAGGCATATGTTTTTTCTCGGAGAGTGGAAGATAAACCCGCTCCAAGAGTAATCCCCTTCCGGGATGGGCTGTATCCCAAAGGGGGCCGGTCTTTCCACCTTTCAGCAGCAGTTCCCGGGTCGTCATCACCAATTCACCCTTGGCTTTTTGCGGGTTATGGCAATTCATGCATTTTTCTTCCAGAATGGGTTGAATCACATGGTCAAATACCATAGCATCCGACAGGGCCGGCCTCGATTCTTCTTTATCGGATTGAATGGGGGCCAGTAAGAAATCTTCGCCATGCGTAATGCCGGCGCCGGCATGACCGGCCATTATCAACAGGGTTATGGAGAAGGCCGAACTCAGGATGCGGGAAATCTTGCGCCGGCGTAGCGGCAAACGCCACATATACCAGCAAATGGCAAAAAGGCTGATTCCCACTCCCGTCCATTTATGCCATTGCAGGCTTTCCGGATCATATCCTTCTTCCCGTGAAAGGAATAAACCCATCAATGCGGATAGCGCGGCAGTGAATGCACCCAGCAAAAGCAAGAGGTCTGCATATTTGCGGGTGGTTTCACCAACCTGCTGCTTTTTTATGATAAAAAGATTGAAGAGCGCATAAATAAGGATCAACACAATTGGAAAATGCAATAAGAGGGGATGCATACGGCCCATTACCTGGAGAGGTGCGGGCACTGCAAAACGATCTTCCATCAGCAGGAGGAAGACAAGGAGTGAGTTGAGTAAGATGGTAATGTTGGCCAAAACAATAGAAAGTTGGGTATGGGAGAAATGTTTTTACTTAACGTACAATTAATTCATCAACAAACAGCCATCCTCTTTGCCCACGTCCCGAATGCCATTCGGGAAGTTTGCTCACATTTAGCATACGAATCCGGATGGCTTTGCTTTGAATGGCTTTATCAAATTGAAAGGACGCAAGTTGCAATTTCTTGGGCGCTTTTTGTTCAGATGTTAATTTCCTTTCCTGCACGAGTTTCCATTCGCCGGAGGCCTCTTCTGCCGCCCAAATCTCTATAGTACGGGGGAGGAAAATCCAGCTTTGCTGATCGCGAAGCATGCTGATGCCGATGCCACGGATGGATTGTGTCTTATTCCATCGTGCTTCTATCCAAACGGTATCGCTATCGAAGCCCAGCCAGCCTTCGGATCGATAATTGGCGATGCCACCTCTTGCATCATTCAGTAATCGGGCGGGCCGCTGGCTGTAGTATTCGTTCATGGTCGATGTGCGCAGGGAATCTATAATAAGCCCTGCTTCATAGAAGCCGATGCGAATGGTTTCGGAAGGAAGAAAGTTTTCTCCCAGGGCACGAATGCTGAGAACACCCGCCTGCTTTATGGTAATGGGCCCACTAACCACCGGATCAGCAGCCAAAGGGTCACGGTCTTCAAAACAATAATGCACAGCGGCACCGGGCTGGTTGAATCGTACAGCTACCTGAACGCTGTCGCGGATAAAGGCAGAGGAATAATCCAGCAGGGGCTGCGAGAGTTGAAAGCGTGGCTGCGCATCGCAGAACTGAACCAGGCAAAGCAATAAGTGGGCAGGCAGCATGCGCATCATACAGGCATCAGTTTATAGGGATATACCTGGCCCGAATTCCATTGGGCTACGTACAGATTTTCTTCATCATCCACACATACATCGTGCGGGTAATCGAAGGCGCGGATGGTCTGGTACATTTCTTCGGGCTTATTACCTGAATAGCCGGGCAAATTGCCACCGAGGTTGGAAACCACTTTAAAGTCTTTATCCAGTATGAGGACAAAACCGGATTTCTCATCGAGGCGCGCATGGCTTTGCAGCACGGCCACATAGAGATAATCGCCCCTGATGACCGGGCGGCAAACCCATGCCCCGGGCAGGGGTATCGTACTCAGGTATTGTCCATCGAGGGTGTAGCGCTTGAAGGCATTCTGTACACGGGAGGTTACCACCAGGCAGGGATTCTTCGGGTCCCTGTTGTCGATGGCGACACCATGTGCGTTGGCTACAAATTGTTCTCCATCTCCTTTACCGGCAAAATGCCGGATATACTCTCCCTTGTGATTGTATTGAATCACAAAATCCTTTCCATAACCATCCACTACGTAGATATCGCCGTTGGGCGCGATGATGGTTTCGGTGGGAACATATTCTTCGGCTTTGCTATAGGCTCCGGTTTCTTTCGGATAATCGAGCACCATCAACACTTTTCCTTTTAGGTCAGTCTTTATTACCTGGTGCCGGTTATTATCGCAGATGAATAATACCTCGGTTCCATTCTCATCAAAGATGGTCAAACCATGCGCGCCCGGATATTCTTTACCCCAGCTATCGAGCAGTCGGCCGCTTTTATCGTAGATCAATACATTGTTGCGGGTTTCGTTGGTGAGTAGAAAAAGGCGCCCCTTGCGATCCTGCACCATCTCATGGCAGTCCTTAACCGGATGCGTTTGGGGATTGGCCTTGCTCCAACGAGTATCGATGCGATAGCGTTTCTGATTATGGCCCAGAATAAGTTCATCGGGCTGCAGTCCGCGTATAATTCCCGGGATGCAAAGCGCGCCACCGGCGGCGAGGGTTGTTTGTATAAAATTTCTTCGACGCATTTTGTTACAAATTGTTTGGTAAGGATCACGCAATAAGGCCATCCACCACTTTGCCGGCTACATCGGTGAGGCGATAGCGTCGACCGAGATGTTTATAGGTTAATTGTTCATGATTAAGCCCCATCAGGTGCAGAATGGTGGCATGAAAATCGTGCACATGCACGGGGTCGCGGGTGATATTATAGCCAAACTCATCCGTTTCGCCATACACACCGGGTTTTATGCCGCCACCCGCCATCCAGATGGTAAAGCAACGGGGATGATGGTCGCGACCATAATTTTCTTTAGTGAGCGGTCCCTGGCAGTAGTTGGTGCGGCCAAATTCTCCACCCCATATCACCAGTGTTTCATCCAGCAAGCCTCTTTGTTTGAGATCGGTAATTAAAGCGGCGGAGGCCTGGTCAGTATCAAGGCACTGCCCTTTAATTTGAGAGGGAAGATTATCATGTCCATCCCAGCCCTGGTGATAGAGTTGCACAAAGCGAACGCCATTTTCGGAAAGCTTGCGTGCGAGCAGGCAGTTGGCCGCATAAGTGCCGGGGGTTAGGCAATCGGGTCCATACAACTTCACTATATCTTCCGGTTCGCGGCTCAGGTCCGTTACTTCCGGCACGGCTGTTTGCATGCGATAAGCCATCTCGTACTGCTGCACTTTTGCCATAATTTCCGGATCACCCATTTCCTTATAGGATTGCTGGTTCAGCTCCGCCAGCTTATCCAGCATTTTTCTTCTTTCCTGTTTATCCAGTCCATCCGGATTATTTAGATAAAGTACCGGGTTTTCGCCACTGCTGAATTGTACACCCTGGTGAATGCTATCGAGAAAACCATTCGTCCACAATTTTGAATATACACCTTGTCCGTTGCCCTTGCCTTTTGACAACAATACACAGAAAGCCGGCAGGTTTTTGTTTTCGCTGCCGAGGCCATAGCTGAGCCAGGCGCCCATACTGGGACGATTACCCACCTGAGCGCCTGTTTGAAAGAACGTAAGGGCGGGATCGTGATTGATGGCTTCGGTGAACATGCTGCGAACAATGCAGAGGTCGTCTACCACTCTTGTTGTGTACGGCATCAGCTCACTGATCCATGCCCGGGCCCTTCCGTATTGACTAAATTTAAATTGCGAACCCGCCAGGGGAAAACGAGCCTGGTTGGCCGTCATACCGGTCAGGCGCTGACCCATGCGTATGGATGCCGGCAGATCCTGCCCATGCATTTTTTCGAGCATGGGTTTATAATCAAAAAGGTCCAGTTGTGAAGGAGCTCCATTTTGAAACAGATAGATGACACGCTTGGCGCGGGGGGCAAACTGTGGCAGGCCCGTCAATATTTCTTCTTCTTCGCTTTTGCCACTTAGCAGGTCGGGTATCAACAATGAACCCAGCGCCACTCCGCCGAGGCCCATGGCCGTCCGCGAGAGAAAGCGGCGGCGGTTCGCATTCAGTCCGGCTTCCAGTTGTTCTTTATTCATCGCATGATGGTTTCTTCGAGGTTATATAATATGCCGATCGTTTTCATCAATGCGGCGGTAGCGGCAGGTTCCGCCTGTTTATCACGCGGGTATTCGCCTATATCCAGGGTTTTCGCAGCATTCAGTTTCCCGTCCCTGTATAATGCCAACTGATCATCGTAATAAGTCATAAGTGTTGCCATTTCCTTTTCCTCTGCACTACGGCACACTATCTGGCGGAACGCGGTTGCGATTTGTGCGCGCGCATCTTTCGCTTCTTTCTGCAATCTTTCCGCCAGTACCCGTGAGGCTTCCAGGATGCCCGGTTCATTCATCATAATCAGGGCCTGCAGTGGAGTATTGGTTTGCAGGCGACGCACTTCACACTGATCGCGGTTGCTGGCATCAAATAAAATCATTCCCGGTGGGGGCACCGTTAATTTGATAAAGGTATAGAGCCCACGACGGTAGAGGTCCTCGCCATGATCCTGGCGATAAACAGCCAGTACTCCGCGACCTGATGTGGTGGCTTCCCACAATCCTTTGGGCTGATAGGGCTTTACACTGGGGCCCCCTATTGTTGAATTCAACAAGCCACTACTGCTGAGGTACATGTCCCGCACAAATTCTGCTTCCAGTCTTTTGCGGGGTCCGCGCGACAGATAAACATTTTCCGGATCTTTTTCCAGCTTGCGGCTATTCACTTCAGCCGATTGACGATAACTGGCGGATAAAACAATTTGTCGGATCAGTCTTTTTATGTCCCAACCATTTTCCCTGAAATCCACCGCCAGCCAGTCGAGCAAATCCGGATGCGAAGGCAATTCGCCCTGCATACCAAAATCGCCACTGGTTTTCACTATACCTTTTCCAAATAGTAATTGCCATACCTGGTTTACAAACACACGCGCCGTAAGTGGATTGCGCTCATCAAAAGTCCAGCCGGCAAGGCCCAATCGGTTGCGGCTGTATTGAGTAGTATCAAAGGGCATTACCGAACGCACCGCTGCCGCCTGCACCATTTCGCCGGGTTGATCGTACACACCACGGTTCAGCACATAGGTTTTGCGCAGCGTATCGAGCTCGCCCATCACGGATACGGTAAAGGCGTTGCTGTCTTTGGCATTGATAAACTGCAGTAAATCCTTACGTTCCTTCGCGCTTATTTCGAGTATGGGATGTTTGGCGGGCTTTGATACACTCACGTCTCCCTCATACCCCACTTCACGGGTATTGTTGAAAAAGGCAAACATGGAAAAATAATCCTTTTGGGAAAAGGGATCGTATTTGTGATCGTGGCATTGCGCACATTCCATGGTAATACCGAGAATAGCCTTGGTGTAGGTTTTGGTTTTATCGAGCAGGTATTCAATCCGGTATTCTTCAGGCACCACCCCACCTTCTTCGGTGTATTTATGATTGCGTAGGAATGCAGTGGCCAGTACTTGTTCCTTATTGGCATCAGGAAGCATATCACCCGCAATTTGCCAGGTGATGAACTGGTCATAGCTAATATTTTTATTGAAGGCATGGATTACCCAGTCGCGCCAGGGCCATTGGGTGCGGATATTATCATCCTGGTAGCCATAGCTGTCGGCATAGCGGGCTATATCCATCCAATGTACCGCCATTCTTTCGCCATATTGTGGCATTTGCAGTAGTTCATCCACTATTTTTTCATAGGCATTCTCGCTTTTGTCGGCCAGGAAGCGGTCCATCATTTCAATGGAAGGCGGTAGTCCGGTAATGTCGTAAGCAACACGCTTGAGCAATCGTTCCTTATCGGCCTCTTCATTGGGTTTCAATCCTCTTCTTTCCAGTTCCGCCAAAATGAAATAATCAATATCGTTTTTTACCCAATCCTCGCTTTTTACGCGGGGTGGTTTATTCTTTTGCGGTGGAATAAAAGCCCAGTGCGATTCGTATTGCGCGCCTTCCTTAATCCATTGGCGGAAAATCGCCACTTTCTCTTCCGTGAGCGCACCCAGGTGCGAGTCGGGAGTAGGCATTACATAATCCGGATCGGTGCTGCTGATGCGACGGTAAAGTTCAGATTCATCAGGTTTGCCCGGTACAAGTGCAAAAGCGCCCTTGGTTTCACGAAGCGGCGCATAAGCACTATCGGCGAGATCGAGTCGCAGTCCAGCTTCGCGATGGCTGGGGTCGGGGCCATGGCATTTAAAGCATTTGTCGGAGAGAATGGGGCGAATGTGAAAATTGTAGCTGATGCGATTCGATTGGGCAGAAGAAGATGCATCATCCTTGCCCAGGCACGACACAAACCAGATACCCACAACAAGGGTCAGGCTACTAATAAAAAGGATCCTTCGTTTCATACAGCAATGCAATCGGTGTAAATCATTTCTAAATTAAGAAATTGCAGGCTGCCGGAGGGGAAATTGACTTTTTAATTTGAAAAAATAAGTGTGAGTGGCTTTAAATTGAAAACGCGGTTAGGCCGAGGCTAACCGCGTTTTCAATTCAAGCGCCGATTTTAGTAAAGGCTGAAGGCTATTGGAGCAGCCACATTACACCATTCACATTATCGGTACCATTGTACTGGCGATCAAATTATGATGTTTGTTGATGGGGATAGATTTTTTGGAAGTACAGTAATACCGTTTGAGCCAAATAAATTCAAAGTAAGAAACGGAGATTGGGGTGCAGGGAATAGTCCAAAAGAAAGAAGAATGGCTGGCTCCTTAGTTGCATATGGCGATTGGCAGTCAATATTGTCGAAGCTGGCTAAAGACGAGAAAACAGGAAAGATTACTGAGAAGATACAAATATACACTCATAGCCGTGGTGCTGCATTTGGTGCTGGATATATTGAAACTCTTTTAGAATTAATAAAAGCAAATGCAGACCTCTTTGCAGACCCTAATAATGTGATAGATTTAGTTTATAACATGGCTCCTCACCAATCTAATTCTATAACTGAACCAGGGGGATTAAATGCCTATTCCCATGACCATACAAAGGATTGGTTGTCTGGAAATGATATGGGTGGATTGAAAGGAGCTTTTACAAGTAACGAAAATTCACCGGGGAGCAATGGGTTCACATAGCACATCTTCGTTTGTAAATGATATTACAGCTTTTTTACAGGCATTTCAGTCAAGCAACGGAAATAGTCAACAGCTAATAAATGATTTTATAAAGCTGATGCAAAATCAATATGGCGTAAAAGTAACAGTAACACAATGAAAAATACTTTAATAAAATTAGTATTACTAAATGTAGGGATAGCAATTGTTCTTTTAATTGCTTTTTACTTTAGTTCGTTTATGTTGGGCTATGGGTCAAATAATAGCTACCTACCACAAGAGAAAAGTTTGTTTATTAAATTTTTGATTTTTCATGTTATTGTCGCAATGTTTTTGCTGTACAAATATCGCCAGATTACTTGGATGGCTATATTGGCTTCGATGTTAGTGATAGTTGCCTTATATCTTATTGCTGCATGGCAATTTGGATACTTTAATTAATCTTTTCTGCCAACATTTATTGCTATCGGCGAATACATTATTCTTTATTTTTCAACCACTCTCACGAGTGGTTTTTTTATGCCATGCCTTCGGCAGATAAACCCTAAACTTGATTATTTCGGGAAGTATGACCCACTGATTTCGGTAATGATCTGACCCATGTGTTTCGGTAATTGTTTGACCCACCCTGTTAGCTGTTGGATAGATGGTATAAAATTAATTTTTTTCCGTTGTGATAATCCAACAGGAGCAGATAACCATGCTGCTCCTCTTTCCCCAACATCATCTTTGTTCCAAATGCCTCCAAAAACTCAATCGGCGAAAGAGGAAACTGACCTAAACTCATTTGCCAATTTTCTCCAGGAAATAGGGGGTTGAGACATTATCGATCCCGACGGGATGGAGCCGACAAACCCTGAAGGTGATGGAAAACACAAGCATCTAAACCTAAACAGAGTCGCACCGCCTAAACGGGTTGGACAGCAGTTGCCACCAGTAGGAGCTAATGGGGCTGGGATGCCAGAATATCTTTCATATACTACGATGATTGTGGCAACGGAAAACCAAGGGGGTGAACTAGATGGTTGGTTAACTGTCTCCGAAATAGAGGCCTCAACTTCCGGAACTTATAGTAAAGATAAAGATGGAAATACAATTTATACAGAAACACGAACAGTTACGTCAAGGGAAGTAGCTGTTAGTCCGACGGGCGAAAAAGCAAATACTGCTTCGCAGATGACCCAACAAGTAACCAATTCATACAAAGTGGATACAAAAGGAGGTATGAACTTTTTGGGCGAGCAAATCACATCCAATGAGGTAGCAATCACTTCGTACTTTGAGGGTTCAATTGGCAATGCTGTCGGACAGATTTCGATTTCGAGCAAACAGCATTGGTTAGTAGATCACGCTAGCGATTTCATGTTTAAAAACAACAAACAGTCAGTATTAACTCAGCTTAGTGATCAACACAAGACTGTCGCCAAAGCTTGGATTATGTTGCACACTTCAATACTTACCTTTGGTGTCAGCGGCCCTGTAGGTGGAGCAGGTGGAGCAGCTGCTGGAGGCAAATTGGCTGATGCCGTGAATTCATTGTATAACCCAAGTGCCATTGGGGCGACCGGCAAGTTCTACCAAGAGTCAACCCTTTATTGATATGGCAGGCCCTTGTTTAGAGGTGATATCAATAATTTCATACCTAAAGTAATCAAGTAAGATGAGAATTTTGTTTAATGCGACATGTTTTTTTGGGATATTATCGATATGCCTTAGTTTGTCGGCTTGCCAAAATCGTCATAGTCCCGAATACATTTATGGCCATATATATAATAGCCAACGCGATTCATTGTGTGTTCCAAGAATCGAGCGAACTATGAGGCTCAATTATTTTCGTGATGCTAATAATTTCTTGTTCTCTTATGGACGACCTTTGGACTTGTCAAGTAATGGGTATCATTCTGCAAAATGGATAAAGATTAAAGAGAGGAAAATTTATGAGGAGGAGGATACCTATTACGCTAGCATGAATGAAAAAGAAGGTCGAGTTCTTTACATTACGTATAACCATTTCAATAGCACTTTTCAGGCCTCAACCAAAATGGCTTATAGGGATTCTGTGAACACAAAAGGTCCCATTGAAGTGAGTTTGGCTCAAGCCGATAGCATTTTAGCTAGCTGGGGTTTATCGCGTTGTCCTGCACAGCAGAGTATGAGAGATTGAACGGTTTGATTTAAGGAGGCATGCGAAAGAGGCTAGGCGATGGGGATGACGAGGAGATCAGTTGGACTTCTTGGAAGGGGTGCTTATATCTGGCTGTAAGGACCTGTAAATTGACCTCCTGTTTTTCGGACGTATCCCTCCGGCCAACTACGTCTTGTTCCAGGCAAACGGGTTGCTTAGCTTCGCCGCCAAAAAGTTATGGAAAATAGTTCGGTTTCTTCCTGGCGGCATTTGCGTAGCCGGGAACAATAGGCGAAGTTGCCGGAACTTAAACCGTAAAGTGTTTTTACATGGTGGTAACGACAATACGCTTACCACGCATACAAAGAAGAATTTAATAGCCAGCCAAAATGGATATTTGTATATTTATGCTTATCGCGCCGAAGGCGGACGTGTCGCGCCGAAGGCGGATAAGCAATGAGACACCCAACATTGATAGCCTGTCCCGACTTTAGTCGGAATGTTCCCTGCCTGCCGGCAGGTTTGATAATCTGACAGTGACCCATATTCGTGGGCCCATCCTGGAGGAAACGCAACTTGCCCCGCCAACGGCGGGGTTACTATCCGTTCGGGTTGACAATGACGGGGATATCGTCGAAAGCATTGGCTTTTGGTTCTTCTTATAATAAGTACAAGTACAATGGTAAGGAAGAGCAGCGGGAAGAGTTTAGCGATGGTAGTGGCTTAGAGTAGTTAGATTATGGAGCGAGGATGTATGACAACCAGATTGGGTGGTGGAATCATATTGACCCGCTCAGTGAAAAGATGCGGAGGTATTCTCCATACAATTTTGCTTTCGATAACCCAATAAGATTTGTTGACCCGGATGGCATGAAGCCCACGGATTGGTATAAGGACAAAAATGGAGATTACAAATGGTTTAATTCGCAAGGAAAGATTAAGGGTTATGAACATAAAGGAAGCAAAGTTTATATTCAGTCCACCTACGGTAACAATAGAGAGCAAGAAGTTTTGGCGACTTATTCACTAAACTCCAACGGCAGCGTTACAGTTGATAATAATTCAACTTATGGAGACGGAGAAATCGTTCATGCAGCTGGAGGTACCAAAATTGAAACGGGTGCAGGAACCTTTACCAGCGAAACAGGTATTGGTATGGAGGTCACAGGCTTAATTACAGCTGGCGCTGCTGCCAATCTTGAGATTGAGGGACTAGGTGCTGGAGGTGGAATTGAAACTGACGTTATCGGTATCAAGGATAACAAGCCTAGGTTTATGGCTCATGACCTTGAGGGAAATGTCATAACAAGGGAATATGCCTATGTTGAGGGAGTCGTGGGCTATGGATTTGAAGTTGAGAACAAAAAGAGCCCTTCGGGTGAGGTGACAAGTTATAATGAAGTTTCAAGGTCGTTTGGATTGGGGTTTGCATACACTGAAAAGGTAAGGACTAATAGTAAGAATTCGGATAGTGAAATTGCTACCGGTGTTTCTAGTAGTTTCAATATCGGATTTGGGTTGAATTTAAGATTTGAACTCTTTATTCCCATCCATACTGTAAAGTATAAATCTAACAAATGATTTTCAAGGAACTTTCAACGATTTTCGGCGTAATTGCATTCATAGCGTTGGCTGCAAAAATGTTGATACACTTATATTTAGATTATGTGAATAACTATAAAATATGTTTTTCACCGTTCAAGTTTATTAAATACTATTTTTTTCCCAATGATAATGAGGTCGCAGAAAGGTATTTGATGTTAAAAAGGGTGTGTAATTGGTTGCAAAAAGTATTTGTGTATTCATTTTTTGCAACAATTATTCCTTTGGTCATTTTGGGTTTTTTAAGTTGACTTATTAATTTAATTTCTTAACCCCCTAAAAGCCTGGCCCTAATTTTAAGAACCAATTAGGGCTGCTTTAATTTATTACAAATGCGCACAAAGAGTAGTTTCAGTCCCCCAGGAAAGTGGCTTGTTTTGCCTCGCTGTAGTTCCTAATTGAGCAAACGAAACTTTAAATTTTTCGCGACAAATACATCCGCTTATAACCGCACGACCGTATTCTCAAAGTCAAACGTTTTCCAAACTACTTCCTTCCCACTACCCACCGATTCACCGTATTATCAGGCCCTTCCAGCACAATCTTGCTGAATTCTGGCGATATCTCCGATACCGGTATTCGCAGCTCTCCGCGACGAACTTTCACCTTGCCGAGCAGGCGATAGTCATCCACACCACCTTCCTTAAATCGATTCGTGGTACTTACATAGACCCGCAATTTTCCTTTTTTGGTGCGCGGGGTCCAGCTAATCAAAAGCTCTTCGCCCACTATGCGTGCCTGGGGATCGCTGAGGGAAATCCTGCCTGTCAGCGATACGCCATCCACTTCCCATTCCACTGCCTTCGGAATCCGGATATCCAAAAAGCGCGCGATGCTGGGCATGATATCGGCCTGCGAGGCCCTCCCTTCGTGGAAATGCGCATTCAGATTTTTCGAATTGGTGACGATCCAGCCCAGCTTTTCGCGGTCCGACTGCCCGCCATGATTACGCCCCGTCGCGGAATCGCGACCATGATCGGTAGTGATATAGATCTGCCATTCCTCACCGGTACGCTGGCGCCTGTCTGTAATCGCACGCCAGATACGTCCCATCTGATCATCCATGTATTCAATGGCATCATAATATTGCTGGCTGTCGCCATAGCGGTGACCCATATCGTCGGTGTATTCCAGATACACCCACGACAGGTCCGGGCCATCACTCCGGATAAAAGCGGCCGCATGATCCACCACCGCATCATCAATCTTTTTCATATGCGCCGCATCACGCTCATGCGGATAACGAACCGTATCCAACTCAAGCCCGTCGAAATGATGATCTACCTGAATATTGCGCGTGGCGGGCAACCCATCACCTACCAGCTTGGTACGGTTGTCGAGCCAGGAGGAGAATACAGCGATCTTGCGGTTGGGATACTGATCCTTGAATAATCGGAAAATAGTGGGGTAATTATAGTTCGGCGCGGCAATATCATTATCCCAAACATTATGCTTATTAACCCAGGTGCCGGTGAGTACCGTATTGTAGCCAACGGCGCTGATGGTGGGTGTTTGCGTATAGCCCCCACGCTCCCCCCCGGCCAGTGCATGGGCATATCCTCCCTCTGCGGCAATGGCATCCAGATTGGGCGTGGGTAACTTTTCTATTAAGTCGGCCGAAATGCCGTCTACAATAACAAATATGGCTTTTTTCTGCTGTGCGTTTAGCTGCATGCACAACAGCAACATGATCAAAGTAGTAATGATTTTCATTCAGCGCTTATTTCTGATTTTGTACTAAGAAGGAATGTTTTCTTTTCTACTGACAGTACTGATCAAAGTTTTTACCTGCTTTTTTCAATTTTTCTTCGAATCCTTTCGATCCTTTATCTTTCAGCCAACACTAAAGGTATGAAACACAAATATGCTGCTGGCTATTGGATACCTGGCATGGCCTGCCTCCTACTGCTGCTTTCTATTTCTTTTTCGCTGAAGGCGCAGCAAAAAGAGGGTATCCCCGATTGGGCACAACTCGATGCACGCCCCATCCCCACCTGGTTTCAGGATGCCAAGTTCGGCATATTCATCCATTGGGGTCTCTATAGTGTGCCCGCCTGGGCTACCAATTCCAATGCCGATGGTTTTGGTTCCAATTATGCGGAATGGTATTGGGAAAGATTGAACAATAAGAAACTGAAGATTCATCAGGAGTTCATCGATTTTCATCAACGCACTTATGGTCCCAACTTCCACTATCAGGACTTCGCCTCCCGCTTTACCTGCGAGTTATTTGATCCCCAGAAATGGGCCGACATTTTTCAGCAGGCCGGCGCAAA
This sequence comes from Terrimonas ferruginea, assembly GCA_044463125.1. Lineage (GTDB taxonomy): Bacteria > Bacteroidota > Bacteroidia > Chitinophagales > Chitinophagaceae > CAYMZZ01. The sequence goes on from JBIQMS010000002.1 coordinate 19,203, forward strand.
ATATGTGGTGCTAACCAGCAAGCACCATGATGGCTATGCGCTATGGCCGAGTGCGCAGAGCTGGAACTGGAATGTGGTGGACAATGGCCCGGGGCGCGACCTGGCCGGCGACCTCCTGCAGGCCGTGCGCAACAAAGGATTGAAGATGGGATTTTATTATTCCCTCTATGAATGGTATAATCCACTTTATAAATCGGATGTGCGCAAATACGTGGATCAGCACATGCTGCCTCAGCTCAGAGATTTGGTGATGCGCTATCAACCGGATATCATCTGGCCCGATGGTGAATGGGATCATTCCGATACCGTGTGGCGCAGCCGCGAATTTCTGCAATGGCTTTTCACCGAATCGCCCATAAAAGATTCCGTAGCCACCAACGATCGCTGGGGGGCGGGACGTGATCATGGCGGCTACAACACCAGCGAATATGGCAGTGGAAAATCGGGGCCCAATAAACCCTGGGAAGAATGCAGGGGCATCGGCGAATCATTTGGCTACAACCGAAACGAAAACCTGGAACAATATGCCAGCAGCCGTGCACTGATCCATCAACTGATCGATATTGTTTCCCGTGGCGGCAACCTGCTCCTCAATATAGGTCCGGCCGCCGACGGTACCATTCCGGTCATCATGCAACAACGACTCAGCGATATTGGCGACTGGCTGAAAATAAACGGAGAAGCCATTTACGGAACAAGAGCCTGGGAAAAATCAGAAAGCCAAAAGAAACCTGGCCAATATTTTACCAGAAAGGGCAATGACCTGTACCTGATTGCCACCCAATGGCAAAATGAATGGGTCATCAACGGAATCACTAAACCCAACAGCGTACGAATGCCTGGCTATGAGGGAAAAATAAATTACAGTTATAAAAATGGAACCTTGCGCATTCAGGCGCCCGCATTGAACCCCGGCAATAATCCGAGCGAACATGCGTGGGTATTTAAGCTCAGTGATGCCCTGCGCTAATTTTTGGTGGAAGAAATCGAAATTAATCAATCGTTTGTGTTAACCTCAGGCCGCGTGGAAAGGATTGAAATTCGTAACTTTAAGCGAATCAGTGGGCACAAAGGCTCCTTGCAACGATTGCCATGTTTAAGAGATTCTACCGCAACAAGTTTGTCCTTGTCATCTCCCTGCTAGTAGTAGCCTGGCTAATTTACTGGTGGGTAATCCCCGGCAAAAAGATCGACTTCAGTGCCGACGTAAAACCCATCCTCAATAGCAAATGTATTTCCTGCCACGGTGGTGTAAAAGCCAAAGCGGGTTTTAGTTTATTATTTGAAGAAGAAGCCCTGGCACCCACGGAATCGGGTAAGCCCGCCATTATTCCCGGCGATCCTAATGGAAGTGAAATGATCCGCCGCCTCACGCTTAATGATCCCGAAGAGCGGATGCCTTATAAACATGAGCCGCTCAGTAAGGAAGAGATTCGCATCCTGAAACAATGGATCCGGCAGGGAGCCAAATGGGGCGACCACTGGGCATATTTGCCAGTTGAAAAAGTGAAACTGCCCACTGTTAGCAGCGAATGGGCCCGAAACGATATCGACGCTTTCATTTTGGAGAAGCTGGAAGAGCAGGAATTGAAACCTTCCGCCAGGGCAGAAAAGCCAGTGTTGTTGCGCAGAGCATCACTCGATTTAATGGGTCTTTATCCGTCTGATACACTCGCCAAATCCTTTCTACTGGATAATAGCGAATCGGCTTATGAAACCCTGATCGATAGCCTGCTGGCTTCCCCCCGTTTTGGGGAACGCTGGGCTTCGGTATGGCTCGATGTTTCGCGCTATGCCGATACCAAAGGGTATGAGTCGGATGGTGGCCGTCAGATCTGGAAATACCGCGACTGGGTGATCGATGCCTTTAATAAGGATATGCCTTACGATCAGTTCATCACCGAGCAAATTGCCGGCGACCTGTTGTCGGATTCACCAACTGACGCGCAATATATCGCTACCGCCTTTAGCCGCAACAGCATGACCAATGATGAAGGAGGCACCGATAATGAAGAATTTCGCAATGCCGCGGTGATGGACCGCGTGAATACGACCTGGGAAGGCCTTATGAGCACCACTTTTGCCTGTGTACAATGTCATAGCCATCCTTATGATCCCTTCCGGCATGAAGAGTACTACCAGTTTTTCGCGTATTTCAACAATACCCGCGACGAAGACGTGGCGGGCGAATATCCCTTATTGCGGGAGTTTTCGGATTCTCTGCAAACCGAGTTGAACGAAGTGGTCAACTGGGTGAAGACCCATGCGGATGCAAGGCAGGCGAAAGCCACCGAGCTTTTTCTACGCACCTATCAGCCCGCCATCAATACCTATACGGCCGATAGCCTGAACGCGGGCGCGGCAATCGGTAACGGAAATTCCAGCCTCTTCTTCCGCAACCATGCGCGGGCGAGATTGAAATCGGTGAACCTCGACGGAGCCGGCCAGATGATCTGGAATTTTTACAGCAATCAGAAAGGAGGGGTGTTGCAGGTGCGCCTCGATGCACCCGATGGTCCGCTGCTGGCTAATTATCCTATTCAGCAAAAAGACCAATGGCGGATGGAGACACTCTCGTTTCCTGAGCAGAATGGCGTACACGACATCTATTTGCTTTATACCAATCCAACCATTCCCGCGAGCCGCGCCGAAGAATTCCTCATGTTTTTTGATTGGGTGAGCTTCCAGCCAGGTTTTCCCGGTGTGGGTGCCGATGGTTATGCAGCCATGCGGGATAAATTCTATTCCTTGATGCGGGCCTACCTGCCCACTACACCGGTGATGGTGGAAAATCCTAAATGGATGTGGCGCAAGACCCATGTATTTGATCGCGGCAACTGGCGTACGCTGGGAGCGGAAGTAAAGCCGGCAGTGCCTGCTTCGCTGGCTTATGCCATGCCCGAAGGTGCTCCGGCTAACCGGGTAGGGCTGGCGCAATGGCTCACGAGCAAGAAAAATCCATTGGTATCGCGTACCATCGTAAACCGCATTTGGGAACAATTCTTTGGAACGGGCATTGTAGAAACCCTGGAAGATATGGGCACGCAGGGCATTTCACCCACGCATCAGGAACTGCTGGATCATCTTTCCTGGAAACTGATGCACGAGTACGACTGGAGCCTGAAAAAATTAATGAAAGAAATCCTTATGAGCGCCACCTATCAGCAGGATTCGCGATTAACGGAAGAATTGAAAGAAAAAGACCTTTTCAATAAATACTATGCAAGGGGCCCGCGGATCCGGTTGAGTGCGGAGCAATTGCGGGATCAGCATCTCTACATTTCTTCCGCCCTTAGTACAAAAATGTATGGGCCAGGTGTAATGCCCTGGCAACCGGAAGGCATCTGGTTATCGCCCTATAATGGCGAGAAATGGATCAGTAGCAAGGGCGAGGACCAGTATCGCCGGGCGGTGTACACATACTGGAAGCGCACATCGCCCTATCCCTCCATGATCAGCTTCGATGGCGCCCAGCGCGTGGTATGTAATGCCCGCCGTATTCGCACCAATACACCCTTACAGGCGCTGGTAACGCTCAACGATTCGGTTTATGTAAACATGGCCCGGCATTTTGCCGCCTGGATGTGGGAACAGTCGCCCGCGAATATCGATGCGCAGATCAGCAAAGGCTATGAGCGTATGCTGTATAAACCCATTTCAGAAGAAAAGAAAAAAATACTGAAGGATCTTTATGCGCAGGCCCTGGCCATCTATCGAAAAAACGAGGAAAGCCGGCGCGAAATGGCGGGGGAAGAAATAAAATCCGACAAACCTGAGGCTGCGGCCCTGGTAGTAGTCGCAAACGCCATGCTGAACCTCGACGAGGTAGTGACAAAATCATAATGTTGTTAAAAGCATATAGTAAAATAAATTTCATCCAACCAATTATCATCAAAAATTCGCTTTCTGATGTCAAAATCAACCAACAGAAGAAGTTTTATCCGCAAGCTGGCCACCGGAGTGGCGGGCGCTGCTGTGGCGCCTGTAGTAGCAGGTGCCAGTGCGCAACCAGAGCATCGTACTGAATCGCTGAATCGTTCCGTAAAATCCGGCGCAGCCGATACCATTCGCCTCGGCCTGATTGGTGCAGGTGGTATGGGGCTGGCCGATGCCAATACCGCCATCACCGTGCCGGGTGTAAAACTGGTAGCCGCCTGCGACCTTTACGATGGCCGCCTGGCCGATGCCAAAAAAATCTATGGCAACGACATCTTCACCACCCGCGACTATCGTGAAATCATTCAACGCAAGGATATTGATGCGGTAATAGTAGCTACGCCCGATCACTGGCATAAGGATATTTCCATCGACGCGATGAACCAGGGCAAAGCCGTGTATTGCGAAAAGCCCATGGTGCACGATGTAACCGAAGGCGCCGCCGTGGTTGAAGCACAAAACCGTAACAAAGTCGTCTTCCAGGTAGGCAGCCAGGGTTTGAGTTCTTTGGGAAATGAAAAAGCAAAAGAGCTGCTGGCACAGGGTGCTATTGGTCAGTTGAATTATGCCGAAGGTTTCTGGGCCCGCAATTCACCCGAAGGTGCCTGGCAGTACAAGATACCCGCCGATGCCAGTGAAAAGACCGTTGACTGGAAACGCTTCCTGCATCAGTATCCCCAAATCGCTTTTGATGCCAAACGATTCTTCCGCTGGCGCTGTTATCGCGATTATGGTACCGGCGTATCGGGCGATTTGTTTGTGCACCTTTTCTCCAGCCTCCACTTTATCACCAATAGCAAGGGCCCGCAAAAGATTATGGCCATGGGTGGCTTGCGTTACTGGAAAGATGGCAGGGAAGTACCCGATATCCTGATGGGGATGTTCGATTATGCCGAAACAAAAGAGCATCCTGCATTCAACCTTTCCCTACGGGTAAACTTTGTAGATGGCACTGCCGACAGTACTTATCTGCGACTGGTAGGTAGCGAAGGCAGTATGAATGTGGAATGGGATCGCGTAACCCTCTATAGAAATAAGTCCTATGCGGCTACCGATGATCCGCTGGCGGCCACCAAGTTGAATAAGGATAATCCCTCGGGTTACGAGCGCAAGAAGATCTTGCCACCCGATACCGTGGTGTACAATGCCGAGAAAGGTTATAAAGGCGCGCATTATGATCATTTTCATAATTTCTTCACGGCTATTCGTGAGAAGAAATTATCAGTGGAAGATGCGCTCTTCGGCTATCGCGCAGCCGCACCCGCACTGCTTTGCAACGACAGCTATTTTCAAAACAAAGCGGTAGTATGGGATCCGGTAAATCTGAAAGTGGTGAAAACATCTTAATCAACAGGAACTATTATTTAAGAAACAAGCGAAATGAAGAAATCAACAGCATGGATAGCGATGGCCGGCCTGATGCTGGCATGCAACAATAGCAATACAGAAGAGAAGACAACGGAAACAGGAACGAAAGAAGGAGTTCAAATGAATACACTTACGGAAAAAGAAAAGCAGGAGGGCTGGCAATTGTTATTCGATGGCAAGACCCTCGCGGGATGGCGTATGTACCAGAACCGCGATGCGGATTGCTGGGGTGTGCAGGATGGCGTAATTTATTGTAAGGGTAGTGAAACCGACAAGAGCGATCTGCGCGCCGACCTGATTTCCGAAGAGCAGTTTGAAAATTTTGAACTGTCGATCGAATGGAAAATCGCGCCACAGGGCAATAGCGGCATTATGTACCATGTAAGCGAAGCACAGCCCGCGGCGTATCTTACCGGACCGGAGTATCAGTTGATAGATGATGAAGGCTTTCCGGAAAAGCTGGAAGACTGGCAGAAGACCGCAGCCGACTATGCCATGTACAACACCACATCGCGTCCCGTAAAGCCCGTTGGTGAGTTTAACGAAACCCGCATTGTGGTGAAAGGTGCGCATCGCGAGCATTGGCTGAATGGTGTAAAAGTGGTAGAGTTTGAAGCCTGGAGCGATGACTGGAATAAACGAAAGAACGAAGGCAAATGGAAAGACACGCCATCTTATGGTATGGAAAAATCGGGACATATCTGCCTGCAGGATCATGGCAGCGGGGTATGGTTCCGTAATATCAAGATCAGGAAACTCTGAAGCAAATAGAGTCGCAAATAAAACGGTGCACATGACACAGAAGGAACTACATAATCAGCGTTTGCTGAAAGAAGCGGAAGACGCAGTGCGGCGTATGCATACACGCCGGCATTTTCTGAAAGAAAGCGCCATGGGCCTGGGCGCCCTCGCGATGGGATCCCTGCTGGCGGGTTGTGGCGGCAAGACCCCGGCAGCTACCGGCGCCACTGCTTTTGATCCTGTGCACCCGTTGTTGCCAAAAGCACCACCTTTTGCGGGTCGTGCCCGCAGCGTGATTTATTTGCACATGGCCGGCGCGCCCTCGCAATTGGAGCTCTTCGACTACAAACCGGAGCTGGCGAAGATGGATGGGCAGGATTGTCCACCTTCCTTGTTAGCCGGCAAGCAGTTTGCGTTTATTACCGGTGTGCCCAAAATGCTCGGCCCCCAGGCCCAATTTGCGCAGCATGGCGAAAGCCGCGCCTGGGTGAGTGAACACCTGCCACATTTTTCTACAGTGGTAGATGAGGTTTCTTTCCTGAAAGCGGTGACCACCGATCAGTTTAACCATGCACCCGCACAATTGCTGATGCATACGGGTAGCCCACGCCTGGGCCGACCGAGTATGGGTAGCTGGGTTACGTATGGATTGGGCACCGAAAACCAAAACCTCCCCGGCTTTGTGGTACTCACCAGCGGCGGTAGTTTTCCCGATGCGGGCAAGAGTGTGTGGGGTAGCGGATTCCTTCCCTCTGTTTATCAGGGCGTGCAATGCCGCAGCGAGGGTGATCCCGTTCTCTTTATCAATGATCCCAAAGGCATGAATCGCGACCTGCGCAAAGCATCCATTGATGCCATCAACCGCAGCAACCAGGAAGAATACGAAGACTATAACGATCCCGAAATTCTTTCGCGCATTTCGCAATACGAAATGGCTTATCGCATGCAGATCACCGCACCTGAAGTGATGAACATCAACGATGAGCCGGCCTATATTCACGAAATGTATGGCACCAAACCGGGCAAATCCTGCTTTGCCAACAATGCCCTGCTCGCGCGTAAGCTGGTGGAAAAAGGTGTGCGGTATGTACAGTTGTTTGATTGGGGTTGGGATGCGCATGGCGATGGAGCTTACAATGCGCTTAACCTTGGAATCATTAATAAATATCGGAGTATTGATAAAGCCATCACTGCGTTGCTGCTCGATCTCAAACAAAGGGGGTTGCTGGAGGAAACATTGGTGGTATGGGGCGGTGAGTTTGGTCGAACACCCATGATGGAGAATCGCAATGGCGCGCAAAATCCTTACAAGGGTCGCGATCACCATACGGATGCGTTCACTATCTGGATGGCCGGTGGCGGCATCAAGCGGGGGCACAGCTATGGCGAAACCGATGAAATTGGTTATAGCCCTGTGGCAGGTAAAGTGGAAGCCTTCGATGTGCAGGCGACCATCCTGCACCAACTGGGCTTCGATCATGAACAGTTGACCTATCCATTCCAGGGAAGACCTTTCCGCCTCACCGATGTGGCTGGAAAAGTAATTCATGATATACTAGCCTAAGTTAATGGCATGAACCGTAACAAACACTCTAATTTACCACCTGCAGCTGCGGCTTTTGTCGCAGCTGTTCTATAGCAGCTACCTACATGTTTCCATTGACCATATTAGATTTCCTGGGAAGATTTCATCCGCTGCTGGTGCACCTGCCCATCGGTATTTTGATCATCGCGTGTTTATTTCAATGGCTATTGCTTCGGCCCCGGCTGGCTATATTGAAGCCGGCTATACCTGCCTTGTTCTTCTGGGGCATGTTGGGCGCGATATTCTCCTGCATTAGTGGATATTTTCTTTCGTTGAGTGGCGATTATGATGCCGAAACCGTGAGCCGCCATCAGTGGATGGGTATTTATACCGCCATCGCTTCACTGGTACTTTACCTTTTGTATCGTATTCGCCTGGGTGAGGCGCTGATGCGGGTAATCGGATTAGTGGTACTCGCTCTGGTGAGCATCACCGGTCATTTGGGAGGAACACTCACTCATGGTGAAGGTTATCTGACCGAAGGTTGGAGCAAAGGAAATGCCGAAGGTCCCATCTGGCCCGCCATGCCCGATGTAAAGGAAGCGGTGGTTTATTCCGACCTGGTGCAGCCTCTGTTGCAGGCACGTTGTTACAGTTGCCATGGCAGCACCAAACAAAAAGGAAAACTGCGGCTCGATAAGCCCGAGTTTATACTCAAGGGTGGGGAGGAAGGTAAAGTGATTGAAATGGGAAGGGCCGATGAAAGCGCGATGATGGAAAGACTGATGCTGCCATTACACGATGATGATCACATGCCACCGAAAGAAAAACCCCAATTAACACAATCGGAGATTCAGCTATTACACTGGTGGATTCAGCAGGGAGCGGACTTCAACAAGAAAGTGGCGGAGCTGGAGCAGGATGAAAAAATTCAACCTGTATTAATGTCAATCCAGGCCGGAGTGCCCACCGGCAGTACCGCGGCAGCATCCGATCTGCCCACAGAACCCGTAAGTCCGGCCAATGCGGATTTGCTGGCAAAACTGAAGGAGGGCGGCGTAATGATTTTACCCATTGCTGCCAACAGCAACTACCTGCAGGCGAGCTTTTTCACCGCTCGTGCGAATGTAGATAGCTTGCTGGCCATGCTGGCGGGGCTCAGTGAACAACTGGTATGGTTGAAACTGGATGGCGCCAATATCAGCGATGCGGCCATGAAGCATGTGGGTGCCTTAACCAACCTCCGAAAGCTGCATCTGAGCAATACACCCATCACCGATGCTGGCATGAGCCAGCTAACCAATCTGCAGGAGCTGCGTTCGCTCAACCTGGTGGCCACTGCCGTATCGGCGGCTGGATTGAAGGAACTTTCTGGCTTGAAAAAGCTGGAGAATATTTATCTATACAAAACCTCCATAACCGGTAGTGATTTTGAAAACCTGCGTACATTCCTGCCATCGGTGCGGATTGATACGGGAGGTTATGTGGTGCCTACTTTCGAAGCCGATACTACCGAATTGAAGTATTAGGGAGTTTTGACCCGAATGAGAATGAAGTCTTTTGCATATAACCGCATTTGTCGCGGCCTTCTGTTGCTGCTGCTCCCGATTTTTGCCGCAGGGCATTGCTTTGCCCAGGCCGATCTCACCCTTCGCTTTGAAAAGCCTGCGGATCATTTTACCGCATCTTCGCCTTTGGGAAATGGAAGACTGGGAGCGATGGTATTTGGCAATCCGGATCGTGAACGAATTGTGTTGAATGAAATCTCCCTTTGGTCGGGAGGCATACAGGATCCCAACCGAAACGATGCGCATCAATACTTAAAGCCGATACAGGAATTGCTGCTGGCCGGCAAAAACAGGGAAGCCCAGGATCTTTTATCGCAGCATTTTGTGTCGGCGGGCAAAGGCTCGGGTCAAGGTTCCGGTAAGTCGGAAAAATTTGGTTGCTATCAAACCCTGGGCGATGCCTGGATACAATGGGCCGATAGCGGCCGACCTTATTCGCAGTACCAGCGAACCCTGCAACTGGATGATGCCATTGCTACTGGTTCCTGGATGCGTGACGGCGTACGCTATACACAGGAAATAATTGTATCCCGTCCCGGCGATCAGATCCTCATTCGGTTGAAAGCCTCCAAACCCGGCGCACTGCGCTTTCGAGCCGGTCTTTACCGAAAGGAGCGAGTGCAGTATGCTGCTAACAACAATATCCTGTTGATGAGCGGAGCCCTGGAAGGAGGGGATGGAGAAGAAGGCATCCGCTATGCCGCCGGCATGCAGCTTCTTTCGGAAGATGGACAGACAATTTATGCGGATAGTTCAGTGACGGTTTCAGGGGCAACGGAATGTTTGATCTCCATACGGGCGGCTACCAGCCTCAACTGGCCTTCTTTGCAGACAATGAATCATGATCCCGTGAAAAGGATAATTGTGGAATTTCCTCAGACGGCCAAGCAAAGCTGGGAGGAACTTTTCCGCGCACATCAAAAGGCATTCCGGGAAGAATTTGACCGTTGTCGTTTGCAACTACAGGATCCGGACGCCAATCTGCATGATCAACAATTTCTTTCACAGCGGCTGGTCGACTTACAGCAAGGAAGGCCTGATCCTTCGCTGATGGCACTCTATTTCAATTTTGGTCGTTACCTGCTTATTTCTTCTTCGCGACCCGGAACCTTGCCCGCCAATTTGCAGGGACTTTGGGCCGAAGAATACCAGACACCCTGGAATGGCGACTACCATATCAATATCAATCTCCAAATGAACTACTGGCTGGCTAATGCCTGTAATTTGCCGGCGGCGCAGCAACCCTTGTTTGCGCTATTGAATCAGATGTCGGAAAAGGGCAGAGCAACAGCCAAAGCTTATTACAATGCGCGAGGCTGGGTGGCCCATGTTATCTATAATCCCTGGGGCTTCACCGCTCCGGGAGAAGGCGCCGAATGGGGCTCCACTTTAACAGGGGGTGCCTGGCTTTCCACACATATACTTGATTATTTCGATTATTACCAGGATACCGCTTTGTTGCGGAAGCATTATCCCATACTTCGTGAAGCGTCTTTATTTTTCAGCGATATCCTGATCCGGGAACCCGCACATGGCTGGCTGGTGACGGCACCTTCCAATTCACCGGAAAACGCCTTTCGACTGCTCGATGGCCGGGTGGCCAATACCTGTATGGGCCCTGCCATGGATGGGCAAATCGGCCGGCATCTGTTGTTGGGAACAGCAAGAGTGGCCAACCTGCTGGGTGTTGATGGAAAGCTGGCCGACAGTTTGCGTAGTCTGGCACGGCAGCTCGCGCCCAATCAGGTCAGCGAGCGAACCGGCGCATTGATGGAATGGTTGCAGGATTATGAAGAAGTGGAACCGCAGCACCGGCATATCTCTCATCTCTATGGCTTGCATCCTTATGATGAAATCAATCCCTGGGATACACCGGAATTGGCCAAAGCAGCCCGCATCAGCCTGCAACGCCGCGGCAATGGCGGCACGGGCTGGAGCCGCGCCTGGAAGATCGCATTCTGGGCCAGGCTGGCAGATGGCGACCAGGCCCTGTATATGCTCAAAAAATTACTGGAACCGGTGCAGGTGAGTACGGTAAAAATGGATGGACAGGGAGCGGGTACTTATCCCAATCTTTTTGACGCGCATCCGCCCTTTCAGATAGATGGCAACCTGGGTGCCACTGCCGCCATAGCCGAAATGCTGCTGCAAAGCCATGGACGCGACAGAGTATTAAGGCCCCTCGCTGCCCTGCCGAATGGTCCGCAGTTTGCTTCAGGATCCATCAGGGGATTGCGTGCCCGTGGTGGTTTTGAACTGAATATGGAATGGAAGAACCGGAAACTTACCCATCTGAAAATTATTTCGCATGCGGGCGGTATATGCCGGCTGGCGTTGAAGGATAAGGTGAGAATCATTTCCGGTGGACAAAGCATTGACTCGCAGTCATCCATGGGTTATATAGCGTTTTCAACCCAAGCCGGGCAGACTTATGGAATTGTGGTGAATCCCGACCAGGAATTCACGATGCGATAAGTGGGTCTCTGCGTAATCCTACCCTTTTTCCGGCAGGCCTTTACGTGAAAAAGGCGAATATTTCATGCTGAAATGGTATGCTTGCAACATAAAATAGAGGAGATTCGTCATTCGATGAGTAATTTTAAATGAAACGGATCAGGCTGATTACCGTCTCTTTACGAAGACGCTTTCAACCACCAAACTGATCAGTATGAAAAAAACTTCGCTGGTATTGTTGTTTACGGCATCGGTTGGCTTATCCTTTGCTCAATCTGAAACTTCGGCCAACAGGCAGGCTTTACCAACCCCACAACAGTTGGCCTGGCATGAGCTGGAGTTTTACTGGTTCATCCATTTTGGCCCCAATACGTTTACCGATAAGGAATGGGGTCATGGCGATGAGCCGGCGGAGGTATTCAATCCTACTGCGCTCGACTGTCGGCAATGGGCCAGGCTCGCCAAAAAATCCGGAGCAAAAGGTATCATCCTCACCGCCAAGCATCATGATGGATTCTGTCTCTGGCCCAGCGATTATTCCGCCCACACTGTTCGGGAAAGCAAATGGAAGGAAGGCAAGGGCGATGTGGTGAAGGAGCTGATGCAGGCCTGCCGCGAGGAAGGGTTGAAATTTGGCGTGTACCTCTCTCCCTGGGATCGCAATCATCCAAAATACGGAACTGCAGAATACAATGATGTGTACGTGCAAACCATGAAGGAGCTGATTCGTAAATATGGCCCCTTCTTCGAGTTTTGGTGGGATGGCGCCAATGGCGAAGGACCCAATGGCAAAAAGCAGGAATACGATTTTCGCCGCTTTGAACAAACCATGCGCGAAATGGCTCCCAACACGGTTGTTTTTAGCGACATTGGTCCTGATATCCGTTGGGTGGGAAATGAAAAGGGTATTGCCGGAAAAACCAATTGGGCATACCTGGATACGGCAGGGTTCAAAAGAGGGGCAGGAGCGCCTCCGCCCGATACCCTTGGACAGGGAAATATCTGGGGCCAGCACTGGATACCCGCGGAATGCGATGTCAGCATTCGCCCCGGTTGGTTTTATCATAAGGAAGAGGATAGCAAAGTAAAAACGGCCGAGCAGTTATTCGATTTATATCTGAAATCGGTAGGCCGCAATGCTAATTTTTTACTGAATGTTCCGCCCGATCGTCGCGGCCTTATTCACGAAGCCGATAGTGTGGCCCTGATGGGTTTTGCCAAATATGTAAAAGAAAGCTTTGCCGAGAACCTCGCCAAAAAAGCACGCAAGGAGCTGCACTATAAGATGGTGGTGTATAACCGTGATCTTTTTGCCGATGGTGACCCCAACAGTTTTGAGTCGGTAAATGATTACAAAAGGGCGAGTTATTGGATGAAATTCAATTCCGAAACAAAAATCAACTGCATCAGCCTGAGTGAGGCCATTGCCAAAGGCCAGCACGTGATCCGCGGAAAGATTGTATTGGTACAGGGAACCAAAACCTTAACGGAAATTCCCTTCACAACTATTGGCCGTAAGCGCATCCTTACTTTTCCCACAGAAAGCGTAAGCGCCATTCGAATTATCATTCAGGATGCAAAAGACACGCCTTCCCTCAGCGAAGTGGGCATTTATCATATTCCGGAAAAACTAATTGAACGATGAGAAAATTCTACGGCGTTGCATGGAGCCTTTTCTTCCTTTATTGCTTTGCCATCATAGCTCCTTCTGATCTAAATGCGCAAAAGAAAGATCGGGAAATGGAAAAGCTGATCCGGAAGAATATGGAATTTGCCCGCGCTCAGTATAAAATCTTGGCGAAGAATACACCTGCCGACAAAATGCCCCGCAATTTTTCGGAAAAGGAGCAGAAGCTGGAAACGGCAGCCACCAGTTGGTGGACCAGCGGCTTTTTCCCGGGATCGCTTTGGTATATCTATGAGTTTACAGGCGATACGGCTATTCGCGCGGAAGCGGAAAGAAGGCTGTCGATTCTGGAGAAGGAGAAATATCATACCAAAGACCATGATCTCGGATTCATGATCTACAATAGTTTTGGCAATGCTTACCGGATTACGCAAAAAGAATCCTATAAAGAAACGATCCTCACAGCGGCCGAAACATTGATGCAACGCTATCGGCCGAGCATCCGGTCTTTGCAGTCCTGGGATTCCAGCGACCGGTTCAAATGCCCGGTTATTGTCGACAACATGATGAACCTGGAACTGCTTTGCTGGTCGGCCGACGAATTGCGTGAGCCCAAATACAAAGTGGTAGCTATTGCGCATAGCAATACTACTATGAAGCAGCATTATCGCCCGGACCATAGCGCCTATCATGTAGTGGACTACGATCTCGCCAAAGGAACCGTACGCGAAAAAATGACGGCACAGGGTGCCGCGCCGGAATCGGCCTGGGCCCGCGGACAATCATGGGGGCTCTATGGCTTTACGATGATGTATCGCTTTACGGAAGAACCCAGCTACCTGCAACATGCACGCAATGTGGCACAGTTCTTACTCAAACATCCGCGACTGCCGGCTGATAAAATTCCGTATTGGGATTTTGACGCAAAGGAAATTCCGGATACTTATCGCGATGTATCTGCGGCCGCCATCATGGCTTCAGCACTGTTGGAATTGGGCAAATATGTGGAGGGCGACGAGCGAAATGAATACGTGAATACGGCACGCAGAATTCTGATCAACCTCTCCGGGAAAAAATATCGCTGCAAACCGGGCAGCAATGCTGGCTTTCTCCTCCGCCACAGCGTGGGAGCGCTGCCCTACCAATCAGAAGTAGATGTATCGATCAGCTATGCCGATTATTATTTCCTCGAAGCTTTGATGCGGTTTAGGGAGTGGTATCTGTGAGGGGGAGACGTGAATCGTG
>JBIQMS010000002.1:33766-212911 GCA_044463125.1 Terrimonas ferruginea
AATCGTGAGGCGTGAGTGGTGAGAAACGTGAGGCGTGAATCGTGAGGCGTGAGTGGTGAGAAACGTGAGGCGTGAATCGTGAGGCGTGAGTGTATGTAGTAAGTAGGGAGTGTAAGTTGAGATTTCTATTTATTGATATACTATTAAAGAATTAGGTATGAGAATATCTGCGAAAATCTGCGTTGTAATCTGCGTCAATCTGCGGGAAATCTCTCCAGAACTTTGAACAGGTCTAAAATGCAGAAGCGTTTCCCGCGGATGAACGCAGATTAATAACGTTAAATCTCAAATTACCACATACAACGTAATACGTATTACGTACAACGTATTACTTCTTACCCCATTCCGGTTTTCTTTTCTCCAAAAACGCCCCCACCCCTTCTTTCATTTCATCGGTGCCAAAGCACTCCCCAAATAAACGAATTTCTTCTTCCAGCCCATTTTTGGTATTGTCGTAAAAAGCATTAACGGCCATGATCACGCGGCTTACTGCTTTGGGGCCTTTGGACAAAACAGTTTGCAGGAAATTGCGGGTGGTGGTCAGTAGTTCTTCCGGGGCTGTTACCTGGTTTACGAGTCCGAGCCGATGGGCTTCGGCCGCGTCGATCATATTGGCGCTCATGAGCAATTCCAGCGCCTTTCCCTTGCCAATAAGTTGAATAAGGCGTTGCGTACCGCCATAGCCGGGGATTAGACCCAGGTTCACTTCAGGCTGACCAAAGCGTGCGCTTTCTGCCGCAAAACGAAGGTGACAGGCCATGGCCAGTTCACAACCGCCGCCAAGGGCAAAACCATTTACGGCCGCAACCACGGGTTTACGCGACTGCTCAATCCGGTTGAAAACCTTTTCCTGGCCAATGCGTGCCAAAGCCGCGCCTCCGCTGGCATCCAGGGAAAGAAACTCGCTGATGTCGGCACCGGCAACAAAGGATTTGGGACCTGCACCGGTAATGATGATGGCACCCACTTCCGGGTCATCCTGTAGCCGCTGGATGGCATCGCCCAATTCTTCAATCACCGTCTTGTTCAACGCGTTCAGTTTTTCCGGGCGATTGATGGTGATGGTGCAGATACGCTCGCTGGTTTCAAGAAGCAGGGTTTGATACATAGCAGCAATTTTTTCAAAAATAAGTGGAATGGCGAGGCTTTCAAAACCGGCAATTCCCAAAAAAGCAAAAGCTGCATCCCGAAAGATGCAGCCATTATATTAACCGTCCACGTTAATCAGTTGTTCAAAGCCTTAGGGAATATCAATCATGCGAACGGTCACTGTATTGGTAATAGATCCGTGGCCAAATTTATCCCAGAACCTCACTTCAGCGGTATAAAGTTCTTCCCATTCCATGGGTTCCCCTGTGGAAATCGTGCAGCGCAGCATGCGGGCTTCTTCTTTTTTTAAGAGGTCTTTGCCTTTAAAAAGGTCCGGCTCATTGAGGATAAGCTTACCCCTTTGGTCGGTAATCTTCAGGGAACATCCTACGGACACCATACCGTTTCTTTCTTCGAGGCCTTCCACCGGATCGTTGATCAGTTGAAAGTTTTCGCCAATGGGTATATCCGTATGTGCCAGTTGTTCGTCATTCATTACCAGGAATGCCTTACCGGGGCGAAGCCCCTCAAACCGGGTTTGAAGCCCCGTTTCCGCCTGTCGCATTTCGCCGCGTACTTGTGTTTCGCGACAGGCAATCAGGATAACTGTCAGGCTGATAGCCATACCGGCGATGGTTGGCCAGCTCTTAAAAGAATTTTGGGGCATGATGTGGTATAAGTGTTTACGGGCCAGTTTCAAATAATAAACAGGTCGCAGCAAAGCCATCAGCAGGATGATCAATAACCAGGCAAGAACGAAAGCGCGCAACAGGTTCCATCCATCTTCCAGCAAAGAAAAGGGTACTTCGTACAACACCAGGCGTGCCCAGAGATACACAGGCAATGCCAGGCAAAGGGCAGGTTTAAAAGCTTCTACTGCCAGGGAATAAGCAGCCCGGCTGAATTTTCCGTTCATTGGTTCGAATTTCAGATAAGGTTTGAACCACAAAGATGGACTCGCGCCAGCGGACGATAAAACAAAACTGATTAAAAGGTAGCTATGGTTGAGCGAACAGTAGGTGAGGAAGCGTGAGGCGTTTTACGTAATACGTATTACGTTTTACGTAGTACGTTTCTTGCCTGGGCTCGTTGCGCTGAAAAATTCTGTACAGGCAGTCAGCTCGAATGTGTTGAAACCTTACCGCAACGAACCCGCTAAGCCGAGGCAGGTAGGCTTACTAGAGAAAAAATCTAACTTTAAACTTTAAACTTTAAGCCGTCAACCTTAAACTAACCATCATGAAATCCTTACATTATTTCCTGCTGGCCACTATAGTTTGTAGCAGTTGCAATTGCAATGAGCCTGCCGACGAGGGAGATGTTGAAAAAGATATCGCTGGTCTGGTCAAAGATACCAGCGCCAGGGTTACAGGCATCGGGGGCATATTTTTTGGCAGCAGCGATCCGCGTGCTTCGCGTGACTGGTATGGGAGAAATCTGGGAATGGCCATCGACTCTTTTGGTTCGCCCTTTGAGTTTCGCAATGCCAACCGCCCTGATGAAATTAATTATCTCCGCTGGAGTCCTTATAAGGAAGGCAGCCCTTATTATAGTACGGGAGAAAAAGAATTGATGATCAATTACCGGGTTCAAAATCTGGAAGGGCTGCGCCGGCAATTATTGGCCAATGGGGTTACTATTCTGGATACCATCGCCACTTATGATTACGGAAAATTTCTGCATATCCTCGATCCGGATGGCTATAAAGTGGAACTGTGGGAACCGGTGGATAGCGTACTAACGAAAATGGGAGGCAGGACGACGAAGTAGGGGAGTTGTAAGTGGTAAGTAGTAAGTAGTAAGTTGTTAGTAGGAAATGATGGGGCATTAAGCGAAGAAAAATCTGCGCAAATCTGCGCAAAAATCTGCGCTCATCTGCGGGAAATATCTCCTGAACTATGAGTAGGCCGGAACCGTTGAAGCATTTATTGCAAAGGGCGCGATGGATCAAATATGCTCTCAAAAAAGATCGTCGCGAACTTTGCGACTTCGTTGCGTCCATTGCGGTAAAACCTGTCGCACCCAAAACCTCTTCAAAACCCAACCAGAGACCCATGTAAAATTTATTCGGACACTAAGACCGGAAATAGTATTTTTGCCGTCCTTTAACGGAGACGTGTCCGAGTGGTTGAAGGAGCACGCCTGGAAAGTGTGTATACGGGAAACCGTATCGCGAGTTCGAATCTCGCCGTCTCCGCTATAGCCCGCCACTTCTTAATCTACGGCGGGCTTTGTTATTCAGGAACGGACCGAATTGACAAGGTGCAGGGTGTCGACGAAGAGCGCCGGTTATCTCTGAACAATCAAGCTGTACAATCAGTATTTGCAATTGTTTTTTTCGACTATGTTAATTGTTCTTGAAATAATTTATTTCCTAATTATTTGATTATTATGTACTTTTATGCTCATAATGTAAAATCTTGATTTTGCATTTGCAAATTCAAAAGAAACATTGTTGAAATGGCTGAAGCAAAGTTTACACATTATGAATTGAAACTAGGCGAGAAAGATTTCTTGCCGGAGAAAGAAAATGGATTAGCATAGACAAGGTATCTTACAGTCCGAATAATTTTTCTGTGGAAGCCTTTGTTATCGCTGCCAGCTCTTCCACCGCCATTCCTTTAATTTCCGCCAGCTTCTTAGCGATGATGGGTATATACGACGACTCATTGCGCTTGCCCCTGTGCGGCACCGGCGTAAGATAGGGTGCATCGGTCTCCAATAATAACCATTGAGGTTCAATATCACGAACGGCTTCGTCCAAACCACTATTCTTATAAGTGATGACGCCCCCGATACCGAGGTAAAAGCCCAGGTCCACAATAGCTTGGGCTTCCGCGGCGGTACCCGAAAAGCAGTGAAATACCCCTCTCAGCCCTCTTGGAATATACTCTTTCACCACCTCAATACACTCGGCAGTCGACTTGCGGGAATGGATCACAATGGGCCGGTTCAGCTCTAGGGCCCACTCAATTTGCCGGCGAAAAGCCAGGTACTGCTGCTCCACATGGGTGAGGTCCCAATGGAAATCGAGCCCTATTTCGCCCACGGCAATAAAGGGCCGCTGCTGCAGGTATTGCCAGGCAATATCCAGCTCAGGGCCGGGGTCGGCAGTAATGGAGCAGGGGTGTACTCCCATCATTGCCAGGCAGTTAGCCGGGAAACGGGATTCTAATTCGAGCATGGCTTCATGGGTCTCGCTATCAATGGCCGGTAGCAGCATTTGCCCAACTCCGGCGTCAATGGCACGCTTTATCACGGCATCCCGGTCGGCTGAAAAACTGTTAACATAGAGATGCGAATGGGAATCTATATAATGGATCATGCCTGCAAATTTCGGCAGAGCGGACGCTAATTTTTCAAAAACGCTGCATAAACAATTGGAAAAATGTTTGCATAAATGAAAAATTATTATACCTTTAAACCAGTTTTCATAGGGTACGGATTAAAAACGGGCCAGGGTTTCTACCCAGGCCCTAACTATTTTAGGCCGGTTTGGCTCTTAAAATCAATGTGCTACAGATAACTCTTTTTCTCTCCCCGTTTATTTTTCCACATTTTCACGAATCGCCTTCATGTCATAACCTTTGTCATGAAAAAATTGCAGCAGCCTCGGCAGCATATACTCCAGCCGGGGCCATGCTTTGGCGCTATCATGCATTACAATAATGGATCCGGGCCGTGCATAACGAACCACATAGTGCAGGCATTGTTCTCCGGAAAGATTAATGTCGAAGTCGGCGCTCAACACATCCCACATCACAATGCGGCTGTCTTTCCCCAACAATTCCTTTACAGCTTTAGCCTGCTGTCGGGTAATGCGGCCATAGGGCGGACGGAAAAGTGAAGAAGAGATATGTTCCCTGGCTGCACGAACATCATTCAGGTAGGCGGAAAAAGAGGTCTTCCATCCATTTACATGATGCTGCGTATGGTTACCTATGCTATGGCCTTCCTCCAAAATACGTGTTGCAATTTCCGGGTACAGCTGCACATTTTTACCTATACAAAAAAAGCTGGCCCGCGCATTAAATTTCTTCAATTGATCCAATACAAATGGCGTGACTTCCGGGTGAGGACCATCATCGAAACTTAAATAAACCGCCTTCTCCTGCCGGGGCATATGCCAAAGCAAAGCAGGATAAAGCTGCCGCAGCCACCAGGGAGTTTTAATTAAGTAGGATCGCATAGTATTTATCTGCCAGTATCATTTTAGTTATCGTTGGAGGATATTGCCGCTATCAATGTAGGCAAATATCCGTATTCTTTCCTGGGCCAGATTAATCTCTTAAGGCAGCTGTCAGTGCAAAAAATCTGCGGGAAATCTATCCCGAAATTTGAACAGGTTTAAAGTGCAGAAGCCTTTCCCGCAGATTTTCGCAGATTTTTAGCGCAGATTTGCGCAGATTTTTTTGTGCCGAATCTGTCAAACTATATCAGGACATGACACCTACTCCCCACTCCCCACTTACTACTTACTACTTACTTCACAGCCCTTCTTATCTTTGCGCCATGACGAAACCTGTACGAGTTCGGTTTGCGCCCAGTCCCACCGGAGGTCTGCACCTGGGAGGCGTGCGTACTATATTATATAATTACCTTTTTGCGCGTCAGCATGGGGGACAGTTTGTTCTTCGGATAGAAGACACCGACCAGAGTCGTTTTGTGCCCGGGGCGGAGGAGTATATTTTTCAATGCCTTGATTGGCTGGGCCTGGAGCCGGATGAAAGCGTGCTGAAGCCGGGGCAGTTTGGTCCCTACCGCCAAAGCGAACGGAAGGAACTATACCGGTCCTATGCCGAAAAGCTGGTGGAGCAGGGCCATGCTTACTATGCCTTTGATACGCCGGAAGAACTGGAGCAGATGCGGAACCGTTTCAAAACGGAATCCAATCCTTCGCCTCAGTACGACCGCAACACCCGTGGCGAGATGCGGAATTCACTCACCCTGGCCGATTCGGAAGTAAAAGAATTGCAGGCTCAGGGAACACCCCATGTGATACGAATCAAGATGCCGGAATCGGAAAAGATAGGGTTCACGGATATGATCAGGGGTGATGTTGAATTCGACACCGGACTGATCGACGATAAGGTATTGATGAAGGCCGATGGAATGCCCACTTATCACCTGGCGGTGGTGGTGGACGACTGGCTGATGCAGATTACGCATGCTTTCCGTGGGGAAGAATGGTTGCCCAGCGCTCCGGTGCATATTCTGCTTTGGAAATATCTGTTTGGCCTCGATGCCATGCCCCAATGGGCCCACCTGCCCCTGATCCTGGGACCCAGTGGCAAGCTCAGCAAACGCGATGGGGAGAAATATGGATTTCCGGTATTTGCCATGAACTGGACCGATCCGCGAACCAACCAGACGGTGGAGGGTTTTCGCGAAAAAGGATTTTTGCCCGAAGCCTTTATCAACCTTCTGGCGCTCCTGGGCTGGAACGATGGTACCGAGCAGGAACTATTCAGCCTGCAGGAACTGATCGATAAGTTCAGCATGGAACGTGTACACAGTGCGGGTGCTAAATTTGATTACGAAAAGGCAAAATGGTTCAACCATGAATGGATCAAACGCAAAACAGCGGAAGAGCTGGCTCCATTAATAAAGCCGCTTTTTCAAGCTGCCGCAATTAATGTTTCGGACGACAAGCTTTTTCATAAAGTGATCAACCTGGTGAAAGACAGGTGTACGCTTCTTCCCGATTTCGTGGAGCAGACTGCGTTTTTCTTCCAGGCGCCGCAACAGCCCGACCTGGAAGCCATTCGGGGCAAGTGGAACGATACCAGGCAATTGTTTTTTGCCGAACTGATTCGCAATTTTCAACTGGCAGGCAGTTGGCAGGCGCATGAACTGGAAACCAATTGTAAGGAAATTGCGGCAGTGAATCACCTGAAACCCGGCGAAGTAATGCTGCCCCTGCGCATCATGCTGGTGGGAGGCAAATTTGGTCCGGGAGTGTTTGAGATTGCGGAACTGATTGGAAAGGATGAAACCATTCGCCGGATGGAGTTTACGCTGGGATTATTGGCCAAACCCTGATTCACAGCATTCCTGTTCGCACTGATATTTTTTGACTGAAACAACCATACTTTAATTCTTAATCAAATCGGGAATATGTCACGTCCTCTTCGAGTACTGGTTGCCAAAGTGGGCCTCGATGGCCATGATCGCGGTGCCCGCGTTATCGCTACAGCGTTGCGCGATGCCGGCATGGAAGTCATTTATACCGGCCTTCGCCAAACCCCGGAAATGGTGGTGAACGCCGCACTGCAGGAGGATGTGGATGCGATTGGTGTCAGCATTCTCTCGGGTGCGCACATGACGGTATTTCCCCGCATCATTGCTTTGATGAAAGAAAAAGGAATGGATGATGTACTGCTCACAGGCGGCGGCATTATTCCGGATGAAGATGCAAAGGCATTGCAAGCCCTGGGCGTTGGACAACTCTTCGCACCCGGAACGGCTACTGCTGATATAGCCAATTATATACGGGGTTGGGTGAAGGAGAACAGAGAGTTTTAAGTGATACGTAATACGTAGTACGTAATACGTATTACGTTGTAATCTGCGGGAAATTTCTTTGCGCTTTGAAGCTGTTGGTATCGCTGAAGTTTTTTACCGCTCGTTGCGTTAGAAGGCTGCATGTAAACTAATCCTCTTCCATATCAGAAACCAACCCGGGAAACCACTCACGCCTCACGTCTCACGTCTCACGCCTCACGCCTCACGCCTCACGATCGCCACTTCCTACTCCCCACTCACTACTTTCTGGTACAACAGCCTGGCACATTTTTTCAGAAATTCATGATAGCCCTCCGAATAGGTTTGTCGGCTGCCATTGCAAATCAGTACCAGTCCGAATTTTTCTTCGGGATGAAAGAACATCATGCTGGATAAGCCATAAGCCGACCCGGTATGCCCCTTAAGGGTTATGCCCGGAATCAGTTTGTCGGTGGTCGCAATGGCAAGTCCATATTGTGATGAACTGAGCACGGGAGTTTGCATTTGCTTCGCGCTTGCTTCGCTGATGATGCGTGTGTCTTTCCATATCCCGCCATTCATATGCATCATCATATACTGGGCAAGATCGGATGCGGAAATTTTCATACCTCCTGTGGGTGAAAATACAGGCGCTGTATAGCCCATCACATAATTACTCAATTCTTCCCTGCGAGGATGGTAGGCGTTGGGCGATAGTTGCCATTCCTTTGTACTATCCACATACTCATAAATGCTGGCAAAGCGCGCACTGTTGAGCGAATCCACACAATAGCCGCCGTATAAACCAAGCGGTTTCAAAATATGGCGGGTAACATACTGGTCAAACCGTTCGCCACTGATTTTTTCTATGATGGCGCCCACCATATTGTAGTTGAGATTGCAATAGCGGAATTGCGAACCGGGTTTATAATTGCTGAAGCATTTAGCCCAATTAGGATTTTTTTCGGGATGGATGGCATCGAGCGTAAAATATCCTTCACTATCGTTGATGCTCGATGTATGCGACAGCAACATACGCAGGGTAATGGTATCATCAGGAAATGCAGGGTTTCGTACCGGGAACCCTATCAGCTTTTCCACATTATCGTCAAGCGAAAGCTTTCCGGCTTCCGCCAATTGTTGGATGGATGTGGCGGAAAAAGATTTGGAGATGGAGGCTATCCGGAAGATATCGGTATTGCGTAATGGTATCCGCTTTTCCGCATTTTTCCAACCAAAGGATTTTGCGTAAGTGATCTTCCCTTTCTTCACCACCGCCACCGACAGGCCCACCGCCTGGTATTCTTCCATCAGGGCTTTAATTTCTTTTCGGATGGCTTTTTTCTGGGCGTCGACAGCGTTGATGTTTAGCACAAGAACTGTAATGATGAGGATGAACCGTTGAAGATAATACGGAGCCATGAGTCATTGATTTAGGTGAAAATAACCAAAACTTGCTTAGATATGGGTCGTTCCACCACGCAAGGTCTTGCTCCAGAAAATAATCAGGGGTGAGCGCAGGCCCACCCCTGATTATTCTTACACAGTAGCGTAGTTTTGTTATGGGGC
Organism: Terrimonas ferruginea; assembly: GCA_044463125.1. GTDB lineage: Bacteria > Bacteroidota > Bacteroidia > Chitinophagales > Chitinophagaceae > CAYMZZ01. The sequence goes on from JBIQMS010000002.1 coordinate 42,908, forward strand.
AGCTTTCTATTCCCATCCACCGCCCAGCGCTTTGTACATATTTACGCTGGCGGCCAGTTGCTGTAGCTTTATTTCTGTGAGTTCCATCTTTGCTTCAAGCGCTTCCCGTTGAGTAAGCAATACTTCCACATAGTCGGCCCGGGCCGAACGAAACAGGTTATTGGAAATATTTACCGACTGAGCCAGAATCTCCGCTTCCCGCGCCTTTGTCTCGTAACTTTTGCTGAAGTTCTCCAGCCGGTTGAGTTGATTGACAACTTCGAGATAGGCATTCAGGACGGAACGTTCATACGTGAAAACAGCTTGTATTTGTTTTTCATTGGCTGTGGCATAAGCGGCACGGATGGCATTCTTGTTGACCAGTGGCGCTATCATGTCGCCCGCCAGATTGTAAAGAATGGATTCAGGCTTTACTAAATGGGCCGGATTAAAGGCGCGCAATCCAGTGCCTGCGGTTATGCGAAAAGAAGGATAAAAATTGGCGCGTGCCACATTCACATCCAGCCGTGCCGCCTGAATATCCAGCTCTGCCTGCCGAATATCAGGACGGTTGCTTAGTATTTGAGAAGGCAGCCCTGTTGCCGGCCTTGTGGGAACAATAGCAGCAAAAGCACTTGAATTGCGAATTATGGGTTGCGGATACCGTCCTACCAGGAAATTGATCCGGTTTTCTGTTTCTACTATACGTTGCCGGATTTCATACTGCAGGTTTTGTGTGTGTAGCAGTTGCGCTTCAAATCTATTTACCGCCAGTTGCGTCACCTTTGCTGCTTCTTTTTCCATTCGCACTATCTGCAAGGCATTGCGCTGTATTTCGCTGTTTTGTTGCAGAATGTCGAGTTGGTTATCCAGCGCCATAAGCTCATAGTAAGAAACCGCGATTTCTGCTATGAGCTGCGTAACCATAAAGTTTCGTCCTTCGTTTGTTGACAAATACTTAAGGATGGCCGATTGCCTTGCATTGCGCAGCTTTTTCCATACATCCAGTTCCCAGGAGGCATTTAATCCTATATAATAATCAGGCAATACCTTGGGAATTTCTTTGCCGGGTTTCATCTCAATGCTTTCATCCACCGCGCCATGTCGTGTAAAGCGTCCTTCCTTCTCAAAACCGGCAGCTGCAACTATATTGACGAAGGGAAGGTATTCGCCTTTACGCGCCCTGATTTCGTTCTTGCTAATTGCGATCTCATGCAGGAGAATGTTCAACTCCTGATTATTCTGGAGTGCAGTATCTATCAACGCTACAAGATGGGGATCAGTAAAGAAGTCGCGCCAGTTGATGCGTGCCACAGTGTCGGCACTACTCAAGCTGGAATAGCTTGCGGGTATAGTCTTGTTTTCAGTACGACTGTTGAGCGCCGGCACTTTACAAGCCCACAATCCACTTATCAGCAGGAAGCCGAGAAGCAGCTTAATTGTTGTTGTCTTCTTTTTCATTTTTATTGGTAAATCTTTTAATCAGTTTCTTAATTTTTTTGCTCAGTGCTTTATCGGACCTGCTTTCTACAAAGTCTTCACTCAAAGGATTTTCGTCTTCATCCCGGATAAGTTTTTTACCTTCTGAAATTTTTCCGGCGATATAATAGAGACCCGGGACGATGATCACACCAAAGACGGTTCCGATCAGCATACCACCCAATGAGGACGCACCAATTGTTCTGTTGCCCACGGCGCCGGGACCCGTAGCTACAACCAGTGGAATGAGCCCCGCCACAAAAGCGAAGGAAGTCATCAGGATGGGACGGAAGCGAACCTTTGAGCCTTCGATGGCCGCTTCCAGGACCGAAGCGCCTTTTTGATGCTTTTGCACGGCGAACTCCACTATGAGGATGGCATTCTTTCCCAGCAGGCCCACCAGCATGATCAGGCCCATTTGTGCATAAATATCATTGGCAAGCCCCATCATCTTCAGCAAGAGGAAGGAGCCAAATGCACCAACCGGAAGGGAGAGGAGAACTGCCAGTGGAATGATAAAACTTTCGTACTGTGCCGCCAATACCAGGTACACAAACAAGATTACCACCAGAAATATATACAGCGCCTCATTTCCTCTTCCTGCTTCATCGTACGATAATCCTTCCCAGGCAATATCATAACCCTGTGGCAGCGTTTCCCTGGCCACTTCACGTATTGCCTGAATGGCGTCACCGGTGGTGTATCCATACGCCGGCATTCCCTTAATGGAAGATGATGTGTACAGATTAAAACGTGTGATTTCGTTGGGCCCCTGAGTTTTTCGCATGCTCATGAATGCTGAGTACGGCACCATCTCTTCACGGTCATTCTTGATGTACAAATTCAGAATATCCCCGGGTAAGCGGCGATATTCAGGGGCGGCTTGTGTGTACACCTTAAAGAAATTTCCGAAGCGAACAAAGCCCTGCTCATAAGTACTTCCTAATAAGATATCAAGATTGTCCATGGCTTTTCCAATCGACACGCCCTTCTGCATGGCCTGTTTATTGTCGATCACCAGCTCATATTGCGGATAATTAGCGGCAAAAAATGTGAACAGGCCCGTAAGTTCTTTTCGCTTTTCCAGAGCGGTCATGAAATCTTTATTCACCTGGTCGAATTCCTGGTAGTCAACTGTAGAGTTCTTGTCGAGCATACGCAGCGAAAAACCGTCAGAAGAACCGTACCCTGGTACAGCCGGGGGTTCAAAATATTCTATCACAGCCCCCAGGTCTTTTGTTTTTTCTTCCAGCTCTTCAATCACTTCCTTCACGGAATGCTTTCGTTTCGACCAGTCTTTGAGGTTTATCAAACAGGTCCCCGCATTCGAACCGCGACCTTCGGTCAGTATTTCATAACCGGCCAGGGAGGATACAGATTGAATGCCATCCACCTCCTCCGCAATTTTTTGCAATTGCCTCGCTACATCATTGGTTCTTTCCAGCGTGGCCCCGGGCGGCGTTTGAATGATGGCATAGATCATTCCCTGATCTTCGTTGGGAATGAAGCCTGCGGGCAGATTTTTGTTAACGGCAAATATGCCAAAGCAAAATGCCGCCAGCATTCCATACGTAATCAGTCTGCGGTTCACCAGTTTTGAAAGCAACCGCGTATATCTCCCCGTTACTCTATCGAACTTTCGGTTAAACCAATCGATGAATCGATTGCCGGGACTGCGACGACGTGCCTGTCCATGATTGTTTTTCAGGATCATGGCACATAGAACCGGTGTGAGCGTGAGCGCAATAACGCCGGAAAGCACGATGGAGCTGGCCATGGTAATAGAAAATTGACGATAAAATATCCCTACCGGACCCGACATAAAGGATACAGGAATAAACACGGCTGTCATTACCAGGGTAATCGCAATGATCGCCCCACTGATCTCCCCCAATACTTTCTTTACTGCCTGGAAAGGCGGCAGGTTTTCCTCGTGCATCTTCGCGTGTACCGCTTCTACCACTACAATGGCATTGTCGACAACAATACCAATGGCCAGCACCAGGGCAAACAGGGTAACCAGGTTAATGGTGAGATTGAAGATTTGCATGAAGAAGAAAGCGCCAATCAACGAAACGGGAACAGCCAGGATCGGTATAAGCGTGGAGCGCCAGTCGCCCAGGAATATAAATACCACAATCGCCACAAGAATAAAGGCCTCCAGCAGGGTATGCATTACTTTGTCGATGGAGGCATCCACAAACTTGGAAACATCATAGTTGATTTCATATTCCATCCCCGGCGGGAAATCACGTTTCAACTCCTGGAGCTTTTCCTTTACCTGCTCAATTACCTTGCTCGCATTACTACCAAAGTTTTGCTTGAGCACCATCGATGCAGCGGGATAGCCATCCTTGTTGGAATAGATGTCAAAGAATTCGCTACCCAGTTCCACATCTGCGATATCCTTTAGCTTCAATATTTCTCCGTCAGGATTGGCCCTTACGATAATATTCTCGTACTCTTCCGGCTGGTTGTAGCGACCTTTGTATGTAAGCACATATTCCAGCGATTGTGCCGTTTTACCAGAACTCTGTCCGATACGACCGGGCCGACCTATCACACTTTGTTCATTCATGGCTTCCATCACTTCTTCCGAAGAAATATTGTAAGCCCTCATTCTGTCGGGCTTCAACCATATACGCATGGCAAACTGGCGGCTACCCAGTATTTGTGCGCGGCCCATGCCCTTTATGCGTTGTAGTTCGGGCAACACGTGAACGTTGGCATAGTTGTATAGAAACTTTTCATCAGCGTTCTTGTCTTTACTAAACAGGTTCACGTACATGAGCATACTCGGCTGAATGGGTGTTATCACCACACCTTCGCGTTGTACAAGCGGTGGCAGGTTGTTCATTACCTGGTCCACGCGTGTTTTTACATTCACCACCGCGGCATTGGGATCCGTGCCCGGCTCAAATACGATTTGAATGGTTGCCTCCCCAGCGCTGGTGGCATCGGATATAATGTATTGCATACCCTGAACGCCATTGATAGCTCTTTCCAATGGTACCAGGGTTGATTTAACCAGTACATCGGCACTGGAGCCCGGATAGGCGATGAACACCATTACCCGGGGTGGGGCGATTTCAGGAAACTGCGAAATGGGCCTTGTACTGATGGCCAATACCCCCAGCAGAATGATGGCCAGTGATATTACAATTGCCAGTACGGGCCTTTGTATGAATTTGCTAAACATGTTTTTGAAGATTGAGGGTTCATGGATTATTCCGCGTGCAGCGCATTCAGTTCCGACAAGGCCTTTGCCGGGCTTACAACTTCCACTTTAATGCGGTCATTGTTTTTCACCTTGCGAAGACCATCCAGCAGGATTCTTTCACTGGCATCCAGGCCTTGCGTAACTGCATACAGGTGAGGCAATTCTTCACCAATCGTAATTTGTCGCGTGTGTACCACATTGTCCTTGTCAACAACAAAAACATATTTTTTATCGAGTATCTCAAATGTAGCTTTCTGAGGAATGAGTAATGCGTTGTGGAGATCAACCGGCATGAGGATATTACCGGTTTCGCCATGCCGCAGCAAACCTTTGGGATTGGGAAAGTTGGCACGAAATGCGATATTGCCCGTTTCGTTGTTGAAATCGGCTTCTATGGTCTCCACATTTCCCGGGTGATCAAACATTGCGTTATCGGCTGTTTGCAGGTACACCGTTTTCGGCTTGCCGGATTGAAGATTTTTATAGAAGCGGAGATATTCCACTTCCGGAACATTGAAATAAACCCACATCTTACTGTTGTCGGATAATTCTGTCAATAGTTCCCCTTCATCAACCAGGCTTCCCAACCTTGAATGAAAGCGATCCATGATTCCATCAAAGGGGGCGCGGATTTCCGTAAAGCCCAGGTGCACTTTGGCGAGCGCGAGTTCGGCCTTTGCTTTGTCAAGTTTGGCTTTCGCAAGTGCCAGTTCATTGGCCGATACAATATTACTGTCTGCCAGGCTCTTGGTATTGGCATATTCAATTTCCGCGAAATTCTTTTCGGCCTCAGCCTTTTGCGTTTCGGCCTGGTATAGCAACGGCATTATTCGAAACATGAGCTGGCCCTTGCGTACGTGTTGCCCTTCATCCACATAAATGTTCTGCAAATAGCCTTTTTCATGTGATCGAAGTTCGATATGGTTGGCAGAGCGAATCTGGCAAACATATTCGCGGTTGATGAATGTATCAACCTGCAGCGGGCTGGTTATTTCAAATGTCGTCGTTTCCTTTTTTTCTTTTTTATGATTGTTGCATGCTACTAAATACAATGCAGTCGCCAGCATAGCGAGCATAGTTATCCTCTTCATGTAGAAGTCGATTTTGAGCTGAATAAATGGGATACCCTTTGAAGTGAACCTCAAAGGCAGTGTCGCTCAGCGACAATCCGAATAACGGATAAGTCAAAAGGGGGCTAAGAAAGGAAAGTTTTCCAGGAATGATGGAGAATAAAACAGGGGATAGGTGCAGGTTGATGGAGGCTCGCATCGTTTTGTCGAAGCCGGATCTTTACCGAAAGGGCCATAGCCTGCGAGCCCAATAAATAATGGTTTTGTTGATCAGCAAGGCTTGGCTCCAATGATGGGTGAGTCTCGTCCTTTTCTTCCTGGGTTTCTATTGCCTGATCCGCAGGAATGGAAGCAACATAGTGCTGAAAATAGAGTCCGGCATTTAAATGTCCGGCGTCGAATTGCGTCGCTGCATTATTGTAGTAAGTATCTGTGTTGGGTTGCAGCGCTACCAGGTCAAATGAACGCAGGAATACGAATGCTCCGATGAACAGGAGGGTGATAAGGTTTTGCAACCCCGCCCGTTGACAGAAGCTATTGCGTATGGAGGCTAACATTTGGTAGTGTATTGCCATCAGATTTGGGTGCGAAAGTACTACAAGTAAGCTGGGTAAACAATAGCCTGGGATCTCCGGAAGGCCGGGTTCGATATATTTTTGTTGAAAAGTGAGTAGCTAATTTGTACACACTACTGCCTGCTACTTCAAATATTTTCGGACAGCACTTTGTATTTCTTGTTTTATCGATTCCCAGGTTTGACCTTCCAGACTAACAGGTTCTTCAGAATCCTCCGCGTCGTCAAAATAGATAAGCGCCTGCGGGACGGAAATCAGCAATTGTTGCGAAGGGTATTTCCGGCTGTAAAATTGAACGATATCTTCTATAGTGAAATGCTTTAGCAAAACTGCGATATCCCAGAAGTCCTTTTTGGCTCCCCGCTTAAGAATTGCATTTACTTTCATGGCTACAATATCTTTCAGGCTAAACATCCTGATTCCGTCAATCTCCAGCGTATCCGCTACCAAGGGGTGTTGATAATGCTTTACGAAATCAACTTTTATGTCTTCAATATAGCAAAATAGTCCAATCGGATTAAGTGTACTATGATAGGTGAACCCTGGAATTTTGGTTTCAAGATTTTTTGCTATCGTGCCATTGTCAAAATCTACGGTGGAAAAGAGATCAAGATCTACAGATATCCTATGACCAAATTGTAGCGAAAGGGCTGTACCGCCAACCAAATAGAAGTCTGAAAGCTCTGGTATCGCCATCAGATTTCTCAGTATCTCCAATGTTCGGGGTTCGACTGTCTGGGTTTGTAACATTTGAAGTCGGTTAATGGTCGGTCAATTACTGCTGCCGCCAGATAAACGGTAGGCAATGGTAGAAATTTGGCGCCTAATAAAGCCTCGCGGACTCTTTCGTCACCATAGTAACGGCGGCATGCCCGAATATCTTCTACATCGCCCCTTTCAAATACTCTTGCTATGATGAAGTCGGCCTTTAAGTCGAAGTCAAGCCTGTCCATATCCACATCCCAAAAAATGCGGCGATGAAAGTTGGGTTTTTGTTGGGCTGACATACAACAAAGTTACAATAATCCGCAGGGAGTTCCGCCTGTTCGCTTTATCTTTAACGCGATAGGTAGTTGATACAAATACCTGTTCGTTATTTATAGCTTCCTAATTTTTTGTGATGTTTGACCTCCATAATAAAGTAGCCCTGGTAACCGGCGCCGGATCGGGCATAGGAAAAGCCATTGCCCTGCTCTTTGCCCGCCAGAGAGCCAGCGTAGGGGTAGTGGATATTCAGCAGGAGCAGGCGGAATCCACCGTAAAGGAAATTGAATTGGCGGGCGGAAAAGCATTTCCATTGGTTTGTGATGTATCTGACTCGGCAAATGTGAAGCAGGTGATAGGTTCCCTTACACAAATCGATATCCTGGTGAATAGCGCGGGTATTTCGCATATTGGCCGTGCCGACACTACCAGCGAAGCAGATTTTGATCGCGTGTATAAGGTGAATGTGAAAGGTGTGTTCAATTGCATGCAGGCTGCCCTGCCGGCGCTGCGACGCGAAGGAGGTGTGATCCTGAACCTCGCTTCTGTGGCGGCTACCCTGGGCCTCAGCGACCGCTTCGCTTATAGCATGAGCAAGGGCGCGGTGTTGTCCATGACATTGTCAGTGGCCAAAGATTACCTGGCCGATAAGGTACGCTGCAATTGCATTTCACCGGGCAGGGTGCACACGCCATTTGTGGACAATTTCCTGGCAAAAAATTACCCGGGCAGGGAACAGGAAATGTTTGATAAACTTTCCAAAACCCAACCCATCGGTCGCATGGGCCGGCCTGATGAAATTGCCGCCCTCGCGCTTTATCTCTGCAGCGATGAAGCCGGGTTTATCACCGGAACTGATTACCCGATTGATGGAGGATTTATTCGGTTGAATACGTAGTGCCCTATTTGAGAATTCGGATATTTGAGAATTTGGGGATATGTATTGATTCTGGATTTTAGATTTATTTGATACATTATAATTTATGAAACTTTTACGTATTGGTGCAGCGGGCCAGGAGAAGCCGGCCATTCTTTGGAACGATAGCTATCGCGATGTGTCCTCACTTGTTAGTGACTATGACGGCAGCTTCTTTGCTGGCGAAGGCTGGAAGAAACTGCAGTTGCTGAGCGATGCTGAATTAAAGGCTTTGCCGGTGCTGGATGCCGCTACACGCCTGGGTTGCCCCATTGCGGCACCTTCCAAAATCATTTGTATTGGCCTCAACTATGCCGACCATGCGGCGGAAAGTAATATGCAATTGCCTGCGGAACCCGTGGTGTTCTTTAAAGCAACCAGCGCCATCACGGGTCCCAACGACCCGCTGATTATTCCACGTAACAGCCGCAAAACCGACTGGGAAGTGGAACTGGCCGTGGTGATTGGTAAGAAAGCCAGTTACGTAAGCGAAGCGGATGCCATGGATCATGTGGCGGGCTATGTGTTGCACAACGACTATAGCGAGCGCGAATTTCAATTGGAGCGGGGCGGACAATGGGTAAAAGGCAAGAGCTGCGACAGCTTTGCGCCCATCGGTCCCTGGGTGGCTACGGCCGATGAAATAACCGACCTCAATAACCTGCGACTCTGGCTCACAGTAAATGGAAAGACTTTTCAGGACGGCAATACCAGTAATCTGGTATTCAAGATTCCCTTCCTTATTTCCTATCTCAGCCAGTTCATGAGTTTACTTCCCGGCGATATCATCTCCACCGGTACACCAGCCGGCGTGGGCCTTGGACAAAACCCCGAACCCATTTACCTGAAAGCCGGCGATGTGGTAGAATTAGGCATAGAAGGGTTGGGAAGCAGCAGGCAGGAGTGTTTGGAGTTTAAGGTTTAGGGTTTAAGGTTATTTATTAGGAAAAGAAATGCAAGTGTAAAATATTTGTGCTGATCTACTGTCATTTATCCTAAGTGCCGAAAAGTATTTGTTAGATCTCTAATGATTGGTAGTATAGATTTCATCCCGATGATCAATAACTTTAAACCTTAAACTCTAAACTTTAAACTCTTCAACAAATTGGTTCTCGATTCCCACGTTCATTTCTGGAAATACGATCCAAAAGTTTATGCCTGGATCGATAAGCGCATGAAAGACCTGCAAAGGGATTTTCTGCCGGAGCATTTGGCGCCAACACTCAAACGCAATGGTGTGGATGGGGTAGTAGCCGTGCAGGCCGATCAGTCGGAACTGGATACGCACTTCATGGTGGAGATGGCCAAATCGCATCCCTTTATTCGTGCAGTGGTCGGCTGGACGGATCTGCGCAGCGATGACCTGGAAGAACGGCTGACCTATTTTTCGCAATACCCCATTATTCGTGGATGGCGACATATTGTGCAGGGTGAGCCGGATGGTTTCCTTGGCGATCCTCATTTTCGGAGGGCCATGCCCATGCTGCAGAAGTTTGGTTACACATACGACGTTTTGGTCTATGCCCGCCAGATGAGTCAGGCGGTCGATTTTGTTCATGCTTTTCCCGACAATACTTTTATTCTTGATCATGGCGGAAAGCCGGATGTCAATGTCGGCGAAATAAAGGAATGGGAAGTACAGATCAGGGCTATGGCCAGCCACGCGAACACCCATTGTAAACTTAGCGGGCTCTTTACCGAAGCGCGCTGGAAACAATGGAGCGCGGCAGAGTTTTATCCTTACCTGGATGTATTGTTTGATGCTTTCGGCGCTAACCGACTCCTTTTCGGCAGCGATTGGCCGGTGATGCTATTATCCGGCATCTATGTGCAATGGAAAAGCCTGCTGGAAAAATACATGGAAAATATGGAGGAAGATAACCGAGCGGCAGTGATGGGGTTGAATGCGGCGAGAGTGTATGGAATAGTGTGAAGTTTAGAGTTTAAAGTTTAGAGTTTAAGGTTTGTAAAGCTGGGAAATGAAAATTGGTTTCATGAGAAATCTGCGCCAATCTGCGTTGTAATCTGCGAAAATCTGCTGGAAATCTCTCCAGAACTTTGAACAGGTCTAAAATGCAGAAGCGTTTCCCGCAGATTTGCGCAGATTTTTTCGCAGATTTTCGCGGATAAATGACTTAAGTAAAAACTGTCAACTTTTTTCAGGACTTGACAATTAGAGACCTGCACAGAAAGACTACATACAAATATCCGAATAATCAAATTCTCAAATTAAACTTTAAACCCTAAACTCTCAACTTTAAACCTTACTTATAACTTAAAACTTATAACTTAATACTCAAATGTCATCCGAAACGCCACAACTCAAACGCAGCCTCAACGCCCGCCTTCTTTGGGGGCTTGGCGTGGGCTATGTGATTTCGGGCATGTATTTCGGATGGAACCTGGGTTTGGAGAAGGGAGGTACGCTTGGCCTGGCCATCGCCACGGGATTTGTGATCCTGATGTATCTCTGCTTTACTTTCAGCTATACCGAACTGGCTTGCGCCATCCCCAAAGCCGGAGGTGCTTTTGACTATGCCGACCGTGCACTGGGTCGCGACTGGGGATTTGTAACAGGTATGGCTCAGCTGATTGAATTTGTTTTTGCACCACCAGCCATTGCCTTTGCCATAGGCGCCTATTTCAATTTATTCCTGCCGCAGTTTTCCATATTCAGTATTGCGGTGATTGTTTACTTGTTGTTTACGGCATTGAATATTTATGGCGTAAAAGCCGCCGCCCGCTTCGAATTGATCATTACCATTCTGGCGGTGGGTGAATTACTTTTATTTGCAGGTATCACCCTGCCTTCCTTTTCGGTAAGCAAACTGGAACTGAATGCTTTTCCCAACGGATGGGCCGGCGTGTTGGCGGCTCTACCCTTCGCCATCTGGTTTTTCCTGGGAATAGAGGGTGTTGCCAATGTGGCGGAAGAAACGGTGAATCCGCAAAAGACCATCCTCAAAGGCTTTGGATCGGCCATTCTCACACTGATTATACTTTGCCTGCTCACTTTCCTGAGCGCGGTGGGAGTAGCGGGTTGGGAAGCCATTGTGTACACGGCCGATGGAAGCCGATCGGATTCGCCGCTTCCTCTGGCTCTTGGCTATATTGTCGCCGACAGCAATATTCTCTATCATCTGCTCATTACGGTAGGCTTGTTGGGCTTGGTGGCCTCCTTTCATGGGCTCATCCTGGCCGCTGGCCGTGCCAGTTTTGAAATGGGCAGAGTGAGGATGGCACCCGCCTTCCTGGGTCGCATACACCCGCGCTTTCAAACGCCGGCTGCGGCATTGTTGCTGAATATGTGTATAGGATTGGTTACCCTCTATTTTAGCGATACGGGAGAAGTGATCAAGTTATCGGTCTTCGGCGCCTTAAGTCTTTATATACTTTCCATGATCAGTTTTATCCGGCTGCGCAGGCGGGAACCGACGCTGCTGCGACCCTTCCGGGCTCCTTTTTATCCCTTCGCTCCGGTCATCGCGCTACTGATTGCGACTATATCGCTCATTGCCATGAGCATTCATAATGGTAAATTAGCATTGATTTACGGATCTGTGCTCCTGGCCGGCTTTATTTTGTATAAACTAACCTATAAACCTCAATCGGATCATGACCACAAGGGAAATCCTTCAAGCCGTTAAGTCGCACCCCGCCAACCGCGTGAAGATCGCCTATAGCGATATTGATGGCATCCTGCGAGGTAAATACCTTTCGAAAGAAAAATTTCTTTCCATAGCGCAGGGAAGCACAGGCTTCTGCGATGTAATCTTTGGCTGGGATATGGCCGATCAGGCTTATGATAAAGGCCGCTACACCGGCTGGCATACAGGATATCCGGATGCACCTGCCCGTATTGACCTAAGCACCTATAGAACTATTCCATGGGAAGAAGATATACCATTTTTCCTGGGCGAGCTGTTGGATACGAATGGCAAACCTGCGGCCATTTGTCCAAGACAGTTATTGAAGAAAATTAGCGGCGATGCCGAAAAGATGGGTTATGCCCTTCGTGGCGCCATGGAGTTTGAATGGTATAATTTCAGAGAAACGCCCCAAAGCCTTGAAGCCAAAAATTATCGGAATCCGGAGCCGCTTACGCCGGGTATGTTTGGTTATTCCGTATTACGCACTACTATTTCCCAACCATTTTTCAAGGCCCTTTTCGAAAATTTGAACGCATTCGGGGTACCCCTCGAAGGATTACATACGGAAACGGGTCCCGGAACTTTTGAAGCCGCCATTGGGGTGGCCGATTTGATGGAAGCGGCGGACCGCGCCATTCTCTTCAAAACAGCCGTGAAGGAGATCGCCTATCAGCAAGGCATTATGGCCAGTTTTATGGCTAAGGTGAACGAACAATTGCCCGGTTGTGGCGGTCATATCCACCAAAGTTTGTGGGACAAGGGCGGCAAGCTGAATCTTTTCGCCGATGCGAAGAATAAGGAAAAAATAAGCAACCTGATGCGGCAGTACATTGCGGGGCAACTCCATTGTTTGCCACATATACTTCCTTTGTATGCGCCTACCATCAACAGCTATAAGCGCCTGGTAGAAGGGGCCTGGGCGCCCACCACGCTTACCTGGGGTTTCGACAACCGGACGGTGGCGCTGCGTGTTATTAATTCGGGTGGATCAGGAACCCGCATCGAAACCAGGGTGCCGGGAGCGGATGTGAATCCTTACCTGGCCATGGCCGCTTCCATTGCATCGGGATTGTATGGCATAAAGCATAAGCTGAAGCTGCAACAGGCCGCCAGTACGGGAAATGGATATCGGGATGAATCGAATGGGCTCCTGCCCCGTACGCTTCAGGAAGCCACAGATAAAATGAAGGCCTCACCCATTGCCAAAGAACTGTTTGGGGATATATTCACCGAGCATTTTATCATGACCCGTGAGTGGGAATGGCGCCAGCACCTGAAAGCAGTCACCGACTGGGAGTACAGGCGCTATTTTGAGATTATCTGATCCTGCTAACGATGCCTGCCTGAGCCGAAACAAGTAATTTTTCTTAACTTATACTATGCGTTTCAATCAGGTATATCAATACAATTTTCCTACTACCATTCGCTTTGGGGCAGGATCGGTGAAAGAGTTGCCTGCTTATTGCCGTCAACAACAACTTCGCAAACCACTGCTGGTTACGGATGGCACGGTGGCCGGCCTTTCCTTTTTCAAAGCCATAAAGGAAAGCCTGGAAAGAAATGCCATTCAGCCTGTTGTTTTCAACGATATCCATCGCAACCCGGTGAAATCCGATGTGTACAAGGGCACGGATCAGTACGATGCGGAAGCCTGCGATTCGGTAATAGGTGTTGGGGGCGGTGCGGCGCTGGACGTGGCCCGTGCCATCGTATTGCGGGTGCATCATCGCGAGGACTTGTTTAAGTATGATGATTTGATTGGCGGCGATATTTATGTTACGAATGAAGTACCGCATTTCATTACCATTCCCACAACTGCCGGCACAGGAAGCGAAGTGGGCCGTAGCGCGATCATTGCCGACGATGAAACCCATCAGAAAAAAATTCTCTTTTCTCCCAAACTACTCGCACGTATCGTGTTTGCCGATCCGGAGCTGACGATGGATTTGCCTCCTGCTATTACGGCTGCTACCGGCATGGATGCGCTAACGCATAATATGGAAGCATTCATCGCGAAAATGCCGCATCCGATTTGCGAAGGCATCGCCCTCGAAGGCATGCGACTGATTCATCTTTCGCTGGAAAAAGCGGTGAAACATCCTGATCTCGAAAGCCGCAGCCTGATGCTGATGGGTTCCATGATGGGAGCCATTGCCTTTCAGAAAGGCCTGGGTGTGGTACATTCACTGGCACACCCCTTATCATCCCTGCTCGATACCCACCATGGATTAGCGAATGCGGTTTTGTTGCCCTACGGTATGCGCTTCAACAGCGAAGTGGTGCCCGATGCTTTTCGTCGTATGGCCATGGCTTTTGATCTTCCGTCCTTTGATTCCGAAGTATTGATTCGGCACCTCTTTGAGTGGAATGACCGCATCGGCATTCCCCGACAATTGAGCCGCATCGGCGTGGAACCATCGCATATTGAAACCCTGGCCGACCTGGCATACGCCGATTTTGCACACCCGAATAACCCCCGACCCGTTAGCCGTGAACAATTCAAAAACTTATATGAGGAGGCACTATGAAACCCTTAATTGCGCTTACCTATACCAACAATGAAAAAAAACATGAAAATTATCTTCGCTGGCTGCAGCTGGATTCCGATGTGGATGTGCTGACGCTTAGTGTTGAAAACGACAATCTTTCTGATCTCCGCCGGTGTCAGGGTCTGGTTTTTTCCGGCGGAACCGATGTGCATCCCTCTTTTTACGGAAGAAAGAAAAAGGATTATGCAAATGCCCCAAAGCATTTCGACAAGGCAAGGGATCATTTTGAAACGGCAGTCTTCGCCGTGAGCCAGGAAATGGGTTTACCGGTGCTGGCCATTTGCCGGGGTATGCAATTGGTCAATAGCCTTCTCGGCGGAAAACTGGTCCAGGACCTGGGTCGTACCGGCAATGCCATTCATCGGGCGCATGATGGCCGGGATAAGGCTCATGGACTGCAGGTGGTAGAAGGCAGCCTGCTGCACGAAATCCTGGGAACCAGCAGGTGCGTTGTGAATGCCGCCCATCACCAGGCGATAAAGAAACCGGGAAAGGGATTGCGGGTGAATGCCTTCGCGGACGATGGCACGATAGAGGGCATTGAATGGGAGGAAAGAAAGGGTCGGCCCTTTCTTCTGGGTGTGCAATGGCATCCCGAGCGGATGTTCGCCTTTGGTTTGCAGGAAAGCCCCGCTTCATTGGCGCTGCGTAATCGTTTTTTACAGGAAGTAATGTCGTTAAAAGCATAGCATGAAGATCCTTAACCCGGCTGATGGCAGCCTTATCCGGGAAATTCCGGAAACCACGGAAGCGCAAGTGCGG
Organism: Terrimonas ferruginea; assembly: GCA_044463125.1. Classification (GTDB taxonomy): domain Bacteria; phylum Bacteroidota; class Bacteroidia; order Chitinophagales; family Chitinophagaceae; genus CAYMZZ01. Next base: position 58,092 of record JBIQMS010000002.1, read on the forward strand.
GAAGCTTATACCCGGGCAGCGTCTGTTCAACCCACCTGGGCCGCGCAACCGCTGCCTGCGCGAATTGCTGTTTTGGAAAAGTTCAGGGAACTGCTCGAGCTGAACAAAGAAAAACTGGCCCATACGCTCACAAAAGAAGTGGGTAAGCCCATTCGTCAGTCGCGCAACGAAATCAATGGCGCCCGTCATCGTATCGACTGGATATGTCGCCATGCGGCTCAGTACCTGGCCGATGAATGTATGCACCGGGAGGAGGGTTTGGAAGAATGGATTGTATATGAGCCGCTCGGCATTATCGCCAATATTTCTGCCTGGAATTATCCTTATCTCGTAGGCGTGAATGTATTTGTTCCGGCGCTGATAGCAGGTAATGCCGTTTTGTACAAACCCTCGGAATACGCCAGTCTTACGGGGCTTCAAATCGCGGAATTATTGCAGGAGGCGGGCATTCCGGATGATGTATTTCAGTGCCTGCCCGGCGGCCCCGAGGTTGGTAAGACCCTGCTTGAATTGCCGCTGGATGGTTACTTCTTCACCGGAAGTCATAAAACCGGAAAATATATCTATGAGAAAGTGGCACCCAAAATGGTGCCCTGTCAATGCGAACTCGGCGGCAAAGACCCTTTGTATGTGGCAGATGATGTAAAAGATGTGGAAGCAGTGGCGGCTGCCGTGGCCGATGGTGCTTTTTACAACAACGGCCAAAGTTGCTGCGCGGTAGAACGCGTATATGTACACGAACGGATAGCCGAAGCATTTACCAATGCTTTTGTAAAAGAAGTGAAGAGCTGGAAGATGGGTGACCCCATGCAGGAAGATGTGTATATAGGCGCCCTCACCCGGCCACAGCAGGCCGATTTGCTTGATGGCCAGGTAAGGGATGCCCTGGCAAAAGGCGCGCAACTGAAAGCAGGAGGAAAGCGCATACCCGGTCAGGGAAATTTTTATGAGCCTACCGTATTAACGGGTGTCAGCAACGATATGCAGGTAATGCGTGAAGAATCGTTTGGACCCATCATTGGCATCATGCGGGTGCGCGATGATAAAGAAGCGCTGGAGAAAATGAAGGATTCGGATTATGGCCTTACGGCTTCGGTGTATTCTTCCGATGAAAATCGTGCACGTGCGCTAATATCGCAATTAAATACGGGCACAGGTTATTGGAATTGTTGCGACCGCGTAAGCCCGGCCCTCCCCTGGAGCGGACGGCAGCATTCCGGATTTGGTGCCACGCTTTCGCATACGGGTATTCGTGCCTTTACGAAACCTAAAGCACTACATCTAAAAAAATAGCGCCAAATTTTCCTTTCAATGGAAAAGTAAAGCTGGACGAAATGAGCTACTGAGGCCTGCTCACCAGTTATTAGCCTGATCGGGATTGATGCGCTCCGAAACATCCACGGGGCCGTTCAATTTCCAGTTGCGATCGTATTTGACAAACCAGGAAATCCAAAGGCTGCGGCTCAGGCGCATGAGCCAGGGTTGCAGTAAAATCAGCAGCACCGCATTAAATCCCAGCCAGTAGAAAAAGCGGTTGTCGTGTGTGGAAAGACCAATGATGACCCACCAGGCGACCAGGCTGGCCACACTGATGGCTACGGTAATGGCATAGCTCACGTAGCTGGTGCCGTAATAGAAACCCACTTCAATTTCTGTAGGCTGACCGCAAACCGGGCATTCGCGGTTCATTTCCATATTTTTTTTCATGGAAACGGAAACAGGGTTTTTAAATAATTTCCCTTCCCGGCAACGCGGGCAGCGACAGCCGAGTGCCGAGCTTAAATAGCCGCGGTCGGAAACATCTTCTTTCATCTGATTGGGTTTATCGGAAACAATTGTATGTGACATAGGAGTACTGTTTTTCTATTTAATCGATTCATCACGTTGATCGTTATCATCTTTCTTCTTGCCGGGAATGAAAATGCTGAATACAAGCCCACCCATTAATGCGCCATAAGCGGTGCTATTTGGCCATTTGGAAGTGATCATGCAGGATCCGCTATTGCAGCCAATCTGTTGCCAGTACAAAAAACCGCCGGCAGCACCCAGGGCAACCCCCAGCAAAATCCATTTATTCGACATAATCCAGTTCTTCATATGCTGCGATTTGAATAGTGCAAAGATACGATTGTTTTATTTGGGTGATGGTTGATGGTCATATTCGGTAATTTGGGGATTTGGGAATTTGTTGAGCTGTTTAAAGGTTTAGAGTTTAAGGTTTAAGGGTTTGTTTACAATGTGCTTTGCTGCCGGCTTTCTTCTCACAACTTTCTACTTTCTGCGAAATTCTGCGGGAAATGGTTTAGTACTTTAAACATCTTCAGAGTTCAGAAGAGTTTTCCCGCAGATTTTCGCAGATTTTTTCCGCAGATGAGCGCAGATAGAAGTTTGTTGTAATAAGTGTTAACATATTTGCAGCGTAACAATATTTTCAAATTTTGCTTTCAATTGACTACTCCCTACCTGTTGGCAGGCAGGCTAACTTCTCCCTACTCACGCCTCACGCGTCACGATTCACGCTCCCTGCTACCGATAACCCGCTCCTACGGAGCGGCGTGCGCCTCACTACTCACGCTCCCTGCTACCGATAACCCGCTCCTACGGAGCGGCATACGCCTCACGTACTACGTACTACTTGCTACTTACTACTTCCTACTTACAACTCCCTACTTACAACTTCCTACTTCCCTCACATTTTCCCCGGCAATATCTTATGCCAATACAACCAGGGCAGCACTTTTCTTTTCAACTGATACATACTCCATCTTTCTTTCGCCTGGTTGAAGGGAAAGGTTTCGGTCGGTTTATTCGCATAGTCGAATTCGCAGAGTACCAGTTTACCATAGCCTGTTACCACGGGGCAACTGGTATATCCATTGTATTGCGCTTTCAGTTCCTCTCCCTTCATGAGCGAGAGCAGGTTTTTGACCAATACCGGGGCCTGTTTGCGAATGGCTGCTCCGGTGCGCGAAGTGGGCAGCGAGGAAGCATCGCCCAGCGAAAAAATATTAGGATAACGAACATGCTGCAAACTGAATTTGTCCACATCTACCCAACCCGCTTCGTTGGCCAGCGGACTATTGCGTACAAAGTCGGGCGCACTTTGGGGAGGGGTCACATGGATCATGTCGAATTTCACTTTGTAAATCTCTCCCTTATTCTTTTCACCAAATCCTTCGAAGATGGCTGTCTTTTCCGGGCCATTTATTTCGATGAGGCGGGTAAAAAAATGCATATCTACCTTGTCGCGGGCAGCAACTCCTTTCAACACTTTTTCGTACTTATCTACTCCAAACAGGCGGGTACCGCCACTCCAGTACTGGATATTTGTTTTGTCGAGTATTTTATGTTTGCGGAAATAATCGGCGGCCAGCCACATGATCTTGTGTGGGGCACCGCCACATTTCACGGGAGTGGGGGGATTGGTGAAGAGCGCATTGCCTCCTTTGAAATTGCGGATACATTCCCAGGTATAGGGAGCCAGCTCATACAGGTAATTGGAAGTAACGCCATTTTTGCCCAGGGTTTCTTTCAGGCCCCTTATTTCATGCCAGTTGAGTTGAATGCCCGGGGCCACTACCAGGTACTTGTAATTGACCATTTCACCATTATCGAGCAGGAGCTGATTGTTTTCCGGATCAAAGCTGGTTACTTTCTGACGAATCCACCAGGCGCCTTTAGGAATTACGGAAGACTCAGGTCTTACCGTTTTTCTCGCGTCAAAAACCCCGGCACCCACCAGGGTCCAGGCGGGTTGGTAATAATGTTTATCCGAAGGTTCAATGATAGCGATATCGAGTTGGTTGTTTTTGCGCAGCAACTGGGCGGCTACCGAGATACCGGCATTTCCGCCGCCTACAATTGCGATTTGATGTGTGAGTGGCATAGTGAATGATTGTACACCAAAGTAACGCGCAGTGGAAACAGCAATTTGTGATCTTCGTCACCCTTAAACCATATCGCACCAAAATCAATTTTTGCGTCGCCTTCACCTGAGTTTACTCAGGTGAAGGTTTGAGCGAAATCATATCGTAGAGTAGTTTGCAAAAGGGAACTTTGGATAAAATCCTTTGCCATGCGTATAGAACAGATTTATACCGGATGCCTTGCGGCAGCAGCCTATTATATTGAAAGCGACGGCGAAGCCGCCATCATCGATCCGCTTCGCGAAACACGCCCCTACATCGAAAGAGCGCAAAGGGATGGCGCACGGATTCGCTATATTTTTGAAACACATTTTCATGCCGACTTTGTGAGTGGTCATGTGGATCTGGCTTCCAAAACCGGAGCCACCATTGTATTTGGCCCCACGGCCAAACCTGGCTATAGAGTGTATGTCGCAAAAGACAATGAAGATTTTAGCCTGGGAAAAGTGAAGATAAGAGTACTGCACACACCGGGTCATACCCTGGAAAGCAGCAGCTATCTTTTGTTGGATGAGGCGGGCGTGGAGAAAGCCATCTTCACGGGCGATACGCTCTTTATTGGGGATGTAGGCCGGCCCGACCTGGTGCAGAAAGTAAAGGCGGATATTACACCGGAATACCTTGCCGGCCAGTTATACGATTCGCTGCGCAACAAGATCATGCCATTGCCTGATTCGCTGATTGTTTATCCCGGTCACGGTGCAGGAAGTGCCTGTGGGAAAAATATGAGTAAGGAGACGACTGACACCCTGGGTCACCAGAAGCAGGTAAACTATGCCTTGCGCGCGGATATGAGCCGTGATGAATTTATCAAAGCAGTGACAGAAGGGTTGGTTGAGCCTCCGCAGTATTTTCCTTCGAATGTGCTGATGAATGTGGGTGGTAATGTAAGGACCATGGATGAGATAATTGCCCAGGGCAAACGCGGCCTGAATGCACGTGAGTTTGAAGCCATTTGGGAATCTGCAGATGCACTGGTACTGGATACCCGCCATCAGGATGATTTTGTAAAGGAGCATATACCCGGCTCCGTATTTATTGGTCTTGACGACAATTTTGCTCCGTGGGTGGGTACGCTGATCACTGATCTGAAACAGCCGATTCTGTTTGTAGCTAACGAGGGTCGGGAAGAAGAAGTGGTGATGCGGCTCGCCAGAGTGGGATACGATAATACCCTGGGTTACCTGGAAGGGGGAATCGGCACCTGGAAAGAAGGGGGCTTTGAAACCGCCAGCTTAAAAGAGATCAGTGCCAATGACCTCGCGTCTCTTTATCATGTAGCCCCGCAAGCGGTGCACCTGCTTGATGCCCGCCGCAAAAGCGAATATGAATCAGAGCATATAGTGGATGCGCAAAATTTCCCCCTGGATTTTGTGAATCAGCGCATGGAAGAGTTGAGCAGGAATAAGGAATACCATGTTCATTGCGCGGGTGGCTATCGCTCAGTGATTTTGATTTCCATCCTCAAAGCCCGCGGCTTTGAAAACCTGGTGAATATAAGAGGTGGGTTTAAAGCATTGAAAGAAACTGATCTGCCGAGAACGCAGTACCAGATTCCGACAAGTGTGTTGTGAAGCTTAGGATGTAGTACGTTTTACGTAGTACATATTACGTTGGGTTGAAAGTTTGGGGTTTAAGGTTTAGGGGTTTAATGTTGAATCACTTATCTGCGTTCATCTGCGAATTAGATCTGCGTTAATCTGCGGGAAAGACTTCAGCACTCTTAACCTGTTGAAAGTTCAGGAGATTTTTCCCGCAGATTTGCGCAGATTTTTCTCGCAGATTTTTCTCGCAGATTTACGCAGAAGCTATCCTTTAAGCAATACTATCTTTCAACTCCCTACTTACTACTTCCTACTTACTACTTCCTACTTACTACTTCCCACTCACGCCTCACGTCTCACGATTCACGTGCTCTCACGCCCCCGAGCATTTCCACAAATCGGGGTTGATCATAATTGTCTGCCCGGTCGCGACGGAAGATGAGTTCGCCTTTTTCATCAAAAATATAAGTAACGGGTATGCCCTGGGTTTGAAAGAGCTGGGGCAGGGGCCCCGCTGGGGCATAGATGGGCAGACTTAAGGAAGTTTGCTTCGCATACTCTTTCGCTTTTTCAAAATCTTCATCCAGTGAAAGCATTACAAAAACTGCTTTATTGCTGTCAACAGCACTGGCCAGTTTTTGAATGGAGGGCATTTCGGCGCGGCAGGGTGGGCACCAGGTAGCCCAGAGATTAACGAATACTTTTTTCCCCTTCAAACTGGAGAGGTTAATGATTTTGCCAGACTCATCCCGCAGGGCGAAGGAAGGCATGCTGGGCGCTATGTTGCGAATTGGCGTATTGCTGGCAGGTGTTTCTTCAGCGTTATTGCAGCTTATTGCCACAGTTATTAACAGGAACACGGCAGCGAAGAATAATTGAAAAGATTTTTTCATAATCAGGGTATCAATTGTCAGATTTCAAAATCATCTTCCTCATCCAGTTTATAATCGCCAATATGGCGGAGGGTACTTTTCAGTTTTTTCTTCATCCGGTAAAATTTGCGCAAGCCTATGGTAAGGATCAGCAATGCGATGGCAAAGAATACCAGCTCGATGATCCAGCTATACCGGATTTTAAAAAGACTGAAAACGGTAAGCCCCGCTACGGCGAAATAGAGGGAGGTGCGAATAAAAGAGAGCAATGTGCGATCGTTCGCCATTTCGGTGCGATCGATCGCCAATTGCTCCCGGAGGATCAGATCCTTATTGATCTTTTTTTCGGTACTGTTCAAGCGGAAAATTTACGCCAAACCTAATTCATTTCTGTTAATCCGCTATTATTTACCCAGGTAAGCGGAATACATCCATACTTCCTTTTCCTGCTGGCGTATATAATCACTCATCAGGGCGTTGGTGCCCTCGTCATTAGATTCGGCCGAAAGCTCCAGCAACTCCCTTTCGAGCTCCAGCACTGTCTTATAGGCATCCAGCACCGACTGCACGGCTTCCTTTCCATCACTGATATTGGTCTGCTCGCTGATGCTGCTATCTTTCAAAAACTGACTGAAGGAATGGCTGGGCGTTTGTCCCAGGGTCAGTATCCGCTCGGCCACTTCATCGATCTTAACCTGCAGGTCGGTATAGAGCTCTTCAAACTTGGCATGCAGCTCAAAGAATTTTTCTCCCTTGATATTCCAGTGAAACCCGCGGCTATTGATATAAAACAATTGCAGGTTGGCCAGCAGGAGGTTCAACTTTGCTGCAAGGCTTGCGGAATCTTTCTTATCTAATCCAATCTTGGTGGTCTGTTTCATTATCTTTCGTTTTAATAGTGAACAATCAGGATTCCTGTAGGGCCTTAACCGGGAAGCTTAATGCGGCAGTTTATGCCGGAAGCGGCCATACACCCAGGTGCCGGCAATCGCACTCAGTAAAGTTACGCTTATGACCAATGCACCTGTTCCTATCTGTGCAAAAAGCGGTCCTGGGCATGCACCGGTGAGCGCCCATCCTAGTCCAAATATCAATCCGCCATAGATCTGACCCTTATTGAATTTTTTGGGTTCTATACGGATGGTTTCACCTTCCATGGATTTGGCCTTGTATTTCTTGATCAGCCAAACGCTGATCATTCCTACCACGATAGCGGATCCAATTACGCCATACATGTGAAAACTCTGAAAGCGAAACATCTCCTGAATACGGAACCAGGAAATGATCTCCGCTTTCACGAAGATGATACCAAAAGCGATGCCGAGCAATCCGTATTTGATATTGGTCCAAACGGGCTTATCCAATCGGCTTTCGTTCACGCACATCGCGTTTTCCGAGCGTACTTCGTAGTCGGTATTCGGAATGGTTCTTTGTTCTGTTATTGAAGACATTTAATTCGGTTAATTGTTCAAAATATGTTTTCAGCGACAATTTTTATTCATTTACAAGCGCAGGATGGCGGGCAGAATAAAGTTGGCCATCAAAATGCCGCCTACCATAAAGCAGCAGGTAGCAATTACAGAAGGCCATTGCAGGTTGCTGATGCCCATGATGGCGTGGCCTGATGTGCAGCCGCCCGCATAGCGAGTGCCAAAACCTACCAGGAAACCACCGGCCACCATTAGTATCAGGCCACGGGGGCCCAACAGTTCATTCCAGTTAAAAAGATCCTGGGGAACAATACTTTCATAATTGGTAACGCCATAGCCCGCCAGTTCGCTGGCAAGGTTGGGATGCACTTCAACGGGGTTGGGATTGGCTATCCAAACGCTGGCGATAATGCCGCCGACAAGAATACCTGCTACAAAAAACAGGTTCCAGAGTTCCTTTTTCCAATCGTATTGGAAAAAGGGAATTTTGGCGGGAATGCAGGCCGCGCACATATGACGCAGGGAAGAAGAAATGCCAAAGGATTTATTGCCCAGCAACAAGAGCGCGGGAACAGTTAATCCGATCAGTGGCCCGGCTATATACCAGGGCCAGGGTGAGCTAAACATATTTTTTATAGTTGTTTTGAATGAAGGGTAGGACACAAATCTGCCGGTAGAACCGGTTCATACTGCAAAGGGATGAACCGGCTCCGGCATGATTTATTGATCCTCAGAAAGCGCTATTTGTAGTTCTCTTTAGCCGTCAAAGGAGGGTAGTGGGACATACATAATCGGTAATCTCAAACTTACCTGCTTCTTTCAGGGCTTTGAAACCGCCTTTCACGTCTATCAGTTTATCAAATCCTCTTGCACGCAGGATGGAGTTGAAGACCATGGAACGATAACCACCGGCACAGTGCACGTAGTAGGTTTTGTCCTTATCGATCTTTGCCATTTGATCGTTGATAAAATCAAGGGGCGTATTTTCGGCATTTACCAGGTGCTCGCTCAGGTATTCGCTGTTTTTCCGTACGTCAAGAATATTCAACTCATCCTTTTCCATGCGTTTGGCCAGTTCTTCGGCGCTGATGGATTCAATCTGATCCACTTCCTTTCCGGCCTCGGCCCAGGCTTCAAAACCTCCGGCCAGGTAACCAATGGTGTGATCATAGCCCACGCGAGCGAGGCGTGTTATCACTTCTTCTTCCCGGCCCTTGTCGGCAACGATAAGGAGTTCCTGGCGAATATCGGGAATCATTGCCCCAACCCAGGGAGCGAAAGAACCGTCGATACCGATATTGATGGAGTTAGGCACAAATCCTTTTGCAAATGTTTGCGGATCGCGCGTATCCAATACCAGGGCACCTGTTTCATTTGCTGCGGTTTCAAAGGCTTCGGGGCTCAGGGCATGCTGACCGCGCTCCAGAACTTTATCAATGCTTTCATAGCCCTGGATATTCATCATTACGTTGAGCGGGAAATAAGCGGGAGGCGCTACAAGGCCTGTTGTTACTTCCTTGATAAACTCATCGCGGGTCATATCCTTCCGCAATGCATAGTTATGCAGCTTCTGATTACCCAGTGTATCGGAAGTTTCCTTGCTCATATTCTTGCCACAAGCACTGCCGGCGCCATGGGCGGGATATACAATTACATCATCGGGCAGGGTCATGATCTTGTTGCGTAAGCTATCGAAAAGATGACCAGCCAGCTTATCCTGCGTAAGGTCCGAAGCTACTTTCTGCGCCAGGTCGGGACGACCCACATCGCCAATGAAGAGTGTGTCGCCCGAGAAGAGGGCCGTTTCTTTCCCTTTTTCATCAATCAACAGGTAGCAGGTGCTTTCCATGGTATGGCCAGGCGTGTGCAACACACGCAATTTGATCTTACCTACTTTTAGTTCCTCACCGTCTTTGGCGATATAGGCATCAAATTCGGGCTTGGCCATGGGACCATACACAATGGGCGCGCCCGTTTTCTTGCTGAGGTCCAGGTGCCCGCTCACAAAGTCGGCATGGAAATGCGTTTCCAGCACGTACTTGATTTTCGCTTTGTTTTGTTCAGCCTTCTCAATATAGGGCTGCACTTCGCGCAGGGGGTCAATCACCACGGCTTCGCCGTCGCTCTCAATATAATAAGCACCCTGTGCCAAACATCCGGTATAAATTTGTTCCACTTTCATATGCGGTAATTTTCGTTTTGAAAGTCAAAATTAAGGGAGGGTAGAGGGCTGGGAAGTGACTGGAATCACAGAGAGGGAAGTTATAAGTTATAAGTTTTAAGTTATAAGTGCAGCAGGTTGATGTTCGATTTATGCCTGGCGAGATGGAATTGAATTCCATTGCCAATTGAATTTCAAAAAACTGCAATTATTCAATAAATAGAACACATAACTTAAAACTTAAAACTTAAAACTTACAACTTACAACTTAAAACTTATCACCTATAACTTCCCTTCCACTCAATCATATTCCTGTGCAAACTCACCAATCCCCTTTGCTCCATTTTTTTCAACAGTCTTGAAATAACTTCTCTTGAACTATTCAGGTCTTCGGCTATTTGCTGATGCGATAGTTCTATATGGCTTTTGCCGGTGGCCTGCATATGTCTTTGCAGGTAGAATTCCAGCCTTTCATCCATGTTGCGGAAAGCAATATTATCAATCACGGTCAGCAGTTCGTCGAAGCGGCTGCGATAGGTACGAATTACAAACTGGTACCAGCTTTTGTATTTGTTCATCAGCTCATCCATGAGCTGTATGGGCAGCATCAGCAGTTCGGTATCTTCTTCGGCCCTTGCCATCACTTCGCTGGCTTCGGATTGCACCGCGCAGATCATGGATACCGCGCAGGCTTCGCCGGGTTGAAGGTAATACATCAGGAATTCGCCGCCTTCCTCATTTTCCCGGTAGATTTTTACGCGACCCTCGAGCACGAGTACGGTGGAGCGGATATATTGCCCCTTTCGCATGATCACTTCTCCGGCTTTATAGGATTTAAAGCTCGATTCGCGTTCCATGATGCTGATCAGCTCCGGCTCAAATTGCGGGAATAGTTTTTTCCAATCCATCTGTTATCAGGCTTTTAGTACTGTTTCCATTTGCATTGAGCGGCTGCCCTTGATCAGCACCCTTGCGGGAGGCAGATTGGCCTGCTGCCACCATTGGCGCGCGGCTTCCGCATTATCAAAACGAAGATAGGGGTGTGAAAGTTTTTGAAAATCGCCACCCACCAGGGCCACGGCATCCCAGTGGCTTTGGCCTATCAGGTCAATAATGCCCTGGTGCTCTGCCAGGCTTTCCTCGCCCAGCTCGGCCATGGCGCCCAGTATCAGCACTTTATGTGCCGCCTGTGTGCGGGCCAGGTTCTCAATGGCCAGCCGCATACTGCTGGGGTTGGCATTGTAGGCATCAAGAATTATTTCGTGTGGGCCGTATTTCAGCAACTGCGACCGGCTATTGGAAGGCACATAATTTTCCAACGCCTCTTTGATGTCGTTTAGACTAACACCGAAATGAAGGCCCACAGCCGCTGCAGCCATCAGGTTGGGCAGGTTATAGGCACCCACCAGTTGGGTCTGCACGTCCACTTTTTCCGAGCCATGTTGCAACGAAGCATGCAGGAAAGGGTCTCCCTGCAATAATGTTCCTTTCACAAACAGATCATCCCCCGTACCATATTTTATGATATTTGGAATTCCCTGGCTCATTTCCTGAAGGTAATCATAATCCCAGTTTACGAAAACCAAGCCATCGGGTCTGGTGCGCAGGTAGTCGAAGAGCTCACCCTTGCCTTTGCGCACGCCTTCGAGCCCGCCAAAGCCCTCGAGGTGTGCCTTACCCACATTGGTGATCAGGCCATGCGAGGGCTCGGTATGCGTGCAGTAGGCGGCAATTTCACGTTGATGATTAGCGCCCATTTCTACCACCGCCATTTCCGCATCGGGCTTCACTTTCAGCAGTGTGAGTGGAATGCCGATATGATTATTGAGATTGCCTTCGGTGGTATATGTACGGTATTTCTTGGATAACACCGCATGTACCAGTTCCTTGGTGGTGGTTTTGCCATTGCTCCCCGTAATGGCGATAAATGGGATGGACAATTGACGGCGATGATGCAGCGCCAGTTGTTGCAGGGTTTGCAACACATCATTCACCAGAATGGTCTTACCCGGAATGGCATAAGCCTCCTCATCAATTATGGCATAAGCGGCACCGGCTTCCAGCGCCTGTGCGGCAAACTGGTTACCATTGAAGTGGGCACCCTTCAGGGCAAAAAACAAATCACCCAATTTCAATTTGCGCGTATCGGTTTGTACGGAAGGATGGGTGAGGAAGATTTTATATAGGTCGTTGGAGAACATTTTTTGGGTTTTACGTTTTACGTAGTACGTAATACGTTTTTTTGTTTAGGGTTTAAGGTTTAAAGAATTGCATTTTTCTTTCAATTTGCGACGCAACGTCTCATTGGTAAAGTTACAAGCCAGTGTCGAAAAAGAAGGTATTCCTTTCATGTTGCCTCATGCGTAAAACAATCTCCGTACAATCACCTGCTTGCAACTACCCACTAACTACTTCAAACTTACCATTAAACCCAAAAACGTACTGCGTATAACGTAAAACGTATTACGTAAAAAAAAGCTGCCCCTTTCGGAACAGCTTTCTGTAGGTTTATGAAAGAAAAATTGTTTAGCGTTTCTGGCGCTTGGTCGGGAATTGCTGACCCACTTTGCGGCCATTACCTTCGGGGCTACCCATGCGGTCCATGGCGCAACGGAAACCGAGTGTGCTCAGGGCCTGATCTTCCTCGAGGAAGCGGCGGGTGCCGGGGCTTAGCCAGTAGGCACGGTCGTTCCAGCTACCACCTTTGTACACACGCGAGTGGTCGCTCACCAGGGTAGTTACACCATAACCATACTGAACCATTGAGGCTGTATCACCATCGAGATAGTTGATTACATCACCACGCTGATAGTTGCGGCGGTCTTTGCTTTCGGCATCGGTAACATCTACCATACGTACGCGGCCGGTAGTATCGTTGATCTCAGCTTCACCTGTATTGGGGTCTTTGTAGATCTTCCTGTACTTGTTACCACGGAAAGGAGCGGGCATATCGTCGAAATCCATAGTGTTGAGCGGACGATACACATCCTGTACCCATTCGCTTACATTACCAGCCATGTTATACAAACCGAAGCCATTGGGATAGAAGGAGGTAACTTCTGCAGTATAGAAAGCACGGTCGTTCAAACCACCTGCCACACCGGCATTATCACCCGAGCCACGCTTAAAGTTGGCCAGGAAAGCACCCTGCCAGCTACCATGGCGCGTATCGCGAAGTCCGTTTACGTTTTGCGACCAGGGATACACTTGCTTATTGCTTACCAGTTCCTCACCGCGCTTACCTTCTTTGCGGCTGGGGCGGGGGTTCTGGTCAATCAAACCATAAGCGGCATATTCCCACTCTGCTTCAATGGGCAGGCGATAGTTGGGGAGCAGCAAACCATCTTCAAAAGTCACTTTTGTCCGGGGCTGACCCTGGGGGGTCTTCAACGGATTCTTTTTGGAAGTGGCCGTTTTACCGGGAGCGGTTTGATACAGATCGAGCAGGTACGACTTGGTCGTAAAGTTGTTGGAACCCTGCTGACCCATCACGCTTTGTTCATTAATATAGCCTTTGTCCATCAGGATGCCTTCATTCACCCTGTCGCTACGCCACAGGCAGAAATCGGTAGCCTGCTGCCAGCTTACACCTACTACAGGGTAGTAGTTGAAGCCGGGGTGGCGGAAATAGTATTCCACCATAGGCTCATTATAGCTCAGCTCGCTGCGCCATACCAGGGTATCGGGCAACGCGCCTTCAATAATCGGAATGTTTACGGGATCGGAGGGGTCGAACACACGCTGCAACCAGTACAGGTATTCACGGTAGTGTACGTTGGCCACCTCAGTACGGTCGATATAAAACGACGGTACAGAAACCCGGCGGGGGATATTGTTCCAGTCGCCCATTACATCTTCTTCAGTCTGGCCCATAGTAAAGGTACCGCCCTGAACAAAGATGAGACCGGGACCCGTTTGCTGGTCCTTGGCCTGAGCTACCTGGAAGCCGCCCATTTTTTTGTCATTGTAGTTCCATCCTGTAACGTCGGATTTGGCGGACTTCTTCTTAAAAAGACCACCATTTTTGCAGGATGCGAGCAGCATCACACAGGATAATAGGATAAATAGATTTTTCACGCTCATTGTTTTTTGCATAAACCTATGAATTGGAATATTTTTAACGGCCGTTTAGGTGATATTATTGTTTGGATAAAAGATTTCAGTGCCGTATCTGCGAATATAATCACTTTCAATAAATTACAAATTAGCATAACTACCCCTTCCGTGCCGGGAATCTACGATTCCGGGATGTTGAGTTTCCGATGCTGATGCGAAAACCATACCTGCTGCTTAGCGTCTTTTGCTGCCTGCTGCCTGCCCTGCTTTTGCAGGCCCAGCGCGGTTATCGGAACCAGTCCGTTCTGGCTTCGGGCAACTGGTATCAAATCAGTGTACAACAAACCGGAGTTTACAAAGTTGATGGGGCTTTTTTGCAAAAGCTCGGTATTGCGGCAAATGGTATACCCAGTTCCTCTATCCGGGTGCATGGGTATGGGGGCGCCATGTTGCCGGAAGATAACTCCACCCCAATACCCGACGACCTGCCGGAGCTGGCCATTTGGGTAGAAGATGGGGGCGATGGCAGCTTTAATGGATCGGACTATTTTCTATTTTTTGCGGAGGGGCCCGATAGCTGGGCAAAGGATTCATTGAACCGAAGGTTCCGGCATCAAAGAAATCTGTATAGCCGGTCCTCCTATTATTATATAAGCATTCAGGGTGCGGGATTGCGTTTGAATGAACAGGCAAATCCGCCTTCCGCCGCGCAAACCGTTACCAGTTACGATGCCCGCTTTTTTCATGAGCTGGATACCATCAATTTTTTAGCCAGTGGCAAGGAATGGTATGGCGAAGAGTTTGCCGAAGCGCCGGGCAAAACCCTGAGCCGAAGCTTTACACTGAATGCAGGGGACGTGCTTGCCAATTCCCAGGCGAGGCTTCGCATTTCCTGTATAGCCCGATCGGTGGGCGCCTCCAGCCGCTATGAGCTGGGCTGGCAAAACAATAGTATTGGTTCTATGTCTGTGCTGCCTACTGGTGCGGGGCAATATGATCTTTTTGCACGTGAAGCGGAATCGGAATTCAGTTTTTCGTACCAGCCAGGCGCACTTCAATTGCGATTTGTTCCCGGCAGCTTCAACGCGCAGGGATGGCTCAACTGGTTTGAATTGTTTACCCGCAACCTGCTGCGTATGGAGGGCGTTAATCAGTTACCATTTCGCGACTGGTCATCGCTGGGCAATGGGCCTGCCAGCTATGTGCTGACCAATACACCGCCAAGTTTACGGGTATGGGATGTTACCGATGGAAGAGTGCCGGTTCAAATGCGGCTTGTTGCCAACAGCAATGGTCATCAATTCAATCGCGAAACCGACCGGTTACGGGAGTATATCGCTTTTGATCCGGCTCAGGCATTGGTGCCCGAGGCAAAGGGAGCTATCGCCGCACAGAACCTGCATGGGACTGAGCCGGTGGATTATATCATTATCTGTCACCCGCAATTGCGGACACAGGCCGAGCGACTGGCGGAATTGCACCGGCAGCAACAATCGTTACGGGTGCTGGTAACCGGTACCGACCAGGTGTACCATGAGTTTGCCAGCGGCCGACCCGACCCCGTGGCAATTCGCAACTATGTAAAAATGTATTATGACAAGTACGGGCAGAATGCCGATGACCGGCTGAAATATCTGCTGCTGTTCGGGGATGCTTCCTACGACAACCTCGACCGGCTATCGATTAATACCAGCCTGGTGCCGGCCTGGCAAAACGGGTTTTCGCTGGATGTGCTGGCTACCTATGCGAGCGATGATTTTTTTGGTTTTTTGGAAGATGAGGAAGACATTAATAGCGGGCTCCGCATTAATGATCTGGATATTGGAATTGGGCGTATTCCTGCCGCCAGTGAGCAGCAGGCCAGGCAGTATGTAGATAAAGTGGAGGCTTACCTGAGCAGCGCATCGTTGGGCCCCTGGCGTACACAATTAGGTTTTGTAGCCGATGATGAGGATCAAAATCAACACCTGATAGATGCCGAATCTGTATCGGCAGAAGCAAATCGTGTGGCTCCCGATTTCGAGATACAAAAGATTTATCTTGATGCGTTTCCACAGCAAGCTACTGCTGGTGGCAGCAGCTATCCGCTGGTAAATCAGGCCATCGACAATCAAATACTGAACGGCAACCTGATCTGGAGTTTTTCGGGACATGGGGGTCCACGCCGCCTGGCCGATGAAACCATTCTCGATCAGGGTATCGTGGATGGCTGGCAAAACGAGAACCGGCTGCCATTGTTTTTAACAGCAACCTGCGATTTTGCTCCTTACGACAACCCTTTGGTCCCAAGCCTGGGCGAAAATATACTGCTGCGTGCCCGAACGGGCGCCATAGCTTTGCTCACCACCACCCGCATTGTATTTAGTTACAGCAACCGGGTGATGCACGAAAACTATATTCGCTATGCGATGGAGCGCGATGCCAATGGTCGCTACCGCAGCCTGGGCGAAGCCATCCGCGCCGCCAAAAATTATACCTATCAAACCAGCGGCGACCTGGCCAATAACCGGAAGTTTACCTTGCTGGGAGATCCGGCGCTGAGCCTTGCTTTTCCGCAACATCAGGTGCAACTGACAAGGGTAAATGGCCGTGACCTCGCGCAGGCCGATACCCTGCGGGCTGCGGAGGAAATTACCATGGAAGGGGAGGTAAGGAACCGCTCTGGTCAATTGCTCACGGATTTTGATGGGACCCTCTCCGCAACTGTGTTCGACAAAATTGCCCAGGTAAGTACCCTGGGCAATGATGCCGGCAGCCCGGTTACCAGCTTTCAAAGCTGGAACCAGCTCTTGTTTAAAGGTAAAGCCACCGTGCGGGCAGGTCGTTTTCAGTTTCAGTTTAAGGTCCCCAAAGATATCCGTTATCAACCCGGCCGGGGCCGGGTGAGCCTTTATGCGGAAAATGGCAACATGGATGCTATGGGCATGGAGGGATCATTACTGGTAGGGGGCTCATCCACAGCCGCGGACCTGGACACCGAGGGGCCAGCCATCCGGATATTCCTAAACGATACCAAATTTGTGCAGGGTGGTACCAGCAATGAAAAGCCACTGCTGTTGCTGGAACTGGCCGACTCTTCCGGCATCAATACCCTGGGCACCGGTATTGGCCACGACCTGACGGTGATGATTGATAATGACCCCGACCAAATGTATGTGCTGAATGAATATTATGAAGCGGAGCTCGACAGCTACCGTCGCGGCAAACTCCGTTTTCAGCTTCCCCGGCTGGAGCCGGGTTTTCACACCCTGAAAGTGAAAGCATGGGATGCCGTGAACAATTCTTCGGAAGCCAGTCTCGACTTTGTCGTGGCTGCCGATGAGGAGCTGGTGTTGAGCCATGTTCTCAACTACCCCAATCCCTTTACCACCCGAACCCAGTTTTGGTTTGAGCACAATCAGCCGGGTCAGGAGCTATGGGTTCGTTTACAGGTATTTACACTTACCGGGCGCGTAATAAAAACCATTCAAAAAACAATAAATACACCCGGCAACCGTTCAAGTGAACTGGAATGGGATGGAAGGGACGAGTTTGGAGACAAAGTGGCCAGAGGAGTCTATCTTTACCGGCTTACGGTAACCGCCCCCGGAAAGAAAAAAAAGGAAAAAATAGAAAAACTGGTTATCTTTTGATGTGTATGCCGGATTGTCAAATTTTTACCTTAACCATTTCAATTTCATTTTCAATAGCATACATTTACAATTCAATAAAACACACTATCTAATGAGACCAACTGCTTTAAAACTAACTGCGGGTGTTCTGTTTTTGTGCAGCCTGGCTTCTTCTTTGAAAGCACAGGATAATTCAATTAATGTGGTGACCACGGCTGTTCCTTTCTTACGCATTTCACCCGACGCGCGTTCGGGCGGTATGGGCGATTTGGGTGTGGCTACTTCTCCGGATGCCGTTTCCGGTTTCTGGAATATGGGTAAAGTGGCATTCAATGAATCAAAAGGTGGCATTGCCGCTACCTATACTCCCTGGTTGAAAGACCTGGTATCGGATGTGTACCTGGCTTCGCTTTCGGGTTATTATAAGTTCGACGAAAACCAGGCCCTGAGCGCCAACCTGCGCTATTTCAGCCTGGGTAATATTCAGTTTACCGATCAGAATGGTAACCTGAATGGTAATGGTAAGCCCCGTGAGTTTGGTATCGATGTGGGTTACTCACGCAAGCTCTCTTCCAAAGTAGGTTTGGGTGTGGCCCTCCGTTATATCAATTCTGACCTCGCATCCGGCGCGCCCTCTGGCGGTAATACTTATAAAGTAGGTAGCTCGGTAGCCGGTGATATCGGTCTTTATTATGATAACAAGAATGAGAATGGCGATGGCTTTACATTCGGTGCTTCATTGTCGAACCTTGGCGCCAAAATCGCTTATACCGATAATGCGGACCAGAAAGATTTTATCCCCGCCAATATGGGCCTGGGTGTAACCTATAACAAGAATTTCGACGAAGCTAACAAAATCATGTTTGGTGTCGATTTCAACAAGATCCTGGTACCCACTCTGGAAGATCCTAACAATATTGCCGACTACCGTAGCAAGGGTGTTGTGAGTAGCTGGTTTAGCTCCTTCAGCGATTTCCCCGGACAGGCCAGTGTATCGGTGGGTGCGGAATACTGGTACAATAACCAGTTTGCCCTGCGTGGTGGTTATTTCTTCGAAGATAAGTCTCGTGGCAACCGCCGCTATTTCACAGCCGGTGTGGGATTGAAGTACAATGTATTTGGTCTGAACTTCTCGTACCTGGCGCCCTCCGGCTCAGGTGTAACCCGCAATCCGCTGTCGAATACCCTGCGTTTCTCAGTGATTTTTGATTTGGATGGAGGAGAGTGAGAGAGAGTTGAAAGTGGTAAGTAGAAAGTAGTAAGTAGAAAGTAGAAAGTAGAAAGTAGTAAGTAGAAAGTAGGAGGTAGGACGTAGGAAGTAGTTAAAAGATAGTATCTGCGAATATCTGCGGATAAATCTGCGCTTATCTGCGGGAACTGCTTCAGCACTTTAATCAGCTTCAAAGTTCAGGAGAGTTTTCCCGCAGATAAGCGCAGATTGTTACGCAGATGAGCGCAGATAAGTGATTAATGTAGAAAGTGTCAACTTTTTTAGGACGATACAAAGTGGGAAGTGAGATGTTTTGAGTAGGAGGCTGAAACTTTATTATGTTCGCAATAAGAATTCATTAACCCCCTAAGCCAATTTGGTTTAGGGGGTTTTGCTTTGTAGCTTTGCCCGAATCATTCGGAAGAAAGCATATTAGCAACAACTTTCATCCATTTTCCCCAACCCTTCCATCATAAACCTTAAACTTTCAACTTTAAACTCTAAACTTCTCTCATGCGTATCGGATCCGGTATCGATTTTCATCAATTAGTAGAAGGCAGAAAATTCTGGTTAGGTGGCGTGGAGATTCCTTATCATAAGGGAGGCCTGGGGCATAGCGATGCCGATGTATTATTGCATGCTATTTGCGATGCCTTGCTGGGCGCTTTAGCGCTTGGCGATATCGGCGTTCATTTTCCGGATACCGATCCGGCCTACAAGGATATCGACAGCAAGATTCTCCTCGAGCGTACGGTAGCATTGGTTCGCGAGAAGGGTTATACCATCGGGAATATCGACAGTTCCCTTTGCCTCGAAGCGCCAAAGATCAAACCCTTTGTGCCGGTAATGCAGGAAACCATCGCCCGTATCGCGGGCATTACGGTTCAGGATATTTCCATCAAAGCCACCACAACCGAGAAAATGGGTTTTGTGGGCCGCGGCGAAGGCGTGGTGGCGCTGGCTACCGTGTTGTTGAAGCCGATTTGATGGCCCGGCTTTCCTATATTTGCAGGAATGCTTTCGGTAAAAATCATCAATCATTCCAGTTTCCCCCTGCCCACTTATGCCACACCCGGTTCATCGGGTATGGATATCAGGGCCAATATTGAATCGCCCATGGCCATACGCCCGCTGGAGCGCTTGCTGGTACCTACAGGACTTCGTATTGAATTGCCCATCGGCTATGAGGCGCAGATAAGGCCTCGCAGTGGTATGGCCATCAAACAGGGCATCAGTTGCCTGAATACGCCCGGTACCATCGACGCGGATTACCGGGGTGAAATAAAAGTTATCCTGATCAATCTATCGCCCGACGAACAGGTAATACAACCGGGGGACCGCATCGCGCAAATGGTGATACAAAAAATTGAACAGGTGGCCTGGCAGCCTGTGGAAGAATTGTCTGCCAGCGAAAGAGCGGAAGGTGGCTTTGGCCACACCGGCACAAAATAATAAGTAGCATGATTCGATTTCTTTTTATTGGGTTCCTGGCTTTGATCCTTCTGGTTTCCTGTCGCAGTACCCGGAAAATACAGACCGCGATTTCACGGAAAGACAGCACGGTGCAGGCAAGCGTGGATTCGGTTCCCTTAAGAGCGGACTCACTTCAGTTTATTCAACATACACTTACTAAGTTAAAGGACTCTCGGATCGATTTCGAAACTTTTTCAGCAAAGATTAATGTGGACTACCAGGGCGCTGATGGGAAGAAGTATGATGTGAACGCCAACCTGCGTATGCAAAAGGATAGCGTGATCTGGATCAGCATTACGGCCATATTTGGTATTGAAGGTTTGCGCGCTATTATCACCCAGGACTCGGTGCGTATTCTCAACAAGCAGGACAAAGTGTACACGGCGCGCAGCGTCAACTACCTGCAGGAAGTAACCGCCCTGCCGCTCAACCTGCACAGCCTGCAGGATATTATTATGGGCAACCCGGTATTTCTCGACAGCAATATTGTTTCCTACACGAAGCATGAAAATAACCATGTATCACTGCTGAGTGTGGGCGAATGGTTTAAGCACCTGCTCACCCTCAACGGAGCATCGCTGCTCGATAATAGCAAGCTGGATGATGTGGATCGTAACCGAAGCCGTACCTGCAACCTTAGCTATACCAATTATGAGGATAAGAAAGGCGTATTGTTTTCAACACGGAGAAGGATTACGGTTGCGGAAAAATCGAAGTTGGATATCAAACTCGACTTCAAATCCTATGAGTTTAATGAAACGTTAAGTTTCCCTTTTTCGGTCCCCAAAAGCTACAAAATAGAATAAGGGGCATACTTAATGCGACGGCTCTGCGTTAGTCGTTTTCAGCATTCGCTTTGGCAACATCAAAACAGATCGACCATGAAAAAAACGCTTTACCTGCTGCTTACAGGCCTGTTCATCTGGACCGGTGCTTTGGCGCAACAACCTTCGGCCGAGCGCCTCGAGCTGGAGCGCGAAAAGAAGGCTATTCAGGACGAACTGAACGAGATTCAGAAAGTGTACGACAAGGTAAAGGGCCAGACCAAGCAGTCGCTGAGCCAATTGAATATGCTAAAGCGGAAGATTGCCCTGCAGGAGCGTTTTATCAGCAATATCAATAAGGAGATCCGTTTGATCAATGATGAGATCTACCTGAGCAACCTCGAGATATACCGTCTCAAGAATCAACTGGATACACTGAAGAAGGAATATGCGCGTACGGTGGTGTATGCATACAAGAACCGGAGCAGTTTCGATTATGTGAATTTCATATTCTCGGCTAGTAGTTTTAATGATGCCGTGCGTAGGGTGGCTTACCTGAAGAGCTATCGTTCCTATCGCGAAAGGCAGGTGGCTACCATCCAGGAAACCCAGGACCTGATTGCCAAAAGGCAGCAGCAACAGCAGGAGCGGATAGCTATGAAGAAGGACGTACTGGAATCGCAAAGCGAGGAGCGTTCGGCCCTGGCTTCGCAACGCCAGGAGAAGTCGAAAGTGGTGGCACAGTTCCGTTCGCAGGAAAAAGATTTGCAAAAGCAAATTGCGGCCAAGAAGAAAAGGGACCGTGATATTCAGAACGCTATCGCTGCCATCATTCGCCGCGAAATTGAAGCGGCCGAGCGGGCAGAAAAAGCGCGGGTAGCAGCGCTAAAGGCAGCCGAGGAAAAGAACAAAGCGGCGAATCCCGGCACGGGCAGTACCAGCAGCACCAAGAATACCGCTGCAGTGAGTGAAGCACCTGCCAAAAAACCGGAAAGCTATCTGGAGTTGAATGCAGTGGATGTTGCACTCGGCAACGATTTTTCGGAAAACAGGGGTAAACTACCCTGGCCCGTGGATAATGGGTTTGTAAAAATTCCATTCGGACCCTATACCATTGAGGGAACCAACTTGCGTGATAATAATCCCGGTCTCACCATCGGCACCCAATCGGCTGCCAATGTAAAAAGCATTTTCGATGGAGAGGTTTCCGGTGTGCACAATTATGGCGATGGGGCAGCGGTGATTATCCGGCATGGTAAATACTACACTTCCTACAGCAACCTGCGTGCGGTGAATGTGAGCAAGGGTGATCGCGTAAAGCGGGGGCAGGTGATTGGCAAGGCCGGCGAATCCGACGATGGCAGCAGTGGCCAGGTCGATTTTATGCTGATGATCGAATCCAACAACGTAAACCCGGCCACATGGCTGCGGAGATAGATGGTTTTACCAATTAGAATTGATTAAAGCCCAAGAGCATTTCTCGCAGATTTACGCAGATTTTCTCGCAGATTGGCGCAGAATTTTATGACCGCCAATACGTATCTGCAGCAAACATTATATTTATCTGCGAAAATCTGCGGGAAAATCTGCGTAAATCTGCGTGAAAAGACAACTTGCCAAAGGGATATTCAGATTTTGCAAATACTACATTTCCCATCATAAAGGAAGGAGTTTTATACTGAGTATTCTTGTTGATTTCCCCCAAAATTTTTGTAGAAATACATCATGGGTTATGTTAATTCCTCGTGGATTCCAGCGACCTGTGCGATAGCTTTGGCTATGGATGAAAACGATATTTCTTATTTAATTCGGGGTGCCATATTTGAAGTATATAATTATTTAGGGCCAGGTTTGCTGGAGTCAGTATATGTGGAAGCTCTGAACTATGAATTAGTAAAGAGAGGGCTTACAGTGGAAACGCAGAAACCAATGAAAGTCGCATATAAAGCCCTGGAAATGTCTTGCGGATTTCGAGCCGATATGTTGGTAAACGATAAAGTAATCGTAGAGATTAAATCTGTAGAGAATTTAATGAACGTACACCATGCTCAGTTGCTAACTTACTTAAAAGCAACGAACAGAAAATTAGGATTGTTGGTAAATTTCAATACTGATAATATCACTCAGTCAATAATTCGAAAGGTTAATAAGTTGGGGTAGTTTGATTCAGTCCCAGCAGTGTTTCCCGCAGAGTTTCGCAGATTTTTTCGCAGATTTCCGCAGATGAACCGCATTTGAAATTTAAGCATGCTACAGAATAAATCTGCGCTAATCTGCGAAAAAATCTGCGAAAATCTGCGGGAAAAGACACCGCGCATAAGTGATGCAAGAATAGCAGCCTGGTGATTACATAAAACTATTATACAGTTTTTCGTAAGCCGGTACGATAATACTGATATCGTATTTTTTGGCGTGTTCGGCCGCGTGTTTTTTAAATTCTTTCAGTGTGGCATCCGAAACCAGAATCTGCAGGGCCTGATGGCTCATCGATTCCACATCGCCCACATCCGAGGTAAATCCGGTTTTGCCTTCGATATTGATCTCCTTCAAACCACCTGCATTGGTGGATACCACGGGCACACCCGAAGCCATGGCTTCAAGCGCAGCCAATCCAAAGCTTTCGTATTCCGAAGTAAGCAGAAAAAGATCAGCTATCGCCAGAATATCTTCCATCTGCTCCTGCTTCCCAACAAATCGCACATGGTCGCATACACCCAGTTCACGTGCCAGGTCTTCCGCCGTATTACGCTCGGGACCATCACCCACAAATAGCAGTTTGGCGGGCACTTTGTGGAGCACTTTTTCAAAAATCTTCACTACATCCTGCACCCGCTTGATCTTTCTGAAATTGGAGGCGTGCAGCAGTATCCTTTCCCCTTTGGGCGCTATCACTTTGCGGAACGCATCAATGGGTTTTCGGCTAAAGCGCGCCACATCCACAAAGTTGTAGATCACTTCAATCTCCTTCTCAATCTTAAAATACCGGAACGTTTCATCGCGCAGGTTCTGCGAAACGGCGGTGATGGCATCGCTCTGGTTGATCGAAAAAGCTACCACCGGCGCATAGGTCTTATCGCGACCTACCAGGGTAATATCCGTACCATGCAGGGTAGTGATGACAGGTATTTCGATGCCTTCCTTTTTCAGAATCTGCTTGGCCATATAGGCGGCCGAAGCATGGGGAATGGCATAGTGCACGTGCAACAGGTCGAGCTTGTTGTTTTTAATAACATCCACCATGGTACTCGCCAGCGCGGTTTCGTAAGGCGGATAATCAAAAAGCGGATAAGTAGGTACCTGCACTTCGTGATAGAAGATATTCGGAATAAATCCATTGAGCCTTACGGGTTGCTGGTAGGCGATAAAATGTACCAGATGTCCTTTCTGTGCCAGTGCCTTGCCAAGCTCTGTGGCCAGCACGCCACTGCCACCAAAAGTGGGGTAACAAACAATTCCAATGTTCATAGTGAATAAACCGCTGATAAAAAGCGACCCTAAGGTAACAGTTTTGAGGGAGTATGGTTGACCGTTTGTCTTAATTCTTTATTTTCACTGCTCTGATTAAAAACAATTTACAAATGTTCGCCATGAGAAGATCCAGCCTCTTTCTTTTATTCAACCTTGTTGCAATTATTGGTTTCACGCAGAATGCTGATTCCATTTTTGCCCGTCGCATTGCCGATGAAATTTTGACCCATGGCCAGGCTTATGAAAACCTGCGCTATCTCACTAAACAAATCGGACCCCGACTGGCCGGTTCACCGGGTATGGTGGCTTCCGAAAAATGGGGACAGCAACAGATGAAAGAATCGGGTGCTGACAAAGTATGGCTACAGCAATGCCTGGTGCCCAACTGGAAAAGAGGTGGGGAAGACCAGGCCCGCATTCTGACGGTGAACGGAAAAACCAAAGTGCAGCCCCTCGACGTGGTGGCCCTGGGCAATTCCATGGGTGGCGAAGCAGAAGCGGAACTGATGCTGGTCAACAACTTTGAAGAACTGGAAGCACGTAAGGCGGAGGCTAAGGGAAAGATTGTGCTCTTTAATTATGCTTTCAAGCCCACATTCATCAAAACCTTTCAGGCATATGGCGATGCCAATAAATACCGGGGACAGGGACCGAGTGCCGCGGCCAAACAGGGCGCGGTGGCGGCCATAGTACGTAGCATGAGCCATGGCATGAATAACCATCCCCATACGGGCGGTACGCGGTACGATACGGCTTATCCCAAAATTCCCGCTCTGGCTATTGGCCTGCGCGATGCGGATGAGCTGGCGGCACGTATTCAGAAGGGGGAAAAAATAAAGCTGTCGTTAAAAACATTCGGTTATTTCCGACCCGATACCGTTGGCCACAATGTGATTGCTGAACTTACGGGTACCGAGTATCCGGATCGCATTATTACCGTGGGCGGGCACCTTGATAGTTGGGACAATTGTGAAGGCGCTCATGATGATGGCGCAGGCTGTGTACAAACAATTGAAATATTACGAGCCTTTAAAGCCGTTGGATTTAAACCCCGCCATACCATTCGTTTTGTACTGTTCGCTAACGAAGAAAACGGGCTGCGTGGCGGCACCAAATACGCGGAAGAAGCAAAGGCCAAAAAGGAAAAACACGTGTTTGCGTTGGAGAGCGACGCGGGTGGATTCACTCCCCGTGGATTTGGTTTCACGGTATCGGATCAGCAATGGGAAAGGGTTCGTAATTGGCAATCCATTCTCGCCCCCTATGGCGCCAGCGAACTGGTGCGGGGCGGTGGCGGCGCCGATATCGGCCCGCTTAACCGAACATTTGGTACTCCTGTAGCAGGTCTTTCACCCGACTCACAACGTTATTTCGATCTGCACCATGCCCGCAACGACACTTTTGAAGCGGTGAATAAACGCGAGCTGGAACTGGGTGCCGTGAATATGGCGATTTTGTTGTACCTGGTGGATAAGTATGGGCTGGAGTGAGATAGGGAATTCGGTTATTTGAGGATTTGGGAATTTGGTTGGGGTTTAAGGTTTATGGTTTAAAGTTTAGAACCAATTTGAGAAAAAAAATCAGCGCCAATCTGCGGAAAAATCTGCGAAAATCTGCGGGAAAACCTTCTTGAACTCTGAGGCTGTTTAAAGAGCTGAAGAATTTCCCGCAGATTTTCGCAGATTTTTCCGCAGATATTCGCAGATGAATGGATTATGATATTTACTGTCAACTTTATATAGGACGAACGTGACAGGGTTTGAAGTTTGATGCCTGGTTACAATGGCATTTGTATGTGAAGACCAATAAAGGCCTAGCCAGTTTCAATTTTAGTCGCCTGACAAATAACCAAATAACCGAACCTACCTGCCGGCAGGCAGGTTTCCAAATTCTCAAATTTTCCGGCCTAGCAGCTTTGTTTCTGCCGCTGCCGTATTCTCAAACGGAAACTGCTTCAATACTCTTTCCATTTTCTCCTTCACTTCTGCGGTGCACAGATTGCCGATGGAACCTTCGTGGGTATGTTGTAGATCTGTACTATAAGTAAACTTGCCGGCTTCAATAGCCAGGCCCACCTGCTTATAGGCATCGCGGAAGGGGATGCCTTGCAGTACGAGTTTGTTCACTTCTTCCACACTAAACAGGAACTTGTATTTTTCGTCTTGCAGCAGGTTCTCCTTCACACTGATATTGGCCAGCATTAATCCTGCCATTTGCAGGCAATTGCGCAGGTCGGTGAAGGCTGGGAACAAATGTTCTTTCAGTAATTGCAGATCGCGGTGGTAACCGGAGGGCAGGTTGCTGGTCATGAGCATAATCTCATTCGGCAGGGCTTTGATGCGGTTGCAATGCGCACGGATCAGTTCAAACACATCCGGATTTTTTTTATGGGGCATGATACTGCTTCCTGTGGTGAGCTCCGCCGGAAAACTGACAAAATCAAAATTCTGATTCAGGTAAAGACAGGCATCCATACTCAACCTTGCAAGCGTATCGGCGATATTCGCTAATGCCTGGGCCACCACTCTTTCCGCCTTACCCCTTCCCATCTGTGCATACACTACATTGTAGTTTAAACCAGCAAAGCCCAGCAGTTCGGTAGTCATCTTCCGATTAATCGGGAAGGAAGAACCATAACCGGCGGCCGAGCCCAGCGGGTTTTGATTTACGATGTCGTAAGCGGCATGCAGTGTAATCAGGTCATCCGTCAGGCTTTCCGCATAGGCGCCAAACCAAAGGCCAAAGGAGGAAGGCATGGCCAGTTGCAGGTGGGTATAACCCGGCAGCAGATGATGGCGATATTTTTCGCTTTGCGATTGAAGCAATTCAAAAAAGGGAATCACGGCCTCCACTGTTTGCTGCAATTCTGCACGAAGGAATAATTTAATGTCAACCAGCACCTGGTCGTTACGGCTTCTTGCGCTATGAATTTTTTTTCCGGTATCGCCCAATTGCCTCGTAAGTTCCAGCTCTACCTGCGAATGAATATCTTCCACTTCCGGCTCCAACACAAATTCGCCCTTTTCAATGCGTTGGTAAATGCCGCGTAACGCTACTTGCAATTGCTCCATCTCGGTTGCTGTTAGCAGCCCAACGGATTGCAGCATTTGCACATGCGCCAGCGAACCCAACACATCAAAGCCAGCGAGATAGAGATCCATTTCCCGGTCTTTGCCAACGGTAAATTTTTCTACCTCCTGCAGGGATTGTTTGTCTTTTTGCCAAAGTTTCATGAGGCGTTGTACGTTTTACGTATTACGTTATACGTGTGAAAAGTTGATTCAGTAACTGGATATAGAGGGCTATTCCCTCTTCGATTTCATTCACAAAAATATATTCATCGGCTGTATGGCTGCGGGCGGAGTCGCCGGGGCCCATCTTCAATGCCGGGAAGGGCATCAGGGCTTTGTCGGAGGTGGTGGGCGAACCATAATAAGTTCTTTGCAGGGAAAGTCCCGCTTTCACCAGGGGATGATCGAGGGCAATACCGGTGGAGCGCATTCGCATGCTGCGCGGTTTCACTTCGCATTGCACATGTTGCCGGATGGTTTCAAGCACTTCCTCAAACTGGTAACATTCATTGATGCGCGTATCCACTACAAATTTACATTGGGCAGGCACCACATTATGCGCTTTGTTTTCTGTTTCAATAACGGTAACGCTCATGCGGCAAGGGCCCAGTAGGTCCGATACCCTGGGAAACTGGTATTCCTGAAACCAGGCTATATCTTTCAGGGCCTTGTAAAGCGCGTTCTCCCCTTCGTTGCGGGCAGCATGTCCGGCTTTGCCATAGCTGATACAATCGAGCACCATCAATCCCCGTTCGGCTACCGCCATCTGCATCAGAGTAGGTTCACCCACAATCGCAGCATCTATGGCGGGCAAATGAGTAAGCGCCATTTCAATGCCCCCTGTTCCTGAAATTTCTTCCTCCGCCGTGGCGGCAAGCGCCAGGTTATAGGGCAGGTCGGCGCGATCATAGTAATATAGGAAACTGGCGATTAGCGATACCAGGCAACCACCGGCATCATTGCTGCCAAGGCCATAAAGTTTTCCATCTTCTATACTCGCCTGAAAGGGATCGCGGCTGTACTGCGGATTGGGCCGCACCGTATCGTGGTGCGAATTGAGCAGCAGGGTGGGCTTGTTTTTATCGAAGTGCTTGCTCAACGCCAGGATATTATTACCCACGCGACTGGCCGCCACTTGGCGCTCAGCCAGAAATTTTCCGATCAGCGCGGCGGTATCCGATTCTTCGCGGCTAAAGGAAGGCGTCGCAATCAATGCGCGCAACAGTTCGATCGCTTCCTGCTGTAATATTTTTATCCGATCAGTCATGTTGAATTCTTGTGCCGCTGCTACCGTTGAGCAGGGCCGGCAATTCTTCTGCCCGGCCAATGATTACCTGGCTCACGCCGCTTTGAATCGCATTGAAAGCATTATCGAGCTTGGGCAGCATACCGGCAAATATCTTTTGCCGGGCTTTCAACTCCCGGTAGTATCCGGCATTGAGTACGGGTATCACGGTGTTGTCGTCTTCGGCATCCAACAATACACCACTTTTTTCAAAGGAATAGATCAGTGAAACGGCATAGTCGCCGCAAAGCGAACGGGCCAACTCCTGCGCAATGGTATCGGCGTTCGTATTGAGCAGCAATCCCTGCTGGTCGTGTGTGATGGGTGCAAATACCAGGGAAATATTCGCCTCCAGCAGTGTATGAATCAGTTGTGTGTTGATGGCGTCCACATCTCCTACAAAACCATAGTCGATCACCGGATGCTTTCGTTTATGGGCCAGGATGGCGTCTCCATCGGCACCGCAGAGTCCCATGGCATTGCAGTTGTTGGCCTGCAACCTGGCCACGATATTCTTGTTGATGTAGCCGGCATATACCATGGTTACGATCCGGAGTGTGGCTTCATCAGTAATACGGCGACCATCCACTAATTGCTGTTGGATCCCCATCTGTTCGGCCATGCGGGTAGCCAGCTTGCCGCCGCCATGTACCAAAATCTTTTTTTCCGGAATATTGGAAAAATCAATCAGGAATTTTTGCAGGCGGGTTTCATCGTCGATGATATTGCCCCCGATCTTGATGATATATAGCTTATCCATTCTGTCGTAGCATTTCACTGAGCACGGCCTGCGCCGCCCAAACGCGGTTCCCCGCTTCCTGGGTTACCAGGCTATTGGGACCATCCAGCACTTCATCGCTCAGCTCCACATTGCGCCGCACGGGCAGGCAATGCATTACGCGTGCCTGGCGCGTGGCACGCAGTTTCTCCTGGGTCAGCATCCATTCCGGATCGTTGGAATAAATACGGCCATAGTCCTCGTAAGTACTCCAGTTTTTCACATACACAAAATCAGCGTCTTTCAACGCTTCGTCCTGGTTATGCGTGATCGAAGCGTTTCCCGTAAATTTCTTATCGAGTTCGTAGTCTTCCGGATGCGTGATCACAAAATCAGCCTTACCCCAGGCATTCACCCATTGCGCAAAGCTGTTGGCCACACACTGTGGTAATGGCTTTACATGCGGCGCCCAGCTCAGCACAATTTTGGGACGGCGCTTTTCTTTTTCGAAATCAAAGTTCTCGGTGATGGTGATCAGGTCGGTAAGGCTCTGCAGGGGATGCAGGGTGGCGCTTTCGAGACTGAGCACCGGTATGCCGGCGTATTTGATAAATTGTTTGATATAAAGTTCGCTATAATCATCCTCCCTGTTTTTCAAAGAAGGGAAAGTGCGGATGGCCAGTATATCGAAGTACTTGCCAAAAATGGGGGCCGCGTCTTTCACGTGCTCTACGGTATTTCCGCTCATAATGGCTTCTTCCTCAAACTCCAGTGCCCAGCCCTCGCTGCCCACATTAAAAATGATGGACTCCATGCCCAGGTTCGATGCAGCCACCTGTGTACTTAAGCGGGTGCGCATGCTCGGATTCAGAAAGAGGCAGCCGATACGTTTGCGGTTACCCAACATTTGATCTTTATAAGGATCGGCTTTATAATGCCTGGCTTTCTGAATAAGCTGGTCGATGTCGGGCACATCATCCACGGAAATAAATTGCTTCATTTTCTCTGTGATTGGTTCTTTTGAGCGGGGTAATCAATTTGTTTCGGCTGGCACGCCCATGATCGCCGCAATTTCCTCTTTCAATGCATCCACAAAATCCACCGCGTCTCTTTTCTTCAGGGCCAGTGATGGCAGCAGGCGTACCACATTGGGTTTGGCTTCGCCGGTAAATATTTTCTGATTGAAGAGCAGGTTCTTACGGAGCTCCTTCAATTCTTCCGGCACATCGAAGCCAATCATCAGGCCACGGCCACGAACATTTTCCAGTTGCGGAATTTCTTCCAGCGCATCGCGCAGGTATTTACCTACCATCACGGCATTGCCCATGAGTTTCTCTTCTTCAATAATCTCCAGAACGGCAAGAGCCGCAGCACAGGCCAGGTGGTTGCCGCCAAATGTGGTACCCAATTGGAAATGTTTGGG
This sequence comes from Terrimonas ferruginea, assembly GCA_044463125.1. Classification (GTDB taxonomy): domain Bacteria; phylum Bacteroidota; class Bacteroidia; order Chitinophagales; family Chitinophagaceae; genus CAYMZZ01. The sequence goes on from JBIQMS010000002.1 coordinate 89,104, forward strand.
CCGTATATGCGGCGCAATGATGATGCCCGCTACCGGGAATCCGTTGCCCATGCCTTTGGCCATGCTGTAGATATCGGCATTTACACCCGCAAAATCATGACAGAAAAACTTGCCGGAGCGGCCATAGCCACATTGCACGCTATCGGCGATATACACGGCACCATGCTGATCGCAGAGTGAGCGGATCAGGCGAAGGAAGTTGTCGTCGGCAACATTAATGCCGCCCACGCCCTGTATGCCTTCAATAATCACCGCTGCAATTTCCTTTCCGTGGATGTCAAAACATTCCTGCAGGGCATCCGCATCATTAAAGGGGAGAAAGATTACATTATCCGTTTCATTAACCGGCGCTACGTAGTTTTTATTGTCCGTAACGGCTACAGCCAGGGAGGTACGCCCGTGAAATGATTTGCTGAAAGCCACAATTTTCTTTCTTCCGGTATGAAAGGAAGCGAGCTTCAGGGCATTTTCATTGGCTTCCGCGCCACTGTTGCAGAGGAAGAGCTGGTAATCTTCCTTGCCGGATATTTTTCCCAGCTTCTTCGCCAACTCGGTTTGCAGGGGAATCTGAATGGAGTTGGAATAGAAAGCAATCTTTTGCAATTGCTCCTCAATTCGCTTTACCCAATGGGGATGGGTATGCCCGATACTGATAACGGCATGGCCGCCATAAAGGTCGAGGTACTGTTCGCCTTTATCGTCCCACACATAAGAGCCTTTGGCTTTAACAATTGTAAGGGGCTGGAGGGGGTAAACATCGAAGAGCTGCATTGTGCTAAGTTTTGCGTTGTACGTATTACGTTATACGTTATACGTTTTGTGGGTATTTGTTATTGGTAGATTGTTGGTTTCTTTAGGCACGCATCGTTTTTCATTGATCAGCCTGGTTTCGCACCCGGTTGATGAGACGAATTAGCATGGCTTTGATTTCATTAATATTATCGAGGTATGGGTTAGCCTTCTCTTTGCCTAAATAGCCAAGGTCCTTGGAAAGTATCAGGAAATATTCTGTTTCATTTGCCGACCCCAAAGCGATATTCAGATAGCGTGCAAATTCAGAGCCACCATTTTTCCCGCAACCCTCAGCGATATTTGCAGCTATCGCAGATGCTGACCGGCGGATTTGAGCTGTAATTCCAAACTGTTCCTCACGGGGAAATGTCCTGGTTTCGCAGTAAATAGCAATGACAAGTTGGTGCGCATTTTCCCATACCCGCAACTTCTTAAAATCTTGCATAATTCAGATTTTAGATTTAAGAAGCGCAGAAAGCAAAAATAAAACTAATCCTATTCAACCCCAAAGAACTTAATTAGGTATTACGTATTACGTACTACGTAATACGTATTCAAAGTCATTTCAGCCGCCCATGAACTTAATAACGTAATACGTAATACGTATTACGTACTACGTAATCAAAACCCATTAGCTTTCAACCTCAACCCCTCTTCCTCCGCCAGGCCGCATACAAAATTCATATTCTGCACCGCTTGCCCGCTGGCTCCTTTGAGGAGATTGTCGATGGCGGAGTGAACAACGAGCTTGCTGCCTGCTTTTTCCAATTGAATGATAGCTTTATTGGTATTCACTACCTGCTTCAGGTAAATGGGTTGGCGGCTGATATGCGTAAAGCGTTGGCCTTTATAAAAGTCCTGATACAGCACATACAATTCTTCGAGGCTCCATTCGCAATGAACCGTGGAACTGATAAAGATACCGCGGGTAAAATCGCCTCGCCAGGGTACAAAGCTGAGCTCGATCGAGGGTGTTGTCTGCAACGACAAGAGTGATTCTCCTATTTCGCCAAGGTGCTGATGCGTTAGGGTTTTATAAGCCTGAATATTGTTGGCTCTCCAACTGAAATGCGAAGTGGCGGAAAGGGCCTGGCCTGCGCCCGTGCTGCCTGTGATGCCCGTAGTGTACACTTCATCGAGCAGACCCGCTTTTGCCAGGGGCAATAAACCCAGTTGAATGGCGGTAGCGAAACATCCCGGGTTGGCGATATTGCGCGCCTTTCGGATGGCTTCGCGCTGCAGTTCAGGCAGCCCATATACAAATTCACGACCGCCCAGTTTTGATTGCGCTTTGAGGCGAAAATCATTGGCAAGATCAATCACCACCACTTTTTCAGGGATTGAGTTCGCCTCCAGAAATTTCCTGGATTCGCCATGGCCCAGGCAGAGAAAAAGTACATCAATATCATTCTGCAACTCATCGGAAAATACCAGGTCGGTATCGCCCTGCAGGTCCTGGTGTACCGCATACACCGGCTTGCCGGCATTGCTGCGGCTATGAATAAAACGGATCGACACATGAGGGTGGTGGATCAGTAAGCGAATCAATTCACCACCGGTATAGCCTGCTCCTCCTATTATTCCGACAGAAACCATTGTGTTGTTGAATTGTTGAATTGTTGAATTGTTGAACTGTTGAACTGTTTAGGGTTTAAGGTTTAATGTTTAAGGTTTAGCGTTTAAAGTTTAGTGTTTAAAGTTCAGTGTTTAAAGGTCAGAATATTTAAGTATTAAATGCAGATTATATAGAATCCTCGAACATCCAACTTTAAACCTTAAACTTTCAACTCTAAACTTTAAACCCTCAACCTTAAACTCTTCCCCCTTCCGTTTTCACCAAATGATACATCATCGTTTGGTTGCCGAAAATGCGGCTGAATCCTTTTACGTCTTCGCCGGTGAAACCGGTATTCATTTCTCCGTATTTGCCAAATTTGCTGTTCATCAGGTCGAAGGGGCTTTCAATACCCGTTACCTGGAAACGGTAGGGCATTAGTTGTACGAATACATCGCCCGTTACATTGCGTTGGGTGGATTCGATGAAAGCCTCCATATCGCGCATTACCGGATCCAGTATCTGACCCTCGTGCAGCCAGTTGCCATAGAACTGGGCCAGTTGGTCTTTCCAGTTGAGCTGCCATTTGGTGAGCACATGTTTTTCCAGGGTGTGGTGTGCCTTAATAATCACCATGGGTGCGGCAGCTTCAAAGCCCACCCGGCCCTTGATGCCGATGATGGTATCGCCCACATGGATGTCGCGGCCAATACCATAAGGTGCCGCTATGGCCTGCAGTGCCTGTATAGCTTCCACGGGGTGAGCATAAGCCTGCCCGTTTATTTTTCGCAGTTCCCCTTTCTCAAAATGGAGTACCACTTCTTCGCTTTCGGTTTTGCTCACGGGAGTGGGCCAGGCTTCTTCGGGCAACCATCCTTTGGAGGAAAGGGTTTCGCGGCCACCCACGCTAGTACCCCATAGTCCCTTGTTGATGGAATAAGCGGCTTTCTCAAAGTTCATTGCCACTTTTTTGCCCTTCAGGTATTCAATTTCGGCTTCCCGGCTCAGCTTCAGATCGCGAATCGGTGTGATGATTTCCACACCGGGAATCATGATATGAAAGATCATGTCGAAGCGAACCTGGTCGTTTCCGGCGCCAGTGCTGCCATGGGCCACCGCATCGGCGTTCAATTCAATCGCGTGATCGGCAATATGCAGGGCCTGGCTCAGGCGCTCGGCTGAAACGGAAAGGGGGTAAGTATTGTTTTTTAAAACATTGCCGTATATCAGGTAGCGGATAATGCTTTCGTAATAACTCTTTACCGCATCCACCGCTTTGTGCGATTTCACACCAAGGCTCAGGGCATGCGCTTCAATCTGTCTCAATTCTTCGGCGCTGAAGCCACCTGTGTTTACGATAATGCTGTGCACTTCATATCCCAGGTCATCCGTCAGATATTTGACGCAAAAGGAAGTATCCAGTCCACCACTAAATCCCAGTACTACTTTTTTTGCCATCGCAGTTTGAATAGTTTATAAGTGAAATAAATGATACAATAGTGATTTAGGCTTTCCGGCGCCATTGCCCTGTCCCTTGTTCGTATCTTTTTTCATAAAGGGACGGAGCAATTTCCATTGCTTGAAGCGGAGCAAGCGCTCGAATCCTTTCGCGTTTTCCCGGAAATATTTTCGGGTCTCCTCCGGGGGATAATGATCTTTGGGATCGAAGAGCATGGCCGTGCACATACAGTTCTTGCGGTCCTTGCCCATCAGGATATCGTAATTCACACAGCTTTTGCAACCCGCCCAGAAGGCTTCGTCCTGGGTCAGTTCGGAATAGGTAACCGGCTCATAGCCCAGATCGGAATTGATCTTCATAACGGCGAGCCCGGTGGTGAGTCCAAAGATCTTGGCTTCGGGATATTTCTGGCGCGAAAGGTTGAAAATCTTTTGTTTAATGGCTTTGGCCACCCCGCTTTTGCGGTAGGCCGGGGCCACTATCAGTCCCGAATTGGCTACATATTCGCCATGGCTCCAGGTTTCAATATAACAAAAACCTATCCATTCGCCGTCTTTGGTCACGGCAATTACCGCTTTGCCCTCGTCCATTTTGGTTTCCACGTATTCGGGCGAACGTTTGGCTATACCGGTACCCCGGGCACGGGCCGAAGCTTCCATCTCATCGGTGATGATGGTTGAATATTTTTTATCATCCTGGGTCGCAACCCGTACGATGATTCCTTGATTGTCCACTTTGTGAAAGATTGTAAAGTATGCGGATTACCAGTCCTTAAAGTTTTGCCGGAAGAAGTTCACTGACAGGGACCGTGGTGAGGGGTTCGTCCTGTCAGCATTCAGGGCGGCGTCGGGGGCGCGAAAAGGTAAACAGGTCAAAACCTACGGCATATACACCCGTTGTGTTGGGTGCATGGAAGGCAAACTGTTTTGTATGTGTCAATATGTTGCTCACCTTGTTAGGCTTTCTTAATTTGGATGACAAATGTATAATAATAATTGCGTTTACTACACAAATTTTTTGTTATAAAATTCTGACTATGTCCAGCAACCAGCCCGGCCGCGCCGGAAAGAGCTCCCTTCGGAAAATTCTCCGAACGTTTGTAATCATTTTCATCCTTTTGTTGGCCGGATTTATCTATTGGAAATACTATTATGTGTTTGCCGACGGTGTGAAATCGGGTTACCTGAATTTTGCGGTGCGCAAGGGACAGGTTTTTAAGACTTACGAGGGAAAACTGATACAGGAAGGATTTCGCAGCCGCACGGCTGGAGCCATTCAGTCGAATGAGTTTGAGTTCTCCATTGAATCCAAAGAAGTATTTGATGTGCTTTCCCGCAACAGTGGCAAGCGCTTTGATCTGCACTATCGGGAATACAATGGGGTGCTGCCCTGGCGGGGCAATAGCCGTTATGTTGTGGACAGCATTGTGGCAATGGAAGATGTGAATCGTTGAATGGGCAGAGACCCATTCTATGGCTATACCGGGTCCGTTTCTATTTTTCAGGAATGACTTTACTGCAGGAATTATTTACCGCGACGAACGCAAAGAAGTCGCAAAGTTCGCGACGATACTATTAAAGAAATGAACTGATCTGCTTTTGCAAACAAATCAATTTTGATGAATTTCGTTGCGCTCTTTGCGACTTCGTTGCGCTCTTTGCGTTAAAAATGCAGGCACTGGCAAGGTTTTCATTTAAACCCATCGACCTTAGGCCATACCTGCCTTAGGCTCTCGAAACCATTCATAGGCCACAATGTTTAAATAAATTAAGCCCTTGTGGGTATAAGGCCATATTCCGCTTCAACCAGCAATAATTTTTAACTCGCCAAAAACAGGAAAATCGCCGGTTGTTTATGAAATTCCGGGAGATGTTTCTTCCATTCCGCAACGGTTTGGGTTCGAATCCATTCATCCGGACCAGTTAGGTTTACCGCCAGGCAGAGCCGGGTGCCGGGATGCAGGTTGCGAAGCAGGGCTTCCAGCATCTGCTGATTACGATAGGGCGTTTCAATAAAGAGTTGCGTACACTGCTGGCGCCGCGAATAATTTTCCATTTCCTGGATAGCTTTCTGCCGGGTCGCTGTGTCAATGGGCAGGTAACCATGAAACTGAAAACGTTGTCCGTTTAACCCACTTCCCATTAAGGCCAACAGAAGAGAGCTGGGTCCTACCAGGGGATGTACCGGAATCTGCAGGCGTTGGGCTTCGGCCACCAGCAATTGTCCGGGATCGGCAATACCGGGGCAACCCGCTTCGCTCAGTATGCCGACAACGGCTCCCTTCGACAGTTCCTGCTTGAATTGGGATATCACCTGGTCCTCCACTTTATGGATGGCATACCAGCGAAGTTCGTCCACTGGCAATTCGCGCCAGATTTTTTTCAGGAATCGACGGGCGGTTCTTTCATTCTCCACAAAAAAAACCGTACAGGCTTTTACGGCATCCAGAATATAGTGCGGTATGGCTTCTAACCCTTCTTCGTGCAGGGGCAGGGGTATCAGGTAAACTTTTGCCTCTGCCATGATCAGGATTTTACTTTATGCGCGGTGAGGGTGCCGGCAACAATGGCATAGGCCGGCGCGAAGGGAATTGCCAGGTGCATGAGATAGAATAGTATGCCATTGCCCATGGCGAGCCCTTTGTGCCGACCGATAAAATGGGTGCTTTGTCCCATGCTCTCACCCTTGCGCGCGAGTCCATAATCCACCATGCTGAATCCGTAATAATAGCATTCCATAAACAACACAATCAGAGGTGTAATCCAACCTATCACTGGTATAAGGGAAAGCAGGAGTAAAGCCACGAGATACACCGTTTGCCAGCCACAATTGCGCAGGGCCAGTTTAATGCCGCGTGCCGCCTCTTTTCGAATGGCGCTCCAGCCCGGCGTTTCCGTCTTGTTTTCAATAATGGCTTCCGTTCGTCCGCTCAGGTATGCGAATAAGGGCGCGCCAATGATAAGGCAGATATATTTCAGAAAGGAGAAATAGAATAGCAGGAGGGTGAGCCAGAAAATGATACCGGCGAAGGTGAAAAGGAAACCAAGCAGGCTATTTTGAAACTGCTGGCTCCAGTCGCTTAGGTGCAATATATGCGTGATATATTCCACCACATCGGTAGCTGATCTGCCAAAAAAATAAATACCGGAAATGAAAAGTATGGTGTAAAGCAACCCGGGTATCAGCACCCATTTCCACAATCGATGTTGCAGAATGAATCGGTGCGCTTCGCCCCAGGCCTGAATGGCAATGACAATTTCTTTGAGCAATACTTTAATTTTAGCGGTCACACCGGCCCCTGGCCGGGAAGCTTTGATGAGATAAGGTTTAAATTTATCAGGAAGTGGGCAAATTACCGAAATATTTCTATTGGCGGGATATTGTTGAGAGTTTAGGGTTTAATGGGGTTTAGAGTTTAGGGTTTAAGGTTTAATGTTTAATGGGACGGGATTATTTTCAAACTAAATTCCATTTTTTAAATACCCTAAACATCTTTTGGACTTAAAAAAGTTGACAGTTATTACTATAATCAATTCATCTGCGAAAATCTGCGTATAAAATCTGCGAAAATCTGCGGGAAATCGCTCCTGCACTTTGAAGATGCTGTGAATCCGGAAGCATTTCCCGCAGATTTTCGCAGATTTTTCCGCAGATCAACGCAGATTTTTTTCAAATCAGTTCTCAACCTTAAACCTTAAACCCTCAACTTTAAACCTTCAAAAGAACCTACAACTTAAAACTTACAACTTATAACTTATATTGCTCCATGTTACGTCACTTATTCCGCAACCTCACATTCTGGGTATTGCTGGCCATAACGGTTGGTATTTTGATCGGGCACTATTTTCCGCAGATCGCTTTACTGAAGATCATGGATAAGCCCATCGAGTTTCGCTTTATGGGCCAGATTCTGAAAATAGGCAATACGCTGAGTGAGGCCCTGGGCGGGGCTTTTATCAGCCTGGTGAAGATTTTCATTAACCCCATCATCTTTCTCACCATCACGCTGGGAATTGTGAGTATGGGCAATCTGAAAAAAGTGGGGAGGGTGGGTGCCAAGGCCTTGCTGTATTTTGAAGTGGTGACTACGCTCGCATTACTGATTGGCGTGGTAGTGGCGCTGGTAGTGCAACCGGGTTCGGGTGTTGATATTAGTATGGTGCAGGGAGGCGATATATCGGCCTATACGCGAAAGGATACGTTTAGCTGGTTAAAGTTTTTGCGCGACAACAGTACGCTCATCGTTCTTCTGTTCGCGATCGCTTCTGGAATTGGCCTGAGTTTTTATGCCCGCCGCCAACCCATCATCGACCGCCTCGCCTGGATATCCCGTTATGTATTCAAGGGGCTGCATAGGGTGATGTTGTTGGCGCCAATAGGTGCGCTCGGAGGCATGGCCTACACCATTGGTAAATATGGTATAGAAACCCTGCTGCCCCTGGGTAAGCTGATGATTACGGTATATGTAACCATGGCCCTGTTCATCTTTGGGGTACTGTGGTTTATTCTTCGCATGTACAAAGTGCGGATAATGCGATTTCTGCGTTATATCCGGGAGGAGTTGCTGGTGGTATTGGGCACTTCTTCTTCTGAAGCCGCTCTGCCCACCCTGATGGAAAAGCTGGAAAAGATGGGCTGCAGCAAATCCACCGTGGGGCTGGTTGTACCAACCGGTTATTCCTTCAACCTCGATGGCACCACCATTTACCTGAGCATGAGCATGATTTTCCTGGCCCAGGTGTACAACGTGGACCTGAGCTGGGTACAGATCGCCACCATCGTGGGCATCCTTATGCTCACATCAAAGGGCGCCGCGGGCGTAACAGGTAGCGGCTTTGCGGTGCTGGCTACAACATTATCAGCCGTAAAGGTAATACCCATTGAAGGACTCACCTTGTTGTTGGGAGTGGATCGCTTCATGTCTGAAGCCCGCGCCATCACCAATTTCATAGGCAATGGCGTTGCCACGATATGGATATCAAATAACGAAAAAGAATTCGACCGGCATAAAATGGAGCTGGCCTTTGATGCGGTGGGGGATACGGAGGATGTGGTGAAGGATAATGTGAAGTATTGAGTACGTTTTACGTTTTACGTATTACGTAGTACGTTTTTCGCGGTTTAAGGTTTAGGGTTTAAAGTTTAAGGTGTGATGTTTAGGAATATTTCCAAACCAAATGCCCATTAAGAATCACACTTTAAACCTTAAATCCTAAACTCTAAACTTCTACCCCCAACAAAAAACGTACTACGTAAAACGTACTACGTAATACGTTCTCAAAATTTCGGGCAATTCAACTTCTTCATATTCGGATCCGTGTATTTGCGGATATAGATCAGGGAAATTTCCACGCCTCCGCGGGAGTTGGAGGCGGCTTTGAGGGCAGATGTATTTACATCGTACGATGCACCGAAATGCCATTCGCCGAATTCAAGACCTACATAAGGTATCAGGGCATCGCCAAAGCGGTACCAGGTGCCTAGATAAAAGTTGGTAGGATTTTCTTCGTCGTTGTTCACATTCAGGCTGAAAGCGCCACCGAGCATGGTGTTGCGGGCCTGAGCCTGCATGCTGTGGTTGGCGGCCACGTGTACGGAATTATATGTGCCAACCGGAATGCGGGCTCCACCCTGCAGGGTTACCCGCGAGTTGAGCAGGAAACTTCCTTCCTGAAAACTCTCCTTGGGCCGGTTGATATGGTACATGGAGGCGCCAAAATAGAAATTATTGTAACCATTGGTGGAACCATTGTAGATGATGCCGGCGTTGACATCAAAATAATTCAGGTTTACCTGGCTGCTCGAAAAACTTTCCTGTGTTACGCCCGTAAAGCCCATGGGTGTGAGCTGATCCTGAAAAGTAAGCTTGGTGGTGTTGAGACGCTTATTCATATAAGTGCCCTGAAATCCCGCGCCAATCTGGTGATAACCGTTTTCGTCCAGCGCTTTGTGATAAGCAACCGACAAGGCGTAATAGGTACTGTTAAGCGCTCCGTTGCCGGCTTTATCGCTATAGGCCATCAAACCCACACCAAACTGATCAAATTCAGGTATCCTATTCTTCATGATGCCCATATCGAAAGAGGCGGTCATGGTGGTATAGGCATTATTGATAGTAGGCCATTGATTGCGATAGTTGGCTGCGAAGCGATAGACCCCGTCGAACTTGCCGGTCATTGCCGGGTTCATCGTCATGGGAGAAGCAAAAAATTGAGAGAAATTAGGATCCTGTGCAAAAGCCGGTATTCCCACAAAAGCGCAGACAGTCAGGGTTATAATAAGTCGTTTCATCTCAGCAATTGAGTTTTTCGCTGGTTGGTAGTGAGGGGATTGACCCGGTACCGACCTAAAACGTTGCAGCTACCCGTCAAATTGCCCATGGGGGACCGCAAAACGAAATTGTAATATACAACAAAATCAAGACCCGCAAAAGACCTGTTCTGCTGCGTAGGAGAGGGGGAAGAAAATGATTTAACAGGAGTTTGTACTCACATTTGCACTTTCACGCCATAGGCCAAATCGCCCGCATCGCCCAATCCGGGCACAATATAGCCCTTGGCTGTCAATTCATCATCAATATCACCGCACCAAATGGTAACGGATGGCTCCTCCCTTTTCACATATTCAATACCCACTGTACAGGCGATGGCTGCCACGATATGAATTTCGCGGGGCCGGCCTTCTTCCCGCAAAAAGTGAATGGTTTTTACTAAAGAAGATCCGGTAGCCAGCATGGGATCGCTGATGATAATGGTACGGTTCTCCAATTCGGGGCAGGAAATATAATCAAGGCTGATTTCGAAACTGCCATCCTTGCGGTGCTTGCGATAGGCGGAAATAAACGCATTGTCCGCCTTATCGAAAAAGTTGAGCAGGCCCTGGTGCAGCGGTAGTCCCGCACGTAGGATGGTGGCCAGCACCGGCTTCTCACTCAATACTTTGCTAACAGCTGTGCCCAGGGGTGTCTGCACTTCCTTCTCGGTAAAGGGCAGCACTTTGCTGATCTCATAGGCCGCTACTTCTCCAATGCGCTCAAGGTTGCGCCGGAATCGAAGCCGGTCTGTTTGAATTTCCACATCCCGCAATTCGCTTACCCAGTTGCTAACCAGGCTATGTTGTTCGCTAAGGTTGATAATCATGTGCAGCGGTTTTGTTGGAGCCCTAATAGAGAATGGACTAATTTTGGCAAATCTAAACAAATTCAATGGCATGGTTTATCGCGCTATAGGTTTAATGAGCGGGAGTTCACTCGACGGACTGGATATCGTATTTGCGGAATTTCATGAAAATGGCGGGCAATGGTCGTACAGTATAGAAGCGGCGGACTGCTATGCGTATCCGCCTGAATGGGTGGAGCGTTTGCGCAAGGCCACAGAGTTGTCGGCCCTCGATTACCAGCTATTGCATTCGGAATATGGTCACTACCTGGGCAAGGAAGTCAATCGTTTTATTGCTGCCCATCATCTTTCCTATAAAGTTGCGCTGATAGCGTCCCACGGCCATACCAGTTTCCATTTGCCCGGCAGGGGAATGACCGCTCAGTTGGGAGATGGCGCTGCCATAGCTGCAGAAACGGGTTTGCCGGTGGTATCGGATCTGCGTGCGATGGACCTGGCCCTGGGCGGGCAGGGTGCGCCTATTGTGCCCATTGGAGAAAGATTGCTGTGGGAGGGCTATGATTATTTTCTGAACCTCGGTGGAATCGCCAATATTTCCGCCAATCGCAATCCCTATATTGCCTTCGATATTTGCCCGGCCAATCGCGTGCTCAATATGCTGGCCGCGGAAAAGGGACAGGAATATGATGCAGGTGGAATACTGGCCGCCGGCGGGCAATTGAGGAACGATTTAGTAGAGAAACTGAATGCGCTGGATTATTATGAAAAGCCCTGGCCTAAATCACTGGGCAATGAATGGGGTACCGATGTGGTATATCCATTGCTTCAATCTTCCGGTTATTCTGTTGAAGATCAACTCCGTTGTTGTGTAGAGCATATCGCTATGCAGGTAAGAAGTTCGATTACAAAATTGCGTGAGCAGGCAGGCATTCAATCCGAACAGAAATTATTGGTGACAGGCGGCGGCGCCTTTAACGATTTTCTGATAGCCCGGCTGGATGCGTTATTGCGTGCACAGCAAACAGAAATCGTGATTCCCGACAAAAGCCTTGTTCAATACAAAGAAGCCCTGATCATGGCGCTGATAGGTATTCTGCGCTGGCGCGAAGAAGTGAATGTGTTGTCGTCGGTAACAGGAAGCCGGAAAGATTCGGTGGGAGGAGCGATGTGGATGGGGCAGTGAGGAACGTGAATCGTGAGGCGTGAATCGTGAGGCGTGAATCGTGAGGCGTGAGTTTTGGGAGACGTGGGCAATGTTTTATGGATAGGGTTTAATGTTGGGGATGTAACAAAAACTAGAGATCGCTAATTCAACTTTAAATAATTAGACTCTAAACTTCGCCTGGTAATTCATCCGCCTCACGATTCACGCCTCACGATTCACGTTCCTCACAATCCAAGTACTTGCTTCAGCTTCCCATATCCCCCACGGCTCACGGGTATCTTGGCTCCGGTTCTTAGCACGGCCACATGGCTGTCTTTTTCGTAAGGATCTATGCGTGTGATTTGCTGGATATTGATGATATAAGAGCGATGGGCACGCACAAACTGATGCCCGTCGAGAAGCTGTTCGAAATAAGCCATGGTTTTATTCTTCAGGAAATAGCCTTCGGCCGTATGAATCTTCACATAATCATCCGCCGCTTCCAGGTAGAATACATCATGCACGGGGATGATCTTGATCTTGCTGCCATTTTTTACCACGATACGATTATTTTGTACGGGTGATTGGGCGGCAGTTTCCAGCAACTCTTTGGTTTCTGTTTCCTGTTGCATGCGCGGGCTCTCGGCCCATTTGGTGAGGGCACGATCAAATCGCTCCTGGTTAAAGGGTTTGAGCAGGTAATCCACCGCATGCGCTTCAAAAGCCCGGATGGCGTATTCATCGAATGCCGTGGTGAATATTACAGAGGGCGGCTGCTCAATTAGCTCCAGCATTTCAAAGCCGTTGATCTTGGGCATCTGGATATCGAGAAAAATCAGGTCGGGTTGCCATTGCTGTATGGCTTTCACACCCTCGAAGCCATCGCCACATTCTGCCACAATCTGCAGTTCCGGATGCGCCTGCAGGTACTCTTTCACAATGCCACGGGCCAAAGGCTCATCTTCTATAAGAATGACTTTTGTAGGATTATTCGTCATGATCAATGATTGTTTTTGGGGATTCTGTTTTTTCTTTTTTCTCTGCAACGGGTGGGGGTTGGGGTATGCGAACCCGGGTTATGAATGTTTCCTCATGGGTACTGGTCTTCAATAAATCGGCGCGTGTAAAAAGGAGGTATAACCTTCTTTGTACGGATTTCAGTCCAAACCCTGTGCCTTTTTTGGGAGAAGCCGTTTCAGGATCAAAGGGATTGCTCACTTCTACCATCAGGTCCTGCTGGTCGAGATAAGTCTTTACCTCAATAACGGTTTCACCCACGGTATCATAGAGTCCGAACTTGATGGCGTTTTCAACAATAGGCTGCAAGAGCAGCGCGGGCATTTTCATGGCCAGGGTGTTTTCGTCTACGCTCACCTGGGTAGATAGGCGGTTGCCAAACCGCACTTTTTCTATATCGAGATAAAGCTGCAGGTACTGCAATTCTTCCTGCAGGTTCACCCATTGCGTTTCTTCTTTCTTGAGCGTACCACGCAGAAAGTCCGACAACTGCTGCACCATCTTGCGGGCTTCCATCGGGCGTACACCTATCAGGGCATTGATACTGTTGAGGCTGTTGAACAGAAAATGCGGCTGCAATTGTTGCCGCAATTTATAGAGTTCCGCATCGCGCGCCAGTTTTTCCGCGTCTGCTTTTCGGCTTTCCGTTTCTTTTTGTTCAAACCAGCTATGCCAGTTAATAGCCAGCATGGCCACAATACCTACCACCAAAACGCCAATGCTAAAGCGGATGATCAGCGATTTGTTCAGGAAGCTTTCATAGTCGAAGAACCGGTCCAGCACAAGGCCCAACAGCCATCTGTCGATGGCCAGCCAAAAGCCGGTAAGCACCAGGCACATGATGATCAGGTTCAGGAACTGTTCACGTCCTGGCAAATAATAGCGAATGGTATTCATGATCAGCAGGCAAAACGCCAGCAGGGTCAGATTACTGATGAGGCTATCGGCGATAGCGGCGCGAAGCGGCATGTTGAACCAATAGAGCAGCAGCGCATGATCCATCATCAGCAATAACCAGCCGATGGTGAAGATGACGAGAAATCTGCGTGTGGCAAATGGTGATTCAGACATGTTGCTATCAGGCCAGCTTCAATAGCTGGTGCGTGGGGCCAAAGAACAGGTTCTTGGCTTTTTGGTGAATAGTGTGGATATAGGCGTCGGCATTCTCCCTTTCCTCAATCCGGGAATAGAGTTCGGCGCCATCAATCAGGTCGCGCAACTGGTAGAGCTCACTCACATTGATAAACTCCCAGCGCACCAGTTGCTCTTTGCGGTTGTAAAAGCTATCCTCTTCCTGCCGGGCGATGGCGTAGGCTTTGCGAAATGCATCTTCTTTATTGCGACCGCCTACAAGGCGTAGTTGCTCGTCGAACTGTGGTGTATGTTCGCCATCACCACAAACAATTCGAAAGACCAGTTTTGCGAGATACCAGTTCATAAGATGAGGTGTTGTTTGGTTGTTGAATCGTTGATTCGTTTATTTGTTTATTTGAGAATTTGATTATTTGTTTGGCTTATCAGGATACTCATATATTGCTCCATACCACTATTCCGAAAACCTCACTAAACGACCCAACAAATACCCAAATTCTCAAATCACCAAATCAACTCAATAGCTTTTTATCTCCATTCCCCCAAAAACCATCGTTCCTCTGATGACCAGAGTGCGTGCGGGGGATTCGTTGCTGGGCATTATTTTTCTTTTGTCGCCGATGCCGCCAAAAATGGTGACGGCTTCGGAGCGGATGGCCCAGTTGGAGGGTACTACCAGGGTGGCGCCACCAAAAATGGCGGTTACATCCACAACGGCGGGGCTGGTCATATCGGCCTGCGTAAGGTCTATTTCACATCCACCAAATATGTTCACGAGTTCGCCACCTTTGAAATGTTTCGACAGAATTACCTTCTTGGCTCCACTAAATATACAGGTGCTTTTCACGACATCATCTTCCGTATATTCCCGGTCGCCTTCCAGATAGCTTTCACCCGTACTGCCCAGTTCGCCTTTTTTCTCTTCACGGCAGACCTGCCAGTTGCGACCACGGGCACGGATCAGAAACAGGAAACCGATAATGATCAGGATAATGGGCCAGATATGCCGCCGGATCTGGCCTTCCAGCACAAATTCATTGAGCAAAAAAGCGCCGCCAATAAGCACGGGTACAAACCAGCCCCCATCGCGAAAGCCTTTTTTGATTCCGATAAAAAGACCAATGGCAATCAGCAGCATCTGCCAGCTAAAAAGCCAGCGGGGCACGGGAACACCCATGCTGCGGGCCAGGGCTATGCCACCTACAACGAGCAGGAAAATGCCCGTCCATACATGCCCGGTACTATCGCTACGTCTCCGGTAATCTTCTTGCGGCCTGTTGGGTGCTTCGCGGTATTCTTTGTAATCGCTCATAACTGTGTTATAATGATGATGTAAAACTAAGACAGCATGCGTCCAAATGCAAGCCAGTAAAGGCTTTTGGGCGCCATTTCTCGGTAAAGGGAGGATAAGGGGCGGCGAATGACCGGCCGTATTTTCGGATTTCTCCGGCTCTGTGCCGAATTCAGTTTAGGGTCCGATCATGGCAGGGTACTCAACGGGTCAATAGCCAGGGCAAAATATCGGAAAGTTTTTCGGCCTGGTGAAATTTGGGATGGTCAATATGGTGATCCACTTTTTCGTGATCCCAGGTAATATGATAGGGAATGTGTACCGCATGCCCGCCAATGGCCAGCACGGGCAGCACATCGGATTTAAGTGAGTTTCCAATCATCAGAAAATGATCCGGGTCGATATCCAAATGGCGTATCAGTTTTTCATAATCTTTCTCCTGCTTGTCCGACATGATCTCGATATGATGGAAATAATGTTCGAGCCCCGATTTTTTCAGTTTTCTTTCCTGGTCCAGCAAATCACCTTTGGTAGCCACAACCAGCCGGTATTTTCCGAACAACGATTTTAAAACCGATTCTACATCATCCAGCAATTCAATATTACGACCCAGCAGGTCCTTGCCATATTCAATGGCTTTTTCAATGACCGATATATGCACCGTATTGCGCGAAACCCGTAAAGCCGTTTCCACCATTGAGAGCATAAACCCCTTTACCCCATAACCATAAAGCGCCAGGTTCTGTATTTCCGTCTTGAAAAGCTCCTGCGAAGCGGTATGATGCGGCACGTAGTCCTGCAAAAGATTACAGAACTTCTCTTCCGTTTCGCGGAAATAAGGCTCGTTTACCCAAAGCGTATCGTCGGCATCGAAAGCGATTACGGAAAACTGGTTCATTGTTGAATTGTTGAATCGTTGAAATGTTGAATTGTTGAGTTGTTGAGTTGTTGAGTTGTTGTTTTTTGAATCGTATAATGCGCAAAATCTGTTTTGCTGTAAATCAAGGACAATTTACTCAATTATGAACAGGTCGGCTCCCCTTTAAACCGAATACTTAAAACTAATCACTAAAAACTTACAACGTAATACGTAGAACGTATAACGTAAAACGTCCTATCTTTCCCACCCTAAATGTATCTGCAAATGAAACGCAACCATTGGCTGCTCGCTACCTTATTGGCCACTACCCTTACTGCACAGGCTCAGGAAAAAAAATCGGATAAGAAATGGGATGTAAACGCCCCGGAAGGTCCTCATAAGCTGGTACAGTTTACGACCAGCGAAGGCACCTGGATGAACCTGGATCTTTCGCCCGATGGCAAGACCATTGTTTTTGACCTGCTGGGCGATTTGTACAGTATGCCGGTAACAGGAGGCAAAGCCAGCCTGCTGCGTGGTGGTCATGCCCTGGAAGTGCAGCCCCGGTTCAGTCCGGATGGAAAGCAGATACTCTTTACCTCCGATGCCGGCGGAGGCGACAATATCTGGGTGATGAATGCCGATGGATCGGAAGCGCGACAGATCACGAAAGAAAATTTCCGTCTCCTCAACAATGCGAGCTGGTCGCCCGATGGGGATTATATTGTTGCACGCAAGCATTTCACCTCATCGCGATCGTTGGGTGCGGGTGAGATATGGTTGTATCATACCAGTGGTGGTAGTGGTGTGCAGCTTACGCGTCGTAAAAATGATCAGCAGGATGTGAACGAGCCCGTGGTTTCGCCCGATGGACGCTATGTTTATTTCAGTGAGGATATGTATCCCGGCGGATTCTTTCAGTACAATAAGGACCCCAATAACCAGATTTTTGTTATTCGCCGCTATGATCGTGAAAAAGGACAAATTGAAAATGTAACGGGTGGCCCTGGTGGCGCCGTTCGACCCCAGCTTTCGCGCAGCGGCAAATTCCTGGCATTTATCAAGCGGGTGCGTACGCAAAGCGTGTTGTTCATTCGCGATCTGCAAAGTGGACTGGAATGGCCAGTATACGATGCGCTTTCCAAGGACCAGCAGGAAGCCTGGAGCATTTTTGGTTTATACACCGGCTATGCTTTTACACCCGACGATCAGCATATCATCATCTGGAGCAATGGAAAGATCATGCGCATCAATTTGCAGGGAGTGAACCAGGCCACGGAGATTCCTTTTACCTGTGAAGTAAAGCAAAAGGTTTACGATGCCGTGCGCTTTCAACAGGAACTGGATCCATCAAACTTTCAACCCAAAGTAATCCGCCATGCCAGCACTTCGCCCGACGGAAAATGGCTTTTGTATAATGCGGCCGGGTACCTCTACCGCATGGATCTTTCCAATGGCCGCTCAGTGCGACTGACCGTTCCCGGAATAAAGGGTTATGAGAACGCGGGTTTTGAAATGGAACCTGCCTTTTCTCCCGATGGGAAAACAGTGGTGTACATCACCTGGCACGATACAACCGGTGGTGCTGTGTACAGCATCAACCTCCTGGGTCGGCCGCAGCCGGTAAAACTAACCAAAGAAAAAGGCATCTATCGTCAACCCTCTTTTTCACCTGATGGAAAATGGTTGGTTTACCGCCGCGAAGGAAGCAGCAATGGCCTTGGCGAAGCTTATACCTCCAAACCCGGAATCTACTATATGCCCGCAACCGGAGGCGAATCGAAATTTATCAGGGCAGGTGGCGACGCGCCCGTATTTGATCACCAGGGAGAAAGAATCTATTACCAGGCTGGTAGCGGATTGTACAGTTGCCGGCTGGATGGAGAAGATGAGCGCCAACTCGTGAAAAGCACTTATGGTTTGCAATTCACCGTTTCGCCCAATGGCAAATGGATCGCTTTTACGGATTTGCACAAAGCCTATATGGCGGCTTATCCGCAGGTAGGCAAAACCATTGACCTCAATAGTAGTACCAGTGATTTTCCGGTAAAGCAGGTTTCGCGCGATGCGGGCTACAATTTGCACTGGAGTGGCGATGGACAAAGCCTGCATTACACAATCGGCAATCAATATTTTTCGATTGCTTTGAAAGACCGGTTTTCATTTCTTGGACAAACACCTGATTCGGCTTTCAAAATACCGGAGCAGGGTAGGGAAATCAGTCTTACCCTACCGATTGACAAGCCCAAAGGTTTGATAGCGCTCACCAACGCGCGCATCATTACCATGCGCGGCGATGAAGTAATTGAAAATGCAACGGTGCTGATTGAAAACAATAGGATAAAAGCGATCGGTACTTCAGTGGCTATACCTGCCGGAACAAAGCGGATTGATTGTGCCGGCAAGACCATTATGCCAGGCTTTATTGACGCGCATGCACATGCCGGGCATTTCCGTAGCGGCATCACACCCCAGCAGCACTGGCCTTATTTTGCGAATATGGCTTATGGGGTTACGGCCATCCACGATCCCAGTGCCAACAGCGAAATGGTATTCGCGCAAAGCGAATTGGTGAAGGCCGGAGCCATCACCGGTCCCCGTGTGTTTTCAACGGGCACCATCCTGTATGGTGCCGACGGCAACTTCAAAGCTGTGATCAATTCGCTGGAAGATGCACGCAGCGCCCTTCGCCGCACCCAGTCATTTGGCGCTTTTTCGGTGAAGAGCTATAACCAGCCCCGCCGTGAACAACGACAAATGGTGATACAGGCCGCACGAGAACTGCAAATGGAAGTAGTTCCCGAAGGAGGTTCTTTTTTCTACCATAACCTCAGTATGATTCTGGATGGGCATACCACCATTGAACACAATGTTCCCATCGCTCCACTCTTTGATGATATGCTTCAGCTTTGGAAACATTCGCAAACGGCTTATACACCTACCTTGATCGTGAACTATGCTTCGGTGAGTGGGGAATATTACTGGTATCAGCATAGTAATGTGTGGGAGAAAGAAAGACTGCTTCGTTTCACACCACGATCGGTGGTGGATACGCGCAGTCGTCACCGCACCATGTTGCCGGAGGAAGAATATACCAACGGGCATATTCTCACCTCGCAAAGTTTGAAGAAATTAATGGACAATGGTGTGAAAGTGAATATGGGCGCCCATGGACAATTGCAGGGGCTTGGCGTACACTGGGAAATCTGGATGATGCAGCAGGGCGGCATGACCAATCACCAGGCGCTGCAAACTGCTACCATCAACCCGGCTATGAGCCTGGGTCTGGATAAATACATCGGTTCACTGGAGCAAGGAAAGCTGGCCGATTTGATTGTTCTCGACAACAATCCTCTTGACAATATCCGGAATACCGAATCGGTTCGCTATACTATGGTTAATGGCCGCCTTTATGATGCGGTAACGATGAATGAAATCGGATTGCGAGAAATGCCGCGCCTGCCCTTTTTCTGGGAAAGAATGAAGAATGGCAGCAGTTTTTCCTGGCATATGGAAACGGATGCAGAGACTTGTTCGTGTGGAAAACATTAGGGAAGTTGTAAGTTGTAAGTAGTAAGTAGTAAGTAGTAAGTTGGGAGTAGGTAGTAGAAAGTCTTAAGAATTAAGCAATTTCATCCCTCCCGCCGCGGCGGGAGGAGGTGTGGGTAGTAGGGAGTCCTAAGTAATGAGCAATTTCCGACCTCCCGCCGCGACGGGAGGGCGTGTGGATGTTGGCGTTGACAACATATATATAGACTTTAATGGCTGTAGTTCGAAAGTGTGAAAAAATTTCTGCGTCAATCTGCGCTAAGATCTGCGAAAATCTGCGGGAAATATCTCTTGAACTTTGAATAGGTCTAAAGTGCGAAAGCTATTCCCGCAGATTTTCGCAGATCTTAGCGCAGATGAACGCAGATACTACACTTTAACTACTCCCAACTTCCCACTTCCAACTCCCAACTTACTACTTCCCACTTACTACTCCCTACTCACTACTTCCCACGCATCTCCATCAAACAATCCCTTATCGCTGAGCTTTAGATGCGGAATTACGAGCAGTGCCATAAAGGACAGTGACATATAAGGTGATTGAAGCCTGCA
Organism: Terrimonas ferruginea; assembly: GCA_044463125.1. Classification (GTDB taxonomy): domain Bacteria; phylum Bacteroidota; class Bacteroidia; order Chitinophagales; family Chitinophagaceae; genus CAYMZZ01. The sequence goes on from JBIQMS010000002.1 coordinate 109,532, forward strand.
GCCGGCTTCGCGGGCGGCTTTGTCGATGCGGGAATAGGCTTCGGCCACAAGGTAGCCATCCTCTGTACTCATGAGTCCGGCCACAGGTAGCGGCAGAATTTCGGTAGCCTGTCCCGGCAGCGCCAGGGATACACCCCCTTTCGCTGCGATGATTGCATTTACGGCATCGGCAATACTGTTGTCGTCTACACCAACGGCAACAATATTGTGGCTGTCGTGCGCCACAGATGACGCGATGGCGCCCCTTTGGAGCCCGAAGTTGCGGATGAATGCCTTGGCAACCGGCGCATCCGTATAGCGATTCACCACCACTATCTTCAGAATATCCCTATCGGGGTCCGATACCCAGCAGCCATTTTCCTGTTTGCCATCCAGCAACAGACGATTGGTGATCAACTGACCATCCAGCGCTTCAATTACTTCAATCTTTCCTGAACCATCTTTTGCATAGGGGCTGAGCGGGTCCTGAAAGGAAAGCGCAAAGTCGGCGGCAGTTTTTGGGGTACAGCTAAACTGATTGATGGGTTTTGCTGGTTTGGTTTGAATCAGGCTTTGCCCCTCCAGCGCCAGCAATTGACCATCGATATAAGTATGGGTCACTTCAAAATTCTCGAGGTCCTTTACGATTACCATATCTGCCGGGTCGCCTTCGCGAAGCAGGCCCACGTTTAGTTTATAGTGCAACACGGGATTAATGCAGGCTGCAGCGATCACTGACCATAGATCAATGCCCGAATGGATGGCACGTGCGCAGAGTTGGTTGATATGGCCCAGCACCAGGCTGTCGGGATGTTTATCGTCGCTGCAAAACATCATTTGATCTGGAAAATCTTTCAGCAGTGAAATCAATGCGTCGAAATTGCGCGCGGCGCTGCCTTCGCGGATGATGATCTTCATGCCAGCCTGTAATTTTTCCAGTGCCTCTTCGCGGGTAAAACATTCATGATCGGTGCTGATGCCGGCGGCAATATAGTTTCGGGTCGCTTCGCCCCGCAGTCCTGGCGCATGCCCATCCACAGGCTTTCCTCTTCTTTGAGCCGCGGCAATTTTCTGCATCACTTCCGGATCAGCATTCAGCACTCCCGGAAAATTCATCATTTCGCTGAGATAGAGAATGTCATCACGGTCGAGCAGGTTCTCCACTTCCTTTACACCCAGCACGGCGCCGGCTGTTTCAAAGAAAGTGGCGGGCACACAACTGGGTGCACCAAAATTGAATTTGAAGGGAACCGTGTTGCCGTTTTCAATCATAAACAATACGCCCTCCACGCCACATACATTGGCGATTTCATGTGGATCACTCACCGTAGCTACCGTGCCATGCAGCACCGCGAGGCGTGCAAATTCAGCGGGCACCAGCATGGAACTTTCAATATGCACATGGCTGTCTATAAAACCAGGCATGAGTATTCCTTGCTGCTCCAGTTCTTCCGGATGTATTTCCCGGATAGCAAGAATTCTCCCGTTGTCTATTTCTACGGACGCCGGATAGATTCTCCTTGCATGTGGATCGGCCAGGCGAATGCGGAGTGTGAAATCTGCGGGTTGATGTGAGGCTTGGGCTTGCGGCATAGAAGTATCGCCGGCTTATTGCCGGTTAACTGCAAGTTAAGGCCTATTCCTTTCTGAAATTACAATGCTCAGGAAGCGAGTGCCGGTACTTCGTCCTGCTGTTTTGTAGCCGGCATTTTACGGGTTCTTTCCTTCATCACCGCGATGGCTTCCTCCTTGCTGGCAAACATATTGTTTACGTTCACCAGGTTATCCGCCAGTTTATCGTAGCGTTTGGTCATCAGCCAAAGAAAGATATGCAGGTAGTGGATGCCGTCGAAAACAAGAATTTTTCGTTTGGCAAACTCATCTTTATTCTTCAGAAATTCTACCGGAATTTCGGTATAATGCAGAGCAGGGCGAATGTGATGCACCGCATGATAGCCATCGTTCCAGCAGGTTTGGTTGTATTTGGTATTGATGCAATTGATGGTATTTTCATCCGGATCGTTGGGGTCCACAAAAGCGTGTTGGGCCCAGTTGCCAATCATCATCACGATGCGGGCGAAAATGAAGGGGATAATGAAGATGAAAAGGGTGGCTTTGAAATTGACAAAGCTCATGGCGATACAAAATGCATAGAACGACATCTCACCATAGGTGAGTCGCATGTAGAACTTTTTGCGCTTGCGCGTAAACAGGTACATGAATGTATCCCGAAAACCCAGGAAGAGAAAGCGGCCTACATAAGCGATAAATCCGCGAAGGCTGTCGCGCTGATAGGGCAGCGTGCTGCTTGCATCATCATGGTTATTGTTTTCCACATGGTGCATGGCCATATGATGCACAAAATAAGTTTCCGGTGTATGACCGAAGAAAGGACATACGCCCCAGATCACCCAATGGTAAAGCCAGGTATAGGGCTTGCGAAACAATTTGCGGTGGCTGATGCAATGCAGCATCAATCCAAAACGCCCTTTGAAATACAACTGTGAAATGTAGAAATAGGGGATATACAAAGCCCACCACCAGGCGCCCTGCAGCAATGGCGTGTACAAAACAATAGCCGAAGGAATCACCAGCACATGAATGGCGGTGAGCAGGTGAATAAAGGGCAAATCGCGCTTATCGTTAATGTATTTGAGCCAGAAGCGCTCATAGCTGGAAAATTGATCCCGCGGAGTATAGATAGGATCCGTAATGGTGGTCAGGGCCTTCATGAATAGTTACTAAAATTTTTGAGCCTGTACTTGTACCGGTTGAAACCCTTTGCGATACAGGATTTTAACGGCAAAAATAGACCAAAATTGCGAGAATAGTCGAATTTAGAATGACCCCTTAGTGCAGGAGATCGGGTCGTCTTTGCTCTGTGCGCTGCAATGATTGTTCATGGCGCCATTCTTCAATTTTCCGGTGGTCGCCACTAAGCAATACATCGGGCACTTTCCAACCCCGGAAGTCCACCGGCCGCGTATAAACGGGTGGCGCCAGCAGGTTGTCCTGAAAGGAGTCGAATAAGGCGGATGTTTCATCGTTTAACACGCCGGGTATTAACCGACCAATGGCATCCACCAATATAGCAGCTGCCAGTTCGCCACCACTCAGCACATAATCGCCTATTGAAATTTCTTTGGTTACGAAATGTGTTCGTATTCTTTCATCAATGCCCTTGTAATGTCCGCAGATCATCAGGAGGTTTCCCTTGAGCGAGAGTTGGTTCACGGTTTTTTGCTCCAGCCTTTCGCCATCAGGTGTGAGGTAAATGATTTCATCGTAGGTTCTTTCCTGCTGCAGGCTTTCTATGGCTTTTGCAAGCGGTTCGCACATCATTACCATACCCGCGCCTCCGCCATACTGGTAATCGTCGACCTGGCCATATTCATTCACGGCCCATTGGCGCAAATGATGGGTGCGCACGGTGAGCAAACCCTTGTCCTGCGCCCTTTTCATGATGCTGTGTTCAAAGGGGCTTTGCAGTAATTCAGGTAAAACGGTGATGATATCGATATGCATGGCGCAAAGATAGCATGCGGGCTCTATGTGTACCAAAATCAGGCATTTCCGGATGATTTGATGAACAAAACCTGTAAATTTCAGTTACCAATACTATGACTATGACGCAAAACAATTCCTCCGGCAACAATCCCCGCCCCGCCATGAAACGCATCAGGGCGCGGCGTATCCGTATGTCGGATTATGAAGCTGTCTGCGAATTGCAGTTGATCTGTTTCCCGGGCATGCTGCCCTGGAAGCGGGAGCAGTTTGAAAGCATCCTGAAAATATTTCCGGAAGGGCAGTATTGTATCGAATATGATAAACGAATTGTAGCCTCCTCCTGTAGCCTGATCATCAAGAGAAGCCTGTATTCTGCCACGGCCAGCTGGAGCGAACTCACCGCAGCGGGTTATATTACCAATCATGATCCTGCAGGCGATACCCTATATGGTATGGAAATCATGGTGCATCCCGAATTCCGGCAAATGAAGCTGGCCAGAAGGCTCTATGATGTGCGCAAGAAACTGGTGAAAGACCGCAATCTGATGAGTATGCTGATTGGTGGCCGCATTCCCAATTACCACAAGTATGCTTCAAAAATGAAGGTAGAGCAATATGTGGAGCAGGTGATGGATCGTAAGATTTATGACCCTGTTCTCACCGCGCAATTATCAAATGGATTTGTGTTGAAGCGCCTGCTGCCCGGCTACCTGCCCAATGATAAGGAGTCGATGGGTTATGGAACTTTTTTGGAATGGAGCAACCTGCTCTATGAGGACAAGAAAGGGCAAAGGGAGAAAAAAGATCCCTATGTGCGTGTAGCCTGCATTCAATACCAGATGCGCGACATTGAAAGCTTTGATGATTTCGCGGCCAGTTGCGAATACTTTGTGGATGTGGCTTCGGATTACCGCGCCGATTTTGTGGTGTTTCCGGAAATGATCACCATGCAATTGCTCACTTTCCTTCCCAAAAAACATCCTGCGGAAGCCGTGCGGCAGTTGCACCAGTTTACAGACCGCTATATTGATATGTTTACCCGGCTGGCGATCCGTTACAATATCAATATCATTGGCGGTTCGCATTTTGTGGTGGAGCATGATAACCTCTACAATGTTTCCTATCTCTTCAAGCGCGATGGCACACATGGCAAACAATACAAGATTCACATCACGCCGCATGAGCGAAAATGGTGGGGTGTGCAGCCCGGCAATGAAGTGAGGGTATTTGATACCGATTGTGGTAAAGTGTCTATCGCCATTTGTTATGATATCGAGTTTCCGGAACTTTCGCGGATTGCGGCCAGCAAGGGCACCAATATCATTTTTGTGCCCTTCAATACCGATGAGCGAAGAAGCTATTTGCGGGTACGCTATTGCTCACACGCGAGGGCTATCGAAAACCAGGTGTATGTAGTGATTACCGGTTGCGTGGGCAATTTGCCCAACGTGGAGAACCTGGATATTCATTTTGCGCAATCCGCCATCCTTACGCCCAGCGATATCGAATTTCACCGCGAAGGGTTGGCGGCCGAAGCGCCGGCGAATGTGGAAACCGCTATTGTGCAGGAACTGGACCTGAACCTGCTGAAGCGTAACCGCGAATATGGCAGCGTACAAACCTGGAAGGATCGGCGCAAAGACCTGTACAAGGTGCAGTTCAGGGAAGAAAACAAGCTAAAAGGAATTTAGGATCAAATTCCGCGGATAGTGATCGTTTGGCGTCCTTCATTACCCGCATTGTCGCGCGCGATAACCTGTATTCGGTATTCGCCCGTGGCGGGGACCTGGAAATTTTCATCCAGGTCGTATGCAGAGCTACCAGGGTATCGATGAATATCCATCAGCAATTGCCCCGTTTCCAAACTGGAAATATGCAGGTGCACCTGCACAATCCGGTTTTCATCGCTGAGCTGACCGCTGATGGCTACAGAGGAACCCACCATGAATTCCGCATTCTCAACCGGGCTTTGTAGGGTAATAACCGGTGCCGAGCGGTCATCTTCCAGTTGACCACTCCTGGAGCAGGCTGAGAGCAGGACGATGGTCAGCATTAAGAGGCTAGTCCATTTCACCACATGAAACTAAGAAATAATTCTGGCCATTTCAACAATAGAGGGGAAGAGAACATTGTTCTCCAGGTGAATATGCCGGTGAAGATCCTGCTCAAATTCACGTAAGCTGCGATAGGCCAGTTTATAGGTGGTGCAGGCATCGGCGGGTGGCATGTAGTTGCCTGAAAGTTTCCTTATCATTTCCATTTCATCGCCAGCATCATCGTGTTCCATTTCTATGACGCGAATGGGAGCCATCAGCCAGGATCTTTCGTCTTCGCTCATGTTAAGGCCATTGCGGATACTGCTTTCCATTTCCCGGATGGCTGGAAAAAGAACTTTCTCTTCTTTTTGCAGGTGCTTCAAAAGGTCATTTGCCAATTGTTGAAACTGCCCATGTATGGCAATAAGTTCAGGGTGGTTGCTTGCATGCTTCAGGGCGATCTTTTCGAGGAATGTGGTAATTAGCGGTATCTCATTTTTTAAGTACTGGTGATGGTTCTGTTCAATATAATCTGCGAGTAAAGATGGAGATATGCCTTCTTCATTTGTCCAGGGTAACAATTCTTCCTCAGGACTATTGGTTCGTATCGCATCCAGTTCATGAAGGAGTTCCTCCACCTTGAGTCCCTTTTCTTCGCAGGCTTTTTTCAAACTGCGCCTGCCGCGGCAACAATAGTCGAGATGATATTTTTCAAAAACCCTGGCTGTGCGATGATCTTCGGTGACAAAATGAGCCAGACTTAGTTGCGAAGGACTTACCATGATTTGGTGTTAATTCAGAATAAGTTCAATTTGGTTTAATCAGAGATCCTTTTTTCGGAACAAGCGAAGCGCCAGCCAAAGTGGTATAGCCATCCAAAGCAGCATGATGCCGGTGGTGAAAAGCATGCCGGAAGCGCTGCCAAAGAAGTCCTTGTACACCGCGCCGGTATAACCCATCAACGCGCTGATATCGAGTTGCAGCATGATGAAGATGCGACCGAGATCTATCGGGTTGAGGGAGGATAACAGGAGGGTGAATTTTTCCATTGGGTAATCGCTGAAACTATTGAGCAGCAAAAGCAACAATCCATCGTAAAGCATCGCGAAATAAAACCAGATGAGCAGGGCAATACCTATTCCCCGGGCCTTGTCGCGCGAGCAAACCGCTGCCAGGAAAGCAATGCTGGTGAAAATGAGCGTGAGTGCTGCTCCGGTAAATAATAGCGCAAAACCCGCGGCATTGGGCGCGAATAACAGGATGGGTACGCCTACCCCCATTAAAAAGGCAGTGAGCAGGGAAATGGCAGCGCCGGCGTACTCACTCAACAAAATGCGTGTTCGCCCCAGCGGCTGCGACAGCATCAGCTCCATAAATTCATAACTATTGTAATAATGGATGGTGGTAAACACCATGCTGATGAGGGGCGTAACCAGCAATACGATCGTAAGCAGGCTCAGAATGGCCTTACTGCCTTCGTTCTCCATCTGAAAAAGCCCAAAGGATACCAGGAACAGGAACAGGGCATAGGCGAGAATGATCCTGTTTTTTATAATGTCGTACAAAACATATCTTGTTACCTGCATCATTTTGTCTGTGATTTATAGATGATAGATCCGTCCTTCCCCACCGCTATAGCGCTATCGGGAGCTTCCCCGGCGCTGTTTTCTTCCATGAATCGGGCGATAATCCGGCCTATTTTATCTTCACCGGTATCTCTTCGTAGATCGGTCAGGCTACGGAAAAATTGTTTTCGTCCTTCCTGCAGATAGAATACATGGGTAATCAGTTCGTCGAGATCACTCAACACATGGGAAGTGATCAGGATCAGTTTGTTTTTTCTTTTTTCCCGGACGATTTTTTTCTTCAGTATCTCGGCCGATAGTGGATCGAGTCCAGCCGTTGGTTCATCCAAAACCAATATAGCCGGATCAAAATAGAAGGCCAGGGCGGCACTCACTTTTTGCCGGGTACCACCACTCAGGGTGCGCATGGGTTTCTCAAACATTTCCTGCAGGCGAAATGCTTCGAGCAGCTCACGGTCCGGCTCAGCACTTTGGCAGGGGCGCACATTTTCCATCATACGAAACAGTTGACCAATCTTCATATTATCGGGATAGCGGCCTATCTGTGGCATATAACCGATCTGCGAGCGATAGCCGGGATGCTGATCAATGGCGCGGCCATTTACTTCAATGCTTCCCGAATCGGGACGAACCAAACCCAGCAGCGACTTAATCAGGGTTGTTTTCCCCGAGCCATTGGGTCCAATCAGCGCAATCACCTGCCCTTTCTGAAATTCGGCATTGATATCCTGCAGGGCCTGCAGCCTTCTGAACTTCTTATTCAATTGTTGAATCCTGATCATAATGCAAGAGGTTTCATCCGCGGCTTTTTATCCGCGAGGTCAATAGGGGTTAAACTGGGCATGGCTTTTTCGGCCTTATCAAGCAGGCTCACCACAAAGCTTCGCATCAGCAAGAGGGTAGTGGGGTTCTGTTCCACCATCATCGCATACATGCTCACAGGATGGTAAGGAATATCGCCCGTTCCATCGCGGTTCAGGTCATAGCCTTCATATTTATCCCAGTAGTTTTCGTCAAAGCGGTTCAGCACCAGTTGACCGTTGGTAGCAATATCAAAACTGTTGCCCTGGAAATTATTATGACGGAATTCGTTATCATCACAACTCGCCTGCACTCTCGCCGCCCAGCCATTATTGCTGAATTGATTGCGGCTTACCTTGATCCGGTTGCTGCCTTCCATTAATACTCCAACCGTATTTTTGATAAAGCGGTTATGTTCAATTTCGCTATCTGAAATTTCTTTCAATAGAATGCCATAGGCGGATGCGCCCCAGTTTTCTTCAAACAGGTTATCGCGCATGGTTACTCTTTTGGAATACATCACGGCCACGCCGGCACCATTGCTGCGAAAGATATTATTGAGATAGGTATCGTTGTGCGAAAACATAAAATGTAATCCATAGCGGATATTATTTTCGCTGCGATTGCCACGAATAGTAGAGAGCGTTACAAATTCGAAATAGATACCATCCCTGTGACCGGTGATAGTATTGTTTTCGATCAGGGCTTTTTGGCATTTCCACAGATGGATACCATTACCGGTCAATTGTTCGGAGCCGGGTTTGCCCTTAATGATGTTGTTGCGGACAGTAACATGGTTACTATTGGAAACATGGATGGCAAAATAGGCCTGAATCACCGTATTCTTTTCAACCAGCACCCGCCGGGCATCTATCACTTTGATGGCCGCATAATCGTCCATAGCGGAATAGCCGGCATACTGAAAGATGATATTCTTCACCACAATATCCTGGCCACTGATATGAAGGATCTCATAGCGGTTATCGCCATCCAGCACCGCGCCGTCCTCGCCCAGCAGGGTGATGGGTTTGGTGAGAGTAATGGTTCCTTCACGATAATGCCCTTTTTTCAGGAGGATGGTATCGCCCGCTGCTGCCTGGTTGATGGCCTGTTGAATATTGGCGCTCACCGGAATTTGTTTTGCCAGCAGGGGCATAGAGAGCAAAAAGAACAGAAATGTAAAAAGACTTTTCATTTTTTACTCAGCCTGTTTTTAAGGTCAGCCCAGCTCATCAGATCGGCGGGAGTGGTGCCTTCTACTTTAGCAGCTCCTTCGGCGGAAGCGAAAGCCGCACTCTGGCTGGCCATGGGGCTCTTAAGGCTGTTGTGTATCAGGTACTCCGCTTTTTCGGCAGCGATATATTCACCCGGATTCGAAAAATTCATCATCCAAATGGATTTGATGTCGCCGGGAGCAACATCGCCTTCGTTCATCCAGGTTACCAGGCATTGGAGGTCGTCGAATTTGTATTCCTTTCCCTTTTCAGTCAATAAGCTGGCGCCATAGCGTGTGTCGCTGATGCTCATTTTGCAGAAATGGCAGGCATCGCGGCCGGGCTCCATGGGGCTGGGTCCCGACTGGCAGGAACTGAGCAATAGGGGAAGACCCACAAACAGAACTGCTGCGGATTTCACGCGCAGGGCCTTGCGTTCTGTCCACCATTCAACCAACCATACAGCAAATGCCAACAAGCCGGCGCAAATCACTACCCATCCACCCACATCGGGCATCGACCAGGCATCGAAGTTGAGGAGGCGCTTATGACCGATAACGGGAGGTTGATAGCTGAGCCCGGGCACCTGTATCGGCGCTTTAGGGTCCAGGTTATGGCCATAATCGTAGCCCCAGCTATAAAAATCGTAGAGGGCAAGGGCGCCACCTATGGCAGATAAAGCGAGGTAAAGGAAGAGCAATCTTCTGTTGCCGGTAACAGCAACGGTCATTCCTAATAACAGAAAGAATCCCACAACATAGGGCAGGTATCGGAACTCGGGAAACATGCCTTCGGTGATATGCTTCATCCCAATATAATGGTTCAGACCATTGATCACATCCACATCACCGCTGAGGCCATTGATCCAGATATTCATGGTGAGTCCCTCGGGATACTGTGGCGCGAAGAGATCGATGCGCCATGCCGGGAGAAAGAACACACAAAGAAGGGCACCGGAAGCAAAAGCAACGAGGATACGGGAAGTGAGACTGAGTTTTTTGTGAATCATGGTTTTCATTTTGAAGAATGAGCGGCTGACAGAACTGCCAGCCGCTCATTCACATTAGTCAACAGATGCGGCACCGGCAGCTTCCGCGGAGGGGTTTCCGGTACTGAAGCTGATGGGCACATTGGAATTGGCCGGGCTCACTCGAACATAACCCGACATTTCCTGGTGCAGGGCCGAGCAGAAATCGGTACAGTACATGGGATATACGCCCACTTTCTCGGGTACCCATTTCAGGGTTTGGGTTTCACCCGGCATGATCAGGAGTTCCGCATTACGTGCGCCTTTTATGGCAAAGCCATGCGGTATATCCCAGTCCTGTTCCAGGTTGGTAACGTGGAAATACACTTCATCACCCAGTTTCACCCCTTCAATATTATCGGGAGTGAAGTGCGAACGGATCGATGTCATGTACACATGCACTTCCTTGCCCTTGCGCTCTACACGGGCAAACTTGTCGCCCAGGGCTGCATGCGGATTTTTATTTTCTTCAATCTTATAGATCTTCTGGCTCTTATCCTTGATCAGTTCCGCAGGAATGGCTTCCGCATAGTGGGGTTCGCCAATGGTGGGGAAGTCGAGCAGGAGCTTCATCTTATCGCCATCAATCGAATAGAGCTGCGCGCTTTGAGTGAGTTCGGGCCCGGTGGGTAGGTAGCGGTCTTTGGTGATCTTGTTGTAAGCGATCACATATTTGCCCCAGGGTTTTTTGGTGGGACCGCCGGGTACCGATAGGTGACCAATGGAGTAATAGGTAGGCACACGATCCACCACTTTCAGGTCTTTCACATTCCATTTCACAATTTCAGATGAAACGAAGAAGGAAGTGTAAGCAAAACCATTTGCGTCGAATTCGGTGTGCAAGGGGCCCAGGCCTGGTTTCTCAACTTCACCATGCAATACGGATTCGTATTTCAGTACAGGGATGCCTTCAAAATCACCGTCAAAATCTTTGGCGGCGATGGCTGCCTGTATTTTGGTAAAGGAGAAAACGGGGATGGTAGCGGCCAGCTTGCCGCTGCCGACAATATACTCACCAGTGGGGTCGGTATCGCAACCGTGAGGTGATTTGGGGCAGGGCATAAAGTACACCATATCCGGACAATCTTTGGGATCCAGCACCAATACCTCTTCCTTGATGGTAGAAGTAGCGCTATGGGTACTTTCGTCCCACTTGTTGTGGGCGTAGCGAACGGCTTTCTTCACGCCTTTACCGGCTTTCACATATTCTTCCGCTTTTTTCCAGTTGATAGCCATGATAAAGTCCTTATCCTTTTGCGAGGCATTCACTTCCAAAAGCGTATTGGCTTTTTCAGAATTGTAGCAACTGAAGAAGAACCATCCACTCGATTTGCCCTTGCCTGCACGTGCCAGGTCGAAGTTGATGCCCGGAGTCAGAATCTGGAAAGCAATGTCCATTTCGCCGGATTCCTTATCTACACCTATAAAGCTTACGGTGCCTTTGAAATTTTCTTTGTAACTGCTGATGGGCACATCGTTGTTATCGCCAATAGGTACGCTAAAACGGGTGCCGGCGATAACATACTCGGTATTCTCTGTGATAAAGGGCGAAGAGTGGTTACCCGCGCTATTCGGTATTTCTATGATTTCCGCGGTGCGGAAAGTTTTGAGATCCACCCTCGCGATACGGGGCGTGTTGTTGCCATTGGCAAATACCCAGCGACCGTCGTGCACAGCATCGGTGGTGCTGATGGCGATATGGTGGAGATCGTCCCAGGGAACCTGTCCGTTTGACGTATTCAACATGGGTTTGGTTTCCTCGCTGAATCCATATCCTTTTTCAGGATCGAGGGAGAAAACAGGAATCACTTTGAGCAAACGTCCGGAGGGGATACCATATACCGACATCTGACCACTGAAACCTCCTGATACAAAATTGTAGAATTCATCGTGTGTGCCAGGGGCTACGTATACTTTGGAAGCGGCATCGCCGCTTACTGCCGACTGGCTGCCTTTGGGCTTACATCCAATGCTTCCCAGTAAAATGATCCCCGCCAGGGGCAGGCAAAGCCAGACAGGGATACTTGTTCGTTTCATGTGTTTGATTTTTTTGTTTTGATGAATAGGGGAAGGGTTGGTCTTCGGTATTATTGTTTTATTTTTCTCCATCATTATGGCGCATATATTCAAGTAATTCACGAGCCTGATCTTTTGTAATATTCTGGTTGGGCATGCGCACCATACACTGCTCCAACAACTTTTGGGCTTCGGGATCACTCTCCAGCATCATATCCACATTGGTGATCATGTTCATGATCCAGGCAGGTTCTCTTTTTTTGGTCACATCTTTCCAACCCGGGCCCACCAGTCTTTCCTCGGAAAGGCGATGGCAGCTTTGGCATTTCAGTTCATAAGTGGCTTTACCGGCAGTTACCCAATCCTGGTTCAGGGGATTGCTAAGCTGAATATCGGCGGCAGAAATCATGTCGCCATGCACTTCCGGTTTGTCTTTGGTCAGTTCTTCCACATCCAGTGGCTTTTGTTCTTCAGTACTTTGGCCGCCCCCGCAGGAGCTCATCAAAAGGCTGCCAGAAAGCAGCAGGGCAGATACAAAAAGGAGTAATCGGGTCATGACAGTAGGTTTTTTTGAAGTAATTAAAAAAGACATGTTTGTCTTTAATGCCCTCAAAAGTATTGGTGCAGGGATAAGCCTGCACTGACGTTCATCACCACTTTTACTGATATTAGTCAGCAGTCCCGAGCCTGGCGCCTGATAGCTTTGCGCCAATCTTTCCTTTCAGCCATGATATTGTCCAAGTCATTCGGATATGCTCTTCGGGGAATACTTTATGTAGCCCTGATGAAAGATGAGCAGCGCAATGTGCGGCTCGATGAAATTGCCCGGGCCCTATCCGTGCCACGTCATTTTTTGGGAAAGATCATGATGGCCGTGGTAAAAGCGGGCATCCTGAAAAGCGCCCGTGGCCAGGGTGGTGGTTTCTATCTGCATGAAAATACCTTGCAAACACCATTGATTAAAGTGATACTACTGACAGAGGGCAAAAACTATTTCGATACCTGCCTGCTCAGCCTGCGCAAATGCAATGCCGCCAACCCCTGCCCCCTTCACCACAAAGTGGATGCCCACAAACATGGCCTGATGCAGATTTACCAGCAAACCACCATCGGCGATTTGATGAAGCAGGAAAAGCCGGAATTTATCAGAAGTATAGCGTTGGGGGAATGAGGGAACGTTTTACGTTGTACGTTTTACGTAGTACGTTTTTTGGTTTAGGGTTTAAAGTTTAAGGGTTAGGAAGAATGGGGACATAATATGTACTTCGAAAATGTTCTGCGTTTATCTGCGGAAAAATCTGCGGAGATCTGCGGGAAATGCTTCAGCACTTTAGACAGCTTGAAATTTCATGAGATTTTTCCCGCAGATTTTCGCAGATTTTTCCGCAGATAAACGCAGATGAATCTTTACTGAAAAATGCATCTTTTTGAAAACGTTACAGGATTTAGTATTTAATTGGTTGGTAGTGGATTAATACAAATCCATTTCCATAGACCCTAAACTTCAACCCCTAAACCTTAAACTCTAAACTCTCTCACCTTAAACTTTAAACCCTAAACCTTAAACCAATCAACGTATTACGTAAAACGTACTACGTATCACGTAAAAAAAACCCCCGGAGAACCGGGGGTCGGCGATTGAAACGAAAACCAACGACTTCCAGTGAGGAAAGTCTCAACTATACTATAACGCAATCAAAACTACAGGTAAGCGCTACCTGAACCATTGATATGGCTCAACAGTCGGGATGAGATTGCTCATGCGATTGTGTTAACAATATTTTTTGGGGATTCCTCAGGCCCTTACCTGATTAAAGTCATCCTTCGTCATCATCATGGCCGGTATCTTGCCTCTCGAATCGGAGTAATTTATGTTTATACCTTCTGTGCGAATTGACCGTGATGCTTTTGTGGCCGACCTGGTAAAGCAGGATTACCGTACGGCCGCCATTTTCCGTAAATACGGCATCGAGTTTTGCTGCTCGGGTCGTTTTCCGCTTTCCCTGATTTGCGAAAACAAGGGGCTGGATACGGAATTGATCATTTCCGAACTGCAGGATGCGACCCGTCCCCTGCAACAGCATGCCAGTTTGAATTTTGCCGACTGGGATATCGATTTTCTCACTGACTATATCCTCAACGTACATCATCGTTACCTGCGCGAACGCCTTCCTTTTATTAAGGAGGAAATGGAAAGATTTGTGGAGGAGCACCGCCGCAAGTATCCCGAACTGATCGAACTGCAGGATCGTTTTGAAGGTTTGCGGATTCAAATGTATCCCCACCTGCAACAGGAAGAGGAAGTGTTATTTCCTTATGTTAGGCAGATTGCTCATGCTTACGCCGATAATGAACCCTATGCCGGCCTGCTGGTACGCACCTTGCGCAAGCCGGTAGAAGATATGATGAAACAGGAGCATGATCATATCATGGAAGCCCTGGTTCGCATGCGCCAGTTGTCGGCCAACTATACCCCGCCCGAATCAGCCTGCGTGAGCCACCGCCTCAATTTCTCCCTGCTCCGCGAGCTCGACAATGACCTGGCCCAGCATTTTTACCTCGAAAACAAAATCCTGTTTCCCAGAGCGATAGCGATGGAGAAGGAACTGCTGAAGGGATGATTTGTTTAAGGTTTAGAGTTTAAAGTTTAAACTTGTACGTTGAAAGTAGTATGTGGGAATTAGTTTAATAGGCTCACAACTTTAAACTTTAAACCTTAAACTCTAAACCCCAAACAAATCCCCCAATCCCCAAATTCACAAATCAACATTTCCTATCTTTCCTCAAATTTCCATTCCATGCCCAAATTCGACAGCCGATGGGCTTTGTTTCTGGCTATCCTGATTTTTGTACTCGCGGTTTCCTTTAGTTACGCATTTGCCAATTATCAATTGGCGGTAAGCGGGCTTTTGATTGTGGTGGTACTTACAGTCTTCATCCCGGGCTGGTGGAGTACGCTGATTGCGGGAGTGGCCAGTATGATCGCGATGACGGTTCTGGTGATTTATTATCGCGACAACCAGGATATTTTTCGGTCTCTAGTGAGTCAGTTATATTCCCTGCTGGTTATCATATTTGCTGTAGGCATTGTTTTCTATCTCAAAAAGCTGCAGCAATCGCTGGAGCATGGCAAAACGCATATGACCTCGCTTTTCGCCAATGCCACCGAAGGCATCCTGCTCACCAACCGGCAGGGCGAGATTGTATTGGCCAACCCGTCGGCGGAGCGGATGTTTGGCTATACAGAAAAAGAACTGATTGGTCATCGGATCGAAATGCTGATACCCAAACGCTTTCATGGGGGGCACGAAAAAATGCGGGATGGCTTTTACAAACATCCCCAGAACCGCACCATGGGATCCGGCCGCGACCTTTTTGCCCGCCGCAAGGATGATTCGGAGTTTCCGGTGGAAGTGAGCCTGAGCCATTATAAACAGAAGAACGAATCCTTTGTCATCGCGTTCATTGTAGACATTACCACCCGTAAGGAAATTGAAGCCAACCTGGTGAGGCAAAAGCAGGAATTGGAAAAAATCAGCAATGATATCCGCAAACTGAACGCGGAGCTGGAGAATAAAGTGGAGGAAAGAACACAAATATTAAAAGAAGCCCTCCAGAGACTGGAAGAATCGCAACAGGAGTTGAGTGAATCGCTCGACAAGGAAAGGCAGCTCAATGAAATCAAGTCGCGGTTTGTATCCATGGCTTCGCATGAGTTTCGTACGCCACTCAGCACCATCCTTTCTTCGGCCACCCTGGTTTCGAAATATACGCAAACCGAAGAGCAGCTAAAACGCGACAAGCATATCAACCGGATTCGCGATTCGGTAAACCATATGAATGAACTGCTCGAAGATTTTTTATCGTTGGGCAAACTGGAAGAAGGGAAAGTGAGTATTACCATTACGCCTTTCCGCATCAAAGATTTTGCGGAAGATGTGCTGGATG
The DNA here is from genome assembly GCA_044463125.1 of Terrimonas ferruginea. Classification (GTDB taxonomy): domain Bacteria; phylum Bacteroidota; class Bacteroidia; order Chitinophagales; family Chitinophagaceae; genus CAYMZZ01. Next base: position 125,646 of record JBIQMS010000002.1, read on the forward strand.
AAATGAAGGCGCACCTGAAACCCGAGCAGCAACTGAATCTGATATGTGCAGACGAGAGCCACTTCGGTACCGACAAACGCATGCTGAAAAATATTGTGGTCAACCTGCTGAGCAATGCCATCAAATTCTCCGACCCGGGCAAAAGCATTGAATGGAAAGTACAGCTGGAAAATAAAATGTTGAAGATTGAAGTGCAGGATCAGGGTCTGGGTATTCCGGAAGAAGACCAGCCCCATCTGTTCGCCACCTTTTTCCGCGGCAAGAACGTGACCAATATCCAGGGAACAGGACTGGGCCTGCCCATTATCAAGCGCTATGTGGAATTGCTGAAAGGCGAGATTCGTTTCAGCAGCCAATTGGGCAAAGGCAGCCGCTTTGAAGTGAGATTGCCGGATCTGATGAAGAGTTGAGAGTTTAAAGTTTAGAGTTTAAAGTTTGAAGGTTAGAGTTTAAGGTGATAATACAAGTCTTTGGTTGGCGACTGTCGAATGGCCTTCGCCTTTTTTTTGTGGATTCGGGTGCAGTAAAATTTTAACGCAACGAACGCCACGAAGTCGCAACGAACGCCACGATATTATCAGAGATCTGAACTGTTCCGCTTTCACAAACAAATCATTGTAACAGGATTTCGTTGCGAACTCTGCGACTTCGTGGCGCTTGTTGCGGTAACAGGTACAGCATTGGTAACCTGCTACCCATAGATAATCACTCAAGCGGACTGACTCATTAGCCTGCGGCGAGACACGCGCCCACGCCCTCGCCTCACGCCTGACGGCTCACGCCTCACGATGTTTCAACCATTCTCCTGCTCCAATGGTTATATCCTTAAAGTCCTTATGGATCCGAGAGCGAAAATTCCGGTTATTGTCAGCACAGCTTTGCTGACAGTTTATGTGCTGCTGATAGCATTTGATGCGCCCATGCCATTGGTTACCAGCATTTTCACCCTTTCCCCCTTTGCAATAGTATGGACGGTTTATGCCGTAATTCGCCATGATCGTTACAAAGGAAGAGAATTGCGGAAAGGGGAGGAGTGGGGGTATGAGGAATCGTGAGGGGTGAGGCGTGAATCGTGAGGCGTGAATCGTGAGTTCAGCTCACTATTTCCAGGAAAGTGAAGTTGAAATTATCTGCGTAAATCTGCGCGATAATCTGTGCAGATCTGCGGGAAATCTCTCATGAACTCTGGAGCTGCTTTAAGCGCCGAATAGTCCCCGCAGATTTTCGCAGATTTGTTGCGCAGATGAACGCTGATAAATTGTGAAAGTGTTGAATCGTAGAAAAAATTGTCAATTTATGTTAGACGCGACAGGGGAAGGCAAAATATTCGCTAATCTCCCGCCTCACGCCTCACGCCTCACGCCTCACGCCTCACGTCTCACGCCTCACGATTCACGCCTCACGTCTCACGTTCACTATTTGCAGCTCATAATCACTTCCCCACCCATCCTGCCCAGTTCGGGGCTCAGATAGGGAATGCCCAGGTTGAGGCCGCGGAGCAGGAGTAATACGCCGGAGAGGGCAATGAATGCCGGTGTTAGTTGTCGTAAACGATACCTTATTTTTGAAGAGATCATTTGTCCGCTGAGGCTTAAGCCCAGCATGGCAGGCCAGGTGCCAAGGCCAAACAGGGCCATGAACCCGATGCTGTAATCAACATCGCTGGCGGTTACGGCTGTTGCAAGGGCGGCATATACCATACCGCAGGGCAGTAATCCATTGGCCATGCCGAGCAGGAGAAAACTACCCGCATGACGCTGACCCGCCCAAAGCCGGTTCATCCACCCCTGCAATAGAAGATAAAAGCGGCTCAGCCATCCCGGTTGCAAGGAACGGCGGTAGCCATAATAGAGAATTAACATGGCGAGTACGATCGCACCCATGATCACGGAAAAATATTGCTGAAAGCCCGCCAGGTAAATGCCCCGACCTGCGGCGCCGGCAAGCATGCCCAGACTGCCGTAGGTAATCACACGCCCCAGTTGATAAGTGACCAGCGAAAGAATGCGCAAGTATTTGGGAAGATGCTGCACAGGGAGCGACAATGCCAACGGCCCACACATACCCACGCAGTGCAGGCTACTCAGCAGCCCAAGGCCCATAGCGCTTATCCACCAGGCAGCACTCATTGTGCAAATTCAAAAGGTATTTCAGAATAATAACTTTGCTTGCCGGCAGTCCATTCCATTTTTACCAGGTACTTACCGGGGCGAATACTACCCGCTTCAAAACGTTGCCCGGCTTCCGCATCCAGCGACAGTGCGAATTGACGGTCGTTGGCCGATTCGTAGGGACAGTAAAACCAAACCCTGCCGCTATCGGCTTTGCCCTGCATTTCGGAAGGGAACTGCAGCACGACGGTTCCGTTCTCTTCGCTGATGCGAACCGGCGCGCTTAGCTCGCTGGCTCTTTGCTTGCCATCAATCACTTCCTGGTACTTCAGCTCGCTACGGTAATATTCTTTTTCTACCAGTTGAAAATCGGTACCCATGCTGCGGTAAACCAGGTAGCCCATGCCGCCAATGAATACGATGAATGTCAGTAGTAATTTATTTCCCCAGTTCATAGTTGTTATGGTTGTTTTCGTTTGAATGGTCCCATGAAATTGGTGGACAGGGTTGTCAGTTTTTTTCCTTCTGCGTAGAGGCCTACTTTCAGGTTGGTCTTACGGTCGCGGAGAAAATCATTGGGTAATACTATAAAGAATGATCCTTTTCCCTGACCCTCGGCCTTCACTTCAATAGGCCGCCCTTCCGCTTCAATGATATGGCCGGGAGCGTCTTCCAGCTTCAATATAAGGGTGAGTGGTTGGGTGGTTTTGTTGATGATTTTGATATTGTACAGGTTCGAAATGCTATCGGTGCCTCGCTCCTGGTAAGTGATACCTGCCGCGCGGATGATGGTACCATCCACATCTTTTCGCGAAATCAGCATGAAGGATAATAGTCCTGTGAGCAGTATGAGTATCAGGGTATAGAATTTCATGCGTCCGGTATAACGGAGCTTTTTCCCTTCGGCAATACCATTTTCCGAGGCATAGCGGATAAGGCCCCTGGGTCGGCCCACTGCTTCCATCATGTGATCGCAGGCGTCAATACAGGCCGTACATCCCACACATTCCATTTGGGTACCATTGCGGATATCGATTCCCGTAGGGCAGACTTTCACACACTGGAAGCAATCGATACAATCGCCCAAAGGATTTACCAGTTCGGCTTTCTTCTTATACTTGCCTCTTGGTTCGCCTCGCTTGTAGTCGTAGGCAACAACCATGGAGTTGCGATCGAGCAGCACGCTCTGCAAGCGGCCGTAAGGACACACCACTGTGCAGGCCTGTTCCCGGAAATATGCGTAAACGCCGTAAAACACACCCGAAAAGGCGATGATAGCAATAAAACCGCCCAGGTGCTCGCTCACCGGCTCGGAAATAATGGTCTGCAATTGCTTCATGCCAATGATATAGGAAAGAAAGAAATTGGCGATGATAAAGGCGAGCAGAAAAAACAGAAAATGCTTCAGCGTTTTCTTAAAGATTTTCTTCCCGGTCCAGGGTGAGTTGTTCAAGAGCTTTTGCGCGGGGGCATCTCCTTCAATCAGGTATTCCAGCTTGCGGAACAGCATTTCCATAAAAATGGTTTGCGGACAAACCCATCCGCAAAATAAGCGCCCAAAAGCTGCGGTAAAGAGAACGATGAACACGATAAACGCGATCATCATCAAACCAAAAATGAAAAAATCCTGTGGCCAGAATACCTGTCCGAAGATGATAAACTTGGCTTGCGGAATATTGAACAGGAACAAAGGCCTGCCCTTCACCGTAATGAAGGGCAGGGTAAAGAAAAGGATAAAGAATCCCCAGCTCACCCATGTACGGACGGAATAAAACTTTCCTTTGGGTTTCAGCGCATAAATCCATTTGCGTTTCCCCTTCGCATCAACGGTGGCAATACGGTCGCGGAACGATTCGGTGGCTGCGTTTTCCGGGTTGCTTGTATTGGTTTTTTCTTCATCCATATTTCAATCGGTCATTTGTATTATTCAATGCCTGCCACAGAAGCCGAAGCCGCTTGCGTGCTGTCGGGCGTAGCAACATTTTCTTCTTCTTTATAAATTACACCCTGGGGTTCGCGGCCATTGGGCGGATTGGTACCCACCAGCGATTTCACATAACTGGTAACCTGTGCCAGTTCTTTGGGTGAATACACCGATTGCCAGGCGGCCATCCCCTTACCATCCACACCATACTTGATGGTACGGAATATGCTTTTGATATCACCGCCATGCAGCCAGTAGTCATCAGTAAGATTGGGGCCCACCCCTCCTTCGCCTTTGGCATTGTGACAGGCTACACAGGATGTTGTGTAGATTTTGGCTCCCGCTGCCAGGTCATCGGCACCGGAGAGATAGGTAACCGTATTCTCGTTCACCGCTTCTCCTTTTTTCTTCAGGTATTCCTGCACTTCCACCTCAGCACGCGCCACACTGATCTGGTATTCTTCTTCGCTCAGGGGAGCCGATTCCGATACATGATAGCGCCAGAGATAAATGACAGAAAAGATGATGGTCGCATAGAAACCCCAGAGCCACCAGGGCGGCAGGCGATTGTCGAGTTCGCGTATGCCATCATATTCATGATCCATCTCTATATCTTTTTCCTGCTCTACGGGTTTGAAACGGTTCAGCTTATTCCACCAGTTCGCTGCCAGCTTGCGCGGCCTGGCTGCTTTTTCGGCAACAGGCACAATGCCGGCCACTTCGCTTTCCTTTTCACGCGCAGCACGAATCAGGAATCGAATATTGACCAGCAGAATCAGGATGATGGCCAACTCCAGGAAAATGACCGAAGCCATTACATAAAAAGTGCTGGGTTGAAGGCCTCCAATGCTTTTCACTGTTTGTGTGGCTGCGTCGGCAGCCGGAGCGTCCTGCGCGAAACAAAGGCTTGTTGTACACAGCAATAGCAGGGTGGTGAGCGGCTTTACGATAGCTGCTTGTTTTTTCTTACTCAGCTTCAGTTTCCAGTCGGCAGCGCCCACCAGTATGCCGGCCAGTACCGCGATTATGATCAGCAGCACACCCATAAGAAATAGCAGGGTCAGTGCCAGTGGATTGGAAAACAGGGAGGGTTCGGGCTTGTCAGCTGCCAGGGCTGGTATGCTCGTGAGCATGGCCAGGCTGGTAAACAGCAGCAGTTTTTTTGACAGCATGAAACCTGAACGGCGGAAAGATTTCGCTAACATGGTTTTGCAGTTTAATTTTCTTCGTTGTCGAGTGGAATACGGCTCATTTCGCGGATGGTCTTCTTGTCGGCCCGGAATACCCAGGTGAGCATCACCAGGAAAAAGATCGCGAATATGAGAAAGGAGCAGAGCGCGTAGATATCCACGCCACTTATTTTTTCGAGGTAGTTGATGAATTTCATAATACTGTTTATTTATTCTCTGCAACCGGGTTTTCTTTGGGCGCCGATTTAATATCGGTTCCCAGTCTTTGCAGATAAGCGATCAACGCGATGATTTCGGCATCGGCATTGGTTTCTATTTTGCTCTTCTCCAGGTCGGCGGCAATTTCGTTGGCCTGTTTCATCAGGTCGCTATTTGCCTTCCGGTCGTAGCCATCGGGGTAGGGAACGCCCAGGGTTTGCATGGCACGTATCTTGGCCGGAATGAGGCTGGTATCTATTTTCCGATCGAGCAGCCAGGGATAAGCAGGCATGATTGATCCGGGCGACATGCTCTGCGGATCGTACATATGGTTGAAATGCCAGGCATTGGTTTGCTTGCCTCCTTCGCGCGCGAGATCGGGTCCCGTGCGTTTGCTACCCCACTGAAAGGGGTGGTCGTACACAAACTCGCCGGCTTTGGAGTATTCACCATAACGTGCCACTTCATCGCGGAAGGGCCGCACCATTTGCGAGTGGCAGGTATAGCATCCCTCTTTAATGTAGAGGTCACGGCCTTCAAGCTCAAGCGGTGTATAGGGTTTCACACTGGCGATGGTGGGTATATTCGATTTAACCAAAAACGTTGGTATGATTTCGAGGATACCACCGATGGCCACCACAATCAGGCTCAGCACCAGCATGGTCAAAGGCTTGCGCTCGATTACACGGTGCCAGTATTCCTTTTTCTCTTTCACCGGCTTCAGCAGGGGCGCAGCTTCGGCGGCTTCGTTGGCAATGAATTTGCCCTGGCGAATGGTCTTGTAGATATTGTATACCATGATTAACGCACCGGCGAGATAGAGCGCCCCACCCACACTTCGTGTGATATACATGGGTACGATATTGGTCACCGTTTCCAGGAACTGAAACTTCAGTTGCCCTTCTTCGGTAAAAGATTTCCACATCAGGCTTTGGGTAAAGCCAGCCCAGTAAAGAGGTACCGCATAGAGGATGATACCCACCGTACCCAGCCAGAAATGGTTGGCCGCTAATTTCTTTGAATAAAGATTGGTTCCCCACATACGTGGCACCAGGAAATAAATCATGGCGAATGCCAGAAAGCCATTCCAACCCAGGCCACCAATATGCACGTGGGCGATGGTCCAGTCGCTAAAATGCGAGATGGCATTGATATTTTTCAAACTCAGCAGTGGGCCTTCAAAAGTGGCCATACCATAGCAGGTAATAGCTACCACCATAAACTTGAGCACGGGATCCTCACGCACTTTATCCCATGCACCGCGCAATGTAAACAGTCCATTCAGCATACCACCCCAGGAAGGGAAGATCAGCATCAGGCTGAATACGGTACCCAGCGACTGCGCCCAATCGGGCAGTGATGTGTAGAGCAAGTGGTGGGGACCGGCCCAGATATAGATAAAGATCAACGCCCAGAAGTGGATGATGGATAGCCGGTAACTATAAATAGGACGGTTGGCGGCCTTGGGCAGGAAATAATACATTAAACCCAGGATGGGTGTGGTAAGGAAGAAGGCCACCGCATTATGGCCATACCACCATTGCACCAGCGCATCCTGCACACCCGCATACCAGCTATAGCTTTTGAAAAGCGATACGGGCATTTCGAAAGAGTTCACGATATGCAGCATGGCCACGGTAATCCAGGTGGCTATATAAAACCAGATAGCAACATAGAGGTGGCGTTCGCGGCGCTTGATGATGGTACCCATCATGTTGATGCCAAAAACAACCCATACCAGGGTAATGGCAATATCGATGGGCCATTCCAGTTCGGCATATTCCTTACCGGTAGTATAGCCCATGAGCAGCGTAACTGCCGCCGCCACGATGATGGCCTGCCAGCCCCAGAAATGGATCCAGCTAAGCCTGTCGCTGAACATTCGGGTCTTACACAATCGCTGCAATGAGTAATAAACGCCGGTGAAGATGCTGTTGCCGACAAATGCGAAAATGATCGCATTGGTATGCAAAGGCCGCATACGGCCAAAAGTGGTGGCCGCCAGATTGAAACTGGCTTTGGGGTAATACATCTGGATGGCCGCATAGAGCCCGGCCAGCATACCCACCACGGCAAAAGCTACCGTAGCATAGGCAAAAGCCTTCACAATCTTGTTGTCGTAATAAAACTTCTCTACTTGCATAAGCTTGCGCTGTTTATGGATTTAGGGGTTTTGGTGCCTGGTTGAGGGAGATTGATCATCGAATAAGATGCGGGAGGAAGGAGAATAATCATCTTCAAACTGCCCGCTCCGCACGCCCCAGAGAAAGGCGAACAGGAACAGGATGGCTACGGAAAGGCTGACAATCAGCAGGATAATGATTACACTCATGATGATTCGTTCAATCTATGATGGGCGTAAAAGTATAAGAGAAGCAATGGGGGACAACTAACGGGACTCAGATGAAAAGATGATTTTCGTCATAACGTTATACGTAGTACGTTTTACGTATTACGTTGGGTTTAAAGTTGAGAGTTTAGGGTTTAGGGTATAGGGTTAAAGGTCGAATGTCTATCCCTTAACTGAAATACCTTAAACCTTAAACCCTAAACCCCAAAACGTACTACGTACTACGTACTACGTACTACAATTCTTTTTCCCGCCACCCCACTTGCCCCAAATGTGAGCAATACAATACTAATCGAGCTGCTGGGCATCAGAATGGCGGCTATCAGGGGCGAGAGGGTACCCTGTACGGCAAAGAACAGACCGATTATATTATAGACTATCGATAATACAAAGCTGGCCATCACGATCTTTTTGTTGGCGCGTGCAAGCCGGATGAAACGCTGTAGCAGCGGCAATCGCGCGGCCTCAATGATGGCATCGCTGGCGGGGGTAAAATTGTTTTTCTGTTCGCTGATGGCCATACCCAGGTCGGCTTGTTTCAGAGCGCCGGCATCGTTCAAACCATCGCCTACCATCATTACCTTTTCTCCCCGCTGCTGCAACTGCTCTATATAATGTAGCTTGTCGATGGGTTTCTGGTCAAACAGGAGTGTTGCCTCGGTTCCCATCAATGCCTGCAGGTTATTTTTTTCCGCGGCATTGTCGCCCGACAATACCGAGATCCGGAATCCCGGCTTCAGTTCACGCAGGAGTGCCGGCAGTTCTTTGCGATACTGATTGCTGAACTGGAAATAGCCAAATACATCACCGTCCGCCGATAGAAAAACCCGGGTTGCCTGATTATCATCTTTTGCAGCTTTCACAAAGTCTACAGAGCCCAGTTTCCATTCCCGCCCCTCCAACCTTGCCTTTAGGCCCTGGCCGGGAATTTCTTCAAAAGATTCCAAATTGTATCCGCTCTTCGGCTCATATTGCTGCCGCAATACCTGGCTCAGAGGATGGGTGGATTGGGCGGTCAACTGGCCAATGGCTTCTTTTGCCACTTCGGGCAACGGCTCACCATGCCAGCTCAGCTCCTGCTCGCTGGCCAGGGTGAGGGTGCCCGTTTTGTCGAAGACAACATGAGTGATTTCCGCCATGGTTTCGATAGCAGCGGCATTGCGGAGATAAAGGCCCTTACTGCTGAATATTCGCAGCATATTTCCATTGGTAAAACTATTCGACAGGAGCAAGGCGCAGGGGCATGCAATGATGAATATGGCGGTAACGGCCGGCCAGATTCGGCTACTATCGTTCAGTGCCCAGTAAATGGCCGTAAGGCTTGCGATGCTGAAAACTATAACGGTGAAGTAACGACTCAGCAGGTCCACAAAGCTGGGTTTTTGCTTCTCCTCATTCCGGAAATTATCGCGGTTCCAGAGATCGGTCAGGTAACTCTGTGCCACTTCCTTCACCACCAGCACTTCTATAGCCGCGCCGGTTTGCCGGCCACCCGCATAGAGCAGTTCGCCCATATCGCGCCGCAGGGGTTGAGATTCGCCAGTGACGAAGCTGTAGTCGATAAATCCTTTGCCACGTGTAAGAATCCCATCGGCAGGGATCAGTTCTCCCGAATGAATTATTAGCGTATCACCATTTTTGATATCGGGCAGGGCTGTAGGCATTTCCTTCCCTTCTTTTAGCACCGAAACGGCGATGGGAAAATAGGAGGTATAGTCCCGGTCGAAAGAAAGTTGCCGATAAGTTTTGTCCTGCAAAATCCTTCCCGCCAGCATGAAAAATACAATACCACTCATGCTGTCGAAATAACCACCACCCGTGCCGCTGATTACTTCCCAGGCAGAACGGACAAAAGTGATGATAATTGCCAGCGCTATGGGCGCGTCAATATTCAGATAGCGATGCTTCAAACTTTTCCAGCTCGATTCATAAAAGGGACGGGATGAATAAAGCAGTACCGGGATGGCCAGCGCGAAACTGATCCAACGGAAAATCTGCCGCAGGCCTTCATCGGCGGCTTCCACCCCCAGGTATTCGGGAAAGCTGAGCAGCATGATGTTGCCAAAGCAAAATCCGGCTACCCCCAACTGGTACACCAGCGACTTGCTGAGTCCCGGTCTTTTTTCTTTCAGGTCGTTGAGGCTGATATAGGGTTCGTATCCAATACGGGTAAGCAGTTCCGCCGTTTGGCGAAGGGAAACCGTATTGGGATCAAAGGAAAGTTCCAATTCTTTGCGGGCGAAATTGACCCGGGAATAGATGATGCCGCTATTTATCCGATGCAGGTTTTCGAGCAGGTAAAGGCAGGAACTGCAGTGCATTTGCGGCAGGTAGAAGGTGGCCAGCACCTGCTTTTCGTCGCGATAACTGATCAGCGATGCCGCCATTTTCTCATCATCCAGAAAGGCGAATTTTTCCGGCCGAACCTGAATTTTCTGTGTGAGGCCTGGGTTCTGATTAAGATCATAGTAGGTACAGAGCTCGTTTTGCTGCAGCAACTGGTAAACCATTTTGCAGCCTTCGCAACAAAAATGTTTGTCCTGCAAGCTGATGTCTTTCACCACGCAGGGCTCGCCACAATGGTAGCAGGCCTGTGCTGCAGCGGAAGTTGGATTGGAAATCGCCGTTTTATTCGCCATACAATCGGCGAAACTAAATGGTATGGGAAATCAGTGAAATGAGGAAATTCAGTATTTTCAATGATATAAATCAGTTGCATCCGGTTTGAATTTTCAGGAACATTGCAACGCTCAACAAATACTATATGGCACAAAAGACCATCCTCATCATCGATGATAATGATGATATCCGTGAAAATACCGCAGAGATTCTCTCATTTGGCGGCTATAGAACGGTGACCGCCGAAAACGGCAAGAAAGGCATTGAAGTGGCGGTAAACGAAAAGCCCGATCTCATTGTTTGCGACATTATGATGCCGGAGCTGGATGGCTATGGCGTGCTGCACCTGCTGCGCAAGAATCCCGAAACTGAAGATATTCCCCTCATCTTTCTCACCGCCAAAGCCGAAAGAAGCGATTTGCGCAGGGGTATGGAAATGGGCGCCGACGACTATGTAACCAAACCCTTCGAGGAAGTGGAACTGATGAACGCGATTGAATCGCGCCTCGCCAAGTACGATGTACTTCATAAGAAATATTCGAGCAATGCCAAAGGATTGACCGAACTCACCAACGATCTGCGTGAATCGGGCATGCTTCAGTTTAAGCTGGAAGATTATAACACCGAGCTCTACGGAAAGAAGCAGGTGATTTATTCGGAAGGCAAGCGGCCCCGCTATTTATTCTATGTGGTAAAAGGAAAGGTGAAAGCCTTCAAAACCCATGAAGATGGCAAGGAATATATTACGGATTTATACAGCGATGGTGACTATATTGGCTATCCCGCCCTGATTGAAGAGAAGAATTATGATGATACGGCCGTAGCCCTGGAGGAAACGGAGCTGATACAGGTGCCAAGAGAAGATTTTCAGCAAATCATTTACAACGACATTCATATCGCTTCCAAATTCATACGCATCATTACCCAGAATGTAAAGGAAAAAGAGGAGCGATTACTGAGCCTTGCCTACAGTTCCCTGCGCAAGCGGGTGGCCAAGGCCCTGGTAGATATACATACGAAATTCAACGAAAACGGCAGCAACAAAGCCATCGAAATTTCCCGCGAAGATATAGCCCACTATGTAGGCACCGCCACCGAATCGCTGATCCGCACGCTCAGCGATTTTAAATCAGAAAAACTGATTGAAATAAAAGAAGGAAAAATTCTAATCAGCGATATAGATAAGTTGAGAAATCTATTGTATTGAGAGAATGTGAGGCGTGAGACGTGAGGCGTGAATCGTGAGGCGTGAGGCGTGAATCACGAAGTGCAGGCATTTTTACCGCAACGAACGCAACGAATGCGCAAAGACCGCAAAGAAATCTTTTCAGAGCAGTTCAATCAACAAAAATTCAATAATTCAGGTCATTGATGCTACCGTAGCGCTCTTTGCGCATTCGTTGCGTTCGTTGCGGTGAAAGTACTTTCGTATTGAAGATGTCGGACCTTAAAAAGGAATGTACGATTTTATAAATTAATTGTTACGGCCTAAAAAACTGGCACTTTTTGCAGGAGTCATTTATCTGCGCTGGTCTGCGGAAAAATCTGCGAAAATCTGCGGGAAAACTCTCCTTAACGCCGAAGCTGTTTAACGTGTTGAAGGACTTCTCGCAGATTTTTTTCTAAAACACATTTTAAATTTTTACCCTTAAAAGTAGTACTCACGTCTCACGTCTCACGTCTCACGTCTCACGTCTCACGTCTCACGCCTCACGCCTCACGCCTCACGCTCCTCACGCCTCACGCCTCACGTCTCACGCCTCACGTTCCTCAAAGAATCCATCCAGATCTCTTCTCTCCTTCTTCGTGGGTCGGCCTATTTTGCTGGGTCTTTTGCCGGTATGGAAGCTGGCGGCCTGGTATTGTAGCCTTTGTATTTCTTCGGCGGGCGTAATGTCCTCATAATGCTTGATGGCTTCCGCATAAGCCACCCGCTTTTCCAGTAAAGCTGTTACGCGGATCCGCCAGCGCTTGGCTTCGGTTTTTATTTCGTACTCATCACCCACCTGCACCTGCCTCGCTGCCTTGGCCTGGTGGCCATTCCATTTCACCTTGCCCGTATCGCAAGCCTGAGCCGCAAGTGTCCGCGTCTTGAAAAGACGAATGGACCAGAGGTATTTGTCGAGGCGAGGCATTTTTTACGTTTTACGTTATACGTTTTACGTAGTACGTTTTTTTGTTTAGGGTTGAGAGTTTAATGTTTAAGGTTTAAAGGTTAGCATATTAAACTTTAAACATTAAACTCTAAACCTTAAACTTTAAACCCAAAGAACTTATGGAAGTACGGAATCGTCTCTATTCCCTTAAAATAATTCTCCAGATTATACTTCTCATTCGGGCTGTGGAGATTGTCGTTGTCGAGACCGAAGCCCATGAAGACTATTTTGATGCACAGTTCTTTTTCCAGTATGGAGCAGATGGGAATGCTGCCACCACCGCGAACGGGAATAGGGGCTTTACCAAAAGTGGCTTCTACTGCTTTGGCCGCGGCCTGGTAGCCCTTGCTGTCGATCGGCGTCATATAGGGCTCACCACCATGATGCAGCTCGGCCTTTACTTCCACGCTGGGAGGAGCGATTGATTTAAAATAGTTGAGCAGGATCTCGGTGATCTTTGCGCTCGACTGGTTGGGTACCAAACGGGCTGAAATTTTTGCATTTGCTTTCGACGGCAACACCGTTTTGGCGCCTTCACCCGTATAGCCACCCCATATACCGTTTACTTCCAGCGTGGGACGGATGCCGGTACGCTCATAAGTGGTGAATCCTTTTTCACCCCAAAGTTCCTTCACGCCCAGGTCATCTTTATAGGCTACTTCGTCATAAGGGGCTTTGTTGAGCAGTTCCCTTTCGGCGGGTGTTGCTTCCACCACGTCGTCGTAAAATCCGGGGATGGTGATATGGTTGTTTTCATCGTGGCAGCTCGCGATCATTTGTGCCAGGATGGTGATGGGATTGGCAACAGCACCGCCATAAGTGCCGCTATGCAGATCGCGGTTAGCGCCGGTTACTTCCACTTCAATATAGCTGAGTCCGCGCACGCCGGTATCCAGCGAAGGATCTTCCATGCTCAGCATACTGCTATCACTGATCAGGATTACATCGGCTTTGAGCATTTGCTTATTGGCGGCTACAAATGCACCCAGGTTGGGAGAGCCCACTTCTTCTTCCCCTTCAATCAAAAATTTGATATTGGTGGTCATGCTATTAGTCTGCGTTAGAATTTCCAACGCTTTAATATGCATATAGAATTGTCCCTTGTCGTCCGCAGACCCACGGGCGAACACTTTTCCATCTTTGATCACCGGCTCAAAAGGACCACTATGCCAAAGCTCCAGCGGTTCGGGCGGTTGCACATCGTAGTGGCCATATACCAGCACGGTGGGAAGGGCGGGATCCACTATCTTTTCGCCATATACTACCGGATGGCCCGCGGTAGGCATCACTTCGGCCTTATCGCAACCGGAAGCCAGCAGGCTTTTCTGCACCGCTTCCGCGCAACGTATCATATCGTCCTTATGTTCTTTTTTGGCGCTTACCGAAGGTATGCGCAGCAAATCGAGCATTTCATTCAGGAAACGGTCTTTGTTTTTTTCGAGATAATCCTGCCAGGCTTTCATATAACAATCATTTATTATTTTGGCCGATAAAGGTAGGAAAATGCGACCTCAATTCATGGGAAATACCATGGAGGCGGTAGCATGGATCAGGTGAAGAATTGTATTCTTGATATCAATAAATCGCGAACAAGCGCCATGGCAGATAATACCCGATCGCTGATCATTACCGGAATATTCACCGTTACCTTCCCCGTGGCTATTGCCCTGCTGGGGCCGGTAGCCGCGGCGGCCGTGTGGATGTTTACAGGAGGTAATTTTTTGCTCTGGCCGCTGTTTGCGGGTATGATTGCCGGAATTATTCTTTCCTATTTTGTGTACCGGTTCACTTCCCCGCGCTGGTTAAGCTGGGCTTTGCAACGCTCAAGCAATCTGCCGCATTTCAAAAGAAAAGCCATCCGCAACGGGTTGATCAAGGAGAAAGGCAGAGCCCTTTTAGGTTCCGAACATTTTCTGGACGCGGATACCCAACATAAACTTAACGAAATAGATCACCGCATTGCACTGCACGACAACTCCGATGTGCCGGCGGAAAGAACGCTCTATAGTAAAGGAGATAATACACAATGGATACTTCGCATCAATGATAAAGGCCTCAGCCTGCCCGAAGGAGAATGGGGCTGGTCGCAGATCGATACCGTTCGCCTTACCGAAAGGCGATCATCCAGCGGTTCACCTGGCCGGGTGGGTTATCACACAACCAGTCACCGAGTATTGTCGTTCGAAACAATAACGGGAAAGCGGCACGCCATATCCCTGGATCAGGTAAGAATGGATTTTGACCTGGAAGAAGAAATTTCCGTTTACCGCTTCAGGCATCAGCGCAACGGAAAGCGTGAAGAACTATAGTGGACCTGTGCTGAGCTACTTGTTTTTTCGCCCATTTATAATGGATTTAGCGAGCGTCACCAGTATTACGCCTCCCAGTATCACCAGCAAGGCCACTACCTGCAGGGCCGAAATGATTTCACCGGCCACTACCCAACCGAGGAAAACGGCCACCACTGGATTCACATAGGCATAAGTACCCACCAGGGTGGCTGAGCGTACGGTCAGTAGCCATACATAAGCCATAAACCCAACCAGAGACCCCATAGTAATGAGATAAACCATCGCCCATATAGCCGACCAACTTACCGCGCTGGCATCAAAACCATTGATTTCACCGGAAACGGTACTGGCCAGGATGGAGCAACAGCCGGCTGATAGCATTTGGAAAGCGGCCTTCATACCCGTGCTGCCTTCAATTTTCCGGTATTTGGAATAGAGCGAACCCACGGCCCAGGATATGGTACCCACAATCAGCACAAAAAAGCTGATTAGCTTCATACGGTCGCCCGAGAAACTAATAGATGCGCCATCCGCAAAAAGAGTGAGTACGCCTGCGAAACCTATTAACAAGCCCGCCAGTACCCAGCGGTTGCGAAAATTCAAATGCCATTCGCGCTTATCCAGAATCACAAACCAAAGTGGGGTACTGGCCACAATGATGGCGGCCAACCCGCTGGTGATATATTGTTCCACCCAGGCTACCGCACCGGTTCCTACAAAAAGCATGAGGATGCCGCCTACCGAAATTTGTCCTATCGACCTTAGGGTGGGTGTAGCCTCCCCTTTGATCCGGAAATAGACATAAAGAATGGAACCGGCAATCAGGAAACGGATACCAGCCAGCAAAAGTGGAGGAAAACTTTCCAGCGCAATAAGGATGGCCGTGTAGGTGGAACCCCAGATGATATAGAGCGCCGCGAAGGCGGCAATCACCAGGGCTTTATTGGCTGCGGGCCGGTCTATTGTTGTGTGCGACATTATATGCTTTTCTAAGGGCCAAACCCGGCCCGCGCAAAGGTAAGTACCGGAATCGGGAATCGGTTCCACCGAAATTGGGGATGCTTTTGTAGCCTGTATACTTATTTTTTCTTTCCGCGAAGCGTACTGGCCTTACGCATCATACCATCGCCAAACTGGTTCTTGATATCATCTACGGCCTTATAGAGGTTAAGCCGGGTGGCTTCATCTTCAAAAAGACTCATCTGTATACTAAATGGAATAAAATGACTAAAGCGAACACCCAATAGTCGCACGGGTCTTCCTTTCTGCCATAGTTTTTGAAAAAGATTGCGACTGATGGCAATCAGGCGATCATCGAGCGCGGTATAGTCAATGGTTTCCTGCCGGGTTACGGTTTCAAAATCGCTATAGCGGATCTTGACGGTAACGCAGCCCGTCAGTTTCTGGTCTTCCCGCAAGGCATAAGCTGTTTTTTCGGTAAGCCTTACCAGCTCGGCCATTAGAAAGTTGGGATCACTGTGATCCGTATCGAACGTATTTTCATGGCTCATACTTTTCTGCTCCCAATCGGTTTCAATTCTTGCGCTACCGCGGCCATGCGCTTTTTCCCAAAGCGATTCACCCCATTTGCCCACATGGTGTATGAGCCACTCCAGCGGCGTACGGGCCAGGTCCTCGATGGTATGGATACCCAGCGATTTCAGCTTCTGTTCCGTATGCTGGCCTACGCCATTGATCTTTTCTATTCCCAATGGCCAGAGAAAATCCGTTTCGCGGCCAGGCAATACTTCCAGAAATCCATTAGGCTTGGCTTCATTGGTGGCCATCTTGCTGATGAATTTGGCGGATGAAAGTCCAGCCGAAATTGGCAAACCCGTTTCCTTGCGGATATGTTCCCTGAGTTCGCGCGCATATTTCGAAACACCGAAAAATTTATCCATTCCCGTGAGGTCGATATAAAACTCATCGATGGAAGCTTTCTCAAACAAAGGCACTTTCTCCGCGATGATGTCCGTAACCCAACGGGAATAACGGCTATAGTCGCCACGGCTGCTATTGGTAACTATTGCTTGCGGGCAAAGCTGCAGGGCCCTTTTCATGGGCATGGCCGAATGAATACCAAATTTGCGGGCTTCGTAGCTGCAGGCTGCTACCACACCCCGTTCGTAACCACCCACCAGCACAGGCTTGCCTTTCAGGGAAGGATTATTCAAAATCTCCACCGATACAAAAAAGGAGTCGAGATCAAAATGGGCGATATAGGTTTGCTGGCTGCTCAGTGGATCATTTTTTGTGCAATCGACAAATTTGTATTCAGCTTCGCCCGCGCGGTTCTGGTTTATCCTAATTTAGCGCATGACCAATGCCGATGATCTGGCAAAGCTAAGAGGGTTTTGCGAAAAGATATATCCCCTGAAGGAGGAGGAATGGCAGGCTTTTGCTTCGGGCTGGACCACCCTTTCCTGTCGACGCAAGACGGTATTGACAACGGCCGGCGAAACCGAACGATACCTCTATTTTGTGCTGGAAGGGGTTCAACGCATTTTTCACCAGGATGCGATGGGTGCGGAAGCCACGGTTATCTTCACGTACCCGGATTCATTTAGCGGGGTAGTGGATTCGATGTTGACGCAAACGACATCGGCTTATTTTTTTGAATCGCTTAGCAGCAGCCGACTTTTGCGACTGGATATACGACAATTGCAATTATTGATCGACAGCCACCCGGGCATTCGCAATATGGTCCTCAAGGCCACGGCATTCGCGCTAAAGGGGGTACTTGAGCGGCAGGTGGAATTGCAGACCCTTTCAGCGGAGGATCGATACCGCCTGTTGCTCCGGCGCAGCCCGCATGTATTGCAGCTTATTCCGCACAAATACCTGGCAAATTACCTGGGCATGGACCCTGCAACCTTCAGTAAATTGTTATCAACGGTGCGCATTGATTAAAATCTTGAATTTGGCCAAGATTTCCGCAAAATGCGACCGATAGCTTTGCCTTCAAAACAGGTGAACAAATGAAAAAACTGGTACAGGAGCCCTTGCGGCAACAATTGATGGCGGCGGTGCGGGCGCAGATCGCGCAGGTAACAAAATTGCAGGGTGCAGACCCTGACTTACTGCTAAGGCAAGCTGCTCCCGGCGCCTGGAGCGCCGTGCAAATTCTGGATCACCTCAACAGCTATGGAAGTTTTTATTTGCCGGAAATTGATAAAGCCATCCGTCGGGCTAAATCGGCCACGGGCTTGTACAAACCCGGATGGCTGGGCAATTATTTTGTGCAGGTGATGCAGTTGGATGAAAAAAGCAAACCAAAGAAAAAGATGAAAGCGGTAAAGCGTCACCAGCCCGATTTTCATGCCGATCCCGGTCCCGTGCTGCAGGTTTTTCTGCAGCAGCAACAATTATTCCTGCAATACCTGGAGCGGGCGCAGGATATTGACTGGGGTAGTAGCCGCACCCAGGTATCACTGGCCGGCTGGATGCGCATGAAGCTGGGCGACTGCCTGCGATTCATGGTGGCTCATCAGCAAAGGCATTGCGTACAATTGGAACGGGCGCTGGAAACGAAACAAGCCTGAAGTTCGGGATGGATCACGACAAATAGAGATCGATCAGGCCCTCGGGCAGGCTAACCCGGATTTCTTTCTTGCGGTGGTCAATTTTTTCGAGACTTTTTTCGTGAAGGGGTATCAGCACTTCTTTTCCTTCCAGCTCCAGCCGACAGAGTAGTTGGTGAGGTTGTTCAATCAGCTCGAGTATGGGGCCGAGGGGCTTGTTGTCGTCAACAATAATATAGCCCAGCAGGCTGATGGGCGCCGATTTGGCAATAAAGGGCTGGGCCATGTCCTCGGGGAGCCATACTTCTTTCTGGGCCAAAGCCAGTGCGGCTTCGCGGTTGCTGATCCCTTCAATCCGCAGCACAATTTCATCGGCGCTCCGCGCTTGCGCCGATTCAATAAACCAGGGCAGAAAGGATCCTTTGCGGTCTTCCACAAAAAGCGCTTTCAGGCCCTTCAGCGTGGTTTTTTTTCCAAAATTATGTTGCAGGATCAGTTCGCCCTTTACGCCAAAGGCCGATACGAATTTTCCTATTTTGAGGTATCCCGACAAAGTGAAGCTTTTGAGTTGATTGATGAGATCATTGTTCGGGCAAAGATAACAAGGGCGGAAGGAAACAGAACTGGTAGCACGCAGATCCATCCCATAAAAAATCCCGATTGCAAAGCAATCGGGATTACGAACTTTCAGGATCAGGATTCATTCCCGGCCGGAGCCGGATTTATTTATCCTTCGCCTCCGCTTTCACCTTCCGCCTTTCTTTCAGGACGGCGACCCGGCTGAGGGCGACGGGTACGGCGATTGCGTTGTGCTTCTTCCTGGCGTTTTCTGATCTGGGCATCGTGCTCAGCGCTCCACTTGGTGAATTTCTCCATAGCGGTCGCTTCGTCAAACAATCCCAGTTTTACTCCACGGAGCAGGTGCTTCAAGTACAATACACCCTTGAAGCTCAGGATACGACGAACGGTATCGGTGGGAGTAGCTCCCTTGCCCAACCATTCCAATGCCTTCTGACGATCAAGCTGAATAGTAGCCGGAACGGTCAAAGGATTGTACGTACCAAGTTTCTGGATGAATTTACCATCACGCGGGCTGCGTGAGTCGGCCACTACGATGAAGTAGAAGGGTCTTTTCTTCGACCCGTGGCGCTGCAGTCGGATTTTTGCTGCCATTTTAAATAGACATTTACTGGCGTTAAGAAAATTGTTAATCCCGGTAGATACCGGTGCTGCAAAAGTAATGGTTGAGCGTGGAATTGCAAAATCGTGAATCGTGAGGCGTGAGGGAGGTTTAAGGTTTAGGGTTCTCTCTTCTAAAGCATTAAACCTTAAACCCTAAACCCTAAACCAAAAAACGTACTACGTAAAACGTAAAACGTACTACATTCTCACTTCCTCCCCGGCATCATTTTTCCAAACATATTCATCTTATTCATATTCTTCATCATGTCGCGCATTTGCTCAAATTGCTTCATAAAGGCATTCACTTCGCTGATGTCTTTGCCGGCGCCTTTGGCTATGCGCTTGCGGCGGCTGCCGTCTATCAGGTCGGGATTGTTGCGCTCATCGGGCGTCATGGAATTGATCATGGCCTCGATGCCCTTGAACGAGTCTTCGTTGATGTCGAGGTCCTTCACTTTGCTGCCCACACCGGGGATCATACCCAGCAGGTCTTTCATATTGCCCATCTTGCGGATTTGCTCCAGTTGGGTTTTGAAATCGGCAAAGTCAAACTTATTCTTGCGGATCTTGCTCTCCAGCTTTTTGGCCTGCTCCTCGTCGAACTGCTCCTGGGCCTTTTCTACCAGTGAAGTAATATCACCCATGCCCAGGATCCGCTGCGCCATACGGTCGGGATAAAACACATCCAGGGTCTCCATCTTCTCCCCACTGCTGGTAAACTTGATGGGTTTGTTCACCGTGTATTTGATGGAAAGGGCCGCACCGCCACGGGTATCACCATCCAGTTTGGTCAGCACCACGCCGGTAAAATCGAGCCGGTCGTTGAAGGCTTTAGCGGTATTCACTGCATCCTGACCGGTCATGCTGTCCACAACAAACAGTATTTCGTTGGGATTTACCGCGGCCTTGATATTGGCCACTTCGGTCATCATGGCCTCATCAATAGCCAGGCGACCGGCGGTATCAATGATGAGTACATTTTTATTCTTGCTGCGAGCTTCCTTCAGGGCGTTGCCTGCAATGGAAACGGCATCTTTATTTTCGGGTTCCAGGTGCACATCCACGCCGATCTGTTCGCCCAGCACACGCAATTGTTCCATGGCCGCGGGGCGATAGATATCGGCCGCCACCAGCATGGGCGAAAGTCCCTTTTTGGTTTTGAGATAATGAGCCAGCTTACCACTGAAAGTGGTTTTACCCGAACCCTGCAGACCTGCGATGAGGATTACGGCCGGACTCCCCTTGGCCTGAAAGGGCGCTTCCTGGCCACCCATCAGTTCCGTCAGCTCATCCTTCACAATCTTCACCATCAACTGGCCCGGGCTGATCGCGTTGATCACCTTCGAACCCATGGCCTGCTCCTTGATGCGATCGGTAAATTCTTTGGCGATTTTATAGTTCACATCCGCATCCACCAGCGCGCGGCGGATATCCTTCACCGTGCTGGCAATATTGAGCTCGGTAATGCGCCCCTGGCCTTTGAGGTTCTTAAAGGCGGATTCGAGTTTTTCCTGAAGGGAGTTGAACATTGGTTACGTTTTACGTTGTACGTTTTACGTAATACGTTTTTTCATGCACGTCTTACGTTTTTTATGAGGCTGAAAATAGGGCCCATATTGGGGTTGCAAAGGTAAGCTAATACGTATTACGTTATACGTACTACGTATTACGTAATACGTATAGCGTAAGTAAATGTGTTCAGCCGCTTTTGATAATGCCGATTTCCGTGATTCCCAAGGCAGATAAAACGTTTTACGTAGTACGTATTAAGTAATACGTATAGCGAAAGCAAATGTGTTCAGCCGCTTTTGGTAATGCCTATTTCCGTGATTCCCAAGGCAGAAAAAACGTTTTACGTAGTACGTATTACGTAATATGTATAGCGTAAGCAAATGTGTTCAGCCGCTTTTGGTAATGCCGATTTCCGTGATTCCCAAGGCAGAGAAAACGTTTTACGTAGTACGTATTACGTAATACGTATAGCGTAAGTAAATGTGTTCAGCCGCTTTTGGTAATGCCGATTTCCGTGATTCCCAAGGCAGAAAAAACGTACTACGTAATACGTAAAACGTACTACGTAATACGTTTAAAGTGAAAAAGATAGGACCCTACGGATCCTATCTTCCCGGATTGAATAGCAAGGTAGGCTATTCAACCTAAATCATTTCAACAAAAAACGTAAAACGTATAACGTACTACGTACAACGGTACAGTGTAGAATTTATCCCAAATAAGTTCTTAAAAGTTTACAACGATTAGTAGTTCTCAGCTTCGTAATTGCTTTGTCTTTTATCTGCCTTACCCTTTCGCGGGTGAGGTTGAATTTTTCGCCGATATCTTCCAGGCTCATGGGGTGATCCACGCCTATGCCGAAGAAATAGCAGATCACTTCTTTCTGCCTTTCGGTAAGGGCTTTGAGGGAGCGGTCGATTTCGGTTTTCAGCGACTCGCGATGGTCCAGTTCCGCATCGGTTTTTTCCGCGTTGGGGTTTTCCAGCACATCGAGCAGGGTATTGTCCTCGCCTTCGGCCAGCGGGGTATCCATGCTTACGTGGCGGGATGAGATGCCCAGGGTAGCCGATACTTCTTCCAGGTCCATTTCCAGCATTTCGGCCAGTTCTTCTGCAGAAGGCTCACGCTCAAACTGCTGCTCCAGGCTGCTGAATGCTTTCTGAATGCGGTTTGTGAGGCCTACTTTGTTGAGGGGAAGACGTACAATACGCGACTGCTCGGCCAGGGCCTGCAGAATGCTTTGACGAATCCACCAAACGGCATAGGAAATAAACTTGAAACCACGGGTTTCATCAAATCGCTGGGCGGCTTTAATCAGGCCCAGGTTGCCCTCATTAATCAGGTCGGGAAGGGAAAGACCCTGGTTTTGGTATTGCTTGGCCACGGAGACCACAAAACGCAGGTTGGCTTTCGTAAGGCGATCCAGCGCCCGCTGGTCACCCTGTCTTATTAAGGCGGCGAGGCGAACTTCTTCCTCCGGGGATATCAGTTCTACCTTACCAATTTCCTGGAGATATTTCTCCAGGCTTTGAGATTCACGATTCGTGATCGACTTCGTGATCTTCAGCTGACGCATGCTCATAGGTTTGGCTTTAGACGGTTATTTTAAGGGTTTAGAATCTAGTTTTGGTATGGTTAGCCTTAAAAATGACCCATCACTACGGTTTCTCGGTCTTCAGAACATATTGGACTTCATAGCAATTTAAGGGTATTCAACCTTTATCCCAAAATATACTTGCGAATATTTTAACGTATTCATATACGTTTTATTTTAAAAAACTGGTTTTTAGGCCAAAAAAGAGGAAAAATATCCATCAAATAATTTTGACAGCTGTATTAAATGATTATTATTGCGGCCAATGATGTGCATTAACCTTATACGATGAGCAGGCAACTTTATACACTGGAATTTCCCGTGCGTTGTTCTCCGACTATCCTTTATGAATTCCTTTCGACCCCGGCCGGTTTGGGTGAATGGTTTGCAGATAAAGTGGATGAGCGCGACAACATTTTCTATTTTGGCTGGAATGGTTCTTTCGACAAGGCAGAAGTAGTGGAAAAAGAGGATGGCAAGTATATCCGCTTCCGCTGGCTGCATGCCCCTAAAGAAGAATACTTTGAGTTTGCGATTGAGAAATCGGAAATCACCAATCAGACCATACTGGTAGTAAAAGACTTTGCGGAGAAAAAAGAAATCAAAGATCAATCCCTTCTTTGGGATCACCAGGTAAAGGATCTATTCCATCGATTGGGGAATTAATCGGCTTCCCGGAATACTTTCAGTATTGTACACAACAAGCGGTATTGTTCCATCAGCAGGCCGGGCATTTCATGCCATTGGTTGATGGGAATGATATACCCCAGTTTGATGAAGGGGTGATGCTGTAACCAATTACTCCACTCTTCTGAATTTATTTCCGCTATCGGCTGGTAATTATCAACCCGGAAATGATGTTGCCAGGGATCAAGCTGCACCGTTCGCCTCCAGCCCGCTGCTGCCAAAACTTCCTGGTTATCGCGCAAATTGTTGATCCAGCATTTCCGGAATCTACCTTTTATATATAATACCAGGCTAAAGCCATGGCCCCACAGGAAAAAGCTGCGGATGGCAAAATGATCATCTCCTTCAAAATAACGGGGCAGATCCAGCATGAGCCAGGGCAAACCTTCGTATTGGTCGCCTCTTGAAATTTTGGCGGGTACCTGCCAAAGTTCCGAAGGAATGGCATCGCCACAGCCATGCAGCGCTTCCCATTGCGGTGCCTGCAAAGCCGCCAGCCTTTCCCTTGTCCACTCCATCAACCGGTTTTTTGTCAATATCCAGTCGGCATTGGAAATCAACTCCATCTCCTCTTTCGAAAGCCGTATTTTTGCAGGGTCCATAATATAAAAATACGTGTTCCGCAAGTTAGATAAGCTTATCATCAAAGCCTTTATCGGCCCCTTTATCGCCACTTTCTTCATTACCCTGCTGGTGCTGGTGATGCAGTTTTTCTGGCTGTATATCGACGACTTTGTGGGTAAGGGACTGGGTGCTGATATGATTCTTCGCTTTATCTGGTACCAGAGCGCGGTACTTATTCCGCTGGCGCTGCCCCTCGCGATATTGCTTTCCTCACTCATGACCTTTGGCAACCTCGGCGAAACCTTTGAGCTGGTAGCCATCAAATCATCGGGTATATCGCTGTTGCGCTTTATGCGGCCTTTGTTTATCATCACCGTATTCATCAGCGCGGGCGCCTTCCTTTTTTCCAATTATGTAATTCCCGTGGCCTGGCTCAAATCGCGCACCATGCTGGGCGATATTGTACACGCCAAACCGGCTTTTGACCTGAAAGAAGGTGTTTTTTACGACAAGATCGGCGGATTTGTGATCAAGATCGGGAAAAAGGAAGCCAACGACAGCGTGATCCGCGATGTGATTATCTATGAACAAAGCAATTCCATCCAGGATAATTTCATCGCGGCCAATAGTGGCATCATGCGGGTAACGCCGGATAAACGTTTTCTCGAGTTCAACCTTTTCGATGGCTGGTATTACCAGGAGCGCGGCGAGAATAATTATTATACCGCCACCGATAAAACGGATTATGTACGCCTGGGCTTTAAGGAATATACCAAGCAGTTCGATCTGAGTTCCTTCCAGATCAATTTCTCTTCCGACTCCGGACGTGGCAACCATGAGCGGGTATATAGTATGCGGCAACTGGAAACGGCCATAGATTCCCTGGCTAAAGAAGTGAAAAGAGTAAAGGGGCTTTCATACGAAAATACCTATGCGGGACTTTCTTTTCACAAAATGCTCGATAGCCTGCCGCCGCCCCATATGTTGAAAACAATAACGAAGAAGGATTCCATTCCCTGGCGGAAAAAGCAGCGATCCGATAGCATCTTCGCGGCAGCCACCCGTTTTGATCAATTAATACCCGATTCAGCGCGAAGTGCGGTATTTCAGCGGGCCAAAACGGTGGCGAACTCTATCCTCGCATCCATGAACACCACGGCCACGCTTTTATATGATAAGGAGCGATCGTTGCGAAGACATAAGAATGAATGGCACCGCAAAATTGTGTTATCGGCTGCCTGTATTATGCTTTTCCTGATTGGCGCGCCGTTGGGTTCCATCATCCGCAAAGGTGGATTGGGTACACCACTGATTATGGCCATCGCTTTCTTTATGGTATTTTATTTTGCCACTACCATGGGCGAGAAAATGTCGAAGGAAGGAACACTTACGCCTTTAACGGGCATGTGGCTGGCAGGATTCATATTAGTACCCATCGGCATATTTCTTACCTATAAAGCCATGCGCGACTCGCAACTCTTCAATAAGGAATGGTATTTGCGCACAGCCAAGAAATTGCGGAGTGCGCTGCAGACTTTACCTTTCATACGTAGGTAAACCAATAGGAATGCGGTAACTTTAGCGCGATTGGATTGTTTAATGCTAAAACGGTAATTATGGAATTCAGGAAAACAAACCGAAGAACTTTTTTAACCGATACAGGCAAAACCGCGCTGGGAGTGGGATTGGGATTAACGGCTTTGGCCAGCGCCTGCAATAACGCGGATAGCGTGAAAACAGCAGCCGGCAGTATGGGTTTTACGCAGCAGCCACTCCCTTATGGCTATGATGCCCTGGAGAAAGCTATTGACGCGCTCACCATGGAGCTGCACTATAGCAAACATGCGGCGGGCTACGCCAGCAACCTGGCCTCCGCGGCAAAGGAAGAGAATGTGGATACCAGCCAGCCGCTGGAGCAGGTGTTGGCGCAGATATCAAAGTATTCTACGAAAATGCGCAATAACGGTGGTGGGCACTACAACCACGAATTATTCTGGCAGTCGATGTCGCCCAATGGTGGCGGCGAACCTACCGGCCCATTGCTGGAAGCCATCAACAGCTCCTTTAATTCCTTCGAAGCTTTCAAAAACGAAATGGCAGAAGCTGGCAAGGGCCGCTTCGGCAGTGGCTGGGCCTGGCTTTACCTGGATGCCGATAAAAAACTACGCATTGGCTCTACCCCCAACCAGGACAATCCCCTGATGGATATCAGCGAAATAAAAGGACAACCCATCCTCGGCCTCGATGTGTGGGAACATGCCTATTACCTGCGCTATCAAAACAAAAGAGCCGACTATATCAACGCCTGGTGGCAAGTGGTGGATTGGAAGAAAGTGGGAGAGAGAATGATTGGATAATTTGATTATTCGGCCATTTGGTAAGGTTTAAGGTTTAGGGTTTAGGGTTGAAAGTTTAGGGTATAAGGTTTAGAGATGGTTTGAAGGATGGGAATTTAAATTTGGTTTGAGAAATAAATCTGCGCCAATCTGCGGCAAAAATCTGCGCCAATCTGCGGGAACTGCTTCTACACTTTAAACCTGTTCAAAGTTCGGTAGTGATTTCCCGCAGATAAGCGCAGATTTATCCGCAGATGAGCGCAGATAAGTGATTAATGTAGAAAGTGTCAATTTTTTTGGGACGTGAAAAGAGAGTAGGGAGTAGAGAGTAGAGAGTAGGGAGTTGGAAGTAGGTTTCCTTTCATTTTATTAAACCTTAAACCCTAAACCTTAAACCCTAAACTTTCAACCCTAAACCCCCAACCCTAAACCCCCAACCTTCAACCTTAAACCTTAACCCCACAACTTTAAACCCCAAAACGTAATACGTACAACGTACAACGTAAAACGTAAAACGCCCTCATGCTCGCTTCCCAACAAAACCTCCGCGTTCAAAAGTGGATTGCTGCTTTATCGGTGGTTTTGCTGGCCGTAAAAGTTTTCGCTTATTATCGAACGGGTTCAGTCTCCATTCTTACCGATGCACTGGAAAGCATTGTGAATGTGGCGGCGGGTTTTATCGGGTTATACAGTTTGTATGTAGCCGCCAAACCGCGCGATGAGGATCATCCTTATGGGCATGGCAAGGCCGAATTTTTATCGGCCGCGGTGGAGGGAACACTGATTGCAGTTGCCGGTGCTCTCATCATTTACAAAGCGGTGGAATCCCTGCTCTATCCCCAACCCATACATCAATTGAACCAGGGACTGCTGTTGGTAGCGGCGGCCGGATTAATCAATGGCGCGGCCGGCTATTACTGTCTGCGCATCGGTCGCAAAAACCATTCGCTGGCTTTGCAGGCCAGTGGCAAGCATTTGCTAAGCGATACCGTTAGTACCCTCGCCATCGTGGTAGGGCTGGTATTACTTTACCTGACAGGTTGGGCCTGGATCGATGCCGTGGTTGCCCTGCTCTTTGGTGGATGGATACTGATAACCGCCTGGGGAATCCTGCGCAGATCCATTGCAGGTATTATGGATGAAGCCGACGTGAAACTATTGAACCAATTGGTAGAACTGCTCAATGCCTCGCGGCAGATCAATTGGGTGGATCTGCACAACCTGCGGGTGATCCGGTATGGCGCGGTATTGCATATTGATTGCCACCTCACCGTTCCCTGGTATATGAATGTGCACGAAGCCCATCGCGAAATTGATCGGCTTACCGCCATCGTTCGTGAACAGTTTGGCGAATCCGTGGAGTTCTTTGTGCATTCCGATGGATGCCTGCCATTTCAGTGCAGTATATGCAGCAAAATGGATTGTACGGAGCGAAAGCATAACTTTGAGCAAAAGATAAACTGGACGCTGAAAAATATTGTGAGCAATAAAAAGCACGGCGCCAAACAATAAAGGAGCATTACATGAAGACGACTACCATTTGGAAACATGAACACGCTTTTGAAAGCCACCTCGCGGATAATGTATTTCATATAGATGGCAATCGCAAGGAGGGACCCAATCCCAAAGCCCTTTTACTTTCGGCCATTGCCGCCTGTTCGGGTATTGATGTAGTGGATATCCTGCAGAAAATGCGCGTGGAATTCAGCGATTTTGTGATCGATGTGGAATCGGAACAAACCGAAGAGCATCCGCGGGTATTCAAGGATATTCATATCCTTTATAAAATTAAGACCGACTCTTCCCAGGAAGATAAAGTACGCAAGGCCATTGACCTTTCTTTGGAGAAATATTGTGGGGTTTCGGCCATGTTGCGCAAAAATTCGCCCATTTTCTATAAATTGGAGATTACAGCCTGATGACATGCTATCCAAAAAATCGCAATACGCATTCAAGGCGCTGAGCTATCTCAGCGCCAAATACAACGAAGGCCCGGTGCTTATTTCTGAAATAGCCCGGAAGAAAAAGATACCGTTAAAGTTTTTGGAAAATATCCTGCTTGAACTCAAGAAAGCAGAAATACTGGATAGCAAAAAAGGAAAGGGCGGTGGCTATTTCCTAAAGAAAAAACCCGAGCAGATAAAAGTGGCCACTATTATACGCCTGGTCAATGGCCCCATCGCCATGTTACCATGTGTAAGTCTCTATTTCTACGAGCGTTGTAAGAATTGCAACGAAAAGCACTGTGCCCTGCACGACATGATGATTGAAGTGCGCGATGCCACCCTCTCCATCGTGGAAAATCGCACCCTCGCCGACCTTATGGATGAGTAAAAATCTGACAACCCGCAACAACTGTTAGTGCATATTTCAAATTAATTAGTCCACCAAGTTGGTGGGCTAATGATTTCATCCTATTTTTGAACCCTAAACGTTACAATTATGGCATTACGTCTTGGTGATGTTGCGCCCAATTTTAAGGCGCAGACATCTGTTGGAGAAATTGATTTTTACGAATACCTGGGCAATGGCTGGGGTATTCTGTTTTCGCATCCGGCCGACTATACCCCCGTATGTACTACGGAACTGGGTCGCACGGCATTGTTGGGTGAAGAGTTTGCAAAGCGCAATACAAAAGTGCTGGCGGTAAGTGTGGACCCCCTCGATAAGCACGAAGGCTGGATCAAGGATATCAACGAAACCCAGCATACCACGGTTAATTTTCCGATCATCGCTGATCCCGAGCGCCAGGTAGCTACTTTGTATGATATGATCCATCCCAATGCCAGCGCAACGGCTACGGTGCGTTCGCTGTTTATTATTGGTCCGGATAAAACAATCAAGCTGATCATCACTTATCCCGCTTCCACCGGAAGAAATTTTGTGGAAGTATTGCGCGTGCTCGACTCACTACAGCTCACCGCTGATTACAGTGTAGCCACACCGGCCGACTGGAAAGCCGGTGAAGACGTGATAGTGGTGCCTGCCGTAAGCACCGAAGACGCTATCAAGAAATTCCCCAAAGGTGTGAAAGTGGTAAAACCCTATCTGCGTTATACCCCGCAGCCCAATCTTTAAGGATGTTGAATCAAGTGACCATCGACCAAATTTCTTCGCTTCCGCTGGCTGAAGCCTTGCGCGAAGTTTGCCGTCATTATGCGGCGGGAGAAGTGGTGTTTTCCAGCTCGTTGGGGCAGGAAGATCAGGTGCTCACGGATGCCATATTCCGAAACAACCTGCCCGTGCGCGTGTTCACGATCGACACGGGCAGATTGTTCAATGAAACCTATGAGTTGCTGGAAAGAACAACAGCCCGCTACAAGAAGCCGATTGAACTCTATTTTCCGCCCTTCGATAAGGTAGAGGAATTTGTGCGCGAAAAGGGCATCAATGGTTTTTATGAATCGGTGGAGAACCGGAAAGCCTGTTGCCATATCCGGAAGATCATCCCACTAAACCGCGCCCTCGAGGGAGCAAAGGTTTGGATTACCGGCTTACGCGCTGAACAATCGGATAACCGGCGCGATATGCCGATGATTGAGTGGATGGAAGACCGGCAACTGTACAAGTTCAACCCGCTGATCAACTGGTCGTACGAGGAAATGCTGGCCCATATCGAGGCCAACAATGTGCCCTATAACCGGTTGCACGACCAGGGCTTCATCAGCATCGGCTGTGCGCCCTGTACCCGTGCTATTGAGCCCGGTGAGGACGCGAGAGCCGGTCGCTGGTGGTGGGAGAGTTCGCAGAAAGAATGTGGCTTACATGCGGTGAAGCAATAAATTTTTTTACCTAATTAGTCTATCAGTTTGATAGACATTAATGGCAGAATAATACCATATGTCCAACTATCATCTCGATTACCTGGCCCAACTGGAAGCGGAGAGTATCCATATTCTTCGCGAGGTAGCGGCACAGTTTGAAAAGCCGGCCCTGCTTTTTAGTGGCGGAAAGGATTCCATTACATTGGTGCACCTGGCCCGCAAGGCATTTGCGCCGGGACGCATTCCTTTTCCGCTGGTGCATATCGATACAGGTCACAATTTTCCGGAAGCCCTTGCTTTTCGCGACAAGCTGGCCGAAGAAGTGAAAGCCACACTTGTGGTACGCAAGGTGGAAGATACCATCCGCCAGCGCAGCCTTACGGAGCCCAAAGGAAAATTTGCCAGCCGCAACTGGCTGCAGACCTATACCCTGCTCGATACCATTGAAGAATTTTCTTTTGACGCCTGTATAGGCGGCGCCCGCCGCGACGAGGAGAAGGCGCGGGCCAAAGAAAGAATTTTTTCGGTGCGGGATGAGTTTGGTCAGTGGAATCCAAAGCTGCAGCGTCCTGAACTCTGGAATATCTACAATGGCCGTATTCACAAAGGCGAGAATGTGCGGGTATTCCCCATCAGCAACTGGACGGAGCTCGATATCTGGAATTATATCAAGCGCGAAAACATAGAACTGCCTTCCATCTATTTTGCCCATGAACGTGAGGTGTTGTTGCACGAAGGGCAACTGGTGGCCGTATCCGAATTCGTGCAACTGGAAGAAACAGATGTGGTAGAGCGCCGCAAAGTGCGCTACCGCACCGTAGGCGATATGACCTGCACCGCCGCCGTGGAATCGCAGGCCGCCACTCTCGATGATGTTATCAACGAAATAATAGCCACCCGCATAAGCGAAAGAGGAGAAACGAGAATTGATGACCGGGTAACGGAAGCGGCGATGGAAGACAGGAAGAAGAATGGATACTTTTAGGAGTTTAGGGTTTAGAGTTTAAGGTTTAAAGTTGTAAGTAGTAAGTAGGGAGTAGGGAGTGGGAAGTAGGATGATAGGATAGTAGGATAATAGGATAGTAGAATAGTGGGATAATAGGGAGATGTTTGAATAGAATGTGGAGATCGGCGAGTGGATTGAGAAAAAAAATCAGCGAAAATCTGCGTCAAAAATCTGCGAAAATCTGCGGGAAATGCTTCCGGGTTCGCAGCTTCTTCAAAATGCAAGAGAGTTTTCCCGCAGATTTTCGCAGATTTTTCCGCAGATGAACGCAGATAAATGACTACTGTAAAAGGTGTAAGATTTTTTAGGAACTGACAACAACAACAACAAAACCTTAAACCTTAAACTCTCAACCCTAAACAAATCAACAAATCAACGAATAAACAAATTTTCAAAAATGGACTTGCTTCGCTTCATAACCGCCGGCAGCGTAGATGATGGAAAAAGTACCCTCATCGGGCGTTTGCTTTACGATAGTAAAAATATATTGGTCGATCAACTGGAGGCTTTGGAAAAGCAAACCCGTAATAAGGCCGCCGGTCCCATCGACCTGGCCTTGCTGACGGATGGATTGCGCGCAGAACGCGAGCAGGGCATCACTATCGACGTGGCCTATCGCTATTTCTCTACCCCCAAACGAAAGTTTATCATCGCCGATGCGCCAGGTCATGTGCAGTACACACGCAATATGATCACCGGCGCTTCCAATGCCAGCCTGATCATTATCCTGGTTGATGCCCGCCAGGGTGTGGTAGAGCAAACCCGTCGCCACAGCATTATCGCTTCCCTGCTGCGCATACCGCATGTAGTGGTGGCCATCAATAAAATGGATTTGGTGGATTATGCGCAGGATGTTTACAACAACATCGTGATCGATTATGCCGAAGTGGCCCGTCAATTGGGGTTGAAGAATGTGACCTATATCCCCATCAGCGCCCTCAATGGCGATAATATCGTGGATCGGTCCGAAAAGCTGAACTGGTTTGAAGGTACACCCCTGCTCGAATTTCTGGAACAGGTGCCGGTGGATAGCCAGATCAACCTGGAGGAACCCCGCTTCCAGGTGCAGTTTGTAATTCGTCCCCAAACCGATGACCTGCACGATTACCGCGGCTATGCCGGTAAGGTAATCAGTGGCGTGTATCGTGTTGGCGACAAAGTAAAAATCTGGCCGGCTGGCATTGAAACCGAGATCAGCTCGCTGGAACTGGGTGGTGAAGCGGTGGAAGAAGTGTTCGCGCCCCAGTCGGTCGTGATGCAATTGAAAGACGATATTGATATCAGCCGTGGCGACAGCATTGTTCCCGCCGACAGGGAACCTGTGGTTACCAATGAAGTGGAGGCGCTGGTTTGCTGGCTCGACGAGAAACCACTGATTCCGGGTAATAAGTATCTGCTGCAGCACAATAGCCGACAGATTCGCGCCATTGTAAAGCAAATCGAGTATAAGCTCGACGTGAACAGCTTGCTGCAACAGCCCGTGGAAGGACAGGTGAAGCTGAATGAGGTGGTGAAAGCCACAATCAAAATCGCTCAGCCGCTCGTTTATGATCCCTTCCAAAAACTCCAGGCCAATGGCAGCGCTATCCTGATTGATGAAACCAGCAACAGCACCGTGGGAGCGGTGTTGCTACAATAAACGCAATATGGTAACACCTATCCAACTCATCAGCGGCCGCGTAACCCTGGCAGGAGCAGGCCCGGGTGATCCTGAACTGATCACCTTGAAACTGCAACGCCGGCTGGCGGAAGCGGAAGTCATCCTGACCGACAGGCTTGTCAATCGCGCCATACTCACGGAGTTTGCTTCACCCACGGCGGAAATTATCGTAACGGGAAAAAAAGGCTATAGCCGGCAAAGTATGCCGCAGGCCGATATATCTACCCTTATGGTGGAATACGCGCGTGCCGGCAGGAAAGTACTCCGTTTAAAGGGCGGAGACGTATCCGTATTCAGCAATATTCTCGATGAGCTGGAAGCGTTGGTAGCGAACCATATTCCCTTCGATATTGTTCCCGGCATCACTGCGGCTTCAGCCGCTTCGGCATATACGGGCATTCCACTCACGGCAAGAGGCATATCGCAGGGAATCCAGTTCCTGAGCTATCATGCTGGTAATTTTTATTCTACCGAAAAATGGAAGGCGCTGGCCAATACCAGCGATACCCTGGTATTTTATATGTCGGCACAGAAAGTAACACAACTGGCAGAGCTGCTGCTGCGCTTTACCCGTCAACCCGAAAGACCGGTGGCAGTGATTGAACAGGCCAGTACGCCCCAACAAAAAATCTTCGAAAGCACAGTTCAACAATGTGCCATCGACTTTGCGGGGAAAGAGTTTGCTTCCCCTTCGCTGGTCATCATCGGCGATGTGGTGCCGCTTCATCGAAGCTTTGCATGGTACCGGCCACATGCCACCGAGGCCAGTGCTTTTTATGAACTGGCTCGATAGAGGGCCTTGTCAAAACCTTAATCATTCAAACTAATATTCCCCTACTGAAAATTCAGGGCTGAAACAGAAAAAAGGATCGTATGCTGGAAGAGGCGCGTTTTAAATTATTACAGGATTTTCTGAACCAATCCTCCCGCGAGGAGCTGATCTGGATCAATGGATACCTCTCCGGATTGGTCTCCGGCGGTAGTTCCGTAGACCCACAGTTGTCGTTGGCAGCAGCACCTGCACAGCCAAAGAAAAAGTTTACCCTGGCCTATGGCACCGAAACGGGTAATGCCAAGAGCCTTGCCACGCAACTGGCGGCGCTGGCCAAGCAAAAAGGCCACCTGGTAAAGCTCGTGGGCCTGGATCAATACCGCTTCAGCGACCTTTCGAAAGAAACCTGCCTGGTGATCGTGATCAGCACACAGGGCGAAGGAGAACCACCCCTGCCCGCCAAAAAGTTTTACGACTATATACATAGCGAATCCCTGCAACTGCCCCACCTGCACTATGCCGTGTTGGGGTTGGGCGATACATCCTATCCACAGTTTTGCAAAACAGCGGAAGATGTGGAGGCAAGATTCAGCAGCTTTGGCGCCAGGTCGATGCTGCCCCTGAAGAAATGCGATGTGGACTATGAAGCTGAGGCCAAAGCCTGGTTTGAAGAGCTCATGAATAGCTGGACAGCAGTAACTTCCAATACATCGGTGTCATTGGCAACAACTACTGCAAAGCCCGTAGCCAAAGCGGCTGGTAAGAAGTATTATGAAGCGAAGATCCTGGCCAATATCAACCTCAACGACAGGGATTCCAACAAAGAGACTTATCATATAGAGCTGGGTACCGAAGAACCGATAGCCTATGAGCCAGGAGATACGGTGGGCATAGTACCGCATAACCGGAAATCGGTTGTTGAAAGGATCATCAGAATAACGGGCATCGATCCGGAGAAAGAGTTGACGACCGCTAAACATTCGGGCACGGTTCGGGAGCTGTTGAGCAAGCACCTTAATATTTGCTACCTGCTCACTTCTACCCTGAAAAAATATGCCGCCATCATCGGTCAGGATCTTCCCGATACAAGGATGGACCTGGTGGATCTTTTGCGCATCTATCCCGTGAAAGATGCGGACCAGTTTGCGGAAGTGATGGGTATATTGATGCCCATCGCGCCCCGGCTTTACAGCATCGCTTCTTCACCGGAGGCGCATGGCGAAACGGAAGTGCATATCACTGTTGCGCGGGATCGCTTCCTGGCGCAGGATGAGCAGCGTTATGGTTTGTGTAGTGAATTCCTGGGGGAACTGCCCATTGGATCCACTATCAGTTTTTATGTGCATAAAGACAAGCATTTCAAATTGCCGGCTGCGGAGAAAGATGTGATCATGATTGGTCCCGGTACGGGTGTGGCACCCTTCCGTGCTTTCCTGGCTCATCGCGATGCCACAGGTGCAGACGGAAGAAACTGGTTCTTCTTCGGCGAGCAACATTTTGTGAGCGATTTTCTATACCAGACCGAAATACAAAATTTTCTCGCCACCGGTGTGCTGCATAAACTTGACCTCGCCTTTAGTCGCGACCAGCCCGAAAAAATTTATGTGCAACACCGCATGCGGGAAAAGGCGGATGAACTTTACGACTGGATCAAAGCTGGAGCATCTGTTTTCATCAGCGGCACAAAGGACCCGATGAGTCGCGATGTGGAAGCCTGCCTGCTGGAAATTTTTCAACAGAAAGGCAGTATGCAGGAAAAAGAAGCCGCCGCGTACCTGGAGCAGATGAAGAAGGAGGGGAGGTATGCGAAGGATGTGTATTGAGTTATACGTTTTACGTAATACGTATTACGTTTTGGGTTTAATGTTTAGGGTTTAAGGTTTAAGGTTTTGCGGGAATTATTTTTTGGCCAAAGAAGATCTGCGAAAATCTGCGTTTCAAATCTGCGAAAATCTGCGGGAAATGCTTTCGGATTCGCAGCATCTTCAAAGTGCAAGTGAGATTTCCCGCAGATTTTCGCAGATTAGTTCCGCAGATGCACGCAGATAAAAGTCTACGGAAAAAGTATCAATTTTCATTATGATCTGGCAAAGTAGTATACTAATCTCTAAACCTTAAACTTTAAACCCTAAACAGTTCAACAATTCAACAAATCAACGATTCAACAACAACAATGTCGGATAAACAAAAATCTCCGCTCTCTCCTGTTGAAAGGATAAAGACCAGCAGCCGCGGCTTGCGGGGTACTTTGCAGGAGAGCTTGCAGGATGCGCATACAGGTGCTTTGCGCGATGATGATCAGAACCTGCTGAAATTTCATGGCATGTACCAGCAGGATGATCGCGACCGGCGTGAAGAGCGCAGCGCCAAAAAGCTCGAATGGTTATATTCCTTCATGATCCGTCTGCGCCTGCCCGGCGGTTTTCTGCGGCCCGATCAGTGGGTTGGCCTGCACCATATTGCCGGTGAGCATAGCACGGGAACCATCAAGGTCACCACCCGGCAAACCGTGCAATTGCATGGGATCCTGAAATCGCATATCAAGCCCACCATTCAATCATTCAATACGATTGCACTGGATAGTATATCCGCTTGTGGCGATGTGAACAGAAATGTTACCTGCAGCGCGCATCCGGCAGAGTCGCCGCTGCATGCCGAAGTGCATGCTTATGCCGATCAAATCAGTCGCATGGCTTTGCCCAAAACAAGGTCATACTATGAAATTTGGCTCGATGAAGAGAAGCTGGCGGAGCATAGCGAAGAAGATCCGCTTTACCAGGATCGCTACCTGCCGCGCAAATTCAAGATCGGCATCGCCATTCCCCCCAATAACGATATTGATGTGCTCACCAATGATGTGGGGCTTATCGCCATCATCGAAAACGGTGAACTGCAGGGATTCAATATCGCTGCGGGTGGCGGACTGGGTGCCACACATGGCAATGAGGCCACCTATGCGCGACTGGCTACCGTTCTGGGTTATGTGAAAAAAGGGGAGGATACGCTCAAAGCTGTGTATGAGATCATCACCCTGCAGCGCGATTTTGGCAACCGGTCTGATCGCAAGCTTTCGAGGCTCAAATATACTTTCGACCGGATGGGACAGGAGGCTTTTGTAAAAGAACTCGAGAAGCGTTGTGGCTTTGCGCTGGAACCCGCAAGGGCTTATGCGTTTACCAGCCGGAAAGACCATTATGGCTGGAAGCAAAACCATCAGGGTCTTTGGTATTACACTTTGTTTATCGAGAATGGCCGCGTGCTCGATGAACCGAATTTGCCTATGAAGACCGCCCTGCTCGAGATCGCCAAAACCGGCAAAGCCAATTTCCGCTTCACGGGTAATCAGAACCTGATACTGGCTGATATTGCAGACGACAATAAGCCGGAAATAGAGGCATTGATCCACCAGTTCGGGCTGGATAAGCATACCGATACAGCCAGCGCTTTGCGAAAGAATGCGATCGCCTGTGTGTCGTTTAATACCTGCCCCCTGGCCCTGGCCGAGGCACAGCGTTACCTGCCCACACTGATCAGCCGGATTGAACCCCTGTTGGAAAAACATGGACTGCTGGAAGAAGAAATTACTCTGCGCATGACCGGTTGCCCCAATGGATGTGGCCGATCACCAGCCGCGGAGATTGGATTTATCGGTACGGCTTATGGAGAATATAATTTGCATATCGGAGGGGATAGGGTAGGTGAAAGACTGAACCGAAAATATCGTGATCAGTTGGAAGAAGCAGCCATACTGGAAGAGTTGGATAAACTTTTTGGGCTTTATGCCGAGGGTCGGCTTCCCGCCGAAAGTTTTGGCGATTTTGTCATCCGCGAAAAACTGGTGTAAGTATGGAGGTAAACAAGCCCGATATTCTCCTCAGCAGCGGCGAAAAGCAGAAGCCAAAGAATCCGCTTTACCCGGTTTTTCTGAAACTGGATAAGCTGGATACGCTATTGATTGGCGCCGGCAATGTGGGTTTGGAAAAACTGAATTCCCTCCTGGCCAATGCCCCGGATGCCCGTATCAGTATTGTTGCGCCCAATATCAAAGAGGAGGTTCGGGAGCTATTGCGGTCCCATCCCTCCTGTGTTTTGCATGAACGAAATTTTGAACCTTCGGATCTGGAAGGA
Source organism: Terrimonas ferruginea (assembly GCA_044463125.1). Lineage (GTDB taxonomy): Bacteria > Bacteroidota > Bacteroidia > Chitinophagales > Chitinophagaceae > CAYMZZ01. The sequence goes on from JBIQMS010000002.1 coordinate 163,211, forward strand.
AAGGATATTGTGGTGATGGCTACCGATGATCCGGGGCTGCATGAGCAGGTGCGTGTGATGGCCAGGGAGAAAGGTATCCTGGTGAATGTGGCCGATACGCCCGCGCTTTGCGATTTCTATCTCGGCAGCATTGTGCAAAAGGGTAACCTGAAGATCGCCATTTCTACCAATGGTAAATCGCCCACCATGGCCAAGCGTGTACGCGAAGTATTGCAGGATGCTGTTCCCGAGGAAATAGACCAGGCCATTGAACAATTGCAGCAGGTACGCAGCCAGCTCAACGGCGATTTTGCCTACAAAGTGAAAAAGCTGAACGCCATTACCAAAGTGATGGCGGAGAAAGGCAACGGTGGGAACGAAATCCGGTGGCGCAGGGTCGCCACCTATTCGCTGCTAGTATTCGGTTTGATGCTGGTAGGTCATTTTATTTTTTCCTATCTGCCTTTCCGGCAAATGGCCAATGATGCTGCAGATTGGTACCAAACCCTGGACCCTAATTTTCCGCTCATGCTGCTCGCGGGTTTTCTGGCGCAGATGGTGGATGGCGCCCTCGGCATGGGCTATGGGGTTACCAGCGCCACCATACTTTTATCGGCCGGTGTAAACCCCGCCGCCATCAGCGGGAGCATTCATACCGCCGAAATGTTTGCCAGTGGCGCTTCGGGCTATAGTCACTATAAATTTGGAAATGTCAACAAAAAATTATTCAAAGCACTTTTGATACCCGGTGTCGTGGGCGCCATCCTGGGTGCTATCTTGTTAACCAAGCTAGGGCAATCGCATATCGATTATCTGCGTCCCGCCCTGGCTACCTACACTCTTTTTCTGGGTATCCGTATTCTGGTCCTCGCTTTCCGTAAAAGACAGCAGCAGAAGAAATTTAAGAAATATGGTTTGCTGGCCGGTGCGGGTGGTTTTCTCGATTCCTTCGGTGGTGGCGGCTGGGGACCGATTGTGACCACCACACTCATTACAAAAGGACGCAGTCCCAAATACGTAATTGGTTCGGTGAGCCTTACAGAATTCTTTGTGACCCTCGCCAGTGCTTTCACCTTCTTCACCCTGTTGGGCGTGAGTCATTGGCAAACCATCCTGGCCCTCGTAATCGGTGGGTTGGTAGCCGCACCATTCGCCGCCCGCCTCACCGGACGTTTGCCGCGAAAGACATCGTTTATTTTATTGGGAATATTGGTGGTGTTTTGGAGTGTAAGGATTATTGTGCAGGGCTTTTGAGCGTGAATCGTGAATCGTGAGGCGTGAGATGTATTATGAAAATTGCGCTTCATAATCTGCGCTAATCTGCGAAAAAATCTGCGGTCATCTGCGGGAAATCTCTTCTGAATTTGAAGCTGTTGGCAATGCTGTCAGTTTTTACCGCAAAGACCGCAAAGAATTCGCAACGATCGCGACGATAGGATTCGTTCACAAGGATGTTTTGACTTATCAAACAATTGGTTTTGCCCATTTCTAAGGCTACATTTCCTGTAGTGCTCCCGTCGCGATCTTTGCGAATTCTTTGCGTCCGTGGTGGTAAAGCATTCAGAGCTTAAAGCAAATCCCACTCAAAAAAGCATTTTCAAAACATTGTATGAAAATATACAATTGCCTGTAGCCTAAATAACGAATGTTTAATAGTTTATTCCAGGCAACCCTTATTTACTTAAAATTTACGACCCAAAAACGTACAACGTAAAACGTACAACGTATCTATCGTATCTTCGCCCCTCATAAATTAACAACCACTGCCCCATGTCACAACATCCGGAAACCAGGGCTATCCGTATCCAGACCGAGCGGACCGCGCAAAAGGAACATGCCACTCCCATTTTTCTCACCAGCAGTTTTACCTACGATTCTGCCGAGGATATGGCGGAAGCATTCGCCGATGATAGCCTGGATGTAAACATCTATTCCCGCTTTTCCAACCCCACCGTGGATGAGTTCATCGCCAAGATGGCCGCACTCGAGGGCGCGGAAGATGGTGTCGCTACCGGCACCGGCATGGCCGCGATCTATGCCAGCTTCATGACTTTTCTTTCCCAGGGCGATCATATTGTTTCGGCTTCGGCCGTATTTGGCAGCACGCATACATTGCTCACCAAATACCTCCCCAAATGGGGCATCAGCCATTCCTATTTCGATATGCGCCAGCCGGAAACCATCGAAGCCTGCATTCGTCCGGAAACAAAATTGCTTTATCTCGAAACGCCTTCCAATCCCGGACTGGAGATCATCGACCTGCAGCAGGTGGCGGACATCTGCAAAAAACATCAGATACTTTTTGTAGTCGATAATTGCTTCGCCACCCCGGCCGTGCAACAACCGATTCGTTTTGGTGCGGACCTGGTACTTCATTCAGCAACGAAGTTTATCGATGGACAGGGCCGTGTGCTGGGTGGAGTCATTCTCGGTCGCAAAGACCTGATCCGTGAGTTGTATCTATTCATTCGCAATACCGGTCCCAGCATGAGTCCCTTCAATGCCTGGGTGTTGAGCAAGAGCCTCGAAACATTGTATATCCGTATGGACCGCCATGCGGAGAATGCGCTCGCGCTCGCGCGTCATTTTGAGAATCATCCCAAACTGAGTGGTTTGCGTTATCCCTTTCTGTCCTCGCATCCGCAATATGCTATCGCGCAAAAGCAAATGCGCAATGGGGGTGGCATCCTCACTTTTGAATTGAAGGGTGGGATAGAAAGCGGGCGAAAATTCCTGAATGCGCTAAAGATGCTCAGCATGACCAATAACCTGGGCGATAGCCGCAGCATTGCCGCGCATCCGGCCAGCACCACGCATAGCAAGTTGAAAGAAGAAGAGCGCGCGGCCCTGGGTATTACACCGGGACTCATCCGCATTTCCGTGGGCCTTGAGCATATCGACGACCTGATCGCCGATATCGCGCAGGCGCTGGATGCCAGTTGACGCATCCCCGCTTTCTAATTATCTAAGGAACAGGCTTCCCATATTGGCCGCTTTTCTTAACTTAAGCTGCAATTGCTGCTTATGAATAAAGGAAAAATGCGCCAATGGTCCATCGTGGCCGCGCTTGCCGGTTTTTTATTTGGCTTCGATACGGTGGTGATCTCCGGAGCCAATCAACCTATCCGCGAGCTCTGGCAAACATCGGAATGGTTTCATGGATTCTTTATCATGTCGATGGCGCTATGGGGCACCGTGCTGGGTGCCATTTTTGGCGGGCGGCCTACTGATGCTTTTGGTCGTCGAAAAGTCCTGATCTTTATTGGTGTTTTATACAGCATCTCTGCCATTGGCTCCGGCCTGGCCTGGGATCCTTATTCTTTCTCCTTTTTCCGTTTTATCGGCGGGGTAGGTGTGGGCGTATCCTCCGTGGCGGCACCGGCCTATATCGCCGAAATTTCCACCGCCAAAATCCGGGGCCGGCTGGTGGCGCTTTACCAGTTCAATATTGTGTTTGGGATACTGATCGCCTATTTTTCCAACTTTTTACTCAAGGGTGTTGGCGGCGACAACGACTGGCGTTGGATGCTGGGTGTGGAAGCCATTCCCGCGCTGATCTATACTTTACTCGCCCTGAGAATTCCGGAGAGTCCGCGCTGGCTCTTGTCGAAACGCAATGATGAAGCCGCTGCCGCGGCCGTGTTGCGCGATGCGGGAGTGGAAGATACGGCAGCCGAGATCCGGCAGATACGGGAAGCCAATGCCCGCGTGGAAAAGGAAGAAAGCCGTGGCGGATTATTTCACAAAGCCTATCGGGCGCCCATCCTGCTTGCTTTCTTTATCGCTTTTTTCAACCAGGCTTCGGGCATCAATTTCATACTGTATTACGCGCCCGAGATATTGGAAAAAGCCGGCCTGGCTGCAAAAGAATCGCTGGGTAATTCCATTGCCCTTGGTGCCGTGAACCTACTCTTCACCTATGTAGGTCTTTACCTGATCGACCGCATGGGTCGCCGCAAGCTGATGCTGATCGGTTCAGTGGGCTATATCATCAGTCTCAGCCTGGTAGCCTGGAGCTTTTACAGTGGCGCGGGGCCAGCTATGCTACTGAGTTTCCTGTTGTTGTTTATAGCATCGCATGCGGTAGGCCAGGGTGCGGTGATCTGGGTATTTATTTCCGAGATATTTCCCAACAAGGTACGCGGGCAGGGCCAGGCATTTGGCGCCAGTATCCACTGGGTATTCGCGGCGTTGATAACTCTGATCGCCACGCCGGTGATCAGTTACTTTGGCGACAACCCCTGGCCCATCTTCGCCATCTTCGCCGGCCTCATGGTCCTGCAACTGATCTGGGTACTCACGCGCATGCCCGAAACCAACCAGCGTTCGCTGGAAGAGCTGGAGGGGAAGATGGTGAATGGGTGATTATGGCTAGGTGCTTCAGAAATAGTTATCTGTGCTCATCAGGGAGAGAGCTTCTGTAATTTAGAATTGTTCTAAGTGCAGGTGGTATTTCCCGCAGATTTTCGCAGATTTTTTCGCAGATGAACGCAGATACGATATTGTGAAAAAAATAGTCAACCTTAATAAAGACATGGCCGAGTTGGGAATTTGGAGTTGAGTTTAAAGAAAATCATCTGCGCCAATCTGCGGAAAAATCTGCGCAAATCTGCGGGAAAAGGCTCTGGCACTTTGATGATGATGATGAATAGCGGGCAGTTATCCCGGTACGTTTTCAACCCGGCTAATCGCTCGTAAAATCCCACAAGCCTGAAAACGGAAGTTGGCCATTTTTCTTCATGAGATTCACAGATGGGCCCGCCAAATCGCAAGATGCAGCCAAATCGCAAAACTCATGCGAAAATTGCGAATTCACAAATTCACAAACCTGCCTGCCGGCAGGCAGGTCCTCAAATTTGACCTCAGCCTTTTCGTTTCCGCAACTGCTGCAAACTCGCCCGCATATCTTTTGGTAGCGGGGCTTCGAGCGTAGCGAGGCCACCACTTCTATTCTGAATCCGCAGCAGCGATGCATGCAGGGCCAGGCGGGGGAGCAGGGGTCTTTCTTCCCATTCTTCTTTCGACAATTTGAAACGGTTCTTGATGGAGGATAACAGGAAGGGCTTTCCATCGCCATACAGGGCATCACACACAATGGGAAAACCCAGGTGCTTCATGTGCACCCGTATCTGGTGCGTACGCCCGGTATGAATGCGAAACCGTACCCAACTGTATTGCTTAAAATCTTCCTCCACTGCATAATCCGTGAGCGATGCCTTGCCATTGCGGTGAATGACCATAAGGCCCCGCTGCACGGGATGCTCCGCAATGGGCGCATCAATGCTGCCACTGGCCGGTGTGGGACTGCCCAACACCAAACCGTGGTAAATTTTTTCGGTTTGCCGATGCTCGAATTGTTGAGAGAAAAATTTATGTGCTTCTTCATTTCTGGCAAAAAGGATCAATCCACTGGTATCCCGATCGAGGCGGTGCACGGTGAATACTTTACCATAATGTTCCTGCAACAGCAACTTCAGCGATGGTTCCTTGCCCTCCCGGTCCGGAATGGAAAGCAGGCCGGAGGGCTTGTTGACCGCGACATAGTCCTCCGTTTCCGCGATCAGCCAGTCGGTTTTTTTGCCGATTTGTTTTATGCCTTCGCTCATTTTCCTTTTCCAAAATGTTTGAGGTTGCGGATTTCTTTCTCGGAGAGGTAGCGGTACTTGCCACGGTCAACATTCTTCTTGCTGAGTCCGGCAAACATCACGCGGTCGAGGCCCTTTACATCATAACCGAGCGATTCAAAAATGCGGCGCACGATACGGTTGCGCCCGCTATGAATTTCCACCCCTACCTGGGTTTTGTCTTTGAGATCCGAATAGGCCAGTACATCTACCGAAGCGGGACCATCTTCGAGTACCACGCCTTTGAGTATCTGGTCAAAATCTTTTTTATCCAGGGGTTTGTTGAGCGTTACCTGGTATATCTTCTTCACATTATTGCTGGGATGCGTGAGGTATTGCGCCAGCTCGCCATCATTGGTGAGCAGCAATACGCCCGAAGTATTGCGGTCGAGCCGCCCCACCGGATACACTCGCTCGTTGGTGGCGTGGCGAATCAGGTCGAGCACGGTTTTGCGCTTCTGTGGGTCATCGGTGGTGGTGATATAATCCTTGGGCTTGTTGAGCAGGATATAGACCAGGTTCTTCGACAGAAAAACTTTCTTGCCATTCACGCGCACTTCATCTTTGGAACTCACGCGATGTCCGGGGCTGGTTACTGTTTCTCCGTTCACTTTCACCAATCCTTTTTTTACAATTTCGGCGGCATCGCGGCGGGCCACCACGCCGCAATGGGCGATGAATTTATTGAGCGGCATTTTATCCGTAGAAACCGGAGCGGCCTTGCCGCCTTCGGCGCCCTTCTTATCTGCAGCACGGCCATCGGCCTTAGTGCCCTTCGGTGCGGTAGCTTCCGTACCAAATCCACTGCGCTTGGCTTTTTGTTGATTGAAATACTCTTCTCTTTCTTTCTTGTACTGGCGCTTCTCTTGCTTATAAGCTTCTTTTATAGCAGCATTGCTGCGCTTATTGCCAAACTTGTCGAAGGGGTTGGGTTTATTACTCTTACTCATGATAGGGGTTTGCTGTTTTACAACAGGAGTTTAGGGAATATGAGAGAATTTGTTTATTCGTTGATTTGTTGATTTGTTGAATCGTTTAATGTTTATTGGATGCAAGAGTGAGAATAGTTATTGGAATCCTTTGACACTAAACAGGAATATGCTATTAACTAAATACAAATCCACAAATTCTCAAATCAACAAATCAACGATTCAACAAATCAACGATTCAACCGTTCTTATTTGCCAATTGCCCACACGCCGCATCAATGTCTTTTCCGCGGCTGCGGCGTAATCTTGCGTTTACCCGATTTTTTTCGAGGTAGGCCATAAAGGCTTCTACTTTTTCCTCATCGGGTTTTTCAAAGCGGGCGAAGTCGATGGGATTGTATTCAATGATATTCACCAGGTCGGCGGGCACCTGCCGGTACACTTTTATGAGTTCATCCGCATCCTTCAGGCTATCGTTGAAGTTCTTAAACAGGATATATTCCAGGGTGATCTCGTTCTTGGTCTGCTTATAAAAATAGTTCAGCGCATCTACCAGCGATTTGATGTTGTTGCTGTCGTTGATGGGCATGATCTCATGTCGCTTATTGTCGTTGGCGGCATGCAGGGAAAGCGCCAGCTTAAACTTCACTTTATCGTCGCCCAACTGCCGGATCTGCTTGGCTACACCGGCGGTAGATACCGTGATGCGGCGGGGGCTCATGCCCATTCCGTCAGGGGAAGTGATGCGCTCAATGGCACGGAGCACATTCTTATAGTTGAGCAGGGGTTCGCCCATGCCCATAAAAACGATGTTGGTAAGTTTCTGATCGTGTATCCGTTCACTTTGCTGATTGATCAGCACTACTTCGTCATAAATCTCGTCGAAGCTGAGGTTGCGTTTACGGTCTATATAACCCGTGGCGCAGAACTTGCAGCTCAGGGAGCAGCCAATCTGCGAGGATACGCAGGCGGTCTTGCGGTCCTCGGTGGGGATCAGTACCCCTTCCACCAGGTGGCCATCATGGGTTTTGAAACGGGATTTTACCGTGCCATCGGCCGAATACTGGGTAGCATCGATCTGCAGGGCGGGCAGGCTGAATTCCTTTGCCAGGCTTTGCCGCAATTCCTTGCTGAGGTTGGTCATGGCCTCAAAGCTCTGGGCCTGTTTCTGCCAGAGCCATTCATATACCTGCCGGGCCCGGAAATTCTTCTCTCCCCGGTCCGTAAACCAGGTCTCCAGCTCAGCCAGGCTCAGGTGGCGGATATTTGTGAGTACTGCGTTAGCCATTCTGCAAAGATAGCGATGAAACGTTGTACGTAGTACGTATTACGTTTTACGTTTAGGGTTGAGGGTTTAAGGTTTGAAGGAATCGAAAAGTTTGAAAATCAGATCATGGCTTTTGGTAGAAAGGTTTAGTTGTCTGATAGTTAACGATTATGAAAGCTATTTAGCGCATAGTCAAGCCCTCAAAACAAGTGTTATGTCCCAAAAAGTTGACAATCTTTGCAGTAATCATCTATCTGCGTTCATCTGCGTAAAAATCTGCGAAAATCTGCGGGAAATATTTCAGCACTTTAAACAGCTTCTGAGTTCCGGTAGCTTCCCCGCAGATTTTCGCAGATTTTTTCGCAGATTTTCGCAGATTTTTTTACCCACTTATGAATTCCAGCCCTCAACCTTAAACCTTAAACCTTAAACTCTAAACCTTCTATCTTCGTTCAACGTATAACGTAAAACTCAAAAAGACATGCAGGATGCATATATAATCGACATCGTCCGTACTCCTATTGGCAAATTCGGTGGAGCGCTTTCTTCGGTGCGGCCCGACGATTTGCTGGCTTTTACCATTCGCGCCCTGCTGGGCCGCAATGAGGGGGTGGACCCGGCGGCCATTGAAGACGTGATAGCCGGTGCGGCCAACCAGGCCGGGGAAGATAACCGCAATGTGGCCCGTATGGCGGCCCTGCTGGCCGGCCTGCCGGTAACGGTGGCCGGCAATACCGTGAACCGCCTCTGCGCTTCGGGTTTGCAGGCCATTATGGATGCAGCGCGGCAGATACGCTGCGGCGATGCCGAACTGGTGATTGCCTGCGGCGTGGAAAGCATGACCCGTGCGCCTTATGTGATGGCCAAGCCGGCGCAAGCCTGGCAGCGACAGATGGAGAGCTACGATACCACACTCGGCTGGCGCTTCATCAACCCCCAGTTGGCCGCGCAATACCCGCCCTTTAGTATGGGCGAAACCGCCGAGAATGTGGCCCGCCAATGGAAGATCAGCCGCGAGGAGCAGGACCAGTTTGCCCTGGCCTCGCAACAAAAATATTTTGCCGCCCGGGAAGCCAACCGCTGGCAGGATGAGATAGTGCCAGTGGAAACCGTAAAGGATGGACTCATCAGTTGGGTGGTGGAAGACGAACATCCGCGGCAGACATCACTCGAGAAGTTGGCCAAACTGAAGCCGGCCTTTGTAAAGGAGGGTACCGTAACGGCAGGCAATGCCGCGGGCATCAACGACGGTGCGGCCGCTATGTTGCTGGCCAGTGAGTCGGCAGTAAAAAGATTCGGTCTACAACCCATGGCACGTGTGGTTTCCATGGCCGTGGCCGGTGTGGACCCGGCCATCATGGGCATCGGTCCTGTGCCCGCTACACAAAAAGCCCTGAAAAGGGCCGGACTCAACAGCTCGCAATTGGACCTGATAGAACTGAACGAAGCCTTTGCCTCCCAATCCCTGGCCTGCATTCGCGACCTGGAACTGGATGCTGCCAAAGTGAATGTAAACGGAGGAGCCATTGCATTAGGCCATCCGCTCGGTTGCAGCGGAGTGAGAATCTCCGCCACACTATTGCACGAAATGCAGCGCCGGAATTTGAAAACAGGATTGGCAACGATGTGTGTAGGGGTGGGGCAGGGAGCGGCGGTGGTTTTTGAACGTACTACGTAATACGTTTTACGTAGTACGTATTTGAGTTGTAAGTTGAAAGTTGTAAGTAGTAAGTTTTGAGTCGTGGGTTTGGAAAAAATATCTGCGTTGATCTGCGGAAAAATCTGCGAAAATCTGCGGGAACCTTTCCGCATTCTAAACCTGTTCAAAGTTCAAGAGCGATTTCCCGCAGATTTTCGCAGATTTTTCCGCAGATCAACGCAGATTGAAGCGTGTCTCGCAAAACAACAACCTTAAACCCTCAACTCTAAACTTAAAACTTACAACTTAAAACTCCAACAATGTGGCACCTACACGGATTCGCTCCCGACAATGCGGGGCTCGACGAGGCGCTGGAGCGCCTGGAAACACATATTCAGCAGCTTCCATCTTATCTGCGCTCTATATCGGAGCAGGAACTGAAACACAAACCCGCACCGGGTAAATGGTCGAAGCAGGAAATCCTCGGCCACCTGGTTGATTCGGGTTTGAATAATCTGCGCCGCTTCACGGAAATTCTTTACAGCAGCGCCAGCCCTTACGTCATTACGCCTTATCCTCAGGACGACCTGGTACGCGTGAACGCGTATCAACAGCAACCCCTCGAAGATTTATTGGCCTTCTGGATTACGCTCAACAAGCAGATAGTCTGGCTTTGCCGGCAAATACCACCTGAAAAACTGGAATGGCTGGTTGATCCCAGGTACGATAACCATCTGCTCCGAACATTTGAATGGTTGATTGCGGATTATGTGGCGCATATGGAACATCATTTGAAGTGGTAAGTGGTAAGTAGGAAGTTGTAAGTAGGAAGTAGGAAATAGGAAGTAGAAAGTAGTAAGTCGTAAGTGGTAAGGAGGAAGTCGTGGGTTTGGGATAAATATCTGCGTTGATCTGCGGAAAAATCTGCGCAAATCTGCGGGAACCCTTCCGCACTTTAAACCTGTTCAAAGTTCAAGAGTGATTTCCCGCAGATTTTCGCAGATTTTTCCGCAGATCAACGCAGATTGGAGCTTGTTTCGCAAAACAACAACCTTAAACTTTAAACCCTCAACCCTAAACCAAAAACTTACAACTTAAAACTTACAACTTAAAACTCCCCTTCCCCCATCTTCTTCCGCACCAACTTATAATTGGCCCAGGCAGAGAGCGCCAGAAGAACCAATGCCGTCAACAACACCGACCAATGGGGCCAGGATTGCAGTTCGGGGCGGCTGTACATTACCCAGCGGTGGAAAGCAAATTGCATAAACGCCGTTAAGGCCAGCGCCGCCACAATGATGAAGACATACACCGGAATAAAGCGTTGCGTGAAATGACGGCTCAGCCAGTTGGGCGAATAACCGAGTGTCAGCAACAACCGGATACTATCGCGGCTGCGCGCGATCACCAGTTGCAGATAAAATGAAAACAGCAGCATGGCCAGCACTACCACCAGGATGCCGAATACACCCAGCCCGGTGAAAATGCCTTCGAATACCTGCTTCATGCGACCAAATTTGGTCTTGTCTTTATTCACCTTGAATGCCTGCTGATCCAGGTAATTCAGCAGGGCCGGATCGTTGGCGTCTTTGGTTTTGATATAAATACGGCTGAAGAGTTCGGCCTTTTTGCCTTTGAAATTGATATTGCCCCAATCGAGAAAGGACTTGGGAACAATCACGGAATTGATCCGGTCGCTGAAAGCCATGATGCGGCCGGTAAAATTTTCTTCCCGGCCAGCATCGCCATACACCGTTATGCGAACCGGAATACCCGACGCTGTTTCGGGCGACACCTGCGGCAATCCATAGCTGGGACCAAACACATTAAATATCTCGAGGAAATCGCTGGAAACAATAATGGGTACCAGGGCCTGGCCAGGCTGCCAGCTAAAGCCCGGTGGCAGGGTATCGAGAAAGCGATCTTCAATACTTTCCACAAAAAGATTGGTGCTGAAGGGAAGTATGCCACCAGCGCTCAGCTCTACCTGGAAAAGATTGGCTTCCAGTGGCGCCGCATCGCTGATGAAAGGCAATTGGCGGATGCTGTCGACCATGGCGCGGGTAAACAAATGCTTTTCCTTCTGCCCCATATTTTCATTGGTCACCGAGCGGGTAATGCTGATATAGTCAAAACCCTCCTTGCGAATGCTGCCGGTGCGCATCAGTTGCTGCAGGTTGATGAACATCTGCAATGATGCCAGCAACAACAGGATACCGATACCCAGCCCGATATAGGAAAAGCGTCGTGACCAGGCATTGCTGCCGGTTTGCAAAAGCTGACTGATGGGTTTATAGGAAGGCATGGGATTCGCTTAAAGATGAAGTAGACGGGTATGGGGATAGTGATCAATGCGTTCCAGGTCGGCCAGGATGATACAGGCACTGCGAGCTTCGGCTTCTTCCAGCATCAGGGCCATGGCTTTGGCCGCGTTGGCATCATCAAGATGGCTAAAGGGCTCATCGAGCAACAAGTAACAAAAGGGCTGCATCAGTGCGCGGATGATGGCGCAACGCTGTTGCTCGCCATAGCTGCATTGGCCACCTGGAGAATCCAGCTTATGGCCAATACCCAACCGTTCCGCCATCTCGCGAATTTTTTCGGGAGGATGATGCGGATCCAATTGTCGCTTGATATCGATATTCTGATAAACGGTCAGCCCCGGGAAAAGACGCAGATCCTGAAATACCACACTCACTTTATCCTGCCGCAAAGATGCCCAAACTTCCGCGCCAAATGCCCTGATGGGTTTATTGTCGTAAACAATATCACCGGAATAATTTGTTCGCATCCCGTACAAAAAATTAATCAACGACGATTTACCACTCCCCGAAGGTGCGATGATCTTGATGCGCTCGCCGGGGCTGAACTCCAGTTGGCGTCCCCAGATTTCAGAATCCTGCTTGCGCGATTCCTCAAAATAGGTAGGGAGAATATTCTGTAGGGTCAACGACATCTTGCTATACATTAACAAGCCGCAGCCAAAGGCTGCGGCTTGCGATAATGAGAGATTTATTTATTTGGAAGGTACCGCCTCTACGCTTACGCTATCGGCAGGCCATTCGGCCGGTGCCGACATGCTTTTCGTAAATTGATTGGCTATGCCGCCCAGGTAATTAGTAAGTTGCTTCAGGCTATTGTTTTTGCGGTCGATCAGGTTCACTTCCATATGGGTTTTCACTTTTCCATCTTCCACATCGCCATAGAGAACCGCATTATCCCAAAAAGCTATGGACGCGTTCAGGATACTTCCGGTGGAAGATTGTTCCGCAGCGGGATTGTCCTGGTTCATGAGTGCTTTCACACGACCCAGGATCCGGTTTACATCTACAAAGAATCCCATCTGGTGGCCGCTGATCTTATCGGCATAGGCGGGACTGTTGTTGCCTGCCTTGAAGCGATCGATCTCGCCCTGGCTGCTGCCAAATACCAGCCAGTTTTCGTCGAAGGAATACTGCAGGTCGCGCGTAGCCTGGTCGGCATTCTTCATTTGCTGTTGCACGATGCCTACCAGTTTACCAAATGCTTCCTTATCGTTAACGGACACAGCCGCCACAAAATTCAGATCTGGATTTTCGCGTACATAGAATTCTTTCTTGCCATTGAATCCTTCGTATTCCACTGAATCCTTCTTTACCCCAAAATCGGCCAAAGCGAAAGCGATATCGCCCTTGTTGGCGGCAACAAACTCATCCATACTGTAGTTGTATTCACCAAAGAATCCATTCACCATACCATCGGCGCCGATCAGTTTGGAAAGCTCCTTCAAGCCTTCAGGGGGATAATTGAAAACACCCGCAGCCATCACTTCGCCGGAAGGCAGACGCTTGATCAGATCAGTACCTACCGTTTTGGGTTTATGCTTTTTCAGCAGGGAGGCGAGGTCCTTGCTTACATACTGTGTATTGTCGAAAGTAATCTTGCCATTATCGAAATGCAGGGTACCAGCAGAAATATTGCCCTCGATGAGTGTGGATACTTTGAGCATGGAAGTGAGCATGCCCATGCGCGCGTCGGCAAAGAATTCAGCATTGGTCCAGAAATGCAGGTCACCGGTTTCGCCGATCAGCGAAGCAAAACGCTTGTCGCTATCCAGCAATTTGTCGCCCTTCAGCGCCAGGATGTCCTTACCCAACTGCAGCAGGGTATCGCCTTTCAGCATCCGCGAGCGACCGTTGCCATAGTTTCCGCCCATTTCGTCGAGCGGCGCATTGGCCAGGATCATGAAGCGATCTTTATTCCAAAGCAGGAGGGTCATCTCATCAGGATTAGTGAATTTCAGGTCGCCGTCGCTATTGATGGTAATCTTTTCACTGCGGGATGAGTTCAGGGTATTTTCAAAAGCAGCCGCGTCAGTGAGTTTCCCCTGAAAAGCGAAGTAGCCACTACCATTGTGGCGAGCCAGGTGAAACACTATATCTTCCTTCAGGTTAATGCCCGAAGTGGCCGGGTCGTTCAACAACTTCTGGGCAGCACTGTCATTAGGATCTGTTTGGTCCGACATGGATTTAAACCAATCCGCATTGCGGATATCTTCCCAGGTCATTTTACCGGAAAGGGATTTCATGTTGACGTGCACAACAAGTGCCGCATCTTTGGGTACAAGCAGTCCCGTTTTACCGGCTTGCGAACAGGCGGCCAGCAGCAGTGCCATCAGCACCACCGGGATCAGAAAATTTCTTTTGTTCATGTAGTGGATTGTTTTGAAGCGTCAAAGAAACGAAAAGCTGCTCAGATTATCGAATGAAACGGATACTTGTTGCCCATTCCGGAGGTCCTTGATCGTACATTTTCGATCCTGAAGTTCCTGGCTGCCAATGATTATGACAAAAGGGATCTGCCTTTTTTCGGCATATTTAAACTGCTTGTCGAATTTGACAGCCTCATGGTAGAGTTCGCAGCGGATGCCGGTTTCGCGCAGGATACCGGCCAACTGAAAGGCGGCCTGGCATTCTTTTTCTCCCAGGTTGAAGAAGAGAACATCCGTACCGGTCTGCACTTCATCCGGAAAAGCTTTCAACTCCTCCAGCACATCATAAATACGGTCTACCCCAAAGCTGATACCCACGCCGGGGATGCCGGGCACGCCAAACAGGCCGGTAAGATCATCGTAGCGGCCACCGCCCCCAATGCTGCCCATCTGCACATCGAGCGACTTCACTTCAAAGATGGTACCGGTGTAATAGTTCAATCCCCTGGCCAGGGTAAAGTCAATCTCAATCGGTAAATCGGATCCGCTGGTAGCGGCCAGAAAGTCCAGGATCCAGCCCAGCTCTTCCAGGCCTTCTTTGGCCAGGGGTTCAGCGCCCAATAGTTTGTCAAGTGAAGCCAGCTTTTCATTGTTGTTGCCGGCAATAGTAAGGTATTGGCGAATAATAGTTACCTGGTCTTCACCAAGCCCCTTTGCCTTTAATTCTTCTTCCACTTTCTCCAGGCCAATCTTATCGAGCTTGTCGATGGCGACTGTAATATCAGTGAGCTTGTCGGCGCCGGCACTGGCTGCTGCCAGCGCAGCCAATATTTTTCGATTGTTTAGTTTGATTGCCACTTTCAGGCCCAATTTCTTAAACACTTCGGCATAAACGGAGGCGAGCTCCACTTCGTTGAGCAGCGACTTGCTGCCTACAACATCAGCATCGCACTGATAAAACTCGCGGTAACGTCCACGTTGCGGGCGATCGGCCCGCCAAACGGGTTGCAACTGGTAGCGGCGGAAAGGGAAATGCAGTTTCGCCTGGTTCATGGCCACATAGCGCGCAAAGGGAATGGTAAGGTCGTATCGAAGCGCCCTTTCGGTGAGCTCCTTGCTGTTTTTGCCCTGCAGGGCCAGCTCAAACCCCTTTTTGGTTTTTTCGATATTGGCGGGATCGCCCAGCCCATTGTTGAGGATTTTGAAAATAAGGCGGTCGCCCTCCTCGCCATATTTACCCATCAGGGTATCGAGGTTTTCCATGGCAGGCGTTTCCAGCGGCTGAAAGCCATATTTTTCAAAAACAGAACGGATAACGGAGAAAATATAGTTGCGCTTGCGCACGGTATCGGGTCCAAAATCGCGGGTGCCCTGCGGAAGACTTACAGTAGGTTTTGCCATCAGTGGTTAGATAGTAATTGAAGGATGATAAGGTTGCGGATCATTAGGAATCAGGATGCCATGCTGCGTGCGTGATTGTCGATGATGGCATCGCAGGCTTCGCTGATCATGGCGAATACTTCATGATAACCCTCTTCTGCTCCATAATAGGGGTCGGGCACATCCTGGTTGCTGCCGGGGTTCAGCTCATTCATGAGCAAATCAGCTTTTTGTGGGTCAAATGAATGCCGCGCAATTCGCCGCATTTCATCAAGCACATCGGAAGCCAGCGCATAAATGCGGTCATAAGCCTGGAAATCCGCGGCCACAAAGCGCCGGGCCCTTTGATGGCTGATATCGATGCCATGCAGCCGGGCCACTTTTTGCGAAAGGGGATGCGGCGCATCGCCTGTATGGTAACCATTGGTGCCCGCACTCTCAACAATCCAGTTCAAACCCGCTTTTTCAGCCTTGTGCTGCAAAATGCCCTCCGCCAGCGGGCTGCGGCAGATATTGCCCAAACAAACGACGAGGATTTTCATGCTGCAAATATATGCGACGTATTACGTAGTACGTTTTACGTTCTACGTTTTAGGATTAAATGGTTGATTATTTGTGAGTTGGATTCTCACTTTTTGTAATAGTTACCCGGCAATGAAATAATCACATATTGGGCTCAGACTGAATTGTGCAGCTTAATTTCTATACCAACTAACCCGCCTTCATAAACTTCACCCAAAAACGTACTACGTACAACGTATAACGTAAAACGTATCTATGGATTTTACACAAACTCCGCATCTCACTACTGCCAAACAACAAAAATTCAATAATTTGGCGGCCCTGAACAGCTTAAGCATGGGAATCATTGATAAGGATAATGAAGAAAAGCGTGCAGACAGCGCGGAATCCATGATGGAGGAGTATGAACGCAAGCGCCGCAAACAGGTGGCAGCTATGCGTTCCATTCTCGATTATGGTATCGGCACCCTGATTATGGCGGCCGGGGTTTTCCTGTTTATCAGGAACCGATTAGACCTCTCTTTCAATGAAAAGTTCCCCCCCAATGATTCCGATAAAATAATCGGGGTGGTGTTTGTGATCTATGGCTTGTGGCGGGTGTATCGTGGGTACCGGAAAAATTATTTTAAATGAGGAAATCATTCCCCTTTTTCAGGATTATCTTTTTACTGATCATTATTGTCTCCTGCAAATCTTATGAGGAAAAGGCAGCAGAGTTGCCCGACACGCCCCTGCGGGGTGAGATTCATATTAGTGCCGATGAATCATTTAAGCCCATTGTAGATGAGCATATCAAAGTGTATGAATCCAATAATCGCGGCACCAAAATTCATGTACACTATAAGCCGGAAGCAGAATGTTTGAAGGACCTGCTGGTCGATAGCATCCGCATGATCATTGCCACTCGTGGATTGAGTGCAGAGGAGTCGGCTTTTATCTCCGACAGCCTGCGGGTAGGTCCCGAATGGCTGGATGTGGCCCGCGATGCAGTGGCTGTGATTGTGCATCCCGAATCGCCTGATTCTCTTTTCACTATGCAGGAGATACGACAGGTGCTTACCGGCAGCTTTAAGAAAAAATTAATACCGGTATTTGATGGCATCAAAGCAACCAGTACAGTGCGCTTTATCGTCGATTCAGTATTGAAAGGCGAAGCCCTGAGCCCGGAAGCCATGGCCGCCCAGAGCAGCGAAGGGGTTATTGACTATGTCTCCCGTAATCCCGGAACCATAGGGTTTATCGGCGTAAGCTGGATTGGTAATAAAGAAGATGAGGAACAGAAAAGTTTTTTGAAAAAAGTACGGATCGCCTATCTCGAGAGTACCGACTCAATAGGAACGTTCGTACAGCCGGTGCAAAACAATATCTACCTGGGCATCTATCCCATGGTACGCGATTTGTTTTACATACGGAAGGAAAGACATAAGGGACTGGCTTATGGCCTGGCCATGTTTATGAAGGGACATATAGGGCAGCTTATTTTCAAGCGCGCCTATCTTGTTCCCACACAAAAAAAATATACACTTCGGCCGATCAGGCTGAACGAATAGGCAAAGTGGTTATATTTACAACTTCTAAAAAGTGAAAAAAACAATGAAGAAAATTTCCATTACAAGCCTGGTTGCGGTCATGCTCGTTGCCGGTACTGTGAAAGCACAATCCGTCCAGGATGGGGTGAATGATATGTATGCTGAGCGCTACAAAAGCGCTATAGCCACTTTTGAGAAATTGCTGGCTGCAAACCCCAACAATATTGAAGCCACTTACTGGCTGGGGCAAACCTACCTGGAGCAGGAAAATCTTGCGGCTGCCAAGGCGCTCTATGAAAAAGCGCTGCTGGCCAGTGCCAATGCGCCGCTCGTAATTGTAGGCATGGGCCAGGTAGAGTTGGAAGAGAACAAGATCAGCGAAGCCCGCCAGCGTTTTGAAGCAGCCCTCACCATGACCAAAAGCCGTAAAGGCAATGACCCCGACATTCTGAATGCTGTTGGCCGCGCCATTACCGAAGTATATGACCAGAAAACTAAAAAAGGGGATATCAATTACGCAATTGAGAAACTGACTGAAGCCGCTGAGCGCGATAAGAAAAATGCTTCTATTTACCTCAACCTGGGCGATGCCTACCGCAAAGCCAAGCCGGGTGAAGCGGGTGGACTGGCTTTCCAGAACTATCAGCAGGCAGTTGACGTGAATAAGAATTTCGCCATCGCGCATTATCGCACGGCGCAGCTCTTCAATACACAACGCAACTGGGATCTTTATCAGAAACACCTGGAAGCGGCCATTGAAGCTGATCCCCGTTTTGCGCCCGCTTATTATGACCTGTATTATTTCAAACTCTACCGTCAGGATTACCTGAACGCGGAGTACTATGCCAACAAATACATTGAGAGCTCTGACCCCGATCCGCAAAATGATTACCTGCGTGTGCAAACGCTTTATGCCAAGAAAGATTTTGACAACGCGATTGCCGGCGCCAAGGAAATCATCAATAAAACCGGTCAGGATGCCAGGGCACGTACCTTTAAGCTGATTGCAGATTCTTATGTGCAAAAAGGTGACACGGCTGCAGGACGCGAATACATCGATCAATATTTCAGCCGTCTGAAAAAGTCGGACGAAGTATTGCCCTCTGACTTTAAACTGAAAGCAGATATCTATTCTGTTATTCCTGGTGAAGAAGCTACGGTGCTGCAGGCTTATGAGCAGGGTGTGGAAAGTGATACCACACTGGAAGGAAAAGTGAGTCTGCTGAAACAAGGGATCACATTCTTCGCAAAGCAGAAGAAATACGATATGGAGAGCAAGCTCCACGAAATGCTGCTGCAACTGAAGCCCGAAAAGACCATCAACGATTGGTTCAGCGCCGGTATCGCCCACTACCGCAACGACAACTATGCTCGCAGCTACGATATCTTTACGATTGTGGCCGACAGCTTCCCCGACCAGATATATGGCTGGGAATGGAAATTCCGGAATGCACAGATCATTGATACGGTTGCGAAAGACAGTATTGCCCTGCCCGCGGCAGAGCAGTTGATTACATTCACCAACAACGATACGGTAACTTACGCTTCACAAATCACACTGGCTTCTTATTTCCTGGCCATGTATTACAACGATAAAGGCGACCAGGCTAAAGCGGTGGAATACCTGAAGCTCATGAAAGCCGCCACATCCGATCCCGCGCGTAAGGAAAATATCCAGAAGAATATTGATGCCCTGAGCGCACTGATTCCCAAATCGAGCTCCAGCGCGGGAGGGAAGGCGACAGGGAGTTCAGGAAAGTGAGTTTTACGTAGTACGTAGTACGTTATACGTTTTACGCTTTACGTTGGAGAGAGAATTTTAATCAAATTGTCATAATGTATAAAGCAGGCCCTGAGGCCTGCTTTATACATTATGACAATTGCCAGAAACCCTGGGTAATTGGCTCTGGTCTTTGTTTGCCAGCATTCAAAGCCTACCCAAAAAGATTTTTCTTGGCGCCAGCCCAGCTCTCACGAAAAACGTAATACGTACTACGTAATACGTATTACGTAAAACCTCCGCCACTTTATTTTCGTTTTATTCCCCACCCTGCCTTATTTTTGCCCACAGGGTAAAAATTATGATCCATTTACTCCAGATAAATCCAACTGACTCAGGCGCCGGCTCTTACCTGCCCATTGCTATCCAGGTGCTTTTCGCCGTAGGCCTTATTGTTTTCCTGACCGTATTGACCCACCTGATGGGTCCCAAGCGCAAGACCTCCGATAAGCTGCAAAACTTTGCCAGCGGTATCGAGAGTCATGGCGATGCGCGTCAGCCTATGGCCATCAAATACTTCCTTACAGCCATTCTCTTCGTGCTGTTTGATGTGGAAGTGATCTTTTTCTATCCTTATGCGGTAAATTTCAAGGATTTGGGCTGGGACGGATTCTGGGCCGTGCTGATGTTTGTGGGATTTTTCCTTTGCGGATTCATTTACATCGTTCGCAAAGGAGCCCTCAAGTGGGAGGATTAAGTAGGGATCTTTTCGCCCGGTATGGAACCCTTATCCGATTCATTTGTTAGATAATGAGTAGTGATTCATTGTCGAATTCAAAAAAAAGAATATGTCACGCCCCGTTTCATACAATATCAAGAAAAAGGACCTGGTCAATGATATCAGCATTGCCGAGATGCCCGATGGGCACCAGGGTGAAGGTTTCTTTGCCACCAATCTCAGCAAAGTAGTAGGACTGGCCCGTCGCAACAGCATCTGGCCCCTGCCTTTTGCCACTTCCTGCTGCGGTATCGAATTCATGGCTACCATGGGCTCGCATTACGACCTGGCCCGCTTTGGCAGCGAAAGGGTGGGGTTCTCACCCCGCCAGTGCGACCTGCTGATGGTGATGGGTACCATCGCCAAAAAAATGGGTCCGGTGGTAAAGCAGGTATATCTCCAAATGGCCGAGCCCCGTTGGGTGATAGCCGTGGGCGCCTGTGCCTCCAGCGGTGGTGTATTTGATACTTACAGCGTGTTGCAGGGAATAGACCAGGTAGTGCCTGTGGATGTATATGTGCCCGGCTGCCCGCCCCGCCCTGAAGCCATCATTGATGGCGTAATGCGCATTCAGGACCTGGTGGGTAAAGAAAGCCTGCGAAGAAGGAACAGTGAGCAATATAGGGCGCTGTTGGAAAGCTATGGAATACAGTGATGAGACGTATTACGTAATACGTTTTACGTAATACGTAGATTTGATAATTCGGTTATTCGGTAATTTGCTTGAATCGTCTTAACAAATTATCGAATATTCAAATTCCTGAATTAAACCTTAAACCCTAAACCTTAAACTTAACGTAGTACGTAATACGTAAAACGTAAAACTCAAAAAATTGTCTTCCGAATTCATACAACAAAAACTGTCCGAAAAGTTCGGCGATGCGGTTTCCGGTTTTACTGTGAACTATGGCATTCTGCGCTTTGAAGCGCCGAAGGAGATGAACCTGAAAGTGCTGAACTTTTTGTACGACGATGAAGAACTGCAGTTCCGCTTTCTTACCGATCTCTGCGCGGTGCATTATCCTGATCGTAAGGGTGCCGAACTGGAAGTGGTTTATCACTTACATAATTTGCCGAAGAATGTGCGCCTGCGCTTTTGTGTGAGCACGCCCGTGGCAAAACCGGATGTGTATTCTGCAACCGGTCTTTTTTCATCGGCCAATTGGATGGAAAGGGAAACCTATGATTTCTATGGCGTCAACTTCATTGGTCACCCCAACCTGAAGCGGATTTTGAATGTGGAAGAAATGGATTATTTCCCGCTGCGCAAGGAGTTTCCGCTGGAAGACCAGAGCCGGGTGGATAAGGACGATGAAATGTTTGGAAGAGGAGGAAGTATTGGTTTTGGTACCGTAAAGCAGGAGGACGCAACGGTTGTTGAATCCGACAAGTCGAATGAAGGAGAACAGATTGTATAATGTAGCAGGGCCTGGCCCTGTGCATTTTTTTAGTATATGGCTGAACAGCACATCAAATTACCGGAAGGCAGTATAGAGAAAACCACCACCACGCTTAACCTGGGACCCACACACCCGGCCACCCACGGTGTGATGCAGAATATCCTGGAGCTGGATGGGGAGCGTATCGTGTCCGCCGATCAAACGATCGGGTATATCCACCGCGCCTTTGAAAAAATTGCCGAACGCCGGCCACTCTACCAGATTACGCCGTTGACCGATCGCCTCAACTATTGTTCCTCACCCATCAACAATATGGGCTGGCACCTTACCTGCGAAAAGTTGCTGGGCGTGCAAACACCCAAGCGGGTCGATTATCTCCGCGTCATCATCATGGAGCTGGCACGTATTTCAGATCACCTGATCTGTAATTCTATCGTGGGGGTGGACAGTGGCGCCTACACCGGCTTCCTCTATGTAATGCAGTATCGCGAGTTGATCTATGAGATTTATGAGGAAGTATGTGGTTCACGGCTCACTACCAATATTGGTCGCATCGGTGGCTTCGAACGCAATTTCAATGATATCGCTTTTCAGAAGCTGGAAAAGTTCCTGAACGAATATCCCCGTGTGCTGAAAGAGTTTGAAAACCTCTTTACACGCAACCGCATTTTTATGGAGCGCACCATTGGCGCGGGTCCCATATCTGCGGAAAGGGCGATGAACTATGGCTTCACCGGTCCCAACCTCCGCGCGGCGGGTGTGGACTATGATGTACGTGTAGCTTCTCCCTACAGCAGTTACGAAGATTTTCAATTTGAAATTCCGGTGGGTACCACGGGCGATTGTTATGATCGCTTTCTGGTACGCAATCAGGAAATGTGGCAATCGCTTTCCATCATCCGGCAGGCTTATCAAAAAGTGCAGGAGTTTAAGGGTGCTGAAGCGGAAGTGTACCATGCCGATGTACCGGAATACTATCTTCCCAAAAAAGAAGATGTGTACACCAGCATGGAAGCCCTGATCTGGCATTTCAAGATCATCATGGGTGAAATTGATATGCCGGCGGGTGAAGTATACAATTCAGTGGAAGGCGCCAATGGCGAGCTGGGCTACTACATGGTGAGTGATGGCGGCCGTACACCCTATCGCCTACATTTCCGCCGACCCTGCTTTATTTATTACCAGGCATATGAAGAACTGATCAAAGGAGCCATGTTGAGCGACGCGATCATTGTGATGAGCAGCCTGAATTTGATTGCGGGAGAAATGGACGCTTAAGGAACGTGAGGCGTGAATCGTGAGGCGTGAGAGGAGTTTAAAGTTTAAGGTTTAAAGTTTAAAGTTGGCAATAAGAACTTCAACAAATCAACAAATAACCGAATAAGCAAATACAATAAATTAGGCATTTAATCGCATGTATAAATTCTCAGATAAAAAGCTTCAGGAAGTGCAACAAATCATTGCTCGCTATCCGGATGGGAAGCAGAAGAGCGCTTTGTTGCCCGTGTTGCACCTGGCGCAACAGGAATTTGGGGGCTGGCTCGATGTGCCTGCTATGGATTATGTGGCATCGCTCCTGAATCTGCAGCCGATTGAAGTGTATGAAGTGGCGAGTTTCTACTCCATGTACAACCTGAAACCCGTGGGCCGCTATATGTTTGAAGTGTGCCAGACCGGGCCCTGTATGTTGCGGGGTAGTGATGATATCATCGCCTATATCGGCGAAAAACTGGGCATCAAACCCGGCGAAACCACGGGCGATGGCCTATTTACCCTGAAGACCGTGGAATGCCTGGGCGCCTGTGGTTATGCTCCCATGATGCAACTCGGTAAAACCTATCGTGAACACCTGACCCCCGCCAAAGTGGATGAGATCATTGAGCAATGCCGGCGCGAGGCCAGTCAAATGGCGAACAACTAAAAGTTTTTATATGAAATCTGCCTTTCTGTCGATTATGGCCGCGCTTCTGCTGCTGGCCTGCAACAACGAAAAAACCGGTGACGATGCTAAAAAGGATCCGGAGTTTTCGGATGCGGGTAAGAAAGAAATGGTAGATGGCAGCACGGCGCAGAATTCGCTGGATGTGGTGGGTACTTACAAGGGCGTGGTTCCCTGCGCCGATTGCGAAGGCATTGAAACCAGCGTAATGCTGCATGCAGACAATACCTATATGCTGCATACCGGCTACCTCGGCAAATCGGGGGGCAAAGGACTTGACCTGAATGGCAATTTCAAATGGATCGACGGCTTCACCATTGAACTGGAAGGTGTAACCGACGCGCCCTCGAAATATTTTGTATCGGAGAACAAACTCATCCAGCTTGATATGCAGGGTAAGAAGATTGAAGGCGAACTGGCTGATAAATATATCCTGACCAAGCAATAATACCATGCGTATATTCCTGGTCCTGCTTTTTTCGGTATTGTTGCAAACGACAAGCGCGCAAGACGATAGTCTGGCGCTCCGCGATGCAATAGTAAAACTCGATCAGGCATTATTGAAACAGGATAGTGCGGCGCTGGATCAATTGCTCGACGGTAAACTGAGTTTTGGGCATAGCAATGGCTGGGTGCAGACCAAGCAGGATGTGTGGAGCGACTTCAGGGAAGGCCGGCTGGAGTATCGGGGTCTGGCCACAGAGGAAGTGAAGATTTTGCAGATAGGAAAGGAACTGGCCACCGTTACTATGAAGGTGCAGGCGAAGGGAAGATTGAAGGAAAAAGAATTCGACCTGAAGCTGACGGTAATGCAGGTTTGGAAAAAAGATAAAAAGGGCTGGCAACTATTTGCCCGGCAAAGCGCAAAGATTGATTAATTCAATTGCAGAGCGGATAACATAAAACGAACAACTAATTGTCCATGTCAAGAAAACTATTACTGGAAAAAGCACATGTGGAGAATATCCGGTATTATGATGTGTACCGAAGGGAAGGTGGTTACCGGAGTGTGGAGAAGGCTTTGAAAAGCATGAATCCGGATGCGGTGGTGGAAGAGGTGAAGAAGAGTGGCCTGCGGGGCAGGGGTGGCGCCGGTTTTCCTACCGGTATGAAATGGAGTTTTCTGGCCAAGCCGGAAGGCGTTCCCCGCTACCTGGTGGTGAATGCCGATGAATCGGAGCCCGGCACTTTTAAGGATCGCTACCTGATGGAGTTTATTCCTCACCTGCTGATAGAGGGTATGATCGTTTCTTCCTTTGCCCTCGGTTCCAATCGCTCTTATATCTATATCCGTGGCGAATACTGGTGGATTGTGGACATTCTGGAACAAGCCATACAGGAAGCACGCAACAACGGGTGGTTGGGAAAAAATATACAAGGTTCGGGATTCGATTGTGAGATATATGTGCACCGTGGTGCGGGCGCTTATATCTGTGGGGAAGAAACCGCGCTGATTGAATCCCTTGAAGGCAAGCGGGGCAACCCGCGCATCAAGCCCCCATTCCCTGCGGTAAGGGGTGTTTGGGATTGCCCTACCGTAGTGAACAATGTGGAAACCATCGCCGCCGTAGTGCCCATCATCAATGAAGGTGGCGAAGAATATGCGAAGATTGGAGTGGGCAAGAGTACCGGCACCAAGCTCATTTCGGCCTGTGGCAATATCAACAAGCCCGGCGTTTACGAAATTGATATGACCATTTCGGTGGAAGAATTCATCTTCAGCGATCAATATTGCGGTGGTATCGCCAACGGCAAGCGGCTCAAAGCCTGCATACCCGGCGGATCGTCGGTGCCCATTCTGCCGGCCAACCTGTTGTTGAAAACAGCAAAGGGCGAAACCCGCTATATGAACTACGAAAGCCTGGGCGATGGAGGATTCACCACAGGCTCCATGATGGGTTCCGGAGGATTTATCGTGTTGGACGAAGATCAGTGCGTGGTAAAACATACCTACACACTCGCGCGCTTCTATCGCCATGAAAGCTGTGGCCAGTGCTCGCCCTGCCGCGAGGGTACGGGCTGGATGGAAAAACTATTGCTGCGCCTCGATAAAGGCCAGGGCAAGATGAGCGATATCGATCTGCTATGGGATATCCAGCGCAAGATCGAAGGAAATACAATTTGTCCGCTGGGTGATGCCGCGGCCTGGCCCGTAGCAGCGGCCATTAGGCATTTCCGCGATGAATTTGAATGGCACGTAACGAATGCGCAGGAAGCGCAGGTAAGGAATTTTGGTTTGGCGAATTATGCCGAGCCAGTTGTGTAGAGTTTAAGGTTTAGGGTTTAAAGTTTAAAGTGCGTCAAAAATTAAACCTTAAACCCTAAACCTTAAACCATACTACGTTTTGGAACTAACAAAGCATTAAACGAACCGAAGCATGTCTGACAATGTGCAATTATTTAAAGTAACCATCGACAACATAACGGTGGAAGTGGCGCCGGGAACTACCATCCTGATGGCGGCCCGCCAGATTGGGGGTGATGTGACACCACCGGCCATGTGCTTCTACAGCAAGCTGCAGGGTAGTGGTGGTAAATGCCGTACCTGCCTGGTAGAAGTGAGCAAGGGTTCGGAAAAGGATCCGCGTCCCATGCCCAAGCTGGTGGCCAGTTGCCGTACCACGGTAATGGATGGTATGGAAGTGAAGAATATCACCAGCGAGCGCGTGCTCGATGCCCGCGCCGGCGTTACGGAATTCCTGCTGCTCAATCACCCGCTCGACTGCCCCATTTGCGACCAGGCCGGTGAATGTCACCTGCAGGACCTGAGCTATGAGCATGGCAAGGAAGGCACCCGCTACGAATTCACCCGCCGCACTTTCGAAAAGGAAGATATCGGTCCCTATATTCAATTGCACATGACCCGCTGCATACTTTGCTACCGTTGTACCTATGTGGCCGATCAGCTCACCGACAACCGCGTGCACGGCATACTCGATCGGGGCGACCATGCGGAAATATCCACCTATATCTCCAAAGCCATCGATAATGATTTCAGTGGTAATATGATTGATGTGTGCCCGGTGGGTGCTTTAACCGACAAGACCTTCCGCTTCAAAAACCGTGTTTGGTTTACCAAGCCGGTGGATGCGCATCGCGATTGTCCTACCTGTTCAGGAAAAGTAACGCTTTGGTTCCGTGGCGACGAAGTGCTGCGCGTAACGGCCCGTAAGGACGAGTGGGGCGAAGTGCAAAGCTATGATGGTAAACCCGGCTGGATCTGTAATACCTGCCGCTTCGATAAAAAGGAAATGAAGGACTGGGTGATTGAAGGACCCACCAAAGTGAATCGTCATTCCGTGATTTCGGCCAACCATTATGAAAAAGGCATCAAGCCCGCGGAAACCGTGGCCAGGGTGATGGGTGGAAGAAATCCCAAACTGCTGATGGATATACATGATGTGAGCGATGTGAACGATCCTTCGGTAGACCTGAGCAAGATCAACGGCCCTGCTACCGGTGCCACATTTACGAGCAAGCCCAAATAAGCGACTATGTTATTCTTACAAATAGACTGGATATTTATTCTGGAAAAACTACTGCTGGTGGGTGCCATCGTTTCCCTGTCGATGCTGGTGGCCATGTATGCCACTTACGGGGAGCGCAAGGTTGCGGCCTGGCTGCAGGATCGTATCGGTCCCAACCGCGCGGGTCCTTTTGGTTTGCTGCAACCCCTGGCCGATGGTGGTAAACTCTTTTTCAAAGAAGAGATCATCCCTGCCGTATCCAACAAATTTCTCTTTGTACTCGGGCCCATGCTGGCCATGATCACGGCCCTGGTGACCAGCGCTGTGATTCCCTGGAGTTCGCCCCTGCGCATGTACGATCGTGATATTCCCCTGCAGGTAGCCGATCCCAATATCGGCATCCTATTCGTGTTTGGCGTAGTGAGTATGGGCGTGTATGGAATTATGATCGGTGGCTGGGCTTCCAACAACAAATTTTCCCTGCTTGCAGGTATTCGCGGCGCTTCGCAAATGGTATCGTACGAGTTGCCCATGGGTCTCGCCCTGCTGGCCCTGCTCTTCCTGGTGGGCGACCTGCGGATGAGCAGCATCGTTGGCAACCAGATAGGTTCGGGTGGCTTCAACTGGCATATCTGGTACCAACCCATCGGCTTTCTGATCTTTTTCATTTGTGCGCTGGCCGAATGTAACCGTACGCCCTTCGACCTGCCCGAAGCCGAGAACGAATTGAACTTTGGTTATCACCAGGAATATTCTTCCATGAAGCTGGGCTTTTACCTCTTCGCGGAATATATCAATATGTTCATCAGCGGTGTTATCATGTCCACACTCTATTTCGGTGGCTACGATATTCCCTTTGTGGATGAAAGCACGCTGGGATGGAATCAAAATTTGCTGGCGTTGCTTGGCTTTGCCACGCTGATGCTGAAATCATTCCTGTTCGTATTCGTATTCATGTGGATCCGCTGGACCATCCCGCGCTTCCGCTACGATCAGTTGATGAAACTGGGATGGACCAAGTTGATTCCGCTGGCATTGATTAATATGGTGCTGACGGCGGCGTTGGCATTGTGGTTGAACAAAACGTAATACGTATTACGTAGTACGTATTACGTAGGACGTTCTTGGTTGAAAGTTTAGGGTTTAAGGTTTAATATTAAGCGATTCTATATCAACCTTAAACTTTAAACCCTAAACCTTAAACCCAACGTAAAACGTAAAACGTATAACGTACAACGTAACTATATTTGCGAAACTCTAAAAAACCCTTTGGGTAAACTGATATGCAATTGACATCCAGAGCGAAACAGGTAGACCGGCGGCCCATGAACTGGGTGGAGCGGCTCTATTTGGTGAATATTGCCAAAGGAATGATGATCACCCTTTCGCATTTGTTTAAGCGTAAGGTCACCATCAAGTATCCCGAAGAGAAAAGAACTTTCTCCAAGGTATTTCGTGGCCTGCACATATTGAACCGCGATGAAGAAGGGCGTGAGCGTTGCACGGCATGCGGACTTTGCGCCGTGGCCTGCCCTGCGGAAGCCATCACTATGGAAGCCGCCGAAAGGCAAGCGGGTGAGGAGCATCTGTATCGTGAAGAGAAGTATGCCGCCAAGTATGAGATCAACATGCTGCGCTGCATTTTCTGCGGCTATTGCGAGGAAGCCTGCCCCAAAGATGCGATCTATCTGTCGCAGACTTTTGCTCCGGCCAACTACGGAAGAGAAGGATTTATTTATAAGAAAGAGGATATGTTGATTCCCGATCCCAAAAAGGATCCGGAAGGATACCGCAAAGCGAAGGGTGAATAAGCAGGCTTTTTAGCCAAGGCTTTCATCTTTTCACTTTCGAGAATTAAAACCAACTGAAAAAGCATTCATGAGTATCACAGAAATTCTGTTTTGGCTGCTATCGGTAATGGCGCTTTTCGGCGCCCTGATGGTAATCACCAGCCGCAATCCCGTGTACAGCGTACTCTGGCTGATTCTTACCTTCTTCGCGATTTCCGGTCACTATATCTTACTGAACGCACAGTTTTTGGCTGTCGTCAACATCATCGTATATGCAGGTGCCATCATGGTACTCTTCCTCTTTGTGATCATGTTGATGAACCTCAGCAAAGACATGGAGCCTGCCCGTAACCGCTGGCTCAAGCTGGCCGGCGCTGTGGCCGGAGGCTGCCTGTTGCTGGTGCTGGTGGCGGCTTTCCGCGAAACGGATCTCGACAAACAAATGGCCCGTGTGGGCGATGGCGATATTGGCCTGGTGAAAAACCTCGGCAGACACCTGTTCACCACCTATGTGGTACCCTTTGAAATTGCAAGTATTCTTTTCCTGAGCGCCATGGTGGGCGCCGTGCTGATTGGAAAGAAAGAATAAGGAATGCTTCAACGCAACGAAGGAATTGACACAACTATAAAGCGACCAAACCCAATAAGAAATTAGCAATGCCCATCATCTATTATATCTTTTTAGCCCTGGCACTTTTTAGTATCGGGATCGTGGGGGTACTCACGCGCCGCAATGCCATCATCATTTTTATGTGTGTGGAGCTAATGCTGAATGCGGTAAACCTTTTGTTGGTGGCATTTTCCAAAATGCATTATCAAAACGCGATAGCGCAGGGGCTCAATGTGGGATCCGACGGGCAGCTATTCGTATTTTTTATAATGGTGGTGGCCGCTGCGGAAGTAAGCGTGGGCCTGGCCATTATCGTAATGATGTACCGCAATATCCATTCTGTGGATGTAAACTTTTTGAACCGACTGAAGCATTGATATGAAGAACATTTTTACGCTGGCTTACCTGGTACCGCTGCTGCCCCTGATCGGATTCCTGATCAATGGACTGCTGCGGAAACAACTCAGCAAATCGCTGATCGGCATTATCGGTTGTGGCAGCATCCTGGGCTCCTTTATCATCAGCCTGCTCATTTATATGCAGGTGAAGGAAGGGAATACCGATGTGATCCATTATTTCAACTTTATTTCCGTTGGCGATTTTACCATTCCCTTCGCTTTTCAAATTGACCAGCTTTCCTCCCTGTTTCTGTTGATTATAACCGGTGTGGGATTCCTGATTCATGTGTATTCCACTTCCTACATGCACGAAGAAAAGAGCGAGCACTTCGGTCGTTATTTCGCTTATCTCAACCTCTTCGTGTTTTCGATGCTGCTGCTGGTGATGGGTGCCAACTATGTCATCATGTTTATGGGTTGGGAAGGCGTGGGTCTCTGTTCCTATTTGCTGATCGGTTTCTGGTTCAAGAAGCCCGAGTACAATAAGGCCGCCAACAAGGCCTTTGTGATGAACCGCATCGGCGACCTGGCTTTCCTGATCGCCATCTTCTGGATTATTGGCAAGGTAAATTCCGTAGGCTACAACGAAGTACTTACGGCCGCTTCGCAAACTGGCAGCGAAGCCGTGTTCAGCAGTTTCGATCTCACCGCCATTACCATTTTACTCTTTATTGGTGCTACCGGCAAAAGCGCACAGATTCCGCTCTACACCTGGTTGCCCGATGCCATGGCCGGTCCCACACCTGTGTCGGCCCTGATCCACGCGGCTACCATGGTTACCGCGGGCATCTATATGATAGCGCGTAGTAATATTCTGTACACAATGTCGCCGCTGACATTGAACATCATCACCTGGATTGGTCTGGCCACCGCCCTGCTGGCCGCCACCATCGCGCTGAAACAAAATGATATTAAGAAAGTGCTGGCTTACTCTACCGTTAGCCAGTTGGGTTATATGTTTCTGGCCCTGGGAACCGGCGCCTATGTGGCGGCCGTATTCCATGTAATGACGCATGCCTTCTTCAAAGCCCTGCTCTTCCTCGGAAGCGGTAGCGTAATCCACGCGATGGGCGGCGAACAGGATATCCGCAAAATGGGCGGGCTGGCCAAATACATGAAGACCACCCATATCACTTTCCTCATAGGCTGTCTCGCAATCGCCGGCATTCCGGGTTTATCAGGCTTCTTTTCCAAGGATGAAATCCTGGCGAGCGCCTTTATGAAGTCGCCGATTATTTATGGCATTGGTTTGTTTACGGCCCTACTCACCGCCTTTTATATGTTCCGCTTATACGCCACCACATTCAGAGGTAGTTTTCGCGGCACGGAGGAGCAGGCCCATCATTTACACGAAAGCCCCGCGGCCATTACCTTACCGTTGATCATATTGGCGGTATTATCTATCGTCGGTGGTTATGTGGGTATTCCTGCATTCATTAAGGAAGGCGCCCATTCGCTCAGCGATTTTCTGCAACCGGTATTTGCCGGTTCGCTTTCGCGCATGGAACCACACCATATTGCGCACAGCACCGAGTGGATGCTTACTGGTATTTCCACCGCCCTGATCCTGGCTATCGTTGTGTTCGCCTGGAACAAATTCAGCCGCAAACCCGATATCGCCGATGCCGCTGGTTTCGGAAAAGTGCTGGAGAATAAATGGTATGTTGATGAACTGTACGAAAAAATAGTGGTGAAGCCTTTGGAGAAACTGGGTGGTTTCTTCAACCGGGTGATGGAGAACGCGGTGATTGATGGCATGGTGAACGGTGTGGGACGACTGGTGAATTACGGTGGCCGCCAACTGCGCCTGCTGCAGACCGGTCAGGTGGGAACCTATATCCTGTTGATGGTGCTGGGTATGTTGCTGATTTTCGCATTGCAATTTTTCCTGAGAAAATAAAAGCTGTCGGTTTAAATTATGATCCCCATATTATTGATATTAATCCCATTGCTGGCTGGCCTTGCTGCTTTCTTTTTCAGGAATGAAAAAGCGGTTCGCTCCTGGGCCTTGTTGTCTACGATACTGGTGTTGCTGGTATCGGTGCTGGGTCTTACCGTTTTCAATGAACCGGCTCACCTGGCGCATCAATCCAACTGGATGGGCTCTCTCGGCAGCAGCTTTTCGGTAAAGCTCGATGGCATGAGCCAATTGCTTTGCCTGCTCACCGCTATCGGTTTTCCGCTGATCCTGCTCAGCACCTGGCATAGCCGCTATGAAAATGCCAACCAGTTTTTTGGATTGCTCCTGCTTTCGCAAACCGGCCTCATGGGCGTATTCCTCGCCGCCGATGCCCTGCTGTTTTATTTTGCCTGGGAACTGGCGCTGATACCGGTATATTTTCTTTGCTCCCGCTGGGGTGGTGCTAAGCGCATCCCGGTTACGTTCAAATTTTTCATCTATACCTTCCTGGGTTCCCTGCTCATGCTGATTGGGATCATCTATATCTATTCCAAAACCAGCACGGGTTCCTTTGCGATTGAAGCCTTTTACGACGCGGCACTTTCGCCCAAAGCACAGGACTGGTTATTCCTCGTGTTCTTTGTCGCCTTCGCAATCAAGATGCCCGTATTTCCTTTCCATACCTGGCAGCCCGATACCTATGAGCAGTCGCCCACTTCGGTTACCATGATCCTCAGTGGCATCATGGTAAAGATGGGTGTATTTGGCCTGCTGCGCTGGCTGTTGCCACTGGTACCTTTTGCCTCCTATCAGCGGGGCGATAATGTGATGACCCTCGCCATCGCGGGTATGATCTATGCATCATTGATCGCCATCCGTCAGAACGATATCAAACGCCTCGTGGCTTATTCTTCCATCGCGCATATCGGCCTGATGGCCGCCGCCGCCTTCTCGGTCAACGAGATGGCGATTCAGGGCGTAATGATCCAGATGTTCAGCCACGGCATCAATATCATCGGGATGTGGATAGTGGTGGAAATTATTGAGCGTAACTACGGCACCCGGAAGATTTCGGAATTGGGTGGACTGGCGCAGAAGGCACCAGCTATGGCTATTTTATTCGTTGTTGTCGCGCTCGCCAACATCGCCCTTCCGCTCACCAATGCTTTTGTGGGCGAGTTCCTGATGTTTGCCGGCATTTTTAATAGTACGGCCACACAGTTCAATGTGTGGTTTACCGTGGCCGCGGGGCTTTGCATCATCTTTGCCGCCGTGTACACACTCAACCTGATCCGCAAAACTTTTTATGGCGAAACGGTGGAAGCCACTGCCAAAGCGGTGGACCTGCGCCTCAGCGAAAAGCTGGCGCTCGTGATCATCGTGGCGCTGATATTTTTATTTGGTGTTTATCCGCAACCTATGCTCGACCTCACCCGTGATGTAAGCCAGGATATTGTGGAAGCGGTAACCGGATCCATATCCAAAAAATAAGAAACCAGGAGAAATCCATATGAACGCTTTATTTCTTTCGGCTGTATTTGGTGTGATCATGATGTTTTGTGCCGTTTTGTTGCGGCAAAAATCATCGATGCGCGCGGTGGGCATTACCGGCATGCTGGTATTGCTGCTGGTGAATATTCTGGAAATGAATGGCACTTCGCTGTTTAGTTTCAACCTGGAAGGCATGATCGAATTCGACCGCTATTCGCTGCTGGTAAATAGCATTTTGATCGCTTCCACCCTCATCTACCTGGTGCTCTCCTCGCGTGATATGGAAAAGATCAGCAAGGATTATGCGGAATATTTTACCCTGATATTTTTTATTCTCTGTGGAGCCTTCCTGGTGTCCTCCTTTCAGTCGCTACTGATCCTGTTTCTCGGTATCGAAATCATTTCCATACCGCTTTATATCCTTACCGGCGCCGACAAGCGCAACCTGAAAAGCAATGAAGCTTCGCTGAAATATTTCCTGATGGGAAGTTTCAGCACCGGCATCATGCTCATGGGCATCACGCTGATATATGGAGCCGTGGGCACTTTCGATGTATCGAAAATGGACCTGGCCACCGCCGCTCCGGCGGTATTGCCTCTCATGGGTATGCTACTGCTGCTTTTTAGCATGGCATTCAAAGTATCAGCCGCTCCCTTTCATTTCTGGACACCCGACGTGTATGATGGCGCGCCCACGGTTTTTACATCTTTCATGGCCACTATTGTAAAAGCGGCCGTGTTTATAGGATTCATTCGCCTGTTCGATCAAACATTTGACGGGCTTACCAAAACCTGGCAACTCTGGGTAGCGGTGATGGCGGCCGCCACTTTGTTTGTAGGCAATATCACTGCTGTATTCCAGCAAAGCGTGAAGCGCATGCTGGCCTATTCCAGTATCGCGCAGGCGGGCTTTATGTTGCTGGCACTTTTTGCGATGAACACGGCCGCCAAAGAAGGCATTCTGCTCTATGCCGCCGCTTATAGCCTCGCCACCATCGGCATCTTCGCGGTATTGGGCCGCATGAACGATTATACATTCGAAGGATTCAATGGCCTGGCGAAACAGCAACCGCTGCTGGCGCTCGCCACCACCATCTGTTTGCTCAGCCTGGCGGGCATCCCGCTCACGGCCGGCTTTCTCGCGAAATTCTATATGATCAAAGCCGCTATGGGCACTGGTACCCATTTCTGGCTGGTGATCTTCGCGGTATTGATGGCCGCGGTGAGTGTGTACTATTATTTCCGCGTAATACAGGCCATGTATTTCAAAGAGGGCAATGCCAATATCGTGGTCAACAATGGATTCAAAGCGACCATGGTAATTGTAGCAGTATTGATTATCCTCCTGGGCCTGTTCCCGAATATGTTGTTTTACTGGTACTATTTTGGTAAGTAGGGAGTAGGGTTTAAGGTTTAGGGTTTAGGGTTTAAGGTTTAATAGTGAAGAGTTTTTCATCTGTGCATGAATCTGCGCTCATCTGCGGAAAAATCTGCGCTCATCTGCGGGAAATGCTTCAGCGCTTTGAACAGCTTCATTGTTCAGGAAAGTTTCCCGCAGATTTTCGCAGATTTTTTTCGCAGATCGTCGCAGATCATTCTTTTAGAATTAAGAACTTCAACCCTCATCCACTAATGACTTATTACTTATTACTCTTAACTTAATACTACTTAAAACTCTTAACTTAACACTACGTATAACGTAAAACGTACAACGTAATACGTAATACGTAATACGTACAACGTAAAACGTAATGAAATTCCTCGACACCTTTCTCCTCGCCTGGCGCACGGTACGCGGCAATCGCTTGCGGACTGGACTCACGGTGGCCATTATCGCCTTTGGCATCATGGCCCTGGTGGGGATCATCACGGCTATCAAGGCCATGAATCAGAAATTGTCGGAGAGTTTTTCTACCATGGGCGCCAATGCCTTCACCATTCGGTTTAAAGAAAGAAATATCCGATTTGGTGGTGGCGGCCGCGAAGCGGAGTTGAGCAAGAAGACCAATCGTCGCCAGAAAAAATCCAATCTCGATAAGCGCATCACGCGCGAGGAAGCGGAAGCTTTTATCCGCAACTATCCCTATCCCGCCATCACGGGCCTTTCCATATTTGGGAATCGCAACAGTATTGTATCGCGCGAGAGCAGCAAAACCAGTCCCAACGTAATGGTGATGGGGGGCGATGAAAATTATGTGCTGCTCAACAGTTTTAAGATGGAAGCCGGCCGCAATATGAACCGTATGGAAGTGGAGTCGGGCGGTAATGTGTGCCTGCTGGGTTATGATGTGGCCGACCGCTTATTTCGCGAGGGCCCACAAACCGCGGTGAACAGTGTTGTCAGAATCAACAACATTCCCTATCGGGTACTTGGTGTACTTGGCAGCCGCGGATCCACGTTGGGTTTTAGCCGCGACAATATGGTGCTGGTGAGCTATCGCAATATTGAGCGCAATTTCACCACGAACAACAGTTATGTAATCGCCGTTTTGCTCGATAATATTCTCCAGGTAAATGAGGCGATGGGGGAAGCGGAAGCCACTTTCCGTCCCATACGCAGGCTTACCACCACGGAGGAAAGCAATTTCGCGCTCGACCGCAGCGATAGCGTGGCGGAGCGGGCCATGAACAGTTTGGGATTTTTGACCATATCGGCCACGGTTATCGGCTTTATCACCCTTATTGGTGCGGCTATAGGGCTAATGAACATCATGCTGGTATCGGTATCGGAACGCACCAAGGAAGTGGGGCTGGTTAAAGCGATAGGGGGTAAAAGCGCTACCGTTAAGCGGCAGTTCCTGCTCGAGGCCATACTGATCAGCCTGCTGGGCGCCCTCTTCGGCATCGTGCTGGGAGTGGGAGTGGGCAACCTGTTTTCTCTGGTGCTGCAAACCGGTTTCGTGGTGCCCTGGAACTGGGTTATCGGCGGCATCCTGCTCTGCAGCGTGGTGGGGCTGGCGGCTGGCATTTACCCGGCCATTAAGGCATCCCGACTCAACCCCATCGAAGCCCTTCGCTACGAGTAGAGGCTGATCAATATTGCCACCGCATTCTTTTTAAATCCTGCAACAGATTTCCTTCACTCTGAAAAAAATCCTTACCTTGAAGCGCCCGGATAAAAAAATGCCGGGGGAGGGATTTTTGTATAAACTTTTTCTGTAGAATTGTAGCCTCAAAAAAAGGCTCATTTAACATTTAAAAAAAAACTAAAAACTAAGATCATGGCTGAGACTAAACCAACTGCAACCGCATCGGTTAAGGCTACTTCTGTTCAACCTAAAAAGGGCGGCAACGCTATTTCGTGGATTGCGCCTATACTGTGCGTACTGGCAGGTTATGTAATTTGGCGTTTTGTGATGGGAAATCCCGATGGATTTAAAGAGCCTGCTAGTGATGGTTGGTTCTGGCCCAGCCACAAAGGACCTAAAGATGCCTTCCACCGTATTTACGAAGGTGGTATTATCGTTCCCCTGCTGATCGGTTTGTTGTTGATGACAATCGTATTCTCTATCGAGCGCGCGCTTACTATCCGTAAAGCTTTGGGTAATGGTTCTATCTCCGACTTTATCCGCAAAGTACAGTATCACCTGGCTAACCGTAATGTTGACGCTGCTTTGGCAGAGTGCGACAAGCAACGTGGTTCAGTAGCCAACGTAATGAAGGCGGGTCTGCGTCGCTACAAAGAAATGATTAGCGAGCAGGGACTGGATACTGAGCAAAAAGTAATGTCGATCCAGAAAGAAGTGGAAGAAGCTACAGCTTTGGAACTTCCCATGCTGCAAAAGAACCTGGTATTCCTTTCCACCATCACTTCAGTAGGTACCCTCGTGGCCCTGTTGGGAACGGTAATTGGTATGATCAAATCCTTCGCAGCCCTGGGTGAAGAAGGCGGTGGCGGTGATTCCAGCGCCCTGGCGGTAGGTATCTCCGAGGCCCTGTATAATACAGCCCTGGGTATCGGTACTTCGGCCCTGGCCCTGATCATGTACAACGTGTTCACCACCAAGATCGATTCAATCACATACGGTATCGATGAGTCGGGCTTTACCCTGACACAAAGCTTCGCTTCTCTGTACAAGTAATTTATTTTCAGTGCCTTCGGCCTGAGAATGAATGAATGGGCAAAGCGGAAAAAATTCCGCCGGCCCTTGTGGAAAATGCGAAACTTATCATCACAGTATAAATTTGAATTGAAATGCCAAGTGTCAAATTACCCCGGAAGAGTACGGATACGGATATGACGCCCTTCGTGGACATCGCCTTCCTGATCCTCTCTTTCTTCATCATGGCGACCAAATTCAAGCCGGAAGAACCCATCAAGGTGGAAACACCCAGCTCGGTTTCTTCCACCATCTTGAAGGAGGAAAATGCCATGCTGATCACCATCGATCCGGAGGGTAAAGTGTTTCTGAACGTTAATGCTATTAACGACAAGAACAAGGAAAAACTCTCCAAGATCATTCATGGTATCAATACGACAAGAAATCTGAATCTGACCGAAGAGGAGATGGAAAGGTTTAAGAGCCTGCCCATCGTAGGTGTACCCTTCAACGGACTGAAGCAGTTGCTGAGCTATCCCACCGAACAGGCGGCTACCATCAAGCAACCCGGCATTCCCGTAACGGATACCCTGAACAATGAGCTGGTTTGGTGGATTGATGAAACCAAAAAAGCCTTTGCCGACGGTCGTACCAAACTGCTCTACTTCATTAAGGGAGACAATAATGCCAAGTATCCCAGCTTCGAAGGCGTGATCAATGCCTTCCGCAAGAATGAAGAGTTTAAGTACAACCTGATTACTGCCCAGGAAGGCGCCCCCGAGGGTTCCGAGCTGGCCCGTATCAGACGTGAGCAGGAGAGAGGAGGAAAGTAAGGACCGACAGATATCAATTATTTTATAACATAAACGATTTAAGCGATGGCAAGTATAGATAGCGGAGGAGATGGCGGCGGACATAAGAAAGGCCCGGGCGTGAAGAAAGCCAAAAAGCTTTCGACCAAGGTGGATATGACACCCATGGTGGACCTCGGATTTCTGCTGATCACCTTCTTCATCTTCACGGCTACCATGACCTCTCCTGTAGGTATGGATTTGAACATGCCAAAGGAAACAGATAAGCAGGAAGAGCAAACCAAAGTGAAACAATCCGGTGCGCTTACGCTGATGCTGGGTGCTGATGACAAGATCTTTTATTACGAAGGTGAACTTGCGGAAGGCGGTGCTAATTTTCAGCAAACCACTTTCGGAAAGATCCGCGACATCATCATCAAAAAAAGACAATCGGTGATCGCCAGCTATACTGGCAACCCCGAATGTGAAGCAAAAGCCCGCGAAAAAGGCAAGGATCCCCGCAGGGAATGCGAGGACGAAGACTTTATTGTGGTGATCAAGCCCACGGATAACGCTACGTTCAAGAATACCGTAGATATCCTGGATGAGATGACAATCAATAATGTACGCCGTTTTGCGCTGGTAAAGATTGCCGAATCCGAGCTGGAACTGGTGAAAGCATCGGAAGGGCAGCCCGCCAATTAATACCGCGGTTTGTGGAATTTCCGGAAAAAAGAATCTAATTTTAAACAAACGAAATAATGGAAGCCAACAAAATTTTATCATCCGACATACTGGACCTCGTATTTGAGGGCCGGAATAAGGATTATGGGGCTTATGAGTTGCGTAAGACCTATAACAAGCGGATTACAATGGCTTTGGTGATTACGGGATCGGTTGCCCTGTTGGCGCTCCTGGGTTCGGTTTTGGCCAGTACCCTGAAAGATGACGACAAAGGCAAGATCGAGTTCAAGGAAGTAACGATCCAGACCCTGAAAGAGGAAGAGCCCAAGGTGGAACCCCCGCCTCCACCTCCGCCCAAGCCACCAGATCCTCCCAAAATTGAGATGAAGCAGTTCACGCCTCCCAAAATCGTAAAAGATGAGGAAGTCCAGGAACCGCCTCCCACACAGGAAGAGCTGAAAGAGGTGAAGATTGACCTCAAGAGCCAGGAAGGTATCAAAGACGAAGGTATCGTGGCCCCCGCCGTAATCGACGATGGTAAGGGTATTGTGGAAGTGAAAAAAGAAGAAGACGAAAACAAGATCTTCGAAAAGGTGGAAATCGAAGCTTCGTTCAAAGGTGGTGAAGCCGCCTGGCGTAAGTACCTCGAAAGAAACCTGAACCCCAATGTTCCGATCGACAACGGTGCTCCTGAAGGTCTCTATACCGTGTACGTACAGTTTGTGGTAAGTAAGGATGGCAGCATCTCCGATGTACGCGCCCTCACCAACCATGGCTATGGTATGGAAGCCGAAGCGGTAAAAGTTATCAAGAAAGGCCCCAACTGGACCCCCGCGGTACAGAACGGCCGCCAGGTTAACGCTTACCGTAAGCAGCCCATTACCTTCCAGGTAACTTCCGATTACTGATCATTTCAAACAAGACTTATTGATATCAATCCCCGTCAGCAATGGCGGGGATTTTTTTGGTTTAAGGTTTAGTGTTTAAAGTTTAAGGTTGATAGATATTGCAGTAATGATTGAGAAAAATCTGCGAAAATCTGCGTAAAAATCTGCGGCCATCTGCGGGAAACCTTTCCTGCTCTTTGAAGCTGTTGACGACAAAGAAGCCTTTCCCGCAGATTTGCGCGGATCATCGCCGCAGATTCCCGCAGATTATTTCATTCAGTGATCGCCAACTCTTCATTCAATGTAGGGTTTAAGGTTTAGTGTTTAAAGTTTAAGGGTGATAGATATTGCATTAATGATTGAGAAAAATCTGCGAAAATCTGCGTAAAAATCTGCGGCCATCTGCGGGAAATCCTCCGGTCCTTTGGAGCTGTTGGCGACAACGAATCCTTTCCCGCAGATTTACGCAGATCTTCGCCGCAGAATCGAATCAACAAATACCCGAATAATCAAATTTTCAAATTTTCCCTATGGATTTTTCTTTGCTTTTGCTCTTATAGCAAAAGTATCGACATGCAACCAAACCAGATTCTTTCCGCTTCGCTGCTCGATATTCTCTTCGAGCATCGCAACAAAAATTATGGCGCTTATGAGCTCCGCGCCACTTATCCCAAACGGGTTATTTATTCACTATTGCTGGCCGCGACAATAGCCGGTGGTGCACTGATGCTGGTGGGGTCAACATCCAGGTCAGATTCTACGGATAGTCCCTTGCTGGATAAACCCGAAGTGTATGTGGAAGCCTATATTGAGCCTATTCCGCCTCCAGAGCCGCCACCTGCCCGACCAGCAGAGCCGCCGCAGGTGCGTACCGTAGCGCATGTAAATATCCAGATCGTGCCCAACGAGTTGGCCACCGACCCGCCACCCACCCAGGATGAACTTCGAACTGCGCAGGTAGGGCTACAGAAACTGGATGGTGTCGATTTCGACAATACCCCACAGGCGCCAGTGGTGGAAGGAAGAGGAAAAGGTATAGTGGAAGCGCAGCGTGTGCCGGAGGAGCCGGCTATTCACACGCATGTATCCGCAGAAGCACAGTTTCCCGGCGGCATCGATGAATGGCTAAAGTTTTTGCAGCGCAACTGCGATGGGCAGGTAGCCAGCGACAATGGAGCACCCGAGGGACGGCATACCGTTATCATCCGCTTTGTGGTGGATGAGGAAGGCAATGTGAGCGACCTGGTACCCACTACCAAAATAGGCTTCGGCATGGAAGAAGAAGCCCTGCGTGTATTGCGCAAAGCCGCGAAAAAGAAATGGATACCCGCCGTGCAGAACGGAAGACCGGTGAAGGCGTACAGGAGCCAGCCGATTACATTTGAAGTACTGGGCACGTGAGGCGTGAGGCGTGAGGCGTGAGCTGTGAGACGTGAATCGTGAGGCGTGAGGCGTGAGGCGTGAATCGTGAGGCGTGAATCGTGAGGGGTTTTAAGTTGATTGCGATAGAGTTTCCTATCTGCGAAAATCTGCGGAAAAATCTGCGGCCATCTGCGGGAAACCTTTCCTGCTCTTTGAAGCTGTTGACGACAAAGAAGCTTTTCCCGCAGATTTCCGCAGATTATTTTAGCCATAATCGCCAACGCTTCATTCAATGATGGGTTTAAGGTTAAGAGTTTAAAGTTTAATGGAATTGGGATAGCAGATGAAGGAATCCGTATGGCACCCTACCCACCCCCTTAAACCCTAAACCTTAAACCCTAAACTCTAAACTTTAAACTCTAAACCTTCAACTCTAAACTCCTTCCCTACAATCCGTACTTTTGCTCCCATCATGGCAAACCGCGCTTCCTGGGACGATACTATTGTGGCCCTGGCAACAGCTCCGGGCATTGGGGCTATCGCCGTTATACGTCTCAGTGGCCCACGGGCCATTTCTTTGGTAGATGCATTATTCCCTTCGAAAGATTTACAGGCCGCGCCCTCACACACCCTGCACGTGGGTTTGTTGCAACAGTCCGACCGGGTTTTGGATGAAGTGGTAGTAGCGCTTTACAAAGGTCCCCGCAGCTATACCGGCGAAGATGTGGTGGAGATCAGTTGCCACGGTTCGCCCTATATACAGGAGCAGATTATTGGCGCCTGTGTGCAGGCCGGGGCCAGGCTCGCCAAGCCCGGTGAGTTTACCCAACGCGCCTTCCTGCATGGCAAAATGGACCTGGCCCAGGCCGAGGCCGTGGCCGATCTCATCGCCAGCCATACCCAGTCGGCCCAGCGTGCCGCCCTGCATGCCCTGCGCGGAGGATTCAGCCAGCAATTGCGCGAGCTGCGCGAAAGGCTGATCCGCTTTTCCGCCCTCATAGAGCTGGAGCTCGATTTCTCGCAGGAAGATGTGGAATTTGCCGACCGCAAAGCATTCTATGAACTCATTGGCGAGCTCACCCATACCACCGATGAACTGGTGAATAGTTTCCGCCTCGGCAATGTGATCCGCCAGGGGGTGAGCGTGGCCATCGTAGGCAAACCCAATGCCGGCAAGAGCACCCTGCTCAATGCCCTGCTGCAGGAAGACCGCGCCATCGTGAGCGATATACCCGGCACCACCCGCGATACCATTGAGGAAGTGCTCAATATCGACGGTATCCTCTTTCGCCTGATCGATACCGCCGGTATCCGCCAGCATAGTGGCGACAGCATCGAAAGCGAGGGCATGGGCCGCAGTATGGATAAAATGCGCCGTGCCGACCTGGTGCTCTATTTGTTTGATGTTGCCGACGATATCATCGAATTACAGGCCTGGCGCCAGCGGCTGGAAGAGCAGGGCAGGCCCTACCTGCTGGTGGGCAATAAGATCGACCAGCCCGGAGAGGGGCAAGCCCGCGAGAAGTATGGCGCCATCGACCAACTGGTGCTGATCTCCGCCAAAGCCGGTCGCCACCTCGAGCTGCTGCGCGAGCGCATGCTCGATACCGTGCTGGCCGGTCAGGTGCAGGTAGAAAGCAGCATCGTTACCAATGCCCGCCACTATCATGCGTTGAAAGAAGTGCAAAAATCACTCTACGATATCCGTGCCGGCCTCGACAACCGCCTCCCCGGCGACCTGCTCGCCCTCGACATCCGCCGCTGCCTCCACTACCTCGGGGAAATCACCGGCGAAGTGAATAATGAGGAGATGCTGGACTATATTTTTTCGAAGTTTTGTATTGGGAAGTAGGAATAATTCTCTACTTTTCTAATTGCTTTTGACAGTATTGCCAACCAGGTAGGGTAAGGCAAGAAAATCTTTATTATTTCCTTGCTCAGCTATCCTTCCCTTTTGTTAGATTTGACCTTTTAAGGACAAGACCAAACACGGTAAATATGCTGGGCGAAAAACTGAGAGAGTTAAGAGAAGCCAA
The DNA here is from genome assembly GCA_044463125.1 of Terrimonas ferruginea. Classification (GTDB taxonomy): domain Bacteria; phylum Bacteroidota; class Bacteroidia; order Chitinophagales; family Chitinophagaceae; genus CAYMZZ01. The sequence goes on from JBIQMS010000002.1 coordinate 206,063, forward strand.
AGGACTGGTGCAACGGCAGGTGGCAGCTGAGCTGGAGGTTGATACTGCGTATATCAGCAAGATAGAGAGCAATGAAAAACCGGTAAGCCGCCAGCACCTTATAAAGCTGTCGATTCTGTTGGGTATTTCAGAGGATGAGCTGCTTACCCTTTGGTTGGCTGATAAGTTGTATGATGTAGTAAAAGATGAACGCCTGGCAAATTCTGCACTGCAAACAGTTATTCAAAAAATCAATAAAAAGAAATGAACCATATCCAACATAATCAAATTGTCAACTTTATCTGGGGCATTGCCGATGATGTGCTTCGTGATGTTTATACACGAGGTAAATACAGAGACATAATACTTCCATTCACAGTATTACGCAGGTTGGATGCTTTGCTGGAGCCTTCAAAGGACAAAGTGATTGAAATGCATGAGCAACTGAATAAGTTGAAAATCGAAAATCAGTCACCACAGCTTAGAAAGGTTTCCGGCTATGTTTTTTACAACACTTCTAAGTACACTTTCAAGAAGTTGTTGAATGACCCTGCAAACATTCGGCAGAACCTTGAAAATTATTTGGATGGCTTCAGTTCGGATGTTCAGGACATCATTAGCAAATTCAAATTGCGTAATCAGTTGGATACGCTTGAAGAAGGCAATATAACTTTCCCATTGATTGAAAAATTCTGTTCTTCTCAAATCAACCTGAGTCCGGTAGCGGTGAAAGATAAGGATGGAAACATTGTGCATGAAGGATTGAGTAATCTGGGAATGGGATATGTTTTTGAGGAGCTTATTCGCAAGTTCAATGAAGAAAACAACGAAGAAGCTGGTGAACACTTCACGCCAAGGGAAATCATTAAGTTGATGACCCATCTCATTTTTGAACCTGTCAAAAATAAAATCAAACAAGGTACTTATCTCATTTATGATCCTGCTTGTGGCAGTGGTGGTATGCTTACAGAAGCGGAACATTTTGCATTGGAAATAAATCCCAAAGCAACATACCATTTATACGGTCAGGAAGTGAACCCCGAAACATTTGCCATCTGCAAAGCAGATATGCTGATTAAAGAGGAAGACCCTGAGAAAATTGCTTTTGGTTCAACATTGTCAAATGATGGCTTCCCCAAGCTAAAGTTTGACTTTATGCTGTCTAACCCGCCTTATGGTAAAACATGGAAGGTTGACCAGGACAGCATCGTTGATTCAAAAACAAAAGAAATACTTGATAGTCGCTTTAATGTTGGTGTACCAAGAGTAAGTGATGGCCAGTTGCTGTTCTTGATGAACATGGTTTCCAAAATGAAGGCCGATAGCGAAATAGGCAGTCGCATTGCTTCCGTACATAACGGCTCATCATTGTTTACAGGTGAAGCAGGTGGTGGTGAAAGCGAAATCAGAAAGTACATCATTGAAAACGATTTACTTGAAGCAATCATTCAGTTGCCAAATGATATGTTTTATAACACTGGTATCGCAACGTATATATGGGTGCTGAGTAACAAAAAAGAGGAAAGAAGAAAAGGTAAAGTTCAATTGATTGATGCCTCTGGCATCTACAGCAAAATGCGAAAGGGATTAGGCAGCAAGTCAAATGAATTGACGGAATCCCATATCCAACAAATTGCAGATGCATTTAAAGATTTTCAACAGAATGAAATCAGCAGAATTTTTGAAAACGATGACTTTGCCTATTGGAGTATTACGGTAGAACGGCCTTTGCGTTTAGCTTGGCAGCTAACAGAAGAAAGGCTATCTGCAATGGAGGATACTGATTACTATTTGCCAGTCCTCAAAGCATTGGAAAAGCAGTTTGGCACTGCTGTTCAAAACGACTTCAATCAACTATTGTCTGGATTAGATACACAGCTAAAAAAGTTGTCGTTGAAGTGGAAACCAAAAGAGAAGAAAACATTTTTAGATGCTTTGTCATGGCGTGATGAAGAAGCCAAACCTGTTATCAAAAAGCAGGACAAAGACGAAGTGATTTATGAAGCCGACCCTGAATTACGGGATTACGAGAGTGTTCCTGTAAAGCAAAATGTGCAGGAGTATTTTGAAAAGGAAGTGTGGCCCTTTGTGCCTGATGCATGGATTGACCATTCCAAAACGGTTAAAGGATATGAAATATCCTTCACTAAAATATTTTATAAATACCAGCCGCTGAGAACAGTGGCTGAAATTACTGATGAAATTATGCAGCTGGAGAAAGAAACCGATGGATTGTTGAATGAAATCATATCTTAATGAGAGCATCATACCCTACATATAAATCAACTTCTATTCCCTGGCTACCTGAAATGCCTGAGCATTGGGAGCAAGTACCATTGTGTTCTTTAATCAAAAGCAAGAGTATAAAAAAGCAATCGGATAAGCCTTTACTTTCAGTATACAGGGACTATGGAGTTATTCTGAAGGATAGTAGAGACGATAATCACAACAAACCAGGTGAAGATTTATCAAACTACAAGTATGTCGGTATTGGAAATCTTGTACTAAATAAAATGAAAACATGGCAGGGGTCATTAGGTGTTTCAGACCATGAGGGGATTGTTAGCCCGGCATACATAGTTTGCAATGTGTCACCAAAAGTTCATGGTAGATATTTACACCATTTGTTGCGGTGTCATAATTATATTTATGAGTACAACAGACTTTCATATGGTATCCGTGTAGATCAGTGGGACATGCATTTTGAGGATTTTAAGAGAATTCCAATATTTCTCCCCCCACTCCCCGAACAAACCGCCATTGCTAACTATCTCGATGCCAAAACCGATCAAATCAACCGCTTTATTGAGAAAAAAGAAAAGCTGATTGCCTTGTTAAAGGAGCAGAAGCAGGCGGTGATTAATGATGTGTTTGCTGATTGTAAAAGAAAGTATCCCAATCTGCGGTTAAAATACCTTGCTAAGATTAATCCGACTAAATCATTTTCAAAACTTCCTATTCAAGATGATGACAATGTGGTTTTCTTACCAATGGAAAAAGTTTCAGAAGAAGGTGAAATTGATTGTAGTTTATTGAAGCAAACCGTAGAGTTAAAGAACGGGTTTACATTTTTTGAAAAAGGCGATATTATTGTAGCCAAAATCACTCCTTGTTTTGAAAATGGTAAGGGAGCACTCCTAAACAATCTTGCTACCTCATATGGTTTCGGTAGCACAGAGTTTCATACAATTCGACCGAATAAGAAAAAAATTCTGCCTGAGTATTTAAGGTGGGTTATATACAGTGAAGCCTTTCGTTCACTTGGCGAGTATTTTATGGTTGGTTCAGCAGGTCAGAAAAGAGTTCCTGTTGAATATGTGTCAAACTACGTTGTGGCATTGCCAAGCCTTGAACATCAGGCTCAAATTGTTGATGAGATTCTTGTTGAAGTAAATCGAATTGACAAAGCAATAAAGCAGATAGAAATAGAAGTTGAAAAAGTTAAAGAATTAAAACAAAGCCTGATTGCAGAAGTGGTAACAGGCAGAATTAAAGTAGCATAGCATGACAGAGCAGGAATTACATCAATACCTTAAAACGCATTTTCCAAAAGAGAATGAGCATTGCGAATGGAAGGCATTCAGCAACCTGCGGTCCGATGTGTCGGGCCGTGCCGGTGATGATGTGATTTCTTATGTATCGGCCATTGCCAATATGGAAGGTGGCCATCTGGTAATGGGTGTGGAAGATAAAACCTTGCAAGTATTGGGTATGCAGCAGTTGCATGATTATACCGTTGAGAATTTCCCCTACCGCATTTTAGGCAACTGTATCCATTTGCCCAGTGAGGGGTTAAAGGTAGAATCCTTTACTACAACCGATACCCAAAAAACGGTTTGGGTACTGCACATACCCAAGCATGCAGCCCGCCAGCCGGTAATTGCTCACCGCAAAGCCTGGCAACGCAGTGGCGATAGCCTGATTGAGTTAACTGCCAGCCGCAAAGCTGCCATTCTGATAGAGCCCCTGCATACCATTGATGATTGGAGTGCTGTGGCTTGTCCGGCAGCTACTATTCAGGAATTGGATGAAGCGGCTATTGCCAAAGCCCGCCAAAACTTCAAGGTTAAAAAACCACGCCTGACCGATGAAATGGAGCAATGGGACACCACAACATTTCTTACCAAAACCAAGCTACTGGTAAATGGTCAGCTTACCCGAACGGCCATTCTATTATTGGGTAAGCCGGAAGCGGTGGTGCATCTTAGTCCCTTGCAGCCACAAATCAGTTGGGTATTGTACAACAAGGATAAAGTAGAAAGAGACTACCAGCATTTTGAGCCTCCTTATATTCTGGCGGTAGATGAAGTGTATGCCAAAATCCGCAACCTCAAATACCGCTACCTGAAAGATGGTACTTTGTTCCCCGAGGAAATTGACCAGTACGATGCCAAGAACATCAAGGAGGCATTAAGCAACTGCATAGCCCACATGGATTTCACCTTGGGCGGTCGTATTTCCGTGGCCGAAAATGAAGATGGATATATTTCATTCACCAATCCGGGTACGTTTTTACCGGGCAGTGTGGAAGAAGTATTGAAAAGCGAAGAACCTCCATCCTTTTACCGCAATACGCTATTGGCCAAAACCATGGAATCCTTCAATATGATAGATTCCATTGGCAGCGGAATTAAGCGTATGTATCGGGTGCAGCGGGAACGCTATTTCCCCATGCCTGATTATGATTTCAGCGGCAACAAAGTAAAACTCACTCTTACCGGCAAGGTGCTGGATATGGAATATGCCCGCGTGTTGGCCCGAAACCCTGAGCTGAGTCTGGATGAAATTATTTTGCTGGATAAAGTGCAAAAGAAGAAAGAATTGACAGATGCGGAAGTGCGCCATTTAAAAGCAAAGAATCTTATTGAGGGGCGCAAGCCTAATTTCCATATTTCAGTTTCGGTAGCCGAAAAGACAGAGCAGAAGGCAGATTACATCAAGGCAAGGGGCTTTAAAGACGACCATTACAAGGCACTGATTTTAGAGTTTATTGATAGGTACGGTTCTGCATCTAAAGAGGAGATAGATAAACTTGTGCTTGACCTTTTACCAAAAGTCTTGGATGAAGGTCAACGCAGCAATAAAGTGAGAAACCTTATTTACGCTATGTCAAAGCGGGATAAAACCATTAGAAATGCAGGAACCTCCCGCTATCCAAGATGGATTAGAAACAGGGAAAATTAGACGAACACTAGATGAAAATTAGACAAACATTAGATAAACTTGGCTGAGAAAGTATTGATAATCAATACCTAGTATTGTCTAATAGGGCTGCTTAAAATTTTGAATTAATTAGATGAAAAACAAGGTATGAGTACAGATACATCAGAAAAAGGGTTAGAAACCCTTATCGAAAGAAGCCTCCTAGAGGAGCAGGGGCTTCGTATTTCGTACCCAACGGATTACGACAGGGATCTATGCCTGAATAAAAAACTATTGTTTGAGTTTTTGCAAAGCACCCAGCCCGATGCATGGGATACCATCCAAAAGCGGGGCGAAGAAAAATTCCTGAAACGCCTTGCCGAGCAAATCAAGCAACGGGGCATTATTGATGTGTTGCGTAAAGGCATCAAAGACCTTGACCTAAATGTGTGGCTGTATTTCAAAAGCCCTGCCTCCACCCTCAATGCCAAAGCCACCAAACTGTATCAGTCCAATATATTTTCCATCACCCGTCAACTGCATTACAGCCTCAGCAACAACAATTCACTGGACATGGCCTTGTTCATCAACGGCCTTCCAGTCATTACGTTTGAACTTAAAAATCCCTGGACAGGGCAGAATATAAAACATGCCATCCGCCAATACCAAACCGACCGTGACCCCAAAGAGCCATTGTTTGCCTTTGGCCGTTGCATGGTTCATTTTGCCGTTGACCCCGATTTGGTGTACATGGCTACCGCCCTTTCAGGCTTCTCTACCTTTTTCCTGCCTTTCAACAAAGGCGTAAACAATGGAGCAGGCAATCCGGTAAATCCCAACGGGCTGAAAACTGATTATTTATGGAAGGAGATACTCACCAAACACAGCCTGAGCAACATCATTGAAAACTATGCCCAGATAGTAGAAGAAACAGATGAAGATACCGGCAAGGTTAAACGCAAACTGGTATTCCCCCGTTACCATCAGCTAAAAGTGGTGCAAAAGCTGCTGGCCGATGCAAAGGCAAACGGTGTGGGACAGCGATATTTAATTCAGCATTCCGCAGGTTCAGGTAAATCCAACTCCATAACCTGGTTAGCACATCAGTTGGTCAGTTTGCATGATGCAGTCAATACCCAATCGGTTTTTGATAGTGTGATTGTGGTAACCGACCGTAAAGTGCTGGACAAGCAAATACGGGATAACATCAAACAGTTTGCACAAGTGGCCAAAGTGGTAGAAGCCATTGATAAAGGCAGCAAGCAGTTGAAACAGGCGCTGGAAGATGGCAAAAAAATCATTATTACCACCGTTCAGAAGTTTCCTTTTGTAATGGATGAAATTGGCGAACTGGCAGCCAGGCGTTTCGCCATCATCATAGATGAGGCTCACAGCAGCCAAAGCGGGGAAACCGCATCAAAAATGAACTGGGTACTCAGCGACCGAAGCGAACCTTACGGGGATGAAGACAAAATTCCTGATGAGGAACCGGAAGATACCGAAGACCAGATTAACCAAATGATTCAGCAACGAAAGATGCTGAAAAATGCCAGCTACTTTGCCTTTACCGCAACACCCAAAAACAAGACTTTAGAAACCTTTGGTCGCAAAGGCATATTGCCTGATGATACAGCAGGTGAACCGGGTAAATTTTACCCATTCCATCTGTACAGCATGAAACAAGCCATTGAGGAAGAATTTATTCTCAATGTGTTGGAAAACTATACC
>JBIQMS010000003.1:0-180358 GCA_044463125.1 Terrimonas ferruginea
ACCACTAATAAACTGTTAACGATGTCCTGCTATTCAACACCTAAACTCTAAACCCCAACAAACGTACAACGTACTACGTAAAACGTATAACGTAAAACGTATTCCGTCTCCCCAACTTACAGTACATTTGCCGCCGCATTTATGAGTAATAAACCCAGTCTCCACACTTCCCTTTCACCGGCCTTGCTGCATCTTTACGATTTAAGCAATAGCGTGGTGGTGATCATCGATGTTTTTCGCGCTACCAGCACCATCGCTTCGGCCCTGCACAATGGCGCTAAATGTGTAATTCCGGTCGATTCGGTTCCTAAAGCTATTGAAATCAGCCGCAGTATCGATGGCATAGCCGCCGGAGAACGCGATGGCAAGATTGCCGAAGGCCTTGAGCACGGCAATTCCCCCCTCGAATATACCCGAGAGTTTGTGGAAGGACGCAACCTGGTACTCACCACCACCAATGGTACAAGACTCTTGCATATGGCCCTGGAACGCGGTGCGGAAACCATCATTTCGGGCTCCTTCCCCAACCTGAGCGCCGTGGCCGATTATCTTGCCTCGAAAGGAAAAAATGTGGTGCTGGGCTGTGCGGGTTGGAAGGACCGTTTCAACCTCGAAGACACATTATTTGCCGGAGCCGTTATCAATCGCGTTAAGAAATATTTTGAGATACATTGCGACAGTTCCCTGATGGCCGAGCAAATGTTTAGTAAGCATAAGAATAATCTGCTCGATTTCGCGCCAAAACTCACGCATTATCACCGCCTGGTAGAACGCTTTGGATTGATAGAAGATATCCGTTTCTGCCTTACTGCAGACAATGCCAACGTATTACCCGAATACAAAGATGGAAAGCTGATTGCCGTTTAGTTTCTCGCTTAGAGCAAGAGGGCGGTTGCGGTCAAAGAAAACCAGTGAAGATACAACATTTTACGGGTAAAAAAGAGCCTCCCAAATTTTTTGTAAATCTTCAGCTTTTTCATAGGAATTACCATTTCAATTCCTTTAGATTTGCCGATTGCCCTGTTCTGATATGGGTTTGCAGAAATCCTTATGAGAACTACTGATATCGTGAATCGCAAAGAAGACTATGGCCTTACCGCATCTCTTAAAATACGTTTATACCCATGGAACCGATGAAGTGATCCGTCGTGGAAAAAAGATCCATGCGATAGGTTTCGTGGAGCTGGTGGAATACGATGATCTTTTTGGCTCCGCCACATTCCGGGTAAAAGACGACAGCTACTCAACCTTCTACCGCGTTTATATCAACAAGTTTAAAGACCCTCGCGGGCTTTCGCTCCGTTGTAGCTGCCCCTACAATATTGGTGATATTTGTCGACATGAAACAGCTTCGCTGTTTCAGTTGCAGGAAATGATCGATCGGGGACACCTGCAATCCGAAGAAGTGGAATACGATCAGCGCCATACGGTGGCCAAGATGAAAACCATCGACCTGAAATCGCTGCGGCTGCTTTCGTCACCCACGGTATTTGCCGATGCGGAAAAATATCTGCGCACGCAAAAAGCCAATATTGAGCAGGCGGAAAATGAAGTGGTGAAAGCCACCGTGAACCTGGATGGGAAGGATTATGCTGTACTCATTCGCAAGAATGAAGAAAGGAATTTTGATACCAGTTGCGACTATCACGATCCCGATCATCCGCTTTGCCTGCCCAAGGTGATAGTGTTTCTGCAATTGTTGAACGCTTATGGAGCCAGCTACTTTGATAGCATCCGCAACTGGGATAAGGAGAAGAATAAATTGCTGGAAGCTTACGGATATTCGCTGAGCGATGACCTGAAAGGAAAATTTGAATTTGCCTATAAAGAAGGGAAACCCTACCTGCGGGTGCTCGACAGTAGCATCAAGCGCGTAACGCCCCTGGCTAATCCCAATAGACCTATAGCTCCGGCCATTGTAAAAGAGAAGCCAGTTGAAACGGAACTGGTAGAGGAACCCGCACCTGCTGAAAAGCCAGCATTAAGGCTGGGTGCCGTTATCAATCTCAATAAAAAATCATTTCCCTTTTTTACGGTAGATGCCATTTTGGGTGAACCCAACGAAGGCAATGATGGCTTTGCCGGCAAGGTGGAGAAAGCAGATATCAGCCGCTATGTAGAGACGGAAAAGCTCACCGAAAGTGACCGCGACTTGCTGGCGCTGCTGCGAAAGCTGCAGGAATCGGAGATCAACAAATTTGTAAGCCGCAATTCGCCTTTTTCCGGTATCTGGGAAAACATTATCCACAGTGAGGAAGATGAGCTGCCGGGAGAAACCCGCGAGCTGATGACGGAATACCTCTATCCGCGGCTCAAGCAGCTTTGTGCGCCACGTGAGGAGCAGGCACTTTTTTATGTGCTGCCTGAGGGAAAACCCTTCAAGACCAATAATCTGGAACCTCTGATAGTGGGCAATGAAGACGCGATTCCTTATTTCCAGGTAAAAAAGAACGGCGATTATGCCGTAACCATGCGGGTGCAGATGGGTAGCCTTCAATGCGGTTTGGAAGAAAACGAAAGCATATCACCCCTGTTTTTCCTGTACAACGACCAAATATATACCTGGGCCAGCAATGAAGTGCCGGCGCTGGCTGAGCAATTTATGCCCGAGGGCAAAATGCAGGTGGAGAAAGATAACTGGGCAAAAACACTCAACGATTTCCTGATACCACTGGCACGCGAATACAAAGTTGACTTCGACAAGAGCCTGGTGGAAGAAGTGAAAGATGGCGATCCCGAGGTAAAACTCTTCCTGGTTGAAAAAGGCGATTTCCTGGTGTTTCAACCCTCCTTCGCCTACAAAGGATACGAAACCCGCACCCGCGACCGCGACGAAATAGTGGTACCCCGCGGTGAAAAACTGTTGATCGTACATCGTAACCGCGAGGCGGAAGGGGCTTTTATTGAAAAGATGAAAGCGCTTCATTCCAACTTTATCATCAATGAAGACAATGGCTCTCTTGCGCTTAAGGGCACTGATGTTTTAAAAAACAACTGGTTTTTCCTGTTCGTAGATGCCATGAAGGACATGAAGACACCGGTTTTTGGTTTTGAAGCACTGAAAAACTTCCGCTTCAATACCGCCAAACCACAAACCCGCATCTTCATTAGCAGCAATACCGACTGGTTCGATGCCAAAGTGGACATAATCTTCGGCGACCAGAAAGTAACCGTGGCCGAAGTGAAAAGGGCGTTGGCCAATAAGCAGCAGTTTGTGCAGTTGAATGACGGCACCCTCGGCATTTTGCCAGAGGAATGGTTGAAGAAATATTCCCTGCTGTTCCGCGTAGGCGAAGGGCAGAACCAGAATCTGAAACTTTCGCGCTATCACCTGAGTGTGGTAGATGAGCTTTACGAGAACAGGGACGAGGAAGAGCTGGTGGTGCAACTGGAAGAAAAATACCAGAACCTGCGCCAGTTTAACCAGATACAGGAAATAGATCCACCTGCCACACTAAAACCAATCCTTCGTCCTTACCAGGTAGCGGGCTTTCAGTGGCTTAATTATCTGAAAGAGATTAAGTGGGGCGGAATACTGGCCGATGATATGGGTTTGGGTAAGACGGTACAGGCACTTTCTTTCCTCGAACACGTGCGTACCGATCAGGGTTCTTTGAAAGCGCTGGTAGTGTGCCCGACAACGCTGATCTACAACTGGGAAAGTGAGATCCGGAAATTTACCCCAAAGCTTACCTATCGCATTCATCACGGAGCGCAACGTACGCGCGCCAAGGAGGAAATTCTGGATCATGATGTTACCATCACCACTTATGGCACCCTTCGAAGCGATATAAAGCTGCTGATGAGCGTACAGTTCGACTATGTGATACTCGACGAAAGCCAGGCGATTAAAAACCCTTCGAGCAAAGTAACCAAGGCGGCCTGTCTGCTCAATGCGAAACATCGCCTGTGCATGAGTGGTACGCCTTTGCAGAATAATACATTCGACGTGTTTGCGCAAATGCATTTCCTGAATCCCGGCATGCTGGGCACCATGGAGTATTTCCGCCAGGAGTTTGCCATCCCTATTGATAAGTTTGGGGAACAGGATCGGAAAGATCATTTGCGAAAAATTCTTTACCCCTTTATACTTCGTCGTACCAAGGAACAGGTGGCCAAGGACCTGCCCGAAAAGCAGGAAATGATCCTTTGGTGCGAAATGGAAGATGCGCAGCGAAAGATTTACGATGCCTATCGCAATGATTTCCGCGACAAGATACTGGGTACCATTCAGGAGCAGGGAATTCAGCGTTCGCAACTAACCATCCTGCAGGGATTGATGAAGCTCCGGCAGATTTGTGATTCCCCTGCCATCTTGAATGAGGATGAAAAATTTGATAATCATTCCATCAAGCTCGATGAAATAGGCCGCGAAATCACCGAGAATATCAGCAACCATAAGGCCCTGATTTTTTCCCAGTTTCTGGGTATGCTGGCCCTCATTAAGGCCAAACTGGATGAGCTGGGTGTGAAGTACGAATACTTTGATGGCAGCACCAGTGCGCCCGACCGGGAAAAAGCCATCCAAAGCTTTCAGAACGACGATTCGGTACGCGTATTCCTGATTTCGCTAAAAGCGGGTGGCGTGGGTTTGAATCTTACCGCCGCCGACTATGTGTACATAGTAGACCCCTGGTGGAACCCCGCCGTGGAGCAACAAGCTATCGACCGTACACACCGCATCGGCCAAACGAAGAACATCTTTGCCTATCGTATGATCTGCAAGGATACCATCGAAGACAAGATTCTTTCCTTACAGGAAAAGAAAAGGGCCCTCGCCAAAGACCTTATTGCCGACGACAGCAGCTTTGTGAAGAGCCTGACGAGGGAGGATGTGGAGTACTTATTTAGCTAAGCCTATTAGGTAGTACATTGGGTTTAAGGTTGAGGGTTTAAGGTTTAATTAGAATTTCAGTCCCTGGCAGATTCCAAACTGTAAGGTCTTTTGCGAGAAATCATGCCTGATCTCCGAAAATTCTTTGTATGCCCGAGAGCTCCCAACTGATTCGCAATTATTAAGTATCCATTAAACGCCATAACCATAACCCAACGTACTACGTAAAACGTATAACGTAAAACTTCTCCGCAAGTCCCACCCCCCTTCCCGCGTCTAAGTTTTTCAAGACCACTTAATATGTTGAGAAAATTGACGGTCCTTTTGGGCCTTATCCTGATTGCGGGCCTGGTGCAGGCTCAGAAACCCAATGGCCTTATCCGCGGCAAGCTGGTGGACAGTACTGTGAAGCAACCAGTTGCGGATGCAACAGTTACGCTTTTGCAGGCAGCAGATTCTTCTCTCGTCACTTTTACGCTCTCTAATAAGGAGGGTGTTTTTGAAATACGCGGGCTTGTTGCCGGCAACTACCATTTGCTTATTTCGCATGAAGGATTTGATCCCGCCAGCCGTATGCTGGCAATTACCGAAACCAAAAAAGAATTGGATCTCGGAACCCTTTATCCCTCCAAAAACTATAAGACCCTTGGCGAAGTGGTGGTAACCAATGAGGCACCCATTGTCGTTAAGAACGACACCATTCAGTTTAATGCCAGCGGATTTAGAACCCAGGCCAATGCTACGGTGGAAGACCTGCTGAAAAAGTTGCCCGGCATGGAAGTGGACCGGGAAGGAAATGTAAAGTCGCAGGGCGAACAGGTGCAGAGGGTATTAGTAGATGGCAAAGAGTTTTTTGGTAACGACCCCAAGCTGGCCACCAAAAACCTGACAGCCGATATGGTGGAGAGTGTGCAGGTATTTGACGATATGAGCGACCAGGCCAAATTCACGCAGATGGACGATGGTAACCGCACCAAGACCCTTAATATAAAGCTGAAGAAGGACAGGAACCGTGGCTATTTTGGGAGAGCGTTGGTCGGCTATGGTGATAATAACCGCTATGAGGGCAATTTCAGTATCAACAAATTTGCGGGTGATGAGCGCATTTCCCTCTTGTTTAACGCCAATAACATTAACAAGCAGGGCTTTTCCTTTTCTGATGTAATCAGTTCTATGGGAGGATTTAGTGGATTTGGCGGCGGCGGTGGTGGTGGAAGAGAAATGATGGGCGGAATGCAGATACGCGGTGGGGGTGGTATGGCGGCCATGTTTGGCGGTGGCGGTATGGGGGGTACGGGTTTGATCAAGTCGCTTTCAACCGGGGTGAACTATACCAATCAGTGGAGTAATAAGATTAAACTTACGGGTAGCTATTTCCTATCGAACAGCAATACCCGCCAGGAGCAGGATATATTCCGGAGAACCACTTTTGCCGATTCGATCGTGAGCCTCGATCGCCGTCGGCTTTCTGAGAACCAAAATATGAACCACCGGTTTAATGTGCGATTTGAATACCAGATCGATTCTATGAACTCGATCCTGTACACCCCTTCGCTCACGCTTCAAAATTCCGAGAGCTTCAACAATGATACATCCTTCAATATTTCGCAAACGCCGCTTGAGCAGTTTTTGTCGGTAACCGCCCGCACCAATAATCAGAATAAACGTGATGGGTATTCCTGGTCGAATAATTTATTGTACCGCCATAAGTTTCGCAAAACCGGCCGTACACTCACACTGGGTTGGAATAACAATTTTGGAAACAGTAGCAGCGATGGGCTCACATATTCCAATAATGATTTTTATCGCGAGGACGGAACACTTTATAATACAGTGAATCAAAATCAGACAACGGATCAAAAAACGCGGAACAATAATCATGTGGTGAGTACCTCTTATACCGAACCTTTTAGGTTGAATAAATTGTTGGAGCTGAACTATGCCTATACCCGCAACAAAAGCTATTCAGACAGGCGGGCTTTTAATTATGACCCGGCCACGGATAAGTATGAAACTCCCAATTTGTTGCTCACCAATCGGTTTGAAAACTTGTTTGAGGCTCATCGTATGGGAGCCAATTTTAGGGTACAGCAGAAGAAATACAATTACCAGTTTGGCCTCGCCGTGCAGCAGGCAACACTGGAAACAGAAAGCTTTCAGGCCCTGACCGGCAAGGATTCCATGACGCGGCAGCGCTATACCAATTTCTTCCCCACGGCTAATTTCAATTTCATGCCGGCAAGAAGCAAGAACCTTCGCTTTCGCTATAGTGGCCGTACCAGCCAGCCCAGCCTGAGCCAGTTGCAGAATGTTCCCGACGCCACCGATACGCTCAATATTGTGATAGGCAACCCTAACCTCGATCAGGAGTTTACCCACAACTTCAATATTGGCTATAACTCTTTCAACATTCTGAACTTCCGATTCATAGCCGCCAACCTGAGTTTCACTACCACACAGAATAAGATTGTGAACGACATTACGGTGAATGGTCCCGTGCAAATAACCCGCTATGCTAACCTGGATGGTTATTACAGGGCGAATGGATTTTTTACACTGGGCCTGCCATTTAAGAATCCAAAGTGGAAGGGGAGCAGCATCAACCTGACCAATAATATGAGCTATAGCCGGGATGTAAGCCTGGTGAGAAGTGTGAAGAACTTTACCAAATCTCTGATGTTGACGCAGGGCGCCGGCATCAATCTGAATAAGGAAAAATTTGACCTGGGTCTGCGCGCCAGCCTTACATATAATGACGTAAAGTACACCGTGAATACGCAACTGAATGAGGATTACTGGACACAGAATTACAGCCTTGATTTCTCCTATAATTTCCCGGCCAATTTCATACTGCTAACCGACTTCAATTACATGATCAATACCGGCCGCGCGGAAGGATATAACCAGAATATTCCGCTTTGGAATGCGACCCTGAGCAAGCAGGTGTTTAAGAAGAAAAACGGCGAGATCCGTTTTTCAGTAAATGATATCCTCAACCAGAATCAGAGCATTGCGCGAACAGCCGCCGACAACTATGTGCAGGATACCCGAAGCATAGTGCTGAAAAGATATTTTATGGTGAGCCTGCTCTTCAATCTGAACCGTATGGGTGGCCGCAATGCGACTATGCAGGCGGTTCCCGGCATGAACCGCATGATGAATCGCAGCATGCAACGGATCCGCGTTGATTAATCAACCTGATTTCACCTTTTTCTCTGCTAAAAAATGCAAAGCATTTTTTAGCAGAGAAAAAGAAAAAAGCCGCTTCCTGTAACGGAAAGCGGCTTTGTATTTTGGGGGTTAGTAGAGAAAACGATTATCTGCGGCGACGCGAAACCGTATCAACCGGTGAAGCACCGGAGATAAAAACCGATAATACCGACTTGAACAAACGAATCAAATTGAGAGAGGGTTTGTAGTAGTGCTGGTAAATGCGGGCGGCTTCATGCGCATGCGCAATGCCTTTGTTTTTCATATTTGGATGAGTTTAGCACAAGGGATAACGAAAAAAGCATCGTTAAATTATCAAACAGTTCAATATTTTCATAATATTTGTACTGCTTTTTTAACCCATTTAATTCGATACTCGTGAAAAAACTCGTAAAACCACTCGTTGGGGCCATGGCCCTATGCCTCACCCTTTCCTCTTTTGCACAACTAAAATTACCCGGTGCCAGCAGCTTTACCTCCGACATGAAGGCGGTAATACGCGACTATCCCCACAACTATGAAAGCATGTTGGGCAAGCCAATGCAGGAAAACCCCCAGCATACCGATTATGCAAGTACACACAAAGTGGAGGGAGCTGAAAACATCACCATCAGCCGCTATTCTGCCGACAACAAAGAAGTGTATAGCTGGCAGGCGCTTATGCTCACCACCGAAGATTTTGAGGAGGCGAAAGCAAAGTTTAAGACCCTGTTTGCACGCTTCAACAACCTGGCGGTGAAGATGGACTATGGAGTTACCTTCTATCTCAAAGGCACTTACATTGAGCCCATAGAAGAAAGGGGCTTCACCAGCAGCATCCTGCGCTTTGAGCTGCCCGACCGTATCACCAAAAAAATGATCCTCGAAGTGACCATGCAGTATGAATTCCCGGAATGGAAAGTGAAGTTGTTGATTTATGAGCGCGAAAGAGAGGATAATGAGCAGGGGGAAGTGATTGAGTGAGCGTGAGGCGTGAGGCGTGAGTCGTGAGGCGTGAATCGTGAGGCGTGAATCGTGAGGCGTGAGTGTAGTTTATGTTTAGCATTTGAAGTTGAATTGTGGACTTAAACCCTAAACTCCAAAACTCACGCCTCACGATTCACGCCTCACGTGCCATTAACTTCCATTAACATTAATCCAAGGCTCATTAACCGCCCGGGCGTCTTATTCCGAATATTTTCGTAGCCGAAATAAAAAACCGGCTATGCGATCTTTTCTACTCTTTATTCTTTTCTTCTTTGTATTTGGATGGGCGGCACAGGCACAGCGGAATGGCTCTGTGAAAGCGGTGGTATTCGATACCCTTGCCAATAAACCCGTGCCCGATGCTACCATTACCCTGCTGGCAAAGAAGGACTCATCGCTGATTAGCTTTAGCATGACCGATAATGGAGGGCGCTTTACGATCAATGAAATAGCCCCCGGTGAATACCGACTCCTTTTTTCCCATGTGGGATATCATAGCCATTCGCAGTGGATCAGCATTACCGACAGTACCCGCGATATAGACCTGGGGCGTGTGACCCTCAACGACCGTAGCATTGTTTTAGACGAAGTGCTGGTGCGTAGCGAAGCTCCACCCGTTACCCTGATCGGCGATACCGTACAATACAATGCCGGCTCCTTTAAAACGCCACCCAATGCCAGTGTGGAGCAATTGCTGAAAAAACTACCGGGTGTGCAGGTTGACCGCGACGGCAACGTAAAGGCCCAGGGCGAAAACGTGCGCCGTGTGCTCGTGGATGGCAAGGAGTTTTTTGGCGATGATCCCAAAATGGCTACCAAGAACCTCCCTGCCGACGCAATCGACAAGGTGCAGGTGTACGACCGCCAAAGCGAGCAATCGCAACTCACCGGCTTTGATGATGGCAACAGCGAAAAGACCATTAATCTCAAACTGAAAAAAGATAAGAAAAAAGGAAGCTTTGGTAAAGTAATGGCCGGTGCCGGCACCGATAACCGGATGGAGGGGCGATTCAATGTGAACTCCTTTAAAGGCGCACGGCAAATGTCGGTAATTGGCATGGGCAACAATACCAATGCCGAAGGCTTCTCCTTTATGGACATGATGAACTTTTCGGGTGAACTCAGCCGCATGATGCGCGGCAGCGGCGGAGGCAATATCAATATTAATATCTCTTCTTCCGACCCGATGGCGGGTATGATGGGTGGTAATAACCAGGGTATAAGAACCATCTGGGGTGGCGGTATCAATTACAATAATATCATCGGCAACAAAATCGACTTCACCAGCAACTATTTCTACAACCATTTCAATCCCCGCGTGAATACCAGCAGTCGTCGTCAGTACCTCTTGCCCGACTCCTCTTATTTATATGACCGCAATGCCGTTACCGACAATAAAAGCAATAGTCACCGGCTCAACCTCGGCATTGATTATGTTATCGACACATTTCATTCCATCCGATTCAACCCTTCGTTTGGCTATCAACAATCGGCGAACCGCAGCATCAGCGACTATAGTCAGCGGGGAAGTGATGGCACATTGAGTAATGCCGGTTATAACAATATCATCAATGAAAACACAGGTTACAATTGGCGGAACGAGATCCTCTTTCGGAAGAAATTTCGCCGCAAAGGGCGTACACTTTCCCTGAATGTGCAAACAACGCTCAATGGATCCGATGGGGAGGGTAGTCAGGAATCGGTGAATGAGTTTTACGATAGAACCGGCTTGCGTTACCGTACGGACTCCATCAATCAGCAGATACGCAACGAAAGCGAGCTTTGGGGATATAATACCCGACTCGTGTACACAGAGCCCTTATTCCGTCGCTCGCTGATGGAGTTTAGCCTGGGCAATAGCCGCAGCAGGAATACTTCGAACCGCATAACCTATGATTACAATAGCGGAAATGGCAAATATGATCAGCTCAACGATTCACTGAGCAATGATTTCGAAAACATATATGGCTATGCCAATGCGGGATTCAGAATCCGCACCCAGCAGAGCAAATACAACTACTCAATGGGATTGACCTGGCAAAGGGCCACGCTGGAGGGCAAAGTGCTATCGGGAATTAAGGACACGCTTATCGGCAAAACTTTTTACAACCTGCTACCGAATGCGCGCTTTGAATACAAATTCACGCGCTTCAAAAGCCTGACCCTGAATTACCAGGCTACTACTAACCAGCCTACCGCAACACAACTGCAACCGGTACCTGATATCAGCAACCCCCTTGCCATACGCGAAGGCAATCCTGACCTGAAGCAGGAGCTGACGCATAGTCTGCGGCTGAACTATATGGGGCTGAATCCATTCCGGAATAAGAACCTGTTTATTTTCCTGAACCTGATGCGGACGGATAACAAAATTGTGAATAGCGACTCACTCTTCAGCAATGGCGTGCGCAAAACCAGGCCGGTGAATGTGGACGGAGTGTATAATCTCAGTGCCGATATAAACCTGGGGCTTCCCGCCCGGATCTGGAAGGGAAATTTAGAAATTGGTACCAATACTTCTTATTATCGCGGGCAACAATTCATCAACGGCGAAGGCAATACCATCAGCAACTGGAGTATTGGCCCACGCCTGCGGGCGGAAATGAACCCACATGAAAAGCTGAACCTTTCCATGAGCCTCGGTGGCAATATTAATTTTGCCCGTTATTCACTACAACCCGCGCTCAACAACCAGTTCTTTTCGCAGGAGTATGAGTTGAACCTGGATTGGGAAATGCCCGGGCGATTTTTCTTTAGCACCGATTTTCGCTATATCGTCAACAATCAACTGGCTGCCGGATTCAATACTCGGGTGCCATTATGGGGTGCCAGCATCAGCAAGCAAATGCTGCGCTGGAACAGGGGTGAATTGAAATTGCGCGTAAATGATATTTTGAATCAGAATGTGGGGGTAAGCCGTAGCAGCAATCAGAACTATATTGAAGACAGCCGTGTCAATATCCTGCGACGCTTCGCTATTCTGAGCTTTACCTATAGCCTGAGTAAAACAGGCAGTGGCCAGGAAAGGGGAGGTGGTATGCGCATCATTACCCGCTAGATAGACGAATGTATTACTGCACACTCCGGAGATTTTTCAGCAACTTCAAATGTGGCTGCTGTTGCTTGAGCGTGTTATTGTCGAGGAATTGCTTGAGGTGCTTATAGAAATGGCTGTGATCGTAATAACCATAGAGGCGGTGATCAAAGTCTTCGGGTGAGTTGGCCAGGTGGGTGGTGGCTTTACGGATACGCATGATCTGCAATGCCTGCTTGCTGCTGATACCGGTGCACATTTCGAAATAGCGCTGTAGTGTACGCGAAGAAATGCCATGGGTTTCTGCCAAATCCTCAATAGAAACCGTGAATCGGTTGCGCTGAAAACAATCCTCAAGTATGCGACTTACCAGGTGCACGGGGTTCATTGCCCCCTCATAATCGTTGATCAGTTTCAGAAAATAATTGCTAAGGATAGAAATCCTTTCTTCAAAATCGCCCGCCTCCTTCACCGCTCGCAACACTTGCACATCCATCAGGTAGCTCAAGGGAAAGATATAGTCCTGGTATTCGGAAAAATCAACCTTTTTTTCAAAGATGACAGGGGATATGCGGAACTTAATACCAAAAAGGTGATTGCCTGGCTTGTGAAAACATTCGATAGGATTGTAGCGGGGCAAGAAACCATCCGTCTTCATGGTAAAGCGCTTATCGCTCACCTGCATCACAAAGGGAGTACCCAGGTTGATCAGGTAAGTATAGCCGATATTCGAGAATTGCGCATCCGAAAAACCCTTGGGGTATTGTTTCCATAAACGGTCGAAACGGGTTTCCCAGAAAAAGTCAATAAAAGGAGCCAACTGCGCTGTAGGAGGAATGCGGTGGTAATGCTGCTCAAAATGGTCGATATGGAAGAATTCAATATGCTGCACCGGTAGCCCTAAGATAAAATTTGACAAAGAGCCGCCCTATGAAAACAGGATGATCGGTAGATAGAATTTAATAATTTGATAAAAAAAAGAGGATGAAAAATTGACGGCCTTGATTTTTTACCCTAATTTGGCCTGCCTTTCATGCAAAAAAGGTCCTTCCGTAGAAACGGACTGACCTCTAACGATTGCTTGCCATATGAAAATTCTTCGAAGTAGTACTTGATTCCGGCGAGACCGGATGATTGCAGACTGCTTACTTTGACCTCTGACGACTTGCCCTTCTTCTAACGATTGCCTGCTGTATGAATTTGTAAGAACGATTACATTGCAAATGTAGGCAGGCTTATCTTTGCTTTCAAGACAACTTATCGCGATTTTGAGTATGCCAAACCGCAGTAGGATCGGCTGAAACCCTTGCTGCTGGCCGATTCCATGAAAATTTCTGCCTGATGTCCAACCGTTCTCACGACATATTATTTCAATTGATAAAATCATTGGAAAAGGCCGAAAAGCGCCATTTCAAGCTGTACATCAAGCGGAGTTCGGCTAATGAGGACCTGAAAATCATCCGATTGTTTGATGCTTTGGACCGTCAGGAGATATATGATGAAAAATCATTATTAAAAAAGCTGCCGGGTACAGAGAAAAGACAGCTTTATAATCTCAAGACCCATCTTTACCGGCAGATACTGGCCAGCCTGCGCCTTCTAAAAAGCGCCGATAGTATTGACCTTCAACTGAATGAGCAGTTCGACTATGCTCATATCCTCTACAAAAAGGGGTTGTTTCTTCAAAGTATTAAGATTCTTGAACGTGCTAAAGAAACGGCCCGTACCCACCAGAAGTTTTATTTCCTGGCCCAGGTGCTGGCCCTGGAGAAGCGGATCGAAAATCTGCATATCACCCGCAGTATTCATACCCGAGCCGAGCAACTGGCGCGCGAAGCCAATGAAATCAGTGGCCACATCGATGTAATGGCCCGCCTGAGCAATTTGTCGCTCCTGCTTTTCAGTTGGTTTACCCGCTATGGCCATGCACGTAATGAGCGTGATGAGGCCGGTGTGCGGGCTTTCATGAAGGATAACCTGCCCGCAAATGTAAATGCCTTCACCGGTTTTTATGAAAGGCTATACCTGTATCAGTGCTATTGTTGGGATGCGTTTATCCGCCAGGATTTTTTGCAGTATTACCGTTATGCGCAAAAATGGGTGGATCTGTTTCGTGCCCAGCCGTTGATGATACGCGTGGAAACCAGCCACTATATCAAGGGCATGCATTACCTGCTCAATGCGCATTTCGATCTGCGCAATTATCGCGCATTCGATATTACCCTGCGCGAGTTTGAGGCTTTTGCCAAAACCAGCCGTGTGCAGGAGCACGACAACTTCCGCATTCAGGCTTTTATTTATATCAGCACCGCCAAAATCAATCAGCATTTTATGTTGGGTACTTTTAAGGAAGGACTTTCCCTGGTAAAGGGGATTGAAGAGCAATTGCACGAAAACGCCATCTTCCTCGATCCGCATAGGATAATGGTGATGAATTATAAGTTTGCCACATTATATTTTGGCAGTGGTGATTACGCAACGGCTATTGATTACCTGCAACGGATTATTAACGAAACCGGCGACCTGCGTACGGACCTGCAATGCTATGCCCGACTGCTGCACCTGATGGCGCATTACGAAATGGGTAATTACGATATCATTGAGCCGCTCACCAAATCGGTGTACCGCTTTATGGCGAGGATGCAAAACCTCACGGTGATAGAAGAAGAGATCTTCCGTTTTATCCGTCATTCTTTTCACCATGTATCGCCGCGCAAACTGCGCCCCGAGCTGGAGCGATTTCTACAGAAGATCAAGCACCTGGAAAAAAACCGCTTCGAAACCCGCTCCTTCGCTTATCTCGATGTAATATCCTGGGTAGAGAGTAAAGTTTACAATAAACCCATGGGTACCATCATCCACGAAAAATACCGGGAGAGCAAAAGACGCTGATCCGGAATTTGTTACCCTTTATCTCCGCATAGGAAAGAATGGTAGGGCCTCTTTTTTGTACCTTGCAGCTTTACCAAGATTTGAAGCGATTATGGCGAATTACCTGGACGGATTGAATGAAAGGCAGCGCGAAGCGGTATTGCACAGGGACGGTCCCCTCATGATTATTGCCGGTGCGGGAAGTGGAAAAACCAAAGTACTCACCACCCGCATCGCCCACCTCATGGCCACTGGCGTAGATGCATTCAATATACTGGCCCTCACGTTTACCAATAAAGCCGCCCGCGAAATGAAGGAGCGGATTGAACGTGTTTTAGGCAACAACGAGGCCCGCAACCTCTATATCGGTACATTTCACAGCGTTTTCGCCCGCATCCTGCGCAGCGAAGCACATAAGATTGGCTATCCCAATAATTTCACCATCTACGATACCGACGACGCGAAAAGCGTGGTGAAAACGGTGGTAAACGAAATGCAGCTCGACGATAAGCATTACAAACCCAACACCGTTTACAATCGCATTTCCTCTGCCAAAAATGCACTGGTAGGCCCGGCGGATTATGCCAACGATTTTCATATACAGCAGGAAGACAACCGCGCTAATCGCCCCGCCCTCGCCAAAATATACAGCGCCTACACCCAGCGATGTTTCAAAAACGGCGCGATGGACTTTGATGATTTGCTGCTGAAATTTTATGAGCTGCTCACACAGGTACCGGAAGCCCTGAGCAAGTATCAGCAAAAGTTTAAGTATATCCTCATCGACGAGTACCAGGATACTAACCCGGCGCAGTATGAGATCATAAAACTGCTGGGTGCCATGCACGAAAATGTGTGCGTGGTGGGTGATGATGCGCAAAGCATTTACTCATTCCGGGGCGCCACCATTCAGAACATATTGCAGTTTCAGAAAGACTACGACGAGGTTAAAGTGGTGAAGCTGGAACAGAACTATCGCAGTACACAAAATATAATTCATGTAGCCAACGAGGTTATCCGGCGCAACAAGGGGCAGATAGAAAAGTTGTTGTTTACCGAGAACCAGCAGGGCGAAAAGATCAGGCTGGTGCGCACGATGACGGATAACGACGAAGGAAAATTTGTAGCGGATACCATCCAGGAGCAGAAGTTGCGCAATCATTTTCAAAACCGCGATTTCGCTATTCTCTATCGTACCAATGCGCAGAGCCGGGCATTTGAAGAAAGCCTGCGTCGCATGGGTATTCCCTATACCATTTATGGGGGCATCAGCTTTTACCAGCGCAAGGAGATCAAGGATATGGTAGCCTATCTGCGCCTGCTGGTGAATCCGAAAGACGAAGAAGCGCTCAAGCGCATCATCAATTTTCCCGGAAGGGGAATTGGAAAAACCACGGTTGACAAGGCTCTGCTTTTGGCGAATACGAATAACATATCGATGTGGGAGGTCCTGGAAAATGCCAGCCAGGCTGGTTTCCGATCTTCCACACTCGAGGCCATTGAGCAGTTTGTGACCATGATCAAAAGCTTCAGCAGCATGTTGCAGAAGCAGAATGCCTATGAAGTGGCATCGCATGTGGGCAAACAAACAGGAATTGTGAAGGAACTATTCAACGATAAGAGCACCGAAGGTGTACAGCGTTATGAAAATATCCAGGAACTGCTCAACTCCATCAAGGAATGGGTGGAAAGTCCGGATACCGAAGACGGAGAAGTAACCGACAAGAGCCTGGGTGCTTATCTGCAGCAGATTACGCTGCTCACGGATTCGGATCAGAAAGATGCGAATGCGGATACCGTGAAGCTGATGACCATACACGCCGCCAAGGGGCTGGAATTCGATTGCGTGTTTGCCGCAGGCCTGGAGGAAATGCTTTTCCCCAATGCCATGGCCATTAATACCCGAGAGGAGTTGGAAGAGGAGCGTAGGCTTTTTTATGTGGTGATAACGCGCGCCAAGCAACGGCTATGGGTATCTTATGCCAACACGCGGTATAAGTTTGGTTCGCTGGTGCAGAATGAGCCCAGCCGCTTTATAGAGGAGTTGCCCGAAGATTTTATAGACCGCAGCTTCGCCGGTGGCGGCAGCCGCAATTCCGGTTCATTTGGCAGCTCGGCATTTGAACGGATGAACGGCGGTGGCTGGGGTAATGGATCCACCCAAAACTTTGGCGAAGCGCCTGCAAGGCGCAAGGATACCACGCCGGCCTACCTGAAACCCGCCGCCCTGCAAACCAAAGCCGTGGAGCACAAGCCATCCACCGATTTTGTACCCAGCGATACCAGCAATCTGCAGCCCGGCCAGAAAGTGGAGCATCAAAAATTTGGTTTTGGCGAAGTGTTGAAGATGGAAGGAGCGGCGCATAATCCCATTGCCACCGTAAAGTTTGAGCATAATGGCGAAAAGAAGATCATGCTGAACTATGCCAAATTGCGGATCCTGGAAAATTAACGACAGGCCCTGATCCAAAGCCGATACAACCCCAGCACCTGATGACAGCCCGCAAGCGAAAGAAAAAAAAACTGCTCCGGACCTTATTGATCCTGTTGTTGCTGACAGCATTAGGATGGTTAGGTTATCGTTGGTTCGCTGTGCGGCAGGCCAGTTTTGTAACCTATCCAGAATTTGGTATTCCCATACCCACTGATTATGCCATTCATGGCATTGATGTGTCGCGTTACCAGGGCATTATCGGTTGGGAGCAGGTGAAGGAGATGCGGGTGGGCGATATCAGGATAGACTTTGCTTTCATTAAGGCAACCGAAGGCATCGGCAATATGGATCCCCGTTTTCCGCGCAATTGGCGCCAAAGCCGCCGGAATGATGTGGTGCGGGGCGCGTATCATTTTTTTATTGGTTCGAAAGACGGGCGATTACAGGCGGAGAATTTCATTAAGCGCGTAGACCTGGAGCCGGGAGATCTGCCGCCGGTATTGGATGTGGAGCAACGCAATGGGGTACCAAAGGCACAATTGCAACGCGAAGTGCAGGAATGGCTCGATGTGGTGGAGGAACATTACAAAGTGAAGCCGATCATTTATACCAATGTGGACTTTTACCAGCAAAACCTGGGCAGCAATTTTGATGAGTACCCCCTTTGGGTGGCGCATTATTATGAAATGCGGCAACCACGTATCCGGCGCGATTGGTTTTTTTGGCAGCATAGCGATCGGGGCCGTGTAAATGGCATTCGCCAGCCTGTTGATTTTAATGTATTCAAGGGCGATTCATTAGATTTTAAAGCATTGCTGCTGCCCCGCTGAACAATGCGGAGAGCTAAGTCGTTATAAAAAGTCCGCCAGCCGGCGACTATTCAACCAAAATTAAAAATCATGGAGCGCAGTTGGGATCCCGATGTGAAGAAGTTTTTTGTCCGCATCATCAATACCATTTCCATGGGTTTGATCTGGTTGTTGTCGGCAATAACTGCAGGTCTCTATTTTCGTCTCGCCTATGTGGATGGCCGCCCGGCCATTTGGACGATTTTGTATTGGGTGCTGGTGCTGGTCAGTCTGCTATTGCTGATCCGGTATTTTTATAAATTGTGGAAGAAGCCTTAAATTAACACCTGGGAGGTTTTTAAAAACCTCCCAGGTGTTAAGAACCCATCATCCCAATAATACCATGCGAAAAATTATCGGAGCCATCAACATGACGCTCGACGGCGTCTTTGATCATACAGCAGTGGATCCCGACGAAGAGGTGCATGATCATTATAGCGCCATCCTCAATGACGCGGGTGTTATCCTTTATGGAAGAACCACCTACCAGCTCATGCAGTACTGGCAGGAACTTCTGCAAAATCCTTCCGGGGAAAAGTCGATGAATGATTTTGCGCGGGCTATTGACCGGGTACCGAAGATCGTTTTTTCGCATACCATGAAGGAGACAGGATGGAATACTGCAAGCCTTGCTCAACAGCCACTGCAGGAATTAGTGGCCCAATTGAAAAACGAACCCGGCAAAGATATTTTCGTGGGTAGCCGAAGCCTGATTATCCAACTCATTAATGCTGCTTTGCTGGATGAACTTCAGCTATGCATTCACCCAATGCTGGCGGGCTCTGGCCCGTTATTGTTTGAAGGCCAGACGGGTCGGACCTTGCTTCAGTTCAAAAAGACAAAGATATTCAAATCCGGGGCGATTGTGTTGTATTATAGTATTGCAAATCTCGGCAATTAATAAGCTATCAGGATTTAAATGAAGCTAACTGATTGCGAACAATTGTATTATTCAACGCTTGCATATCTATGCTATGTTAATACAGAAATGCACAAACAAGACATAAATGAATATTCGATTGACATTAACCGCAATTCTCTTATCTAGCCTTTTGGCTGCTTATGGTCAGGATAGACAGGATTTTTGGACTAAAATGCCAGAGCCTGAGGGTTGGGTTAATGACTTCGAAAACATTTATACAATTGATCAAAAGCAAAAGCTGGACAGCCTTATAACAGATATTGAGTTGCGGACAAGTATAGAATTGGTAGTTGTAACGATTCCGGTTTATGCCACTGTTGAGGAGCGATTTGACGAGCTAACATTACATATTGCCAAAACCTGGGGGGTAGGGAAGAAAGTTAAGAACAATGGGGTGTTGATTGGAATTTCAGTGGGCTATAGGCGATTAAGAATTCAAACTGGCCTCGGTATTGAAACAGTCCTCACAAACGAAATAACACAAAACATAATTGACCAGGTATTTGTACCGGCCTTTAAGGGTGGCAACTATTATGAAGGAACTTTCGATGGAATTCTGGAGATCATCAATGTTTTAGGTAATGATTCGGATGAAGCATTTATGAACAATAGAGCGTATAAGGGTCTGGTGGAATGAACGAAAAGAGAGTAAAGCTTCAATCCAATGAAAGAAAGAGAGCAATTAATAGATTCGTATATTAAAAGTTACAATGCCTTCGATGTGCCAGGCATGGTCAGGGGTTTTGCAGCGGAAATCGTTTTTCAGAATATTCAAAACGGATCTGTGACTCTTGCGCTGGAAGGTATGGAGTCTTTTGTGCAGCAGGCGGAGTTGGCAAAAGGGTTCTTTGCGGAAAGAAAGCAAACCGTTCTCTCCTATACCCATCAGGCCGATAAAACGGAGCTTGAGATCGAATATTATGGTGTATTGGCAACCGATCTTCCAAACGGCATGCGCCAGGGCGAGGAGATCAGGCTGCGTGGCCAATCTGTTTTCGAGTTCCTGGATAATAAAATTGTGCGGCTTACGGATATCAGTTAACGATTTATTCCCGCAACATAGCCCCTGCAGGTCTATTAAGACCTGCAGGGATTATCAATTCGCAAATCGCGAATTGATATTTATGCGAAGGCTTTTCCAACGTTGAACAGTAGCGATTGTCTATGGATTCAACTACTATGATCACTCACTATCTTCCATTCCCCTTCAATCAGGCGCCAAATTAGCGTGTAATGCCCGCTGAGGTTGCCGACTTCCCGTTGCAGCATCCATTTGCCCACTACAAAAAAATGGTCGGCAGAGAGTCGCTGCACTTTCAGAATTTCAAATTTCAGGATACCCATGGCCTGGCGGTTGGGGTAACCTCTTTTGTAATTATCTAGGGTTTTTTGCCAGCCATAGGTTACACCCGAGCTGCCAATAAATAGCAGGCTATCGCTTTGCCAATAGCCCTGCATAAACAGCTCCAGGTTCCCGGCATTCCAGGCTTCGGTTTGCTGTTGAAGGATGGCGCGAATCTTCGATTCATCCGATTGCCGGGAATGACTCACAAGAGCAATAGCGATGCTGAGCAGGCTAAGGAACAGGTATTTTTTCATAGGCTAAAAGTAAGGATTCATGACATGAATGAAGTGGGTTCATACTTTTCCTAATATGCATTCTTGTCTCTGAGATAGTTTTGAGGAAACTAATTATCAGTTGCATGGTAAATATTCTGGAGCCAATAAGCTCCGATTATTCAAAAGGGAATTAATTACTGGAAGACATTTCCAGGTCTGGAAATCCAACCTTCATCCAAATGCTCAAATTGAACTACCAAGCCCACAGCAACATTTTCTAATTTCAAATTCTCAAATTTTCTATACATCGGTTTCTGTAATGACATCATCCCGAATTGAAGGGGAACAACTGGAAGTAGATAGTTATGTAAAGCACAAATTGCTAAATGTAGAATACCTGCCTGAACTAACAGAAAAACCCAATGATTTATACAATGCCTACCTGTTTGCGCGTCAGAATAGCCTTTCCCGGCAAAATTTCATTACCGCACATCGACTGGTTTCTGCACATCTGTTGCCAGAAAAATTACGTGGTGCTGTACGAAAAACCGAAATGCTGGTAATGGAGCACAAATCCGGCAAAATACAATACGAAGCTGCACCATTGGCTATAGTGAATGAAACATACAACGCAATGTGGGATGAGGTAGAGGTATTATTGCAACGGCCGATGTCTATCAACGAAGTATTCTACTTTGCCGCTTTTATACACCTGGTATTTGTGAATATTCATCCTTTCAGCGATGGAAATGGACGTATCGCCAGACTCCTTGAGAAATGGTTTCTTGCAGAGAAATTGGGAGAAAAAGCTTGGTTCATTCAGTCAGAAAAATTCTACTATCAACAAGTAAACCATTATTATAAAAACCTTGCCAGGTTAGGATTATTCTACGAATCACTAGACTATGAAAAGTCGATCCCCTTTCTCCTCATGCTTCCTCAATCCTTAAACACAAAACCCTAAACCTTAAACCCAACACGGAATTGCCTAAGAATGGCACTAATGGTTACAATCACTATCATGCGCATGGTCGTGTACGCGACAGAGGCGGAAATTGAGGTAATGAGCTGTAACAATCAATAATACGGCAGGAATCAGTATCCAGGTTTGGTAGTGGATCACAAATAGTTTGAGCGTAAGGAGGCTAATGCCCGCAATGAAAAGACCAAAGGGCAGCCAACTATGGTGGTGGCGGCGAAACCCGTGATAGAAAGAATAGGAGCCAATGGCAACAGCAATTGCAAGCATTAAACCCTCAAAAGCCTGGTTATGGATGATATTGATACCAAAAAGTGGCAGGGCCGACACAAATAGCGGCAACACGGCACAATGAATGGCACAAGCCAGCGAGGCCGTAATACCCAGGGCATCCCAATTGATCTTGAATCGCATTGCCGGCAAAAATAGGAAAAAGCAACAATGTTGCAAAATTCTTAAAGCAATTGGTTCTGAGCACCGAATTCGGGGAATCATTGGTAAATTTGCGGTCTAAATGCGTGTTATGTCGAAGAAGGCGATGATTAATACAGGGTTCTTTTTGGTGCTGGTGCTGGCATTCTTCTTTTCCATCCGAAAATATATAGTGCGAAAGGATACCATCTCTGTGGTGCAGCCCTTTGCTTTTGTGAACCAGGACGGGCAGCGCTTCACGGATAAGGATGTGGAGGGCAAAGTATATGTGGCGGAATATTTCTTCACCACCTGTCCCGGCATTTGCCCTACCATGAACAACAATATGCGCAAAGTGTATGATCGCTTTAAGGAGGAGGAGAAATTCCTGATCCTCTCCCATACCTGCGATCCCGATCGCGACTCGGTGCAACAACTGAAATACTATGCCGACAGCATGGCGGTGGATACTAAAAAGTGGGTGTTTCTCACGGGCCGGAAAGACAGCCTTTATACTACAGCGCGTGTGAGCTATACCATTGATGACCCAGCCAACAACCTGCGCAATCCGGAAGACGATTTTCTGCATACGCAGTTTTGGGCCCTGGTTAATGAGAAAGGAGAAGTGAAGCGCATTTATGATGGTCTCAAACCCAGTGAAATCAACAACATGATCAGCGAAATAGAGGGAATGCTCAAATCGCTGGAAGAATAAAAACGATGTGGGTGCAAGCAGAAATAAAAGACATACTGAAAAGGAACCAGCTTAGCGTAACCAGCAGCCGGGAAAAAATACTACAACTTTTCCTGGAGCAGGAGGGCGCTTTGGCGCACGGAGATATTGAAAAAAAGGCTGGGGAAAAATTTGACCGCGTTACCGTGTACCGCACCTTACAGGTCTTTGTTGAAAAAGGCATCATCCATACCATTCCCACGGTAGACAATTCCGTGCGCTATGCACTTTGCAAAGACAATTGCGAAGCAGGTCATCATCACGACCACCACATCCACTTTGCCTGTGCCGTTTGCGGCAACACCTATTGCCTGGATGATGTGGTTACGCCGAGCCTTAGCCTCCCACATGGATATGAATCAGCACAAATTGAGGTATTAGTGAAAGGCACCTGCAAAACCTGCGCGGAAAAATAGATTCTTGACAAGCTTTACTGCAAATAAAAAGCCCCCGTATAGACATACGGGGACTTAGGTTAAGGCTCTGATTAGTAGCTATTTTAAATAAGTTCTTTTCGAATTGGAACTCAAAAGTAATACGACTGTTTGAATTTTCCGAATTTATACCCTACCACTTTAGGGGTATTTTTGAATTTTAATCTAAATTTCATCCAGCTCCTGCTTCACAAAGCGCATTAGCCCGCTAATATATGCGGGGGAGAAATCAAATTTAAGTGCTGCGGCCTCAAAGAGTTCGGGTAATGTACGCATACCTCCCAGCCCTAATGCGCTGATATAATTGGCAATAGCCTTCGACTTATCCTGTTTGAATTGCTGCCACAGGCCGATAGCGCCCAGTTGCGCAATACCGTATTCGATATAGTAAAACGGTACCTCAAAAAGGTGAAGCTGGCGCTGCCAGGTATAACGACGAATTTCCTCCAGTCCGCTTACATCCAATGCAACCGATGTAAATTCTCCCTGAATGCGCACCCAGGCCGCTGCCCTTTGCTCCAGTGTATGGCCAGGGTTTTCATACACCCAATGCTGAAACTTATCGATAGTGGCAATCCAGGGGAAAATCGTAATCACCCTTTCCAGTTGCTGCGCCTTGGCACGTTTCAACTCCTCCTCTGTTTTGAAATAGGATTGCCAGTAGTCCATACTGAAAAGTTCCATACTCATACTGGCCACTTCAGCTATCTCGGTGGGATATTCTTTGAACCCGTGGAGTTCCAGGCCATGGGTGAGAAAACTATGCACGGCATGTCCGCCCTCATGCACCATGGTGGTTACATCATCAAACTGTCCGGCCGCATTCATGAATATAAAAGGCGCGCCTGATTCTGCTAAGGGACAATTATAGCCACCGGGTGCTTTTCCTTTTCGGCTTTCAAGGTCGAGATGACCCATCTCTTTCATCTTACGCAGGCAATCCGCAAAAAATGGATTGAGTTGCCCGAAGCAGTCAATTGTTTTTTTAATCAACTCTTCGCCATCGGCGAAAGGGCGCAAGGGTTCAATTCCGGCGGGCTCCGCTTCCAGGTCCCAGGGGCGTAAACTGTCGAGTCCCAGTTTTTCTTTCTTGATGGTATAAATCTGGTCTACCAGCGGCATCACATGCAGCTTTACTGCTTCGTGAAACTGGAAACAGTCATCTTTGGTATAGTCGAAGCGGCCAAGCTCCATAAAACGATAATCGCGGAAATTGGCGAAACCCGCGTTAAGCGCAACCTGGTTTCTTTTAGCCAGCAAATCGCTATAAAGCTTGTCCAACGCTTCTTTATCCTGCAGTCGCCTTGCTGCGATCTTGCGATATACTTCTTCACGCAGTTGGCGGTTAGGATCTTCCAGAAATCGGGTAGCCTGCTGCAGGGTGTATTCCTGTCCGTTTACCTCCACCGTCATTTTGCCGGCGATGGCCCCAAATTTTTGTGCCTCCACATTCAACTCGGCCTGCAGGGGAATATTGGCCTCGCGAAAAAGGTCGATGTTTTTGCGAACATTACGGATAAAAGTGAAGTATTTGGTCTGATCCAGCTCAGAAGTGTAGGGACAATCCACCAGCTTCCGGTTCAGCTTATCGGCATAAGGTTGCAGCCGCGGCTGGATTTCGAGCATAAAGAAGTTGAAGGCTTCCTCCAGCGATTTATTCTCCGTATCGCAGGTCATGCGTATCTGCCGCCAGCAGGCATCTTCATTCACCACTGCTTCCAGCTCGCTCAGGTCCTTAAGCCATTGTTCCAGATCTATTCGGTTGGTAATTGCCCTTTGCAACAACTCCGAAAAATAGGGCTCCAGCGATGGCCAGTCCTTTACTACAAAATCGGCAGGCAAATAATGGCGGGGAAGCTTTTGTATATCGGCGGAAATGGACATTAGGTTTTACGTTTTACGTAGTACGTTGTACGTGAGGTTTAGGGTTTAATGTTTAAAGTTGAAAGAGGAGAATTTGGGGATGCACTCCTTGTTTCATCTTCCAAAACATCGTGCCTGCTTCGGCCTGGCGGGCTTTACGGGTCAATTCAATTTAGCATATAAAAAAACGTATTACGTAATACGTACTACGTATTACGTTACTTCTTCTTCTTTACAGGCTTCTCTTCTTTCTCCTCTTCCTTCTTCTTGGTGGCGGTTTTTTTCGCGGGCTTTTTCTTTTCTGCTTTTTCCTCTTCCACCTCTTTTTCTACTTCTTCCTTTTTCTTCGTAGCAGCTTTTTTCGCGGGCTTTTTGGCTTCTGCTTTTTTCTCGGCAACAGGCTCAGCGGCGGTTTCTTCAGCAGCAGCTTCTTCGGCCACGGGTTCTGAAAGTTTCAGTTCCACATTTTTCCGCTTCAGCAGTTCAAACCATTTCACCATTTTCTTCAGGTCACTGGCGTAAACGCGTTCAAAATCCAGATCGGGGTAGGCTTTTTGGAAATAGGCCTTCAACTTGCTATTGTCTTTGGCGTCGGGCAGGTCGCCGCCAGCTTTCTCCATTGCCTGAAAAATTTCCACCAGGTTCACATTATCACGAACGGTGTACACTTCTATACTTTCGAGGTGCGAGAACTGATGTATGCGGGAGGAGGCAAAGCGGGTGCTGCCATCTTCAATCGAGCGCACAATGGCGCCATCGTTTTTGCTGTTGATCAGCTCATACAAACCAGGCAAGCCGGTTACCGCTACCAGTTTACTGTATTCCATATTGTAATGTAAGATTTTAAGAGGCGCAAGATAAGTAATTAATCGCTCAGCCTCCGGCCCCGCCCGGCGCCTTCTTTCCTCAATTGTTAAATAAAACATAGTTGATGGTGGAAATGAAAAGGAAAGTCCGGACCGCCGAAGGTTCTCTACTGTTTCCACGTCTTATTGGCGTAATTAATGAATATGAAGAAAAAGATCGTCATGATGTTGTGCGGGATTGGATTTGTACTAATCTCTCATTCCCAAACTATTAAAGGAAAATTGGTGGACCTGGTCGACAGCCGTCCCCTGGCCGGAGCCACCCTTACCCTCAGTTCAGCCAAAGACTCGCTGAAATCGAAATTCGCGGTTTCTGATTCCTCAGGCGTATTCCGCTTCGATAACCTGGATTTTGACACCTACTATGTGCAGGTGGCATTTATCGGGTATGAGAAATACCGTCAACTGGCCACTATCAACGATAGCACTCCCAGCCTTGATCTGGGTACCATCTTTGTACCGAAGACCAGTACGACCATGACGGGCATTACCGTGACCGCTAAAACACCGCCCGCTCAGCAAAAAGGGGATACCATTCAATACAACGCAAGTCAGTTTAAAGTGAATCCCGACGCTACTGTGGAAGATTTGGTGAAGAAAGCGCCGGGTATTACCGTAGATCGGGATGGTACTGTTACCGCTCAGGGCGAACAGGTGCGGAAAGTAACCATCGATGGTCGCGACTTTTTTGGTGATGATGCATCGGCCGCTTTACGTAACCTGCCTGCGGAAATTGTTGACAAGATACAGGTATTCGACCGCCTGACCGATCAGGCGCAGTTTACCGGTGTTGACGATGGCAACGCACAGAAGGCCATCAATATCGTAACCAAATCGGGCATGCAAAACGGTCAGTTCGGCCGCGTTTATGCAGGATATGGTACCGACGACCGCTACAATGCGGGGGGTAATATGAGCTTCTTTAAGAAAGACCGCCGTATCTCTATTGTAGGTTTGACGAATAACGTAAACCAACAAAACTTCGGCAGTCAGGACCTTTTGGGACTTACCAGCAGTGGTGGTCGTGGCGGTGGTGGCCGTGGCGGTTGGGGCGGTGGCGGTGGTGGTTTCACCATTGGTCAGCAAAGCGGCATCAGCCGTACCAATGCGCTGGGCATCAACTATTCCGATCGTTGGGGTAAAAAGATACAGGTAAGCGGTAGCTATTTCTTCAATAATAGCAATCTCAACAACGACCGACTTACGAATAGTCAGAGCCTGGCCAAGCCCGACTCCATACTCTTTTCAGATGAGAATAGCATCAGCCGGACCAACAACTACAATCACCGGGTGAACTTCCGGATGGAATATGAAATCGATAGCAACAATACCATCATCGTAACACCCAACATCAGCTGGCAAAAGAATAAGGCGCGTACCACCACCGATCAGTTGAACTATTATAGCCTGGCCACCGGCCAGTTGAGCGAGTTGCTGAATTCGCGCAATAGCGTGAACGACGGTGTTAACTTCAACAACAACTTCCTTTACCGCCACCGGTTTGGTAAGCGGGGTCGCACCATATCGTTGAATGTAAATACCAGCTTCAATAATCGTGATGGGGAAACCTTCCAGGAATCCTACGCCACCTATTTTGGCAGCGGCGGTAAGAACGATACCCTGGAGCAGTACACCAGCAATATCACCAAAGGTCGCACCGTATCTACCAATATCGTGTACACAGAGCCCATTGGTAAGAAAGGATCTCTGCAGCTCAATTACAATCCTTCCTTCACCAGCAATAAAGCCGATCAGGAAACATTCCGCTTTGATAATGTAACCGATAAGTATTCCATATTTGATACCACACTGTCGAACGTATTTGACAATACCTACAACCGTCAGAATGCCGGTATAACCTACCGTGTGGGTGATCGGGATATGAACTTTTCAGTGGGCGTAAATTATCAGTCATCCAAACTGGAAAGCGAGCAGATATTTCCAAACAGGACCAATATCGACAGAGGATTCCGCAACGTATTGCCCAGTATGTTCTTCCGGATGAAGCTGTCGGCAAAAAGCAATATCCGACTGTTTTATCGCACTTCTGTGGATCCACCTTCGGTGAACCAGTTGCAGAATGTTATCAATATCACCAATCCTTTGCGGGTGAGTACGGGTAATGCCGAACTGGATCAGGAATATACCCATCGCTTTGGTGGCCGTTATACATTTACCAATACACGCCTGGGTCAAAGCTTTTTCGCCAACGTGTTTGCACAGATGACGAACGACTATGTTACCAACGCTATTTATACGGCTTTCCAGGATTCAGTGCTGGCACCCGGCATTATCCTTTACCGCGGTTCGCAACTTACCAAGCCCGTGAACCTGGATGGATACTGGAGTGTGCGTTCCTTCTTCACCTTTGGTCAGCCCATTAATGCGATCAAATCGAATATCAACCTGAACGCGGGTTTGAGCTATTCTACCACGCCGGGTCTGGCCAACGGGGTTAAAACAAAAACCGAAGTATATAACTATAGCGCGGGTGCTGTTATCGCGAGCAATATCAGCGAATATGTTGACTTCAATATTTCCTATAGCGCCAATTTCAACCAAACACGCAACGAGCAACAGCCGCAGTTGAATCAGAACTATGTTACGCAGGTTGCCGGTATGCAATTCAACCTGCTTTCCAAGTCGGGATGGTTCCTGCAAAACGACCTCAGCAACCAGACCTTTACCGGTCTTACTGAAGGATATAACCCCAGCTTCTGGCTGTGGAATATGGCTGTTGGTAAGAAAATATTTAAGAACAGGCGGGGCGAGTTGAAAGCTTCTGTATTCGATTTGCTGAAGCAGAACCAGAGTGTGTCGCGTAATGTGAGCGGACTGGAAATTGTGGATGAACGCAACACTGTATTGCAACAATATTTCATGCTTACATTCACCTATAGCCTGAAAAACTTTGGAAAAGCAAATACTGGCCGGCAAAATGGAAACCGCGGAAATTGGGGTGGTCCCGGCGGCCCGGGTGGCGGCCCTCGTCCCAATTTCTAAGAGAAGAAAGCAAAGGAAAAATTGCGTAATATCGTCCCAAGCAAAAATGATCGGCTTGGACGAGAGATTAATGGTGGACCTCCTGAAGCAGGGTGATGAATCGGCCTTCCGTGCGATGGTGGACACCTGGCAGGATATGGTGTACAACACCGCCCTGGGAATCGTGCAGGTACCAGCCGACGCGGAGGATATTGCCCAGGAAGTGTTTGTACAGGTTTACCAGTCGATCGGTTCTTTCAAAGGGGATTCGAAGTTCTCCACCTGGCTTTACCGGATTACCGTCACCAAATCGTTGGACCTGGAGAGAAGAAAAAAGCGGAAAAAGCGTTTTGCTTTTGTGAAGAGTTTGTTTGGTGATGATAACCAGGCACAGGTGCATCCTCCTGATTTTCAACACCCGGGGGTGCAACTGGACAAAAAAGAAGATGCTACGGTACTGTTTGGGGCGATTAAGGAACTTCCTGAAAATCAGCGTGTAGCGTTTACGTTGCATAAAGTGGAAGGGCTCAGCTACCAGGAAGTAAGCGATGTGATGCAAACGAGCATATCTTCAGTAGAATCGCTGATGCACAGGGCCAAAGTGAATCTGCGTAAAAAGCTGGGTGATTATTACCAGCAGCGAAAAGAAGGCAAAGGTTTTTGATTAATAGAACGTCAAATAATGTGTATATGAAACAAGAATCAAACAGGGAAGAATTTGTGGAGCGGGTGCTTGGCAGCCTTGACGGGCTGGAACGAGCCAGGCCGGAACCCTGGTTGTACACCCGGATTAAGGGTCGCTTACAGCGCCAGGAATCCGCAGGCTGGGAAAAAATAAGCCAGCTACTGGCCCGTCCGGTAGTAGCCGTCACCAGCCTCGGGTTGGTTTTGGTGCTGAACCTATTTTTTCTGCTGCAATCCGATAGCCCGGCCAATGGCAATAGCGTGGCCCAGGGTGAGCAGGTGGTAGATAGCGAATCGCTGATCGCCAGCAGCAGCAGTTTTGACTTTGAAAACTTAACACCCTGATGAGCACCGGAAACAGAAATAAGAATCTGCTGGTGATCATCGCCGTGCTTTTTCTGACCAATATTGCTGTGCTGGGTTACTTTTTGTGGTACAAGAAACCAGGACGTGAACAGCATAGCAATAACAGGGAAAGAAATGTGGTAGGGGATATGTTGAAGAAAGATGTTGGATTCGACACCGTGCAGATCACCAGCTATCGTGAAATGCGCCAAAAGCAGCAGGATGTGCTTCGGCCAATGTTTGATGACATGCGCAAGTCGAAAGACAGCCTTTTTAGTTTGATTGGAAAAGCGCAGCCTGAAGATAGCCTGGTGCAGCAATTGGCAGGGCAGATTGGGGAAAAGCAAAAAGCCCTGGACCTGCAAACCTTCCGCTATTTTTCTGACCTGCGAAAGCTTTGCCGGCCCGACCAGCAGGCGAAATACGATACCCTTATGTCGCGTATGTTTAAGCGGATGGGTCGCAAGGGTGGTAAGTGAGTTGTTGTAAACAACAAAAGTAAAACTTTCATCACAATATGAAACGCAAATACAGCCTGCTCACGATCTTGTTTCTTACTGCGGGGATCTGGGCCATGGCACAGGGCGGAGGATTCCGCCGTACCGTAGAAGAGAGGGTAAAGATGGTGCACGAGAAAATGGAAAGCAGCTTAAGCCTGGATAAGGATAAGCTGACAAAAGTGGACTCGATATTTACGAATTTTTACAAAGCACAGGATAAAGTGCGTGAAGAAATGATGGGGGGAGGCGAGCGGCCCGACATGCAGGCTATGCGCGCCAAAATGCAACCCCTGATGGAAGCACGCGATAAAGAATTAAAGACCGTTCTGACAGACGATCAATTCAAAAAGTGGAAGGAAGAAATTGAACCTTCCATGATGCCTCGCCGTGGCAATGGCGGTGGAGGCAGGTCCTGATCGATTTTTTGGGTTAATGGTAGTTAACACCGACCCGGATGCTTCTGCACCGGGTCTTTTTTATTCCCCCATCCAGGCTTTGAAGGCCGCTACATTTTCCTGACTGATAATCACTTCTTCCGACACGGCAGGCTCCAGATCAATCTGCAACTTACTCTTTGGATAAGCTCTTATTTTACGTATCGCATTCTGGTTTACCAGGTATTTGCGGTTTACGCGGTAAAACTGGGCAGGGTCTACCTGTTTCTCTATTTCGGCCAGGGATTCATCCAGTATATACTTTTGTCCCTTCGTATCCACCAGGCAAACCAGTTTATGCGTGGCATAGAAATAAGCGAGTTCATCCGTACGCAGACTTACATAATCCGCTCCCCGCTTTATCAAGAAGCGCTTTTTAAATGTTTGAGATGCCGGCTGCTGATGCCATTGCAGCAATTGCTGTAAATGTTGCGCGAAATGCTGGCGTAGCATTTCGTATTTACCAAGTGCCGCCTCCAGCTTTTCCTGCTTAATCGGTTTAAGCAGGTAGTCGATACTATTACATTCAAATGCCTCCTGCCAGAATTCATCGTAGGCGGTGGTAAAGATAACCGGACAGGTGAGCGATACCTGCTCAAATATGCGAAAGGATATACCATCGCTAAGTTGAATGTCCATAAAAATGAGATCGGGCTGCCCGTTCGATTTCAGCCATTGCACCGATTCATCAACGCTTCCCAGCACTGCCAGCACCTGGGCTTGTGGCTGGCATCGTAACAGCGCTTTCTGCAATTTTTGCGATGCGGGCTTTTCGTCTTCAATGATCAATACCTGCATATCAGTCTATTTTTAACAGCGGTAAATGCACCTGAAATTTTTCTTCATCGGCCTTCACCACAATTTGCCGGTCGCTAGTAAGCCGATAACGCCTGTCCAGATTATCCAGGCCAATGCGCGATGACTCTCTTAATAGATTCTTCTTTCGGATCGGATTACTGACGATCAACTCATCTTCCAACAGCCGGATAGAAAACTGCATAGGTCGGTTGTCGCTAAACTCATTGTGTTTGATCGCGTTTTCCAACAATACCTGCAAAGAAATGGGTGGTATCAGGTATTGATCCATCGCGCTGGCAGGGATTGTTGAATCCAGCAACACGGCATCTTCAAACCTGATTTTCAGCAACGAGAAATATTGTTGTAAGAACTGGTATTCTTCCTGAAGCAGCACCAGCTCCTTTCCTTTGTTCTGCAATATGTAGCGATAAACGTCTGCCAGGTTTTCATTAAAGAGTCGCGCCTTGGCGGGTTTTTCTTCAATCAGGTGAGAGAGGGTATTGAGTGAGTTGAAAATAAAATGCGGGTCGATCTGGTTTTTGAGCGCTTCCAGTTCCGCCTCCACTTTCGCCTTTTCCAGTTGGGCATTTCGCAGCATTTCTTCTTCCGTCTCTTTCACTAAAAAAACCGTTTCATACACGTGCGTGATGAAGACCACGCAAATCATGATGATAAGAGCGGATGTAAGTATCACATTCCAGTTGATGAAACCTTCTTCAAAAAGATGATACCAACCCACGAGCAATATAACGCTCACGGGTACGGTGTAGAAAATAATGGTAAACAAAAGGGCCAGAATCTTTTGAACAGGTCGCTTATGCCAGTCGAAATAGCTGCGCAGGGAAAAGAAAAGGGAACGATTTCCCTGCCAAACCAGGAAGGCGATCCCAATAGTGTACAGGAAGCTCAGCTTGATTTCCCAGTTATTGAAATTCCGCATATTGATCATACCTGTGGCCAGGGGTATTACAATGCCGAATACGGGTATCAATACCAGCCGAAAGGCGATATCGTTCGGACGAAAATTGGTTATCCCCCCCTTCGTCGGACTGCTGCTCGTATTGGTCGGTTCTTTTTCCACTTTCGGTTACTCAGGCTTTGCCGGGGAAAAATTAGGCAATAGTTTAGACATACGCTATCTGTTTCTGACGAAGCAGAAATAGCGATGGATCTGATTTGTAACCAAAACTGTAATTATTATGGACTTCAACACAATCAATTGGCTGGCTATTCTGGTAGCGGGCATTTCGGCTTTTGTACTCGGTGGCGTATGGTATTCACCACTTTTATTCGGCAATGCCTGGATGCGGGAAAACAAGTTGACGCTGGAAGATGTGAAGAAAGGGAATGCCGCGAAAATCTATGGCTGGGCCTTTATTCTATCGCTGATTATGGCGGCCAATCTCGGAATGTTCCTGGCTGATTCCCCCGCTGAATGTACCGGCAATTGCGCGCAAAAGACCGATATAAGCTGGGGTGCCATTGCCGGATTTCTGGCGGGCATCTGGGCTTTTTGTGGTCTTGCGATTGTAGCCCTTTTTGAGCAGCGTTCTGCTCGTTACATTTTCATCAACGGCTGCTATCTCCTGCTCGCACTCACCCTGATGGGGGCTATCATCGGATTATGGCGCTGACCTGATTAAGTGAGATGCAGCTATTCCCCGCATCTGGCTGCCTTGAATCAAAAGCATTTCGCCATGAAAAAATTGCTGATATGCCTGTTGCTCCCGCTACTTGCATTAATGAGCGGCCAGGCTTTGCAGGCACAACGACCCTGCTCCGATAGCATGGCTATCCGACGATTGAGTTTTTTCCGACTCTCGAAAGATAAAGTGCGGCAATTGGGTGAAATTTCAAAGGATGATGGCAGGACATGGATCAGGGAGTATGATTTGGAATACCGTCGTAGAAAAGATTAATCAAAATATTAGTTGAACCACTAACACGAACTCCTATGCAACACTGGGATCGCTTCATGGTTCGCATTAATGTGAAAGCTTCTGTCCAGGATCTTTATGCGGCCTGGTCCACCAGAAAGGGAATGGAGTATTGGTTTTTACGACAATCTTCATTTTCAGTTTGGCAAAGCCGGCCGCTGCACAGTGCGCATTTACCAGGAGCTGGGCGAAACCCTGGTAGAGCTGACGCAGGACCAGATTCCCGACGATGACCTGGGCCGCATGACCTGGCATGTGGGTTGCAAAAACGGCTGGACCTTCTATCTGGCCAACCTGAAATCACTCTATGAAGGCGGTATTGATCTCCGCAATAAAAATATGAACTTGCAGGAAATGATGAATTCATGATACAGGTTTTACTTAACTTACCAGGAACTTTTTTTCTCTAAGAACAGCACAAAAACTATTGTATGACATCGGGTGCCAGTACAGTAAACGAATACCTGTCGGAATTGCCTGAGGAAAGGCAGAAAGCCATCGACAAATTGAGGAAAGTGGTGAAGAAAAATCTGCCTAAGGGCTTTCAGGAAACCATGAACTATGGCATGATAGGGTATGTGGTACCGCACAAAATTTTTCCGGCCGGCTATCATTGCGATCCCAAACAACCGCTGCCCTTCATGAATATTGCATCCCAGAAAAATTTTATCGCCATTTACCACATGGGGCTCTACTCTATTCCTTCTCTCTTAAAATGGTTTACCGACGCCTATGCCAAAGCAGGAGTGGGTAAACTCGATATGGGTAAAAGCTGTATCCGCTTCAAGAAGCCGGAGAATATTCCCTTTGCGTTGATTGGAGAGCTGGCTTCCAAACTCAGCGTTGCGGACTGGATTGAGTTTTACCAGTCCAACCTGAGTTCCCGAAAAAAATGAACCCCTGCTCAGGGAGCAGGGGTTGCTGAAGAGAGGGTTGACTTATTTTTTCCGGGTTAGAGTCAGTTCCATATTCTTGAATTCCTTGCCATCTATCACGGTAAACATTTCCATTACCTGCTTGTTGTCGTCCACAATACGAAAGGTTTCGCGCATTTCCATGTCTTTACCTGTCATGGGATCGGTGGCTTTACCTTTGAAGGTGATGGTTTTGGTTCCGGGGTCCCATTTGCCTTCCATAATCATTACACCTGTACCCATATTATCGACCCAGGTACTAACAAAAACTTTCTTGGCATTATCATAAGCCAGCACACCGATGCCCTCGAAGGGCATACCAAAGAAGTTGCCCGTATGGCGCGATTCGGAATAGCGGCCCCCCATCAACGATTTAGTGACGCAAGTGGCTTTCGACTGGGTGCCTTCGGCACCGGGTTCCATCCAGTGCGTAATTTCTTCGTCCCATTCTCCATCCCAACTTGCCATCATTTTATGCATGGCTCCGGGCTCCATATACTCTTGCCAGGCTTTCATTTGTTCCTCGGTTTGTCCGTTTACCTGCAAACAGACTACCATACCCAGCAGGGCAATTGCGGTTAGCTTGATGAATTTCATAACAGATAATTTTTTTAAAAGGTACGATTAAGAAAATTTCGGCAATGCAGACCATTGCTTTATTTGGACGAAACCGGAAATTTTGCCGACGAACCTTGCCGGGCACACCCATGTTTACATTATACAATTTGAGTTTTCAGGTTTGTGCTTTCCCTTAACTTAGCAGCATGGAAAAAAAACTCT
The DNA here is from genome assembly GCA_044463125.1 of Terrimonas ferruginea. Lineage (GTDB taxonomy): Bacteria > Bacteroidota > Bacteroidia > Chitinophagales > Chitinophagaceae > CAYMZZ01. The sequence continues at coordinate 35,340 of JBIQMS010000003.1, forward strand.
TTCTCCTCGATGCGCTGGCACTTGTTTTTCGTGCCTATTATGCGCTGATACGCAGTCCACGTTTAACAAGTAAGGGAAAGAACACCAATGCGCAGTTTGGTTTTACGAATGCATTGGTAGAGCTACTCAATAAGCAAAAGCCTTCGCATATGGCGGTATGTTTTGATACTGCCGCTCCTACGGAACGTCATACCGATTTTGCGGATTACAAAGCCAATCGCCAGGAAGCACCGGAAGATATCCTGGAAGCAATTCCCGATATCAAGGAAATTGTGCGCGCATTCAATATTCCTGTGATGGAAGTGGATGGCTATGAAGCCGATGATGTGATAGGTACATTAAGCCAGCAGGCGGCTGCAGCCGGCTATGAAGTATATATGGTAACGCCGGATAAGGACTATGGTCAACTGGTAACGGATAAGGTGAAGATTTATAAACCCGGCTACCAGGGTGGCGAAGTGGAGATAATGGGACCGGAAGAAGTGTGTGCGAAATGGAATATTAAAGATGTGTCGCAGGTGATAGATGTGTTGGGGTTGATGGGTGATGCTGTGGACAATATTCCCGGTATTGCTGGCGTAGGCGAAAAAACAGCGGCAAAGTTGTTGGCAGAATACGAAAGCCTGGAGAATGTGCTCGAGAATGCGGATAAGATTAAAGGTGCTCTTGGCGAGAAGGTGAGAAAGGGAAAAGAGGCCGCCATTCTTTCCAAAAAACTCGCCACCATCATCACTAATGCGCCGGTAGAATTTCATGAAGAAGATTTCAAGGTGAAAGAATGGAATAAGGATAAACTGAAAGAAGTTTTTGGTGCGTTGGAATTCAAGACTATCGGCAAGCGCCTGCTGGGTGAGGATTTTGTGCCCGCCGGCACTCCTGCTGCGGCGCCTGTAGGCGTGCAAACAGATCTGTTTGGCAATATTGTAGAAGCAGAGCCCGATAAAAGTGGTGGAGCCGCTGCAAAGGTAGCAAGCAACAGCGAAGATGATGCGGAGCCCGGTCCTGCACAAAAGAATATTCACAACACCCCACACAAGTACGCAGCGGTGGAGGGCGAAAAGGCCATTAAAGAACTGATATCTCGGCTAAAGAAGCATAAGGAAATTTGTTTTGATACGGAAACCACCAGTATCGACGCCAACAATGCCGAACTCGTAGGGATGAGTTTTGCCGTGGAACCCGGCGAAGCCTGGTTTATACCCTGCCCCGCCGACCAAGAAGAAACAAAGAAAATTCTTGACCTTCTGGAACCACTTTTCAGCGACAAGAAAATTACATGGATCGGTCAGAATTTGAAATACGATATGCTGGTCTTGAAATGGTATGGGGTAGAACTGGCCGGTCCCTTATTCGATACCATGCTGGCGCATTATGTGATAGAGCCCGATGGAAAACGTAGCATGGATGATTTAAGTGAAAAGTTCCTGGGTTACGAACCAGTTTCCATTGAGGAATTGATTGGCAAGAAAGGAAAGTCGCAGGGAAATATGCGTGATGTTGAGCTGGAAAAGATTACTGAATATGCGGCCGAAGATGCCGACATCACCCTGCAGTTGAAACAGGTATTTGAGCCGATGCTCAGGGAAAAGGAAGTGGAGAAAGTATTCAACGAAGTAGAAAATCCGCTGGTGAAGGTGCTGATGGCCATGGAATATGAAGGCATAAAAGTGGATGAGGAGTTTCTGAATGAATATTCCAAAGAGCTGGAGCGGGAGGCGAAGAAAGCGGAGGAAAGCGTGTACAAACAGGCCGGAGTGCGGTTCAACCTGGCCTCGCCGCGGCAATTGGGCGAAGTGTTGTTCGATAAATTGAAACTGGATCCCTCGGCTAAAAAAACCAAGACGGGACAGTATCAGACGGGGGAGGATGTGTTGCTGAAACTGGCCGCCCGGGGAATTGGTATTGTTGACGACATCCTCACATTCCGTGAACTCACCAAGCTGAAATCCACCTATGTAGATGCGCTTCCCACACTGATCAATCCCAAAACCGGGCGTGTGCACACCACCTATGGGCAGGCTGTGGCGGTTACGGGCCGGCTGGCAAGCAATAACCCCAACCTGCAGAATATACCGGTGCGCACCGACAGGGGGCGTGAGGTTCGGAAAGCCTTTATTCCCCGCGACAGCAAGCATGTGCTGCTTTCAGCGGATTATTCGCAGATCGAGCTTCGTATAGTGGCTGCTATTAGCGGCGATAAGAATATGGTGGAAGCTTTCAGGAAGGGAGTGGATATCCACACGGCTACCGCAGCCAAAGTGTATGGTATAGAAGAGGGTGAAGTAACGAAGGAAATGCGTTACAAAGCCAAGAGTGTAAACTTTGGAATCATTTATGGACAGGGTGCATTCGGCCTGGCCGATAACCTGGGCATCAGCCGGACAGAAGCCAAGGAGATAATCGATAACTATAAGAAGCAGTTCTCCGGCATACAGCAGTACATGGACAGTACCATCAATTTTGCAAGGGAACATGGTTATGTGCAGACTTTGATGGGACGTAAGCGTTGGCTGCGCGATATTAATTCCGCCAATTTCACGGTGAGGGGATTTGCCGAGCGAAATGCGATTAACTCACCCATACAGGGAACGGCCGCCGATATGATTAAGCTGGCTATGCAGCGGGTGTATGCGGCCATGCAAAAAGCGGGCATGAAAAGCAAAATGATACTACAGGTACATGATGAACTGGTATTTGATGCGCTGAAGACGGAAGTGAAGGAATTGAAACCGTTGATACTGGAAGAAATGCAGAATGCCATGCCGCTGCCCAATGGCGTACCGGTGATAGCAGAATGTGGGGAGGGGGAGAATTGGTTGCAAGCGCATTGAGGCGTGAGGCGTGAGACGTGAGACGTGAGGCGTGAGGCGTGAGGCGTGAATCGTGAGGCGTGAGACGTGAATCGTGAGGCGTGAATTGTGAGTATTTCTTTAGAACTATCGTCGCGTTCGTTGCGGCTTCTTTGCGTTCGTTGCGTTGGAATCCCTCCTGAATTTGAAACTGTTGGCGTCTCGGAATGATGTACCGCAACGAGCGCAAAGAATTCGCAACGGGCGCAAAGAGTTAAAACATAAAGGGAGTAATTCAAAAACTAAGGTTAATTACATACTACCAATATTATTCCATTAACTTACAACTTATAACTTATAACTTACTACTTACAACTTACTACTCACTACTCACTACTTACTACTCCTTCCATGCTTAAAACAACATTATCCATCCTGCTTTCTCTTTTCGTTTTTCTGTCAACAGACGCGCAAAAGGGAATGGACTTTGAAGCTTACGAGCCTGTATCCACTTTGAAAGTGCCGGAGAACCCGGTGCAGCGGGCGAAGTTTCCCTTTATTGATGTGCATAATCATCAGTTTCGGATGCCCGAGATGGACCTTTCTGTGCTCATTAAGGAAATGGACAAGCTGAATATGGCGGTGATGGTGAACCTGAGCGGACAAAGTGGGGAATCCATCAAGAAGTCCTCAGCTAATATCCGCAGCAATTATCCGAAGCGTTTCATTGTTTTCGCCAATATCAATTTCCAGGGAGTGGGTGAAGATGGCTGGGGAGAGAAGGCCGCGAAGCAGTTGGAAGAAGATGTAAAGAATGGGGCGAATGGCCTGAAAATTTACAAAAGCCTGGGCTTTTCAGTGAAAGACAATAAGGGGCAGCGCGTGGCGGTGGATGACCCGCGCCTGGATCCGATTTGGGCAAAAGCCGGGGAGTTGAAGATACCCGTATTGATTCATACGGCTGATCCCAAGCCATTTTGGGATCCAATGGACGATAAAAATGAGCGCTGGCTCGAACTGGCCACGCATCCCAACCGTAAGCGAGGCGATGATAATCCTGTGCCCTGGCAACAGTTGATCGATGAACAGCACCGGATGTTTAAGAAACATAAGAACACCACTTTTATTGCCGCGCATTTTGGATGGTACCCCAACGATCTCGATAAACTTTCGTCGCTGATGAAGGAGATGCCGAATATGTATGTGGAGTTTGGTGCGGTGATCGCCGAGTTGGGAAGACAACCCCGGCAAGCCGCCCGTTTTTTTGAAACCTGGCAGGATCGTATCCTGTTTGGAAAAGACAGCTGGGTACCTTCAGAATATGCCACTTATTTTCGGGTGCTGGAAACGACGGACGAATACTTTCCCTATCATAAAAAATACCACGCTTTCTGGCGTATGTACGGCCTTGGCCTGAGCGATGAAATTTTGAAGAAAGTGTATTACAAGAATGCCCTGAAAATTATTCCTAATATTGACGCTTCCACTTTCCCTGAATAAAAATAACCCCGCATGCGGGGTTATAGCTTTGATGGGTTAGTCAGGTCGCGAGTACTCGCTTATTGAGGTTTGGTTGCTGTACCTTTTTCTGCGGCGGGCTGCTGCAGGTATTTTTCCGGGTTCTTCACCAGTTCTGTTTCGCCAAAAGCGGGCACCGAATCAAACGGTGCTACACTATTGTCCTGAGGCAATTGCGCATCTGCATGCACAAAATTGAGGTAAAGGGCGAAGAAAAGTAGGTTGAAGGCGAGAAAGGTGGCAACCTTGCGGATCCGGCTTCTCATATTGGTTCTCTCGGTTTGATGGTTTTTAATGGATTGGAATTAGGATTTCACGAAAATATACCGATCTATTAAATTAAGAGTATTCCCTGAGGCGGAATTTGGGTAAATCAGGCATAAGTACTTGGCAGGATATCGGAAAACTACGATGCTATATGAGTTTTAAGTTATAAGTAATATGTTTTAAATGGGAAGTCAATGGTTGGGAAGGCTAGGATATGAAAATTGGTTTGATAAGAAATCTGCGCCAATCAGCGGGAAATGCTTAATCACTTTAAGCGTGTTCAAAGTTCGAGAGAGATTTCCCGCTGATTGGCGCAGATTTTTCCGCAGATATACGCAGATGAATTGAAAACAGTATTAACAGTCAATTTTCTGCAGGACCTGGTAGAGTCTTAAATTGGATTAGCTTGGGGCCGTCCTTGCAATTAACTACAGCGCTTCAATAGCTTCCTTTGGGCTTGGGAAACGAGTTCCCACACGTGGATCCATGATATTCCCGCCGAATCCGATCATTTCATCAGATGCCTGATCCGACATACCCTTCAGCTTTTTGATGTAGCTGGTATCATTGATTCTCTTCAGCGCCCAAATGGCAATTACCTGCTCAAAATTTCCAAATAACTCGTTCTTCATAGTACTTAATAAAAGCTCCTTGCTTTCTTTCGTATTTAGATTTCCCAGCAACTGCAATGCCGAAATCCGTGAATGAAAATTGTCTGAAAGAGCGAACTTTTCAATTAGTGCAAATGATGGCTTGATCCCCAACAAATAGGCAGTTTCCAAAGCCACATGCTGTAAGAAAAATAGTGCAACCTGATCCTCTTCAAAACCAGCCGGTGGCTGACTGAGCTGTTGTTGAACAAATCTGTTAATACTGTCTACATCATACTTACCCTTTTTGAAATAGCTCCAGATATTCTTATAGGTAAATTCAAAAGCATCTTGCGTCACCAATGCCTGATGATAACTATGCCTGTAAGTGGCCACGACATTATTTTCCGCATTTAGGTTGGCAAAACCCGAAGTGGGAGTAGGCAAACTATAGTTACCATTAGCGTTCTTCTTGAGAAAGAAATAAAACTTCTGCCCTTTCTGAAATCTGAAATGAACTCCGTGACCCGAACTACTGGTCATATTCAGCATAAAGAAATCGTCAATTAGTAGTTCGTCCGGCAAAGTTTTGTCGCCAAAGTTTTTTATGAGTTTCAATTTCACCCAATCCTCGTTGTCATCGATTACTTCAGCGAGTATAAAGTAATCGGCTTTCTGTAAAATCTCTTTCTGCCAGGGCTCATCCCAGGTTTCTGCATGGCTTACAATTGTTGAAACAAGAATGGAAAGTAGAACGGCAATAAACCTGCTGGAAATCATTCGAAGTAATTTTGAGGGCGGCAGATAAAATTGTTGTCGTTACAATATACACATTTATCGCCTGTTTCGGAAACCAGTCAATCGAACCCATTCACGACTTAACAGGAATTAGATTTCTCTTGCATTTCACGTCTTCAACGTTTAAACCTATATAAACCCCCACTATTTACCCACAAAACGTTTTACGTAGTACGTAATACGTAATACGTATTACGTCTTCTTCATCTCTTCCAGCTTCTTTTGCAACACAAACATCTCATCACGTAGCCTTGCTGCTTCCATAAAATCAAGGTCGCGGGCGGCTTTTTCCATTTCTTTTTTGATACGGCCCAGGGCTTTTTCCGCTTGTGGAATGGTTTTATATTCCTGCTGTTCTTCAGCTGCTACCGGCACCAGCTCTTCGTCGGGCGCCAGGGCATGCGGGTTGCGGGGGTCATAGCCCTTAATGTCTAGAACGGATGTTTGCGCAAATACCTGCTCTTTGCTTTTGCGTACTGTTGTTGGGGTAATGTTGTTTGCGATATTATACGCTATTTGCTTCTCTCGGCGCCGCAGTGTTTCGTCCATGGTTTTCTGCATGCTTTCTGTGATAGTATCCGCATAAAAGATCACGAGCCCGTCCACGTTCCGGGCGGCTCGACCTGCCGTTTGAGTCAGCGATTTTTCATTGCGAAGAAAGCCTTCCTTATCGGCGTCCAAAATAGCTACCAGCGATACTTCCGGCAGGTCGAGGCCTTCCCGCAAAAGGTTTACGCCTACCAGTACATCAATTTCGCCCAGCCTTAACTGCCTTAAAATTTCCACACGGTCCAGGGTATCCACTTCGCTATGAATGTATTTTGATTTGATATTGATGCGGTGCAGGTATTTATCCATTTCTTCGGCCATGCGCTTGGTGAGCGTGGTTACCAGCACGCGGTCGCCTTTTTTCACGCGATTATCAATTTCATCGAGCAGGTCATCAATTTGATTCGCTGATGGGCGCACTTCGATGGGAGGATCGAGAAGCCCCGTGGGCCGCACCACCTGCTCTACTACAACCCCTTCGGTTTTTTGTAACTCATAGTCATCAGGTGTGGCCGACACGAAAATGACCTGGTTCATCATCGATTCGAATTCATGAAAGTTGAGGGGACGGTTATCCAGTGCTGATGGCAGACGGAAACCATAATCCACCAGCACCAGTTTGCGACTACGGTCACCACCATACATACCACTTACCTGGGGAATGGTCTGGTGGCTTTCGTCAATTACCATCAGAAAATCTTTGGGGAAATAGTCGAGCAGACAGAAGGGGCGGGTTCCCGGCCTGCGGCGATCGAAGAATCGTGAATAGTTTTCGATGCCGCTGCAGTAGCCCAGCTCGCGAATCATTTCAAGGTCGTATTCCACCCTTTCTTTTAACCGTTGCGCTTCGATGGGTTTTCCATTATTCTTAAAATATTCCACCTGCGCGTGCAATTCATCCTGAATCTCATAGATCACCTGCTGCATGATGTCTTTTGGCGCTACATAGAGATTGGCCGGGAAGATGGCCGCGTTTTCCATCTTGCCGATGCGTTTGCCGTTGGCGACATCAATACTTTCTATTTCTTCTATCTCGTCTCCAAAAAATGTGATGCGGTAGCCAAAATCCACATAGGGAAGGTTGATGTCCACTGTATCCCCTTTTACCCGAAAACTGCCGCGTGTGAAATCGAGAGTGGTGCGGGTGTACAGTGAGTTTACCAGCGCATGGAGAAAAGCCTGGCGCGAAAGTGTTTGTTTTTTGGCAATCCTGATTATACCACTTTCATAATCCGTGGGGTTACCCATGCCATAAATACAGCTAACGCTGGCCACCACAATGATGTCTCTCCGGCCACTCAATAAACTGGTTGTGGCGCGAAGGCGAAGTTTATCGAGTTCCTCATTGATGCTAAGATCCTTTTCGATATATACATCGCTCACCGGCATGTAGGCTTCCGGCTGATAGTAATCGTAATAGGATACAAAATACTCCACCGCATTTTCAGGAAAGAATTGCCGGAATTCCCCATAGAGTTGTGCCACCAGGGTTTTGTTATGTGTCAGTACCAGGGTTGGTTTCTGTACCTGCTGAATTACATTGGCAATGGTGAATGTTTTACCGCTACCGGTTACGCCCAGCAGGGTTTGGAATTTCTCCCCTTCCTGCAATCCTTCGGTCAACTGCCTTATCGCATCCGGCTGATCGCCGGCGGGTGAGTAGGGCGCATGTAATTGAAAACCCATAGTTAAGGTCCTTTCTTCTCTTTTAACAAAAATGATTGGAGGTTGAGTGCAGCGGAGGGATTTGAATCTTTGTCTTATAAATCCTCGTAATTACTACAAATCCTTGCCGTATGTCAGCTATCAAATTTACAAAATTCGTCCCGATCCTGATCTGTATTGGAATAGTAGTTTTTTGGATAGCCTGCAATGCTAGTCGTGAGGCGTGAGGCGCGAATCGTGAGGCGTGAGACGTGAGGCGTGAATCGTGAGTCGCGAGGAGAATAGGCTCCATTCAGGGTGGACCAATCGATTTGCCTGATGTTCGAGCAATATGCTACTCACGATTCACGCCTCACGCCTCACGTTTCCTACTAACTATTCCCTATTCCCCTCTAATGGTTATCCCTTAAATGGCCAAATTACTCGCCTATTTGCTTGCTTTTGAGCGCTTTAAATAAGAAGTTTGTTAAGCACGCATCGCTCATATGCAGGTTATGTATAGGGTAGATGCGCGGTCATCCACCATATCCGATCCGTTATGAAAAGGCCACTAATAAGCTTTCTTCTTGGCTGCGCATTTTTATCTGCGCGCGCGCAGCATTTTTCACTCATCAAAGACATCAACCCTGGTGCTGCCAGCAGCAATATCTGTTATTTAACGCGGGTAAATAACCAGTTGTTCTTTGCGGCGAACAACGGATCAAATGGTATGGAGCTGTGGAAGAGTGATGGTACTAATGCGGGTACTGTGATGGTTAAGGACATTAACCCGGGTAGTTCTAGCAGCAGCATCGGTTATATCACGGCTTTGGAGCAACAGATTTATTTTGTAGCCAGTAATGGCAGCAATGGTGTAGAGCTTTGGAAAAGTGACGGAACCGAAAGCGGTACCGTAATGGTAAAGGATATCCGCAATGGTAGCGCATCCAGTTATCCCTCCGCCCTGATGGGCATGAACCAGGCACTTTATTTTTCGGCCACCGACGGTATTAATGGCGCTGAACTTTGGCGCAGTGATGGAACAGGTACAGGTACTTCCATGCTCAAGAATATCCACCCTTCGGGTTCCTCCTCACCACAATACCTGGTGGAGATGAATGGGGTCATTTATTTTTCTGCCGACGATGGATCCAACGGCCGCGAATTATGGCGTACAGATGGTACGCCTGAAGGCACTTATTTGTTGAAGGATATCGCTCCAGGCAGCAATAGTTCTTCTCCCTCCAGCCTGGTAAAAGTGGGTTCTACTCTTTTCTTTTCTGCCAATGATGGAAACAATGGAGTAGAACTTTGGAAGAGCGATGGCACTGCCAATGGTACCGTGATGGTAAAAGATATCTGGACAGGTGGTAGTGAAAGTTATCCCTATAACCTGCGGAATGTTGGGGGAACCCTCTTCTTTTCAGCCGATAATGGCGCGAATGGTATGGAACTTTGGAAAAGTGATGGCAAGGCAGCCGGAACTGTGCTGGTGAAAGATGTTTGGCCTGGCACACCGAGTGGGGCCAGCGGCAATTTTGCCGGCATGGTGAACCAGCTCGTGTTTACGGGCAATGATGGCGTTAATGGCGACAAAACATGGGTAAGCGATGGCACCAGCGATGGCACAAGGATTTCAGATATCAGCACCGACCCCGGCACAGGTACCGTACGCGAAATCCAGGAAACCGATGTAAAAATCTATGCAAGCATACAGGAGTCCACCATGGGGCGCGAGCTTTATGGATTGGATTTCTCTGTTGTATTGCCCCTGATATGGTTAGAGTTTTATGGCGACCTGATTCAAAAAGATGTGAAGCTGCAGTGGAAAACCGTTCAGGAGGAAGATACCCGTGACTTTGTAATTGAGCGTAGTACCAACGGACGCGATTTTGCGGCAGTGGGTCGCGTGGCGGCCATTAATAGCCCTGGTACACATGCCTATTCCCATACGGATACGGATGTGTTGTCGTTAGGAGCACCCGTGGTATATTACCGTCTTCGGCAGAATGATTTGTTTGGCCGTTTCTCCTACTCTACTGTTATAGCCATTTATGCGAAAGCTCAATCGGGTATACGCTTATTTCCTGTTCCAGCTACTGATAAAGTATGGGTGGTGGGCGATTTCCGGCCGCTTACCCGGGTGAATTACCAGGTGTACGACAATAGTGGCAAAATGGTGGCCACAGCGGCTTCCGTGCCGGTAGAAACAGGCCGTATGGAAGTGGATATCTCCAAACTGGCGCCGGGTATTTATTATCTCCGCGTGCAGGAAGACCGTTTCGATAAGCGCTTCCGTATTGTTAAGCGCTAGGGTTTTGCTTCTTTTCCAATCGTTGACCTCCGGTTCACATAGCTGCTGTAATCTGGCAGAATGCATTCGTATGTATCATACATCAGGGGAGAAGTGAGCAGGAAGTCGGCAGTGGATCGGTTACAGGCAGTGGGAATATTCCAGGTAGCTGCCACGCGCAACAGGGCTTTGATGTCTGGGTCATGCGGTTGCGCCTCCATGGGGTCCCAGAAAAAGATCAGTGCATCCAGTTTGCCTTCCGCTATAGAAGCTCCTATCTGCTGGTCGCCACCCAGGGGCCCACTCAAAAATTTATAGACGGGTTGATTCAGTGCTTCCTGAATAAGACTACCGGTGGTGCCGGTGGCAAATAACTCATGCCGGGCCAGGGCAGCTTTGTTGTAAACCGCCCAGTCGATGATTTCATCTTTCATATTGTCGTGAGCGACAAGGGCGATTTTTTTGCGGGACTGGAGAGTGCGGGAAGCCATATACGTTTTACGTTTTACGTTGTACGTTCTACGTTTTAGGGTAGCAAGATAGCTAAATTAGAGATTCAATTTAATTAAGCTTTCCGGCCAGACCTTCTAACGCATAGCGTACAACGTACAACGTACAACGTATAACGTAAAACTTACTTAAATTCTGCGCTCACCGTAATCTTTGGCTCCTTCGCTACTTTGCCTGCATCAATGGGTGCGCCTTTGATATCGAAGTCTGCGAGTTTGATGGAGAAATTGGTGCTGGCACTAATAGCGCCGTCTTTCACCACAATGGTAGCGGGTGTTTTCAGGGCTTGCGATTTGTCTTTTACGGTGAGGGTTCCTTCCACTTCCACGTTATAGCTGCCATTTTTTGTATAGTCAACGGCTTCGGGATTCAGGATTTTACCGGTGAACGTAAAGCTGGGAAATTTATCAGAATTCATCCAGTTGCCACCGTTGAAATGGTCCTGGATAGTGGGATTGCTGAATGCGAAATTTTTTACGGTCGCTTCAAAAGCCACGGTACCGGCCTTGGTATCCAGCGCTGCTACCACTGCTTTGTTGGTGGCTTTGGGCAGCGCATCGATAGCCGTACTGGCATCAAATGCCACAGTAGCGGAAGTGGTTGTTTTCTTTTGGGCGAAAAGGTTGCCGGTTAAGGCTACAAGAGCCAGAAAGAGAATTGTTTTTTTCATACCTGCTTTGTTTTGGAATAATCTGTATTTGTTGATTGAATGTTTGACGATTTGCTGTGCTATTTACCTTTGCTCCGAATCAGTTTTTTGCGCCACTGTAGTTGGCGTGTAAAGTTGAACGTTTAAAGGGAAGCGAATAGGCATCTAATATGCTGGTATAGCTTGAGCCGCTTGATGATCCTTTTACAGTAATGCTGTCACCAACATTTACCGTACGGGCTTCCTGCAAATACTGTTCCTGAAATGTGAAAATGATATAATCACCGGTTTCGGGGTGTACAAATTTAATATTCACTGAGGCGCTGTCGGCAGATTCAAGTTCTGATACACGGCCGTGAACTAATACAATTTTTTCAGAATATTTGGCATTTGCGGCTTCATTATTGGCACGAAACTCTTCCATAAGCTCTTGTGCGGTCACGGTAAAATCTTCTTTCACGCCTTTGGTTCCCGCAAATGTTTCGGTAGCAATATAGATGTAAACCGCGGCAGCTATTACCACCAGTATGCCAATGCCAGCCCAGATTTTTTTGCGGGTGCTCCAGCGTTGCTTAGGTTTTGATGTTGAATTCATGGGACTGCCTTAACAGGTGAAGGGGTTGATTGTTGACAAATTTGGTAGACAAATATACAATGTTTAAACATTGATTGTATTTATGCACTGTTAAAAAAACAAAAAAGCTGTCCCGTTACGGCGAGACAGCTTCCTTCACTAACCCATCCATTAGCTTATACGCTGAGGATGAAATATTTAGGCTGATTGCATTTCTTTAATCTTTTCCCGGATCTTACCTTCAATTTCCCTGGAGAGTTCCGGGTTGTCGAGCAGTAATTGTTTTACTGCATCGCGGCCCTGGCCGAGCTTATCGCCATTGTAACTGAACCAGCTACCGCTTTTTTGAACGATGCCGAGTTCAACACCCATGTCAATGATCTCGCCGGTTTTGGATATACCCTCACCGAAAATGATATCGAATTCCGCTGCGCGGAAGGGGGGTGCTACTTTGTTCTTAACGACTTTTACTTTTACGCGGTTGCCTATGGCTTCGTCGCCGTCTTTTATTTGGCTGCTGCGGCGGATATCGAGGCGGACAGAGGCATAGAATTTCAGTGCATTACCACCGGTGGTGGTTTCGGGGTTACCAAACATAACGCCGATTTTTTCGCGCAGCTGGTTAATAAAGATGCAAATGGTATTGGTTTTGGAAATGGTGGCGGTCAGTTTACGCAGAGCCTGGCTCATAAGGCGGGCCTGCAGACCCATTTTGCTATCGCCCATTTCACCTTCCAGTTCACCTTTGGGTACCAGGGCAGCAACCGAGTCAATGACCACTACATCAAGCGCGCCGGAAAGAATCAGGCGATCTGCAATTTCCAGGGCCTGTTCGCCATAGTCAGGTTGCGAAATCAGCAGATTATCCACATCCACACCCAGCTTTTGCGCATAGTTGCTGTCGAAAGCATGTTCGGCATCAATGATGGCACACATGCCGCCTTTTTTCTGTGCTTCGGCGATAACATGGGTTGCGATGGTGGTTTTACCGGATGATTCCGGCCCATATATTTCAACCACACGACCACGGGGAAGACCTCCGATGCCCAAAGCTGTATCGAGCCCGATAGAGCCGGTGGATACCACTTCCTGGGTTACTACCCCCCGCTCATTCATCATCATCACGCTGCCTTTGCCAAAATCCTTATCGATTTTTTCTATTGTAAGCTTTAGCGCTTTCAGTTTTTCGCTGTTTGCTGACATGTCGGTTGTTTTATCTGTTTTTGCCATAGCCAAAATTACGTCTTCCCCAATGCTGGTTATAAAATCTTATGAACATCCAAAACTAAAGCATTTAGTAATCGGATGCTAATATTTTTTGGAATATTTTTCCCGGATCCTGGCGTTTTTTTCCCGCTAGCTGGTGAGGAAATCAGCGTGGAAGGCTACGTACTGGCAGAGCATGCCTACTCCCAGGCCAATATAAATCTCGCGGCTCTGGTGGTCCGACACGATTAGCCGGGCTGTGCAAACCAGGCCGGCTATCAGCAGGGAGGCCAGCAGCCAGGGTAAAATGGGAGCGCTGTTATGAAAGGTGATAAAGCTCATGAAACAGATCAGGATGCCCATCGATATGGCGTGCATGCTCACCTTCATATATATATTGGCGATGAGGCCGAGGGAGGAAGCCAGGAAGATGCCGAGCGCCAATTGTACCAGCTCACGGGCAAACTGGGGCTGGTTGCGCAGAACATACCACATCCAGAAATAAAAGATGCCACAGGCAATATAAGGTATGATGCGTTCGCGTCGGCTGCGCAGATAGATGGAGTCAACAAAACCCAGCCCTTTGATCAGCAAAACAGTAACCAGGGGAAAAAAACTGTAGATCACAAAAAAGCGAACCAGGGCGATCCATTTTTCTCTTGGTGCAAAACCCAGGAAATAGGGAGGAACCATGAGCAGAAAGCCGATGATGTAAACCGGTACAAAAAGCGGATGAAAAACGAAAGAGATAATATGCGCAGGTATCCGTAGCGACCAATGCCAGCGATTGGCGGCATTCTGGTCCCAGTCACGCAGTTCGTTATCATCGGTAACATAGAGTCGGGCACTCATTCGGTAGCAACTTTTGTGCAAAGAAAAGGAATATATACCATGATTACCCTGATTACCTTGATGGCCATGATTGCCTTGATTGCTTTTGATTTGGGTGCGGATGCGATCGGATTTTGTGAAAGGGAGTACTGGAACAAAAGGAACAATTTGAAGCAATTTTCTATTACAATTCCAATCCGCTATATATCCTCAAAAGAACCAAAGATTTTTAGCTCTATCATTTAATAAAGGCTCCATCTATCACCTCCTAATCAAAAGCAATCAGGGTAATCATGGCCATCAAGGCAATCAAAGTAATCAAGGCAATCAAGGTCGTAGCTTGTTGTTGTGGACTCTTTTGTACTCCAGCGACCTACCCCCAAAATTGATCAGTAAACCGATCTCCATATTATAAGCCTCCACATAGTTCATGGCCTGGCATAAGTGAGCGTCTAGAAGGTTAATCACTGCTTTTAACTCTACCATGATCAGACCCTCCACAAAAAAATCAGCCCTCCGCCTGCCAACTCTGTGCCCTTTATAATGCAGCTCCATCTGCTTCTCACGCTCAAATTTCAAACCTTGAGTAGTCATTTCTATGGCAAGCGATCGTTGATAAATCACTTCCTGAAAGCCATTTCCAAATGCGCGATGCACTTCCATTGCGCAACCAATAATCTTATAAGTCAATTCTTCATGCTTCATCCTCGGCTGTTTTGACAAATTTCTGTGAAGTGCATAATTGACATACCAGATATAGGGGTGTATTATTCTGAAAACGGATGTTTTTTTCATCATAACTGTCCGGGAAATCATCGGATTGCATTTTGACCTTAGAAGGCTATATATTACCTTTAATTTGCGAGACGCATTATCAACGATGGAGAGTTTATCGACTTGATGAGGGAATACGCTGTCATATCGACCGGCTTTGCCGGCTTGCAAAAGGGTCTGATGAGCCTGAGCCTGCTTAGCCTGTTGCTGCTGTCTGGATTTATTCTCCAGGCGCAGGGCAAGTATATTCAAGCCTATAAGCCCCTGGCCGATTCCTTGTCTGTGGTCTATGGAATTCCCAGTTCTGTGATGTTGGGAGTAGCCATTATTGAATCAGGATCCGGTAGCAGCCGAAATGCCAAACTGCTCAATAATCATTTTGGTATTGTTGGTAAAAACAATCTGCTGAAAACAAAAGGTATTCGTTCCCGCTACAAACAATATCCTTCCGTGAAAGCTTCTTATATCGGATTTTGCCAGCTTTTAACCCGCAAAAGGTTTTATCCAAAACTGAAAGGCAACCATGATTATAACCTTTGGCTGGAAGCGATGAGCAAGGCAGGCTATTCCGAGGCGCCGGTGGAATGGAAGAGCAGGATTTCGGCTGCCATCCGTAAACTCAAACTTCACGTTAGCCCTGAGTAATATGCTATGAACGCAAATAAACGCGTGCTCCTCTTTGTTGTGTACAGTGTGGGGCTGTTCCTCGTTTTTTCTGTTTTGGCCATAGCCTTCCATTGGTCATGGACTCCCTTCAACCGTGTGAACCTGGTGAGTGAACTCATTCACGAGCCAGATATTGCTGAAAGCGACAATTCCGCGGTTGATAGTGTTACTGTGGCCGACAGCCTGCCGGCATCGCTGCCCCAACCCCTGTTTGAGCTCTACCATCGCCCGCACCTGATCACCCATTTTTATTCGGATACCCAACGTAGTAGCCTGCCCGGCCTTGCAGCAAAACTTTTGCAGTTGAAACAAACAGGCAAGGGCAAAGTGCGTATCGCCTACCTTGGCGATAGCATGATAGAAGGTGATCTGATGACACAAACCTTAAGAGAGCTTCTTCAAAATTATTTCGGAGGCCAGGGGGTGGGCTTTGTTCCCATTACTTCCCAGGTAAACTTCTTCCGCAAATCCGTGGCCGCGGTCTTTTCAAAAGGATGGGAGGATCAGCACTTCCGTAATGGTGGCGGTGCCAGGCTGCACCTGTCGGGCCACCTGTTCCGTACGGCCAACGACTGGGTGACCATGACGGATCATACCCTTCGCGAACCTGTTCCGGCTTTGGAAAAAAGCCTGCTATGCGGGCCTTATGGAAAAGAGATCAACATCAATGTAAACGGCAACCGCTACCCCATTTTTCCGCAAAAACCTTTTAATCGCGTGCTGCTTGCCCATGACAGTAATTCCAAAATAGCCCTTGGCGTGGCCGCGCCCCAGCTTCCGGTTTATGGCATCAGTATTGAGTCGGAGAATGGTGTTTTTGTCGACAACTTTTCATTTCGTGGAATCACAGGTATTGAATTGGCCGGCCTGGATTCTGCATTTCTCAGGTCAATTGCGGAAGAGAACCCCTATGATCTGATTGTATTGCAATACGGCGTTAACCTGCTCTATCGCCCCAAAGAAACCGATTTTGACTGGTATGGGAGGGCTATGGTGCCGATACTGGAAAAGCTGCAGCGCTGCTTTGCCCCCGCCGAGCTGGTAGTGGTGAGCACGGCCGACCGCGCTTTCAGGCAGGGAGGAAAATACCAGACGGCGATAGGCCTCGATTCGCTGGTGCAAACCCAGGCGAAAGCGGCGCGTGATGCCGGCGCTTTATTTTACAACCAATTTACCAGCATGGGAGGAACCAACTCCATTGTAGAATGGGCCAAAGCAAAACCTTCCCTGGCTAATAAAGACCATGTGCATCCCAATGGGCGCGGGTCAGAAATATTGGCCCGTTATTTCTTTGAAGCCATACTGAAAGAGTATCAAAAATTCATCAGCCATCCCCAGTAAAGACCAGCCAGCATGCCCTTATTTGATTTTGAAGCGTTTCTACAGCAGTTTCTTTACCGGGAAGATGACCCGCTGTTGTTCAACAGCGGCTTTTTCGTTTTCTTCTTTGCGGCATTTATTGGGCTCTATTACACGTTCCGAAATCGATACAGAACCCGGCGCTATATTTTCATATTCTTCTCCCTGTATTTTTTCTATAAAGCAAGCGGCTTTTTTGTTGGATTGGTTATTCTTTCTGCCATTGTCGATTATTGGTTGTCGAACGCGATATGGCGGCAGCAGCGGAAATGGGCCAAGAATGCCTTGCTTCTGGTAAGCATCATCTTCAACCTGGGTTTACTTTTTTACTTCAAGTACACTGATTTTTTTATTGCCATGAGCAATGATTTGGCGAATACCCACTTCAATCCGCTGAACCTGCTGCTTCCCATCGGCATATCATTCTATACATTCGAGAACCTGAGTTATACCATTGATGTGTATCGGGGGCAGTTTGAACCGGCTCGCCGATTCAGCGATTACCTGTTGTTTCTGTCTTTCTTTCCCAAATTGATGATGGGTCCTATTGTGCGGGCACATGATTTTGTGCCGCAGATCAATAAGCCTTATTCCCTAAATGAAACGGATTTTGCGAAAGGTTTTTACCTGATCATTTCCGGATTGATTAAAAAACTGGTGATTTCGGATTATATCAGCCTCAATTATGTGGATTATATTTTTGATGATCCGGCGCGATATACAGGATTGGAAAACCTGTTTGCCGTTTACGGCTATGCGGTGGTCATCTATTGCGATTTCAGTGGCTATAGCGATATCGCCATCGGCATCGCCCGCTGGCTGGGTTTTCATATCCCCGTGAATTTTCTTTCGCCTTATCAAAGTGCCAGCATCACGGAGTTTTGGCGGCGCTGGCATATTTCATTGTCTTCCTGGCTGCGCGACTACCTCTATATTCCTCTGGGAGGTAACCGTAGGGGTAGCTTTGCTACCTGGTTATTTGCTGTAGCGTTTTTTGCGGGCGTTTTTCTGGTGGGCTGGCAGTTGTTACACTGGTCCATAGCACTGGCCGCTGGTGTTTCTGCCGGATTTCTGTTGCTTTTTCTTTTGCCCGGGATCATTCGCCGCGATGGCAAGGTTGTTTCCGCCAACATGAACCTCTTAACAACCATGCTACTGGGTGGTTTCTGGCATGGAGCCAACTGGAACTTTATCATCTGGGGTGTTTGGCATGGTTTGGGGCTGGCACTGCACAAGATCTGGCTGCTGGCCACGGGCCGGGTATTGGGTAAATGGCACAGCAAACCTTTTTACCGATTTATAGGCATACTTGTCACGTTTCATTTTGTATGCGCGGGTTGGGTCTTTTTCCGCTCTGCCGATTTTGATCCGGCGACCAATGATATTCAGAAAGCCCTGAGTATGCTATACCAGATTTTCTACAGTATGGATCTTTCCGTATGGCCCGCATTTGCCGGCAATTACTGGCCGGTACTGTTGATGATGGGCTTTGCCTATTTGTTGCATGCACTGCCCGATTCCCTGGCCGACAAAATGATAGGCCGTTTTACCCGAATACCCATGATTGCTTATATAGTATGCTTCTTCGGCTTTGTTATTCTGTATGGTTATTTCAAAGCCGCCGAGCCGGTAATGCCGATTTATTTGAAGTTTTGAGTTTTAAGTTCTAAGTTTTAAGTTGGTGGGGTTTAGAGTTTAGGGTTTAAGGTTAGACTCACTCCATTAAACCTTAAACTTTAACCCCTAAACTTTAAACTAATCCCCAAATCCCTAAATCCTCAAATCCACATATCTTCGCCGCTAATCTTTAACTCGCTATGCAACTTACAGCCAAACTCATACAGGTACTGCCCCTGCAAACAGGTACCGGCCGGAATGGTGAATGGAAAAAGCAGGATATTATCGTGGAAACGGATGGGCAATACCCGAAGAAGATTTGTATTTCCATTTGGGGTGATAAGATCAATAATGCCCAGTTGCAACCGGGCGCCATGCTCAATATTTCTTTTGATGTGGAGAGCCGTGAGTATAATGGTCGCTGGTACACCGACGTGAAGGCCTGGCGCATAGAAGCTGCTTCTGATGCGGGTCAGGCACCCCAGCAAGGCGGCCCGGAAGAAGACTTCACCAACCAGGTGATGAGCAGCAATGATGATGATTTGCCATTTTGATAAGAGTTTAAGGTTTAGGGTTTAAAGTTTATGGTTTAACCAAATACTTTAAACTTTAAACCCTAAACCTTAAACTCCTAACAGTCTCCAGGTACATTCTCACATATGCATCTTTCTCTTTCCTCCGGTATTGCATTATAAACCGTGGATGTGGCAGCGCTACAATTTCATCGAACCAGTTGTGTTGATGGTTGAGCGATTCGAGGTATTTCCTGTTTTTTTCTCCGCCAATTACTATACATTTTCTGGGAATCAATGGCCACGAAATTTGTTGTTGAAGACATTTAAGAATAAATGGGCCGATCTTCTTCAGCAATGCGGAATCGTCGTAGTAGTTGAGGTTCTTCTTATCCCGTGTTAGCCCAAGCGGACAGATGGATCCAATATAGCAGTCGCCAAAAAACCGGGAAGGTCCGCCTGCTGCTTCGATCATTTCATAAATAAATGCGGCGGAGAGTTCAGTGCTTTGATCCCAGGGATGATCGATACCGCAATATTCTTTCAGTTGCCGGGGTGCTGTAAAATTGATACCTGTAATACCGGCGCCAAAGCGCCCGGGATTGATACCGAGCATCAGCAACCGCGGACGATTATCGCTATAAAATTTTTGATAGAAAGTCCGCATTACTTCCCGCACCGCGGAATCCTTTTGCGGATGAAGCCAGGCATAGCCCGGAGGCAGATTCCGTGGAGGCCGCAGCCGGAAATAAAAATCGAGTATATGATCGGCGAATGAAGAAATGATCCTGTGTTTAGGGTTTAAAGTTTAAGGTTTAAGGTAAGTAGCGAGTAGGAAGTGGAAAGTATGGGGAGGTCTGCTTGTCACGTTCTAAAAAAGTTGAGCGTTTTTACCACGATCATTTATCAGCGTTCATCTGCGTCAGAATCTGCGGCAATCTACGGGAAATGCTTCTGCAATTTAATCCAATTCAAAGTTCGAGAGAGATTCCTGCATATTTGTGTAGATTTTGTTTTCATAACTTAAGCCATTTCCCAGCCCCCCTTAAACCCTAAACTCTAAACCCTAAACTCCCGTGAAAATCCTCGCTCCTTACCTGTTTTTTTCCCATGGTATCCGGGTGTTTTTGTCGTAAAATGCAGGTCGAACTGATACACCGTTTATGAAAACAGCAACCTTTACCCTTCGTCTGGAGTACGAAGGGCGTGAAATGTATTTGCCCTCCCTGCTCTGCGGGCCGGGAAGGCCACCCCGTTTTTTGGTGCGGGTCCTTGGGCGATCCATTGTTTATCAATCTGATCATATCTACCGCTTTAGCCGGTTGGATGCCCAGTTTCCGGAGCCTGAAACTGGAGATGGTTTGTTGAATTGTATAGCCGACAGGCTGGGTGAGTTATTCGGGTACAACTGATCATTATCAACCCTTTCACTAATGCCCATCATAGCCGGAACAGACCAGGGAAAATAGATTTGGTAAAAATTACCGATGAAAAAGATCCTGGCGGCTTTCGACGGCTTGAAATATTCACAGGCAACCTGCGACTATGCCTTGCACCTGGCGCAAATGACGCATGCGCATCTGGTTGGGGTATTTTTGGACGACATCACCTATACCAGCTATCGCATTTACGATCTGATAGGCAAGGAAGGGGTTTCCGAGCAACGCCTTTCTGACCTGCAACGATCTGATCTTGAAAAGCGCAAAGCTGCTTCGGCCCAGTTTGAAGAAGCCTGCCAGAAAAAGTCCATTTCTTACGCCGTACACCACGACCGCAATGTGGCCATCAATGAGTTGAAACATGAAAGCATATATACTGACTTGCTGGTTATCGACCGGCGCGAGACCCTGACGCACTATACGGAAAAGTTGCCCACACGCTTTATACGCGATATTTTGGTTGATACGCAATCGCCTGTTTTCCTGGTACCTACCCGCTACAAACCCATCGAAAAACTGATACTCCTCTACGATGGAGAGCCCACTTCAGTATATGCCATTAAAATGCTGAGTTATCTTTTGCCCCAACTCAAAACACTGGAAACGGAAGTGATTTCCGTGAATCCCACGCAAACCACCCTCCATTTGCCCGATAACCGGCTCATGAAAGAGTTTATGAAACGGCATTATCCCAAAGCAAAATATACCGTGCTGAAAGGCCTGCCTGAGGAAGAGATTTTGAAAAGGCTGGAAGCGGAAAAGATGAATGCCCTGGTGGTACTGGGGGCCTATCGGCGTGGTGCCGTAAGCCGGCTTTTCCGGGAAAGTATGGCCGACCGGCTCATGAAAAATACCAAACTGCCGCTTTTTGTGGCGCATGGTAAATAGTAACGGCATACCCCTTACAAAAAGAATTAAACTGAAATTGAATGCCTTCTGCCTACGATGACTTGTTTGCCTATGAGTCGGCCCAACTGGAAAAGCTAAAAGCCATCGTTCATGAAGCCGTGAACGAGGAAAAATTGCTGTCGGATAAACTGGCGGAGTTTGAGGACCGGCATCCCCCCTTTACCAGTGTGATGGCCGACCGGGTAGCCTCTTTTGGCGGTAGCTGGCGTTTTATCATCGCCTTTCTGATCTTCATGGGTTTATGGATAGCAGCTAATCTCTATCTTCTCAGCCAGCCTTTTGATCCTTTCCCCTTTATACTTCTCAACCTGCTGCTTTCCACCCTTGCGGCTCTGCAGGCGCCCATCATCATGATGAGCCAGAACCGCAAGGAAGAAAAGGACCGCCAGCGTGCCATCAACGACTATATGATCAACCTGAAATCAGAGATTGAAGTACGCAATCTGCACGGAAAAATCGATCTGCTCATTACCGAACAAATGAAGACCCTCTTTGAGATCCAAAAAACACAATTGCAGATGATGGAGCGCATTCTGGAAGACAGGGACAAATCACGCGAATAGGCGCTTTCCCTTGAGTACAATCACCGGCCGCACTGACAGGTATCAGTGTTTACGGCATTATCGGGTAGTAGTTTCGGTATCTAAATTCTTAGTGTATGAATTCCGCAGTATCCCCCGAACTGAGGGAAGTGATAGGTGCCGTGCATTATCGTCCCGCTGTTTCCATCATTATGCCCTTTGAGCCCAAAATGAGCCTCAAAGCGGAGTTGACCCATGCCCTGGACCTGGCGGCAGACCGGGTGGAGCGGGAGTTGAAGGATAACTACACCCCCGAACTGCGGGAGATGGCGATGGGTAAGCTCCGGTCACTCATACGCGGTTTGAATTTCAATACACATAAGAAGTCAATCGCCATTTATGTTTCCCCTGTATTTGAAAAAGTGCTATACCTCGATATTCCCGTGGAGGAACGCGTAATTGTTGATGAATCTTTTGAGATAAGGGACCTGGTGTATAGCAAAAAGCAATTGCACAAATACCTGGTGCTGGTGCTGAGCCAAAAGGAAAGCCGCATGTTCCTGGGCAATACCACCAGTTTTGTCCGGATCATTTCCGATACGCCTGAGCATGTATATGCTTATGTGAATGAGATTCCAGAGCGCGTTGCCAATTTTTCGGATCCGGATGACAGGCGGCAGGTGATGATGGAAAAATTCCTCCGCCATATCGACAACTCTCTGGATCTGGTGTTACATGCCTACCCACTTCCCCTCTTTGTGATGGGTACCGATCGTACAATGGGGCATTTCAAAAAACTCACCCGCCATGCTCATTCAGTAATAGACTATGTGCCGGGAAATTTCGATGATGCACCGGCATTGGAATTAAAGGAAAAATTGGTACCACATATTGCCGATTGGAAAAAAGTAATGCAGCAAACATTGCTTAACCAGTTGGATGAAGCGGCCAGCCGCCAGAAATTAAGTTATGGAATAGAGAATGTGTGGCGCGAAGCCGGAAATCGTCGCGGCCGCCTGCTGGTGGTGGAAAAAGACTTTATGTATCCTGCTCAGCAAAGCCCGGAACCCGTACAAATAGAGCCCCTGAAAGGACGGTACAATCCTTATTCCTATATCCGAGATGCCGTAGACGACATAATAGAGAAAGTGTTGGAATATGGGGGCGATGTGGAGTTTGTGGACAGCGGCCTGCTGAAGCAGTACGATAGAATTGCCCTGGTACAGTATTGGTAACCAATCAAAACATACTATCATGAAAACAATTCTCGCACCTACCGATTTCAGTTCAGCATCGCTGAACGCGGTAAACTATGCCGCCGATTTGTCGAGGGTTTTGGGCGCGCAGTTGGTGTTGCTGCACGTATGTCCTGTGCCGATGGCATTCAGCGAAGTGCCCGCACCTGCATCGGTGCTGGAAAGGCTGGTGGATGATGCCCGGTCGCAAATGAGTGAGTTGCGTGAAATGACCCATTTGCGCGTGCACGACGAAGTGCGGGTGAGTGCTGAAGTGCTGCAAGGGGATGTGGTGATGGAGATAGAAGAGGCCTGCAGGCGTTATCATCCTTATGCGGTGGTGATGGGTGCCGAATCGATGGGTCCGGTGGAGCGTTGGCTGGCTGGTGGTAAAACGGTATCGGCCGTGAAGCATTTGGATTGGCCACTGCTGGTAGTACCCTCGGATGCACATTTTGAAAATATCCGACGCATTGGCCTTGCTTGTGATTTACGCAAAGTGGTGGAGACCATTCCTGCCCCAGAAATTCGCGAACTGGTAAACCGCTTCAAAGCGCAATTGCATATTCTGCACGTGAGTGTGGAGCCCGGCGAAGCAGTGAGTGAAGAAACGATAGAAGAAACAGAATGGCTACGCGATATATTGAGCGATTTGCATCCAAAATTTCATTTCATCTATGATGAGGAAGTGGAAACGGGCATACAGGCCTGGGCCGATACCCATCAGTTGGATATGCTGATAGTGGTACCGAAGAAACATCGCTTCCCGGCATCGCTGTTCCATCGCCGTCAGTCGCCAAAAATGGTGATGCATGCGCATATTCCGGTGATGGCTATTAAATAAAATAACACCCTATTAAACACCTCATAGGTTTATAAAACCTATGAGGTGTTTAATAAACCTATGAGGTGTTTAACCAAGACCTAAAGGAATTAGAACAATACAATGGAACCCTATATACTTTCCTTTCAACAATTGAGCCTGCAGGACCTGCCTCGCGTAGGTGGCAAGAACGCTTCGCTGGGCGAAATGCTGAGCCGGCTTGCCGAACAGCAGATACCCGTACCCGATGGTTTTGCCGTTACGGCGCACGCCTTTCGTGAATTTTTGCTGGTCAACCAACTGGATGAGCCCCTGCGCCAACTCATGAAAGAAATTGATCGCCCATCCTATCAAAACCTAAACCAGGTTGGCGAAAAAGCCCGCGCACTCATCCAGCAGGGAATTTTTCCCGAAGACCTGGCAAAAGCTATTGAAAATGCTTATTCAGCAATGGATGCCGGAAACGACATGGCGGTGGCTGTGCGTAGCAGTGCCACTGCTGAAGACCTGCCCGAAGCCAGCTTTGCCGGTCAACACGATTCCTTTCTGAACGTGAGGGGTAAGCAGGCATTACTGAATGCAGTGCGTAACTGCTTTGCATCGCTCTATACCAACAGGGCCATCAAATACCGGGAAGATCATGGTTTCACCCACGATCAGGTTGCGCTGTCGGTAGGAGTACAAAAAATGGTACGCTCCGACCTGGCAGGCTCTGGTGTGCTTTTCACTTTGGAGCCCGAATCGGGTTTTCGGGATGTAATCCATATCAGCAGTGTATGGGGCCTGGGTGAAAATATTGTGCAGGGAACCGTTACGCCGGATGAATATCTCGTATTCAAGCCCACCCTCCAAAGTGGCTATCAGCCCATTATTCAAAAAAAACTGGGATCCAAATCGCTGACCATGATTTATGGGGATGGCGATAGCAATGCACTGATCAATCAGCCAACTCCGGTGGAGAAGCAGGAAAGTTTTGTGTTGTCGGATCAGGAAGTAATGCAACTTTCCCGATGGGCTATTCAAATCGAAAAGCATTACCAGAAGCCCATGGATATTGAATGGGCGCGTGATGGAGAAACCAATCAATTATTCATAATCCAGGCGCGACCCGAAACCGTGCATGCGGGTGCAAACCCCAATCTCCTGAAAGAATTTACCCTTAAAGGGAAGGGTCCCCAACTTTGCAAAGGCGAAGCTATTGGTAGCAGCGTAGCCATTGGCAGGGCCCGATTACTGTCTTCGCCCGCGGAAGCAGACCGGCTGCTGGAGGGTGAAATTGTGGTGACGAACCTTACCAGTCCGGACTGGGATCCCCTCTTGAAAAAATCAGGTGGTATTGTTACCAACAAGGGTGGGCGCACCAGTCACGCTTCCATTGTAGCGCGCGAACTGGGTGTTCCGGCTATTGTCGGCTGCGGCAATGCCACTTCTGCAATAAAAGACGGAGACTGGATTACCCTGAGTTGTTGCGAAGGCAAGACCGGCTTTGTGTACCAGGGTCGGGCGGAAATTAGCCTCCATGAACATGATTTTTCGAAAATGCCATTACCGGAGCGTACAAAAGTGATGCTGATTGCCGGTGATCCGGAAAAAGCCTTCCAGCTTGCACGCTATCCCAGCCATGGCGTGGGGCTGATGCGACTGGAATTCGTGATCAACCACTCCATAAAGGTGCATCCCATGGCCCTTGTTCGATTTGATGAATTGAAGGACAGTGATGCTAAGGCGGCAATTGAAGATTTGACCCGGCATTACCCTAACAAAAAAAATTACTTTGTACAGCAGCTGGCACAGTCGGTAGCGCTGATGGCCGCGGCATTTTATCCGCGTGAGGTTATCGTTCGAATGAGCGATTTTAAAACCAATGAGTATGCCAACCTCCTGGGTGGTGCACAATTTGAACCGAAAGAAGAAAACCCCATGATTGGTTTTCGCGGCGCTTCCCGCTACTATCATGAACTCTATCGCGATGGATTTCTGTTGGAATGTGAAGCCATGCGCCTGGTGCGCGATGAAATGGGCCTGACCAACGTAAAACTCATGATTCCCTTTTGCCGTACCCCGGAAGAAGGGCGGAAAGTGGTGGAAGTGATGCGGCAGGCCGGATTGAAACAGGGCGAAAACCAGTTGGAGATTTATGTGATGGCCGAATTGCCCAGTAATGTATTGCGGGCTGAAGCCTTTGGTGAGATATTCGATGGCTTTTCTATCGGCAGTAACGACCTTACCCAACTTACCCTGGGAATAGACCGTGACTCCGACCTGGTTAGCAGCTTGTTTGATGAACGTGATGATGCCGCACGCGACATGGTAGGCACCATGATCCGCAGAGCGCGTAAGCTGGGGCTGCCGATTGGTTTGTGTGGACAGGCGCCCAACGACTATCCCGAGTATGCGCAGTTTCTGGTAGCGCAGGGCATTGGAAGCATTTCTTTTAATGCGGATGCATTGTGGAAGGGAATAGAAAATATCCGCATTGCGGAGCAAAAAGAAAAATCGCCTGCCTGATATATGAATATTACTCCGGCCACTCAGCTCTTTTTGCGTGAAGCAGGCGCCATGGCCGCCTTTACCGGCCGTTTTTTCCGACAGGGATTTCGTCCCCGCTACGAGTGGGCCGAATGGTTGCGGCAATGTTATCTTATCGGGTATAAATCATTTCCTCTGGTGGGGCTTACGGCCTTTATCCTGGGCCTGGTACTCACCATGCAGCTACGCCCGTCCATGGTTGACTATGGCGTGGAATATCAATTGCCAGCCATTGTGGGGATAGCCATAGTGCGCGAAATAGGCCCGGTGATTACCGCCCTGATCTTCGCAGGAAAAATAGGTAGCAGTATTGGCGCGGAACTGGGATCCATGCGCGTAACCGAACAGATAGATGCCATGGAAGTGAGTGGCACCAATCCCTTCAAATACCTGGTGGTAACCAGAGTGCTGGCCAGCACTTTTATGTTGCCGGTGCTGGTGATGCTGGGTGATGCTATCTCCTTATATGGATCCTATCTCGGTGTAAACATTCATGGCAATACCAGCTTCCAGCTTTTCTGGAGCCAGGTATATGATAATCTTTCATTCAGCGATGTAATTCCCGCTTTTGTTAAGAGTTTCTTTTTTGGATTTGCCGTTGGTATCATCGGTTGCTTTAAAGGATACCATAGCAGCAAGGGAACGGAAGGCGTTGGTCGCTCGGCCAATGCTTCGGTGGTCATTGCATCGGTCATGATTTTTGTGATCGACCTGCTGGCGGTGCAGGTAACGGATGTATTGGGATTGAACTAATGAACTCGAAGCCAACATATCAAACTTCCACCTTACAGAAGGAACAGGCAAAACCTGTTCTTACCGTTTCCCATTTGCACAAAGCTTTTGGTGCGAACAAAGTGCTGGTCGACTTTAGCCTTGAATTGCACAAAGGCGAATCTGTGATAGTGCTCGGAAAATCAGGATCGGGCAAATCGGTGCTGATAAAATGCATTATAGGGCTGTTGCAGCCCGATGCTGGTGAAATCTATATGTTGAATCAGCCCATTCATCAATTAGGTTCCGAAGAGCTGGATAAGCTTCGTGCCCGTGTAGGTTTTCTTTTTCAGAGTAATGCGCTATATGATAGCATGACCGTACAGGAAAACCTGGAGTTTCCACTACGTCGCCACTGGATAAAATTAAACCAGCAGGAAGTAGACGGGATGGTGCAGAAATCGCTCGACGATGTGGGGCTTGGACATACAAGGCACATGATGCCCGCTGAATTGTCGGGTGGCATGCGTAAGCGGATCGCATTGGCCCGTACCCTGATCATGAAACCGGAGATCATTCTTTACGATGAGCCAACCACAGGCCTGGACCCCATCACGGGACGGGAGATCATTGCGTTGATGAATGAAATACAGGCAAAGTATCAAACCAGCTCGCTCATCATTTCGCACGACATGAACTGTGTACGTACAGCCGGACAGCGGATACTGGTGCTGCTCAAAGGCCGTTGCTATGCTAGTGGCACATACGAAGAACTTATTCATCATAAGGATCCGTTGGTCCGTCAATTCTTTGATTAAATGAAAAAACAAAAGGGCAATCACCTTCGATTGGGAATATTTGTTATGGCCGGACTTTTTTTCCTGGTACTGTTGCTTTATATGATAGGCCGCAACCGAAGTCTCTTTCGTCCAACCTATGTACTGAAAGCCCGCTTCGAGCATGTTCATGGACTGGTACCGGGCAATAATGTGCGCTATGCCGGTATTCAAGCCGGTACAGTAAAGACGATCAGTATTGTTAACGACACCACTATCGAAGTAACCATGATCATTGAAAAGCGCATGGCGAATATTATTCGCAAAAATGCGGAGGTGTCCATCGGTACGGAAGGATTTGTGGGGAACAAAGTCGTCAGCATTACACCCATACGAGAAGAAGCACCTTTTGCTGTGTCGGGCGATTTGCTGGCTTCCAAAAGATCAACCAATACGGATGCCATACTTGAAAACCTGGAGAAGACTTCTTATGACCTGGTGGAAATAGCTTCCGGTCTTCGACAAACCATCAGCCGGGTGAATGAAAGTGAGGCTTTGTGGCAATTGCTGCAGGATGAAGAAATGCCCAAAGATCTGCGCAGTTCTATCCGCAATATTCGCCAAACCACAGCTCGAACCAGCGAAGTAGTAAACGAATTGGCGCAGATTGTGGAGTCGGTGGAAGAGGGTAAGGGATCCATTGGCCAATTGATTACCGATAGCAGTTTTGCGCATGAACTACAGGGGGCAACACTAAAAGTGAGGGAAGTCGGCCAGCGGGCCGATTCGCTGATGATGCGCCTCAACGGTATGCTGGGCAGCCTGCAACAGCAACTGGAGCAGGGCCAGGGTACCGCCGGCATCCTGCTTTCCGACAGCACCACGGGCGCTAACCTGCAGGCCAGCCTGGAGAATATTCGACGGGGAACTGCCGCTTTTGAACAAAATATGGAAGCATTGAAGCACAATTTTCTCTTGCGTGGCTATTTCCGTAAGCTGGAAAAGCAAAAAAAGAAAGAAGGGAAGCAGTGATCACGATCAAGCATTTGCTTGAGGATCGTCATGGGTAAGGCTTGCAACAGTACTTACCTTCCATGTACAATTCTTAAAAACATCGTTATGGACAACAATGGTAAAATAGCGCTCGCTTTTGCAGCAGGTCTGCTCGCCGGCGCCATTGCAGGTGTATTATTTGCACCAGAAAAAGGGAGTGAAACACGACGAAAATTTGCGGAAAAAGGAAGGAAGATGGCCGATGATGTGAAAGGCAAATGGAAAGAAGCCAAAGCGGAATTTGAAGAAGCCATCAGCTAATGAGAACTTGCTGATAAGCCATAAAGCCGCATTGAATAATTAATCAGGTTATATGTCATCACTCAAAGAAAAATTATCCTCTTTTGCCGAGGACCTGCACGAATATGTGAATATTCGGTTTTCGCTGGGTCGGCTGAAAACGGCTGAAAAGGTTTCCGTATTGGCCGGAAGATTGATGGCTGGTATGGTGTTGGCTTTCATGGCTGGCATATTCCTGATCCTCGTGAGTATTGCCGCAGCAATTGTTGTTGGCAAATGGTTTGATAACCAATGGCTGGGCTTTCTGATTGTCGCCGCCTTCTATTTGCTCATCGGCATCATCGTATGGCTGGCCAGGGGTCCGCTAATTCAATTGCCCGTAATGAATTCAATCATTCATCAATTATTTGCGGAAGATGAAGAAGATCAGAAGCATGCGTCAACTGAAAAATGAAAAAGCGCTGCTTTCGCTAAAAAAGCGTGAACTTGAGGAGAAGCTGAGCTCCGATTGGGATCAGATCCAGCTTTCATTGAGTCCGCGCCAATTGGTGAAAGATTCATTTAAAGCCGGTTGGTCGGGTTTGAAGGAGACAGCTGCTGATGGAAAAACATTCCGCTCGGCCCTGCTTTCGGCAGGCGCAGGTTTCCTGGTTAAGAAACTGGCGGGAAAATTGTGGAGAAAGAGAAGGTCCTGACCCCCGGAAATCTTTTTCTTCCTGCCCTCCCCGATTTTCTTCACTTTAAATACCTGAATTATGGCAATTGTAAAAGTACTGGAACTCATGGCCAGCTCATCCAAAAGTTGGGAAGACGCAGCGCAGCAGGCTGTGGCAGAAGCAGCCAAAACCATAAAGAATATACGATCCGTTTATATCCAGGATCATAGCGCTGTTGTTCAAAACAACAAGATCACTGAGTATCGAATTACGGCTAAACTGAGTTTCGAAATAGATAATTAACTGAGCCATTCTTTGTAGAAGAAAAATTTTTCCGTCCTGTTTTTGCTGCGTAACTTTTAAAAGTATATGAGCAATACTAGCGCAGCCGAACCAGGAAACATTCAGGGACTCAATGCCCGGGAAGTGGAATCCCTGCGGGCAAAGTGGGGTCCGAATATTTTTGAGCGGGGGCCTCGCCGCCATTTTCTAACTATCGTGAAGGAAGTGGTAGCGGAGCCCATGTTCATCCTGCTATCTATTGCCTGCGCTTTATACTTTGTTTTGGGTCAGGTGGATGAAGGGCTGCTGATGGCCGCTGCCATGATTTTGGTTGCGGCCATTTCGCTTTACCAGGAACTGCGCAGCAGCAATGCCATGCGTGCATTGCGCCAGTACACTGCCGAAAGAGTGCCGGTCATTCGATCGGGTGTGCAGCAGTCGGTCCCGACTTCGGATATTGTTCCTGGCGACATTGTTGTGCTGGAAGAAGGAATGCTGGTTCCTGCTGATGCACGGATTATTCAGTCGAACGACCTGGCGGTTAATGAATCGATTATTACAGGCGAAGCCATGCCCGTGGATAAGCAGGCGAATGACGAGGCCTCCCGGCTCTACCAGGGTACCCTGATCAACAGGGGTACCTGCCTCGCCACCGTAACCGAAACGGGGAGCCGAACAGTATTGGGTAAGCTGGGCAGGGAGGTTAGCGCAATTTCATCGCCCAAGACCCTGCTTCAGTTGCAGATGCGTAAAGTGGTACGAAGACTGGCCTTATTCGGCATCAGCGGTTTTCTGGTCATCCTCTTCATTCAATTTTCCAAAACACAGGAGTGGAGCACCAGCCTGTTGCTGGCGCTTACGCTGGCCATGTCGGCCGTACCGGAAGAAATTCCTGTGGCACTTTCCTCCTTTATGGCGCTGGGTGCTTATAAGATGAGCCGTTTGGGTATCATCTCACGACAACCCCAAATAATCGAAAACCTGGGAGCGGTCTCTGTTATTTGTCTCGACAAAACAGGCACCATCACGCAGAACCGTATGACGGTGAAAGAGGTTTATGATGCTGAAAACAACAGGCAAATAGACCTTGCATCTGAGAACAGGGACGGTGCGGTGGAACACTTGCTGTATATAGCTGCCCTCGCCTGCGAAACCCGCCCCTTTGATCCGATGGAGCAGGCTATATGGGAGGCTTTTGAAGAACTGTCGAAGAACACGACGGAAAGACCCAATATTGAGCATGAATATCCATTGCAGGGTCGTCCGCCCATGATGACCCATATTTATTCCAGACAGGATGGATGGCAGGTGGCAGGTAAGGGTGCGGCGGAGCGCATCATGCAGGTTTGTGGTTTGGAGCCGGCCAGGCGCGAAGAAATGAACCAGATACTGGAGCAAATGGGGGCCAAAGGCTATCGCGTACTGGGCGTGGCAGAAGCCCAGCACCAGGGTAGTTTTCCGGAAAATCAGGACGATTTTGACTGGCAGTTTTTGGGTTTACTGGCCCTGTATGATCCGCCGAAAGAAAATATCGCAGAGGTGATAAGCCAGTTTTATACTGCGAATATTGAAGTGAAATTGCTGACGGGCGATCATCCCCAAACGGCCCGTTACATAGCCGGAATGGCCGGCATCCGTGCTGCTGCCAACAGCATCAATGGATCGGAATTGATGCACCTGGATGAGTCACAGCTAAGAGAAGTGCTGAAGCGCTACAATGTTTTCGCACGCATGTTTCCCGACGCCAAGAAGAAAGTGATTGAATGCCTGCAGAATGATGGCGAGATTGTAGCCATGACCGGTGATGGTGTAAACGACGGCCCCGCGCTGAAGGCGGCAGGAATCGGCATCGCGATGGGGAAAAAGGGTACCGAAATAGCACGTAGGGCTGCGGACCTGGTGATTACCGACGACGATCTGGGTAAAATGGTCACTGCCGTGCGCGAAGGCCGGCGCATATTCAGCAACCTCAAGAAAGCCATTCGCTATATCATTTCCATACATATTCCCATTATCCTGGTCGCTTCGCTTCCACTGATCCTGGGTTGGACCTATCCCACCATTTTTACGCCCATCCATGTCATCTTCCTCGAATTGATAATGGGCCCTACCTGCTCCATTTTCTTTGAAAGGGAGCCGGCGGAAGAAGGAAGCATGCGGATGCTGCCCCGAAAAAGAACAGGCGGTTTGTTTACCGCCGAAGAATGGTGGCTTAGTGTGGTTCAGGGACTTGTGATAGCGTTCGCAGCATTATTTCTTTATTTCTTTTATATGCGGGAGGGTGCGCCACTCGAGGAAGTGCGCACAATTGTTTTCAGTATGCTGCTAATTAGCAATTTTTTTCTTACCTTTTCTAACCGGTCTACCACCGAGACCATAGTTCGCACGATCCGGTATCCCAATAATCTGGCCCCGCTGGTTTGGATCATTTCAATTATAGTCCTGCTGATATTGCATTATGTAGCTCCGGTGCGGGATATATTTCAACTGGCTTCAATAAGTAGCACACAATTTATATTTTGTTTAGCGATGGGTATGGTATCCGTTTTGTGGGTTGAGGTCTACAAGGCGGGAATAAAAAGGCTTTGAGGGAGATAAGGCATTCACCAAAATCTTCGGCATATGCAGAACAGCCAACTTCTCAGGAAACACGTAAGGAAAAGAAAATCCTTAACTGGCTCCCACCTGCTGGGAGGCAACAGGGCCTTAAGGGAAGCTATGCGCCAGCTAGAATTATCGTTGGAACGGGAAAGGCAGTTGAGCACCATGAAATCGCGTTTTGTGGCGATGGCCTCGCACGAATTCCGAAGTCCGCTCAGTACTATTCTTTCTTCGGCCTATCTTATTGAGCAGTATAAAGAAGGCCAGGATCAGCCTAAAAGGAAAAAGCACCTTGACCGCATCGTTACCGCCGTGAACTCACTTACGGAAATCCTGAATGAATTTTTGTGCGTGGGTAAACTGGAAGAGGGAAAAATACAGGTGCGATTGAATGAGTTGGCGATAACCGACTGGCTGCCCGGTATTGTTACCGACATGTCGGGATGGCTCCGAAAGGGTCAACATATTTACTATCAACATGAGGGAGTGGAGGATGTACTGACAGATCCCTCGCTGCTACGCCATGTTCTGCTTAACCTGGTAAGCAATGCCAGCAAATTTTCCGCGGAAAGTCGCCCAATAGAAGTGCGGACAAAATGCGATGGAAAAATTTTCGAGTTATCGGTAGCTGACCATGGAATGGGCATAGCGGCAGAAGACCTGAATCATTTGACCGAATTATTTTATCGCGGCTGCAATGCCACGAATATCCAGGGAACGGGCCTGGGCCTTCATATCGTGGCGCGATATGTTGATCTCCTAAGGGGAAAGATATTTTGTGAAAGTGAACTGGATAAGGGAACTACTTTCCGCATCGAATTTCCTCAATCAGAAATCAGGGTGTATGAAAAGAGTATTGCTGATTGATGACAACGATGATATCCGCGACAGCACCGCCGAAATTCTGGAGTTGGCGAACTACCGCGTGGAAACAGCCGCCAATGGGAAGGAGGGTATCCAGAAGGCGATAGTCTGGTCGCCCGATATTATTCTTTGCGATATCATGATGCCGGTGATGGATGGATACGGCGTTTTTCATGCCGCCAGCCGCAATGAGCATTTACAGCACGTTCCGTTTATTTTTCTATCGGCGCGTGCCGAACGTTCGGATTTGCGCAAGGGCATGGAACTGGGAGCCGATGATTATATCACCAAACCTTTTAATCCAACAGAATTATTAAACGCCATAGAGAGCAGGTTGAAAAGAACTGACCGCAAGAGCCATGATTCAGGAGAATTGACCAGTACGCAACAAGGCGGTATTCAGGCCCTGATAGAAGGAAGGCACGAGAATCATTACCGGAAAAAGCAGATCATCTATTCCGAAGGAAATCATCCCAACCGACTCTATTATGTTTTGGAAGGGAAAGTAAAAGTATCTCGTTGCAATGAGGATGGAAAGGAACTGGTAACAGATATCGTTGGCCCCGGGGAGTTCCTGGGATACAATGCCATTTTGCAAGGCGCCACTTATTCGGATACCGCGACGGCAATTGTTGAATCCGAACTGGCTATTATTCCCTGCGAGGATTTCAGAGCAATGATTGGGCAGGATATTACGGCCGCCCGGCAGTTTCTGCAATGGATGGCCGATGCTATGACGCGCAAGCAGGAGCAAATGCTACGCCTGGCCTATTGTTCCCTTCGCCGTAAAGTGGCGGATGCTCTCCTTTACCTGCTAAGCAGGGAAAGGAAAAATGAGCAAGGCCCGCATTGGATTGAAATTGGCCGCGAATGCCTGGCCAGTATTGCCGGCACAGCCACCGAATCGCTGATAAGAACCCTGAGCGATTTCAGAAACGAAGGTATCATTGAAATTTCTGAAGGAGTCATCAGGATAAGGGATATGGAGAGATTGAAAGCGATGCCGAATTGATAAGACGTTCTACGTTGTACGTTTTACGTAGTACGTAATATGTTAGTTTAAGGTTTAGGGTTTAAAGTTTAATCATTTTTTAAAGCTTAAACCAAAAAACGTACTACGTAAAACGTATAACGTACAACGTCTCAAAATCCTCGCTGTCCCGCTTTCTCCATCAACACTCCTTCTTTTACCAGATTTTTGGCTATTAGCTTTCCATATTCATGCCCCATGGTTTCGGTGCTGGAGGGATCAAATGATTTGGATTGTGCACTATAAAGAAGCTTCTGTGCTTCCAGTTCATAAAAATTGCTTTCCCAGAAATAACGAGTATCGGTAACATAGTAGCCCGGTTCATAAATCCGGAAATATAGTGTGCTGCGGTAGCGCCAAAAGCGGTTATAGTAAATGCCATAGGGAGTATAATAGGGGTGACCCGGCACATAGCGGCGTTCTTTTTCCTTGTCGAGTAAAACAATCGTTACCACGGCGTCGAATCCCGAGCCTCTTAATTTCTCGAGCGCGGCATCTTCTTCCAGTTTATCGAATGCTTTAGGACCAAATTCCTGGAGCGAAGAAATGGCGGTATAGCCCATATCCTGAAGATCGCCAGCCAGGTGCTTTTCCATACTTTCCTGCAACTGCCGGTCATTATCGCGAACAAGACCCAGTACCAGTATTTTGTTATAAGACTTTGCCCGCGTATCAGGGGCTTTCCAGGAAGAAGTGATTTGCGATCATTCATCCAAAAAATTCAGGTTTGAAAGTTCAGGAGATCTGATCGGCCAGGTATTGTAGAAAATCAGCTTTCATACGGGAGAACTCCTCTTCTACTCGTTTTAGGTGCGTACGAAGTTCCAGGACCCTTTCTTCCACAAATCCGGTAATTTTTTGGTCCTCGAAAATTTCTCTGCGCAAAAGCCGGTCGATTTCAGCGATATCGCTTCGTAAGAAAGCAATCCGCTGATCCTGTTCTATAAAGCGTGTTTGGAACTGATCCAGATCATCAAGCATCCCATTCGCTCCGGATTCTTTTAGGACTTCTGAGAGACGGTTCTTGAGCAGAATATTTTCTTCCATCATAAAACCCAACATGCGTTTCCAGGTGTCTGACTCATGCTGCAATTGCTTTATTCGCGCGGCCGACATGTCGGTAATTGTATTCATAGTGTTCAGGTGTCGGATCATATTTGTGTAGAATAAGTGTTAGGAGGAAGGGTCGCAGGGACAGGGGCAACCGGTCTGCTTAGACTACGGCTGCCTGCCCTGCGCAATAGTGACCCATCATCCGTTTTAAAAAAATTCATAGGGTGCTGCCGTTCTTATTTTACGGTAATGTTTTTGCCACTCATTTTTTTTGCTTCTTCTTTCCGTGGCAGAATAATGCGCAATACGCCATCTTCATAGCGCGCATCAATTTTATCCTGATCAATGCCATCAGGCAGGTTGAAACTGCGGCTGAAGGAACTGTAACTGTATTCCTTTCGGGTGTACTTCTTATCCTTTTCTTCCTTGCTCTCTTCCTTCTCACAACTAATGCCGAGCATATTTCCTTCCACTTCTATTTTAAAATCGTCTTTTTTCAATCCGGGTGCGGCCAGGGAAACCTGGTATTCATTTTTGTTTTCCGTGATATTCACGGCGGGCATTTTCAGGGTTCTTCCCAGAAAGCCACCATTGTCAAACCACTCGTTCCAGGGTTTGAAAAAATCATCGAATACCGAAGGCATTCCTTCGTTGATGCGGGATAATGATTTGGTTGACATACAGCCTCCTTTTTTGAATGGTAAAAAGATCAAACAAAACGAATCGGAAAAAATCCTTTGTTTTATTTCAACACTAAACTACATTCCGGAAAGGCCTCTTTACAAAGACCTTGATCAGGCCTGGAATTGAGATTGGTCAGGAAAGAAGCTTATTGTTTTCGGCGGTAGTAAAAAGTGACGGCGTAGAAGATCGTTCGAATGATCTGGTAGGAAAACCACCGTAGCAGTTGGATCAAAGGATTTTTTCGCCGAAGATGTGCTTCTATAGTGATAGGAATGGATTGAGTTTTAATGATCTGGTCCAGCATTTGCCGGCTTTGGCGCGCGAGCTCCGCGTCGGCAATATCAATATTCAGCTCAATGCTTGCGTAGGCGCTGATATTATTCACGTTATAGGAACCTGCAGTAAGCCATTCATCATCGCAAACCGCCAACTTCGCATGCAGGATGGAGGGTTGGTATTCATAGAGGCGGACCTTGTTGCGCAACAGCCAGTCGTAGAGCCAGCGTTCGGCGTGTTTGGCCATACCAATATCGGATCGTCCTGCCGTGATAACGTGGATCCTCACCCCCCGCTGTACGGCTTCCGTTAGCATTCGGCGAATGAATTTTCCGGGCAGGAAATAACTGCAAAGAATATAGATATCCTTTTGCGCGTAACGGATCATTTGCACATAGCTGGCGGAAATTTCATTTTTCCTTCGCACCCAATCATTGCGACGCATCCGAACAGCCACTCCTCCTCCCGGTCTTGCCTCAAAATCCGGCGGATTTGTTTCGCAGGGTGTAAGTCCCATTCTTAGCGGAAAACTCTTCCAGGTTTTCCAGCAAAGCACGCAAAGCTGCTGCGCAACCGGGCCTTCCAGCATCACGGCATAATCGAGCCAGGCAGGTACACCCGGCATATCATTATACCGGTCCGCAATATTCATTCCGCCCGCCATGGCTACACGTGCATCCACCACCAGAAGTTTGTGGTGCAGCCTTCGGCCAAAATAAAAATAACGACTGCGAAACAAGGGCTCAAAAAAACGGAAATGAATACCCGAACTGCGGATTTCCTGAATAAATCGCCGCGACAAGCGTTGCGAAGCATACCCATCGACCAGCAAATAAACCTGCACCCCACGCTGGGCTGCCTGCTGCAAAGCCTTCAACACCATGCGACCCGTTGCATCATCATTATAGATGTAAACCTGCAGGTGTATATGCTCCCTTGCGGAATGAATGCAACGAATCAATTCCCCAAAAAACTCCTTGCCACCACGTACCAGGCGGGCGTGGTGGTTAGGAATGAAGTTGGTTGAATTGTTGAAATGTTGAATGGTTTAGGGTTTAAGGTAAGTAGTGAGTAGGAAGTAGGAAGTAGGGGGAGGTCTGCTTGTTAAGTTCTAAAAAAGTTGAGAGTTTTTACCAAGATCATTTATCAGCGTTCATCTGCGTCAGAATCTGCGAAAATCTGCGGGAAAGCTTTCCTGAACTCTGAAGCTGTTTAAAGTGCTGAATTATTTCCCGCAGATTTTCGCAGATTTATTGGTGCTATCCATACCAGAGTACAAATTTGAAAAAAGACCCATCTATCCCCTACCTCCTATTCCCTACTTCCTACTTCCTACTCACTACTTTCTCAGGAATATAACAGCTCATAGTATTCTCTCGCCATTCGTTTACTGTCGAAGTTCGGTACAATATCCTGCATTCCATTCTTCATAATCTGCAACCAGCCTTTGGGGTCGTCGTAATAAAGGGGCAGTATTTTGTTTTCCAACAGATCGTAGAGGGCTTTCGCATCCTGCTCGTCCTGCTGGTGTAGGGGCAGCTCCGAATCGGAAGCCGGAATTACAAAGCCATTTTCTCCATCGCGCACAAACTCTGGATACCAGCCATCGGGTATGGAAATATTCACAGCGCCATTCATGGCGGCCGACATGCCACTGGTACCCGAAGCTTCATGCGTAATACGCGGCACATTCAGCCATCCATCCGCACCAGCTTTCAAAAGCTTCGACAAACTTAATTCGTAACCCACCAGTGCTGCACAGTTGGTATATGTCTTGCTTAAGTGAACAATATTGTCGAATACAGCAATGGCCCCATAATCCATGGGATAGGGTTTTCCGGCCCAAAGAATCTGGATAGGGTAACGCGGATTGGTAAGTAAGCGGTGCAATCGTTGTGTATCATTCAGCAACAACTCAGGTCGCTTATATCCGCCAAAGCGCTTGGCAAATATGAGCGTAAAAACCTTATCATCGTAGATCTCACCACACTGGTCGGCTACCAGCTCAAAAAGCTGTCGTTTGCATTGCCGTTTTTCGGCCAGCAATTGCACATCATCGTCATTCTGCAATGCCTTGTACATGCCGGCATGCTGCCAGTAGGAGAAACTCTGCGCATTGGTGATGCCCACAATGGGGCAGGTGCCTGCTTCAGTTCCCCTGTCCCGGCATAGCTGGGCCGCATGCTTCTGACTTACGCCATTGGCTTTTCCAGCCAGTCGCAGCGCGGTAAGGGTATGGTCGAGAATGCCATAATTGATGTTGGCGATTTCGCGCACATCTTCAATAGGTATTCCTCCAAAAAAGTTGAGCTTTTGCAGAAGCGAAAGCTGGCTACGCTCGTTTCCTCCCGGTTCGGGTGTATGGTTGGTGAACACGAGATGTCGCCTTACCTCTGTAAGGTTGCTCCATTTCCGGTAGAGATAGAAACCCAGCGGCAATGCGTGTGATTCGTTGAGGTGGTAAAGGTCCGGTAGCCAATTAAGTGCTTCCAGCAATCGGGCACCTCCTTCGCCAAGAAGGATCGCCGAGGCAATTCTCGTTTCAGGATTCGCATCGTAAAGCCGGTGACAGATAGTTCGCGACAGGTAGTCGTTTTCAGGTAAATCGGTACTCAGAAAAAAAACGGGCGCGGTTCCAAAGGTTTCCGGTGGCAGAAACCAGGCTGCCACCCATACGGGCTGATTGGAAACCTGTATGGTAAAGCGGATACCTGTATCCTGGAGAAATCCATAGATTTTTTCCATGAACAGCACATCCATGGTTTGGTCCTGCTTACGGGTTTGGTCGTAATACCCATACTTCCACAGTATGCCAATACCCACCATGGGCATACCCATTTCATAGGCGCTGCGCATATGCGAGCCCGCGAGGAATCCGAGACCGCCGGCATAGGTTTTCAGTGGCTGATGAATGCCAAACTCCATACAGAAGTACGCCACTCGCTTGCTGTAAACAGGCGAAAGGGGATAAGGAAACTGAATGGTAAAACTCATGTTGCCGACAGTATTATTGTGTACAACAACGATTACTGTTTCTCATACCGGCCACTCACGCTGTCGATGCGGATCCGGTACATAATGTATTTAACCCGGTTGCTGTCATCTACCTGGCTGCTTGTCTCGTGCTGGTGCGGATGCACTGTACTGCTGGTTTGTAGGGTAAACACTCTTTCGAACAATACTTCGCGGGCTTTTGCGGCTTCCGCTTCACTTAATTCTTCGAAATGGCCGTTTACGACCACGGACTTCCAGTTGTTCATGCTCACCATCATGTCTACCTCAAAGCAAACTTTTGGGTTTTGCCGCATCATTTCCAGTTTCTTTCCTTCATTGCTTTGGCCATAGATGTATTTTCCATCATAGGCGTAAGTGATAGGAACAATATAGGGTTGGTTGTTGACACAGCAGGCCAGCCTGCCCAGCGCCTGGCTGGAAAGGATGCTTTCGATTTGATCTTTGGTTAATTCGCCGAGCATGATATTTGATTGGATGGTGAAGAATGAGAGCGTACGGACTGGATACGAAGCTAAAGGAAGGCCCGGGGCAAATGCCTGATAAGGGTCACGCTAAAAATTGATGTTCATCACCGGACTGGCCGGTAAAATGGGGCATTTTGCAGGCAAGTCCGGGGGCAGATTGCCCTTATTTTCTTAAATTGATAGCGAACTAAAAACCACAATTATGAACTCCGATTCAAAGGGAAAAAAAGACGAACACCGCTTCATTCCCAAAAAGCCCGATCTCACCGAGACGACGGTGCCGGATGAATCGGTGATACCCGAACCGGATGCCGAAACGGTACCGGAGCCGGAAGACGAAGCACAAGTGCCGCCACCGCCGGAGGAGCCGCCTGCGCCGGGGGAAGGACCGTGAGCGCGTGAGGCGTGAGGATCGTGAGGCGTGAGTCGTGAGGGATGTTTAGGGTTCCATTTAGGCAGAGCATTCTGAATTTGGTTTGCATGAGTGCGGGCTATTTTCCCAAGCCTCAAACCCTAGTCTCTCTCACGATTCACGATTCACGCCTCACGATTCACGCCTCACGATCCTCACGCCTCACGATTCACGCCTCACGATTCACGTGTTTCCTTTTCTCCCCTTTGCATTCTATCTTTATGCTATGAGTGCGGAGTTAAAAACTATTATTTGGTTTTTGCTGACGATTTCGTTGATGGCTTTTTTTGCCGGGGTGGAAATGGCTTATTACAGTGCCAATCGGCTCAGTATTGAGCTGAAGCGTAATCAGGGCACAAAGGCCGGCCTCTTGCTGGGGAAGTTTGTAGACAATCCCACACGCTTTATCGGTATGACCCTTATCGGGTTCAATTTTTTCCTTGTATTCCTGGGCTTGCAGATCAGTACCGTGATGCAGCCAATTTGGCTGCGCTGGCGGGTAGGTTCCGATCTGGTGCACATCATCGTGGAAATCATTCTGGCCACTTTGCTGGTGCTGATCCTCGCCGAATTTCTTCCGCGGGCCTGGTTCCGTGCCCGCAGCAATAGCCAGCTCAGTCGCTTTGCAGGCGTTATAGATGTGTTTTACCAGGTGGCAGGACCTGTAGCCGATAAGCTTACCCAATTTGCGGCCTGGCTGCTGAAATATGTTTTCAATGTTCGGCTCGATAAGCATAAGGAAGCCCTTAGCCATGCCGAACTCAAGAATCTTTTTCAACAGCAGGAAACCGATGAAAGGCAGGACCGCAATACGCAATTGCTGGAAAATGCGCAGGAGTTTCCCAAAGTGCGCATCCGGCAATGCCTGGTACCCCGTAAGGAGATAGTGGGCGTTCCTATTGATATGCCCATAGAGCAGGTGCGCAGCAAGTTGGTGGAAACCAAGCTGAGTAAATTGGTGGTATACGAAGAAAATATTGATCATATTGTTGGCTATATCCACCAGATCGACCTGTTCAAAAAACCGGGCAGCATCAACGAAATATTGCTGGCCATTCCGGCGGTGCCGGAAAGCATGAGCGCTGCCGACCTCATGAGCAAGTTTAGCCGCGAACGCCGCAGCATTGCCTGGGTGGTGGACGAGTTTGGCGGCACGGCGGGTATCATTACCATGGAGGATGTGCTGGAAGAGTTGTTTGGCGAGATTGAAGATGAATATGATACCGAAAAATTTGTGGAGAAACAATTGGCGGAAAATGAATATATCTTTTCAGGAAGACTGGAACTGGATTACCTGGAAGAAAAGTATGGCCTTCATTTCCCGGAAAATGAATCGGAAACCCTGTCGGGCTATATCATCAATTTTCATGAAACCATCCCCCGCCAAAAGGAACGCATCATTATCGATAATTATGAATTTGATGTGGTAAACGTAAGTGATACGCGAATAGAAACCGTAAAGCTCAAAAAACTGAAATAGACCGGCAAATCGTATGTAGGGGGGCGGGCGGATTATTTCTTACCTCACCAAGCCGACAAATCGTATTTTTGCCCGCATTTTGAAGATAAGCCATGGCGCTACTGGATTTTATTAATCGAAGAAAAAAACAGGGAACGGAAGAAATGTCGTTTATCGACCATCTCGAGGAATTGAGATGGCACCTGATCCGTTCCGTGATAGCCATCCTGGTTTGCGCTATTGTGGTTTTTGTATTTAGCGACTATGTGGTAGACACCATACTCTTTGGTCCCACCAAGGCCGACTTCGTATCGGCCCGCTGGATGTGCCAGTTGGGGCAAACCATTGGCATTGGTGATGCGCTTTGCTTTAAGCAGGTAGATGCCCAGTTCCTGGAAACCAAAATGACGGGCCAGTTCATCGCTTCCTTTACCGTGGCTTTTATCGGCGGATTTATTGTGGCTTTTCCTTATGTGTTCTGGGAGTTCTGGCGATTTGTGAAGCCGGCCCTTTCCGAAAAGGAAAAGAAAACCACCCGCGGAGTAATCTTCTGGGTTTCTCTGCTATTCTTT
Source organism: Terrimonas ferruginea (assembly GCA_044463125.1). Classification (GTDB taxonomy): domain Bacteria; phylum Bacteroidota; class Bacteroidia; order Chitinophagales; family Chitinophagaceae; genus CAYMZZ01. The sequence continues at coordinate 78,090 of JBIQMS010000003.1, forward strand.
GGCGGGGTCGCGTTCGGGTATTTCATCCTTACCCCCTTCATGGTCAATTTTTACTTCAACTATAAGCTGAGTGCGCAGATCACCATCATGCCCACTTTTTCCGATTACCTGGAAAATCTGATTTATACTACTGCGGGAATTGGTATTCTTTTCCAAATGCCCCTGCTGATGATGGTGCTGGCGCGCATTGGCATCATCAGCGCCCGTTTCCTGCGTAAATACCGGAGGCATGCGTTTGTAATGATCATTATCGCCGCCGCCATCATCACACCCAGCACCGATCCGTTTTCACTGACTATTGTTACCATTCCGCTTTACCTGCTGTTTGAAGCAAGTATTGCATTGGCAGCAAGAATCAATAGAAGGCAGGAGAAGGAGATGGAGGAATGGAGCTAGGAGACGTAGTACGTAATACGTATTACGTATGCGTGAGGCGTGAATCGTGAGGCGTGAATCGTGAGTTGAGAACTCGCTTTATTACAAAGGATTCCCAGAAAACTATCTACTTCTTTATACATTAAGACGTAATACGTACTACGTACTACGTGGATTGAAAACGCGCTCTATTACAAAGGAATACACAATTAATATTCTGCTTCTTTAAACCTGGTACGTACTACGTAAAACGTAATACGTACTACGTAAAACGTAATACGTACCACGTTTTACGTAATACGTATTACCTTTGCTATCACAAACCCTTCATCATGCACTCGCCCTTCGATCTCAGCAAACCCATTGCCATCGGCAGCGATCATGCCGGATTTGATTATAAGGAAGACCTTATTTCTTTCCTGGAGGGGAAGGGTTTAGCCTTTGAAGATTTTGGAACGCACAGTACCGATTCGGTTGACTATCCCGATTTTGCCCATCCCGTGGCTTCGGCAGTAGAGGGGGGTAACTATGCATTTGGCATTCTGCTTTGTGGCACGGCCAATGGGGTAGCCATCACTGCGAATAAACACCAGGGAGTGCGGGCCGCCATTTGCTGGGGCGACGAAATTGCCAAACTGGTGAGACAGCACAATGATGCCAATATCATATGCATCCCCGCCCGTTTTGTACGCGAAGGCGATGCGGAAAAAATGGTATCTACCTTCCTGACTACCGAGTTTGAAGGCGGCCGCCATGCCAACCGGGTCAACAAGATCGCCTGCGCCTGATTCCCGCCATTTATCATATCTTCCCGTTTCCTCAAACTTTTTCCCTTAAGTTTGAGACTATTCTTTTATTAAAACACAAACAACCATGAGAAGATTTTTGCTGCCGGTTGCGCTGGGCTTTTGCCTGGTGGCATCCGCGCAAAAAAAGAACACGCCTGCCTGGTATGCCAAGACCATTAAGGCAGAGGACATGAAGAAGCACCTTTACATTATTGCCGGGCCCGACATGGAAGGAAGAGATACCCCTTCACCCGGACTGGAAAAAGCAGCCGACTATATTGAGGCGCATTTTAAATCACTGGGACTAACTCCGGGCAATGGCGACAGTTATCGCCAGACCTATCCGCTTTACCGCGATTCCGTTACTTCCACTTCGCTGATGGTGAATGGAAAGTCATTTGAGCTGACCAAAGATTTTCAGCCCAATACCAATATGAACCACACCGCGGAGATGCGCTTTTCCGGGCTGGTGTTTGTGGGCTATGGCATTGTGGATGGGGCCATGGATGATTATCGTGACCTGGATGTAAAAGGTCGCCTGGTAATGATTGTGGATGGCGCACCGGCAGGCTATAAGCCCTCTCAAACCGGTTGGAATGCGGCTTCCAATATGTACGCCAAAATCCGCAACGCGCAGGCCAAGGGTGCAGCGGCTGTTGTGATCGTATATGGCAATTTCCCCCGCAAAACTTTCAATGCTACTTCTAACTACAGCATGAATGGCTATGCTGCCGCCCTGATGCCGCAATCATTCTTTATTTCCGAAGATGTTGCCGCCAGCATGCTTGGCGAAGAAGCCAAAGGATTATTGGGTAAAATGAAAACGGCTCCGCTGGAATCAAAAGCTTATAAGGCCAATATCGAGTTGGGCTTTACCAAGGAAACCAGCACCGCTTACGCGTCGAATGTGCTGGGCGTACTGGAAGGAGCCGACAAGAAAGACGAATACGTGATGATTACTTCCCACTACGATCACGTGGGTAAGCGTGCTGATGGTACCATTTACTATGGTGCGGACGATGACGGAAGTGGTACCACTACCATTCTTGAACTGGCCGAAGCATTTGCCGAAGCGAAGAAAGCTGGTAAGGGTCCCCGCCGCTCCATCATCTTCATGACCGTGAGTGGAGAAGAAAAAGGACTTTGGGGTTCTGCTTATTACGCCGATAATCCCTTGTTCCCCCTCGAAAAAACCACGGTTGACCTGAACATTGACATGGTGGGCCGCGTAGGCGAAGAGTATCAGAAAGACAAGGATTCGCTGAACTATGTGTACATTATCGGCGACGACAAGCTTAGCTCCGACCTGGCCGTTATTACCGATCAGGTGAATAGTAAGTATACGAAGATGAAGCTCGACCGGAAGTATAACGACCCCAACGATAAGAACCGCTTCTACTATCGTAGCGACCACTATAATTTCGCTGAAAAAGGCGTACCGGTTATCTTCTACTTCAATGGTGTACATGCCGACTATCACCGTCCCACGGATACACCAGACAAGATCAATTATCCCCTGATGGCCAAGCGCGGCCAGTTAATTTATCAAACTGCGCTGGAAATGGCAAACAGGGAAGAAATGCTGAAGAGAGACAAGAAACTGGAAATGCCGCCGAGAGGATTTTAAGAAGTTTAAGGTTTAAAGTTTAGAGTTTAAAGTTTAACGCAAAAACTTTAAACTCTAAACTTTAAACCTTAAACTTTTCCTCACCATCCCAATATCCACGCAAACACCAATGGTGCTACAATGGTGGCGTCGCTTTCGATGATGTATTTCGGGGTGTGAATGTCAAGTTTGCCCCAGGTAATTTTTTCGTTGGGAACGGCACCAGAGTATGAGCCGTAAGAAGTAGTAGAGTCGCTGATCTGGCAGAAATAGCTCCAGAAAGGAACATCATGCCACTCAAGGTCCTGGTACATCATGGGCACCACGCAGATTGGGAAATCACCCGCAATACCGCCACCAATCTGGAAAAAGCCCACGCCTTTGCCATCGGAGTTTTGACGGTACCAGTCGGCCAGCCAAACCATGTATTCAATGCCGCTTTTTACGGTACTGGCTTTCAGCTCACCTTTTATTACATAGCTGGCGAATATGTTTCCGGTAGTGCTGTCTTCCCAGCCGGGTACCACGATGGGGATATTCTTTTCCGCCGCAGCTACGATCCAGGAGTCTTTAGGATCAATTTCATAGTATTGTTTCAGGTCGCCACTCAGCACGGTTTTGTACAAAAATTCGTGCGGAAAATAGCGTTCCCCTTTTTCTTCGGCCTCTTTCCATTGCTTTACGAGGTGTTTCTGTAGTCGGCGGAAAGCTTCTTCTTCCGGAATGCAGGTATCAGTAACCCGGTTATAATGATTTTCCAAAAGGTCCCATTCTTCCTGGGGTGTAAGGTCACGGTAGTTGGGTATTCTTTTATAGTGCGAATGAGCTACCAGGTTCATCACATCTTCTTCCAGGTTGGCGCCCGTGCAACTGATGATCTGCACCTTGTCCTGGCGGATCATTTCGGCGAGGGAAATACCCAGTTCACCGGTACTCATGGCACCGGCCAGGGTAATCATCATTTTCCCGCCCTCCAGCAGGTGTTGTTCATAACCTTTGGCGGCATCTACCAGCGCGGCGGCATTGAAATGGCGATAATGATGCGCAATAAACTGCGAAACAGGTCCTTTTTTCATGCAGCAAAAATAGGGAAAAGGGGGAGATGAATCCGTGAGCTATCTACAGATGATTGCGGAATAGAAGCCGAAAGAATTCAAAAGAATGATGGAAAATTGTCAAGTAAACTATGCATAATACTTGACAAATCTTGATCAGTTTTGTAATTTTGTCGGTGAATATGACAGTTACTGATAAAATATCAACTTGCGTGAAGTCAATGCGGCCAGGTATTGTATTTACCATGGCTGAGCTTCAAATTACAAATGACGCATACCTGGCGGCGGCTAAGGCGATAAGCCGAATGGTACAAAAGGGCGAGTTGAAAAAGCTCAGTATTGGCAAATATTATAAACCTGAGTATACGCAGTTTGGCGAAATTGGCCCCAGCGAAGATCAGCAGTTGAATGCTTATTTATTCAAAGACGGGAAGCGCATAGCTTACATTACTGGCCCATCACTCCTCAATCGCCTTCATTTCACTACCCAACTATCTCGAACAATCTGGATTGCCAGTAGGGACAAGCGGATAATTGCAAGAGTTGGCAACCTTCAAGTAAAATCAGTAAAGTGTTATGCAGATGTGAACGATGAAAATTTCAAATTACTTGAGATCCTGGATGTGATTAAGGATTTTCGAAGGATTCCTGATAGAAGTATTGAACAGTTTCTAATTAGCCTGACCGGTTTACTGGAAAAGCTGACGAAAAAGGAAAGGAGAGACTTAGCTACTCTTTCGCTTAAATATCCTCCCCGGGTTCGGGCGTTATTAGGAGCCATTCTTGAAAATATCGTTTCAGAGAAAGTTATTACGGAAAAGCTATCCAAGAGCCTGAACCCTTTATCGGTTTACAAGCTCAATATCCCGCAAACCGAACTTCCGAATGCACGCAATTGGTATATCCAATGAAGCTACACCTAAATGAAATATTATTTAAGCAGGCAATAATTGCCACCGCCCAGCAATTTGGTAGTCGGGGTATTTTTATTCCGGAAGTATTCATTGAAAAAGATTATTGGGTTACGGTTGCATTGTCGCAAATATTTAAAGGGCCAACTGGGACATTTTGTGTTTTCAAAGGAGGAACATCTTTATCCAAGTGCTTTTCTTTGATCGACCGATTTTCAGAGGATATAGACATTGTGCTACTTCAAGACAAAAATGCTACTGCTAATCAGCAGCGAAATAGACTGAAGGCAATATGACCTGGTTGAGGAGTATGATTTACAACCAATTGAATTGAAGGCGGTTTGTATTGAAAGGACGTTTTGTGAGAAGATAATGAGCTTGGTTAGGTTTTCACATTCAAATACTGCAATAGATGACCTCAAACTGAAAATCAGACATATTTACGACTTACATAAACTGATGCAAACCTCAGAAATAAAGGATTTTTTGTCGGGAGATCAATTCGAAATAATGATTAGACATATTGGGGAAGAAGACATGAATAGCTTCAGAAACAATAATAAGTGGCTAAGCATACATCCAAAAGATGCGATTATTTTCAATGACCCCCAACAAGTTTGGCGAAAGATTCGCTCTGAATACACTGGTGCATTCAAAGATATGGTGACAGGAAACTTACCTGATGGAAACGACTTACTCCTCTCACTTACAGCTATAAGCAAACGACTGAACTACATTGAATGGGATATTCCGAATCAATGAATTGTGGCCTTTCCCTCCGCTTTTCCCGATTTCGTAAGATCATTTCCTTTTTCGGAAACGGGCATTCAACTTCCTGTTGTTTTTTTATGCCTTTTAAGCGGCTCTAAACATAAGCAGGCATGGAAAAGGCGAAGGCACAAAAAGCGAAATGGCCCCGAATCCGGAAATTTATCAACGATGTACACCTTTGGCTGGGTCTTAGCAGCGGATTAATTGTGATCGCCGTATGCCTGAGTGGCACCATCTATGTTTACAATACAGAGCTCACCGAAATGGCAAGCCCGCACCTGTACCAGGTGGAAGTGAAAAGCGGGCAAGGGCCGCTGCCGGTGGATTCACTGGCGGCAATGGTAGAAGCGGAAGCAGGAGCACCCTTAGCGAGCGTATCCATTCCGGCCGATCCGGAAAGAACCTATCGCTTCAATGTGCAAAGCAAGAACGGAGGCCGGGGCGGACTGGGGTATATGGTGAATCCCTATACGGGCGAGATTGTCGGTAACAGCAATGAACGCAGCGGTACGCAAGAATTCATGCGTACGATGTTCAGCTTACATCGCTGGTTATTGCTCGATAGAATTGAGGAACCCATCTTTAATGGCATGAGCAACCGGGAACTGGGCAGCAAGATCACCGGATGGGCCACCATCATTTTTACGCTTGGATGCATTACCGGCCTGGTGATCTGGTTTCCGCAACGACTGAAAAGCTGGAAACAGGGTCTCAAAATCAAGTGGCGTGCCGGCTGGAAAAGGGTGAACCATGATCTGCACAATACATTGGCCTTTTATTCCTTGTTCTTTCTTTTGCTGATGGGGCTCACGGGCCCGCAGTGGTCATTTCCCTGGTATCGTGAAGGACTACAGAAAACACTGGGTACTTACAAACCGAAAGATGCGCCAAAGGAAAAGCCTCTTCAATCTATAATCCCTGGCGATAGTCTGTTGCCCAAAAGGCTTTCCATCAGTGAATTTGTTTCCCTGGCCGATAAGGAACTGGACTATGAAGGCAACTACAATATTAGTTTCCCTGACGATTCAAATGGCGTTGTCAGCATCAGCAAAACCAAAACCGGGTTCTTTGCTCCGGCCGCATCCGATCGACTCACGCTGGATCAATACAGCGGACAAGTTTTAAAGAAAGATATTTTCAGGGAGAAACCCATCAATCAAAGAATCGCCGGGTCCATAAAAGCGATTCATGTGGGCAATGTGTATGGCGGCTTTACAAAGCTGCTCTATTTCCTGGCCTGCCTGGTAGCAACAAGCCTACCAATAACAGGAACGTTGATCTGGTGGAATAAAAGGAGGAAAAGTTGAATCGTTGAATCGTTGAATTGTTGAATTGTTAGAGGTTTAGATTCATTTCTTTCACCTGTCTTTAACAGTTCAACAATTCAACGATTCAACGATTCAACAGTTCAACAAATCAACTTCACTTTTCCACTTCTGCCGACAGTACTCCACCGTCAGCCTGCAGCTTCACGTTATAGCGTTTGCCTTTCCAATCCATCAATACGGAATAGGAAGTACCTTCTGCATTGCTGATTTCGCGCACTGAAAGGATTACACGGTTTTCGTACTTGCGGTCAACGGTGCTGGCAACAGCAAGCGGAAGTTGCTGATAAAACAATCCGCGGATGGCGCCTACAAAACGACCATTCTTGTCGAAATAAGCTTCGGTGCGATGTCCGCCCCAAAGAAAACTCGCCTTTTGGTACTCGGCATCAACCTGCGACCATTTTACATTTTCAACGCCGGCAAACTGGCGGGCAAAATTCAGCTTCGCGCGATCTTCTTCACCAGTATGAGGAGCTGCAAAACTCATCAGGCTTACTGCCAACAATACGGGCAGGAGAATTGTGATTTTTTTCATGGCTATACTTTTTGGTTTTGTATACTTTGTAAGTAGTAAGTAGTAAGTAGGAAGTGGGGTGTTATTTGTTGATTTGTTACAGAAAGTCTTAAACCATAAACTCTAAACCTTAAACAAAAAAACGAATCACCGAATCAACAAATAAACAAATCAACAAAGAAAGCCCCGCCTCCATTGAGAACGGGGCTCGTTTACCACACACCAAAACTAACTGCTTATGCTTTTGTTCCGGTAGCTGACTGGCTTAGGCTTTGCTGGCGCGTTTGTACACGGTCCATTTGCCATAGCTGCCTGCTTCCAGGATCAGGGTTTCGTCGGCTTTCTCCAGGGTGATATAATAATTGGTGCCTTCCTGGTTGCTAACTTCAAACAGGTCGGAGATCCAGTAACCCTTGTAATTTTTCTTCAGTTCAGTCTGCAAGCCCAGGGGCAGGTCGAGTGAGCTGATATTGCGGGTAAGACCCATCAAATCGCCATTGAAGTTGTAGTAAGCAACAACATACTGACTGTTCAGTACAAAAGATGCTTTGTAGCTGTTCTTGCCGGTTGTCCAGCTTACATTTTCCGCTCCGGCAAATTCCTGCTGGAAGGATTTCAATACAACGGCGTTTACATTTTCTTCTCCGGCAAAAGCGGCGATACTACCGATCGCGAAAGCCAGACTGAGGATAATCTTTTTCATAATTCTAATTATTTAAGGTGACTAATTGTTTTTAAAAAATTGTCATTTGGTATGTATGACGACACAAAACTACCGCGGGTTACAGCCCTTTACAAGCCAAAAGGGATTAATGGGAGGCGCTGTTAAACAGTCTTAACAGCCATTCCCTTTCATTAACCGCACATCCTTTGTTTTCGACCATTTATACACGGGTGTTCCGGAAATATTACAGGCGGACAGTGTTTTTTTCAATTTTTATTTAGATATTTGTCTAAATGTTTAACGGATCAACTGTGGAATGAATATAATTTTCAAAGCGCTGAACGACCCTACCCGAAGGGAAATACTGGAAATGCTGCATGAGCGCGATATGACGGCGGGAGAGATTGCGCAGCATTTCAAAATGTCGTGGCCCAGTATATCGCACCATCTCGATCTGCTGAAGCAGGCAAAGCTGGTGACGGCGGAGAAAGAGGGGCAGTACATATTTTATTCGCTGAATACTACGGTAGTAGATGAGATACTGAAGTGGCTGATGCAATTTGGTTCTGCTAAAAAATAAATGTTATGAGAAAATGGATTTTTCAGTTGGCCTGGCCAATCATGTTGGCACCAATGGTTTACTTATGGTTTCGCTGGTCGGGGCTGCCTGATCAGATTCCGGTACATTATGGTGCGAGTGGGGAAGCCGACCGCATCGGAGCCAAATCGGAGCTGTTGGTTGCCGTGGGGGTGCTCACGGCCGTCAATATAGCTATGTTCCTGATCCTGCCCCGAATCTATAAGATTGATCCGCGCAAAACGGCCGCTGATAACAAAAGCCGCCTAAAGGGAATAGCTTTCGCGGTGAGCCTGCTAGTTTCACTCATCGCTTTTATTATCGTGGATAGTGCCGGCAAAACCACCCTGAAATTTCAGTATAAATGGATTTTTGCCGCCCTGGGCGTGTTTTGGTGTGTACTGGGTAACTATATGTATAATATAAAGCCCAACTATTTCGCCGGCCTTCGCCTTCCCTGGACATTGAATAATGAAGAGAACTGGCGGCTCACGCATCGCCTGGCAGGCAAACTGTGGTTTGGTACCGGCATACTGCTACTGATCCTGGCCTTCCTGCTCCCCGCATCCTGGCTGGTATTTGTGTTTATGGGGATGGTTTTTATTACTATAATAGTGCCGGTGGTTTATTCGTATAAAATGTATGCGGAACGTAGTACGTAATACGTAATACGTATTACGTACTACGTATTACATGGTTTTGTGGTTCCTTTTTCTTTAATTGGGGTTATAAATCGAAATTGTAGCAAGTTTATCTTCAGTTACAATCAACCAAATACGTACTACGTAATACGTATTACGTATTACGTAGTACGTAGTACGTGGTTTTGTGGTTCTTTTTTTTATTAAGTTATATAAATCGTAATTGTAGCAGGTTTAACCTCAGTTACAAACTCCTAAATACGTAATACGTAAAACGTACTACGTATTACGTTTTATGTGATTTCGCGGCTCCTTCTTCTTTATTAAGGATCTTAAGAACCTTAGTCAAACCAAAGAACGTAATACGTACTACGTATTACGTATTACGTAATTCACAGCTCCTTCTTCTTTATTAAGGTAATTAAGTCGTAATTTTAGCGTCCTTGCCTGTATTTAAAACCACCTTATCCCAACCAAAAACGTAATACGTACAACGTAATACGTAAAACGTAAAATGAACTTCCTCGCCCACGCCCGCTTATCTTTTTCCGATCCGGAGGTTCTGGTGGGGAATATGATCAGCGATTTTGTAAAGGGCCGGCGGCAATACGATTATCCCGCCGGCATTCAAAAAGGCATACGGCTGCATAGGGCCATCGATCAGTTTACAGATACACATCCGGTGAACCAGGAAGCCAAACTGCTTTTTCGCCCCGCTTACCGATTATATTCCGGCGCCATGGTGGACGTGGTATATGACCATTTTCTGGCAACAGATGAGGATGAATTCGACGAGGAATCGCTCCGGCACTTTGCCGGAGAAGTGTATGCGGTGTTGAGAGCCAATGAAAAATGGTTTCCGGAACGGTTTGCCCGTATGTTTCCTTATATGCAGTCGCAGGACTGGCTCAGCAATTACCGCAACCTTCATGGTACGCATCAGAGCCTCGAAGGTCTGGTGCGCCGGTCGGCCTATATGGAGCAGAGCAGGGATGCTGTTAGGATCCTCGATTTGCATTACCATGCTTTGCGGGAATATTATCGCCAATTCTGGGCCGAGGCGAGAGAATATGCCCTTACGCAATACCAATTAATGCAGTCGCCCTGACCGTGAACCTCCAATATTGTCACTATTATAGGGGTATTTAAAGGAAAGGTTGTCTTCAATTCCATACATATACGGTATTTTTGTTGGCGACAACCGTCGGCCATAGCAAGGCTATGCCCTGAAAATTCACCGGCAATAGACCGCATTACCGGCCCTACACGATAATAACCTAATGACCTTATGCACTTAACCAGATTGACCGGAATTGCCCTGGTAATGGCGGGCATACTATCCTGCAACACGCAATCCGAAACCAAACCTGCAGAACTAAAAGACTCCATGGATGCGGTTTTGCCCGATACGCCACGGGTGGAGAATAATCCTTACTACGAAGTGACGGACCGGTCGCCGATGGACATGGTCTATTATCCGCTCGAATATCCCAAGCTTAAAATGGCCAATGGCAAAGTGGTAGCCAAACCCCTGATCCGGGTTATCTACAGCCGACCCCATCTTTCCCGTCGCCGCTTTGTGGACATTCTCAGTTACGACCGGCCCTGGCGCCTGGGTGCCAATGAGTCGACCGAAATTGAGTTTTTCCGCGATGTGCGCATCGATGGCAAATTGCTGCCGCAAGGCCGCTACATACTTTATTGCATACCCCGCGAAAACGAATGGACGATTGCCATTAACAACAATACCGATACCTGGGGATTGCAGCAGGATAGCACGCGGGATGTGCAAAGGATTGTAGTGCCGGTGAGCCATGAGAATCCCCGACTGGAATATTTCACCATTACTTTCGAAAAAAAGGAGGCCGGTGCCAACCTGGTGATGGCATGGGATGACGTGATTGCCAAACTGCCCATCGACTGGCAATAAGCCGGTTTTCTTCTATACATTATGTGCGGAATAGCCGGAATTATACAAACCAGCCCGCGATTTGGTGTGGTACACCTCCACCGTATGACGGATGCTCTGGCACACAGGGGACCTGATGGGGAAGGGTATTGGTGCAGAAGCGATCAGCAGGTGATGCTTGGCCACCGAAGGCTGGCGGTAATTGACCGGAGCGAAGCTGCGGCCCAGCCTATGCATTTCCCGGCAATGTCGTCCGAAACATCAGACCCCCAGTACAGCATCGTTCACAACGGAGAAATTTACAATTATGTGGAATTGCGCAAACAGCTCAGCAATGAGGGGTATCGCTTTCATACCGCATCGGATACAGAAGTGATCCTGGCGGCCTACGATTACTGGCAGGAGGAATGCGTGGAGTATTTCGATGGCATGTTCGCCTTCGCCATCTGGGATCACCAGCGCGAAGAATTATTCGCGGCCCGCGATCGCTTTGGCGAAAAGCCATTCTATTTTTCGCGCGACCAGAACCGATTTCTTTTCGCATCGGAGATGAAAGCGCTTTGGGCAGCCGGCATTCAGCGCGATGTGAACCTACGGATGCTGTTCAATTACATCACCATTGGTTATACCGATAATCCATCCAGGCCCGGCGAAACTTTTTTTAACGGCATTGAAAAGCTGCCAGCCGCCAGCCGTCTTTTTTACGACTTGCGCACGCAGGAGCTGGAGATAGAACGCTACTGGGATATCGACACCGATGAGCAGGATACAAGAATTACTGTGGCCGCAGCACAGGAAAAGTTTGGCGCCCTCCTATCGGCGTCGGTGAAGCGCAGGCTGCGCAGCGATGTGTCGGTGGGCTCATCGCTCAGTGGCGGACTCGACAGTTCCAGTATCGCCGCCATGGTGCATCAATATGTGAAGGATCCCCAGGAATTCAACAGCTTTACCGCGCATTTCCCCGGCTATGAAAAAGATGAATCAGCCATTGCGGCAAAAGTTGCTGAGCAGTTTCATTTCAGGCATCATCTGGTTACCGTTTCCGGTACCCATTTGGCCGATGAATGGCGGCGAATGGCCCGGGCGCAGGAAGAGCCGGTGGGTTCATCCAGTGCTTTTGCCCAGTTCAAAACCATGGAAGCGGCGGCTATGCAGGGAACCACGGTTTTACTTGACGGGCAGGGTGCTGATGAAATACTGGCCGGTTATGGCAAATACTACAAATGGTACTGGCAGGAACTATTTCAGAAAAGAAAACTGCTTAAAAGCGGTGAGATCAGGAAAGCACGTGAATTGGGTGTAACGGAAACTTTTGGCTTCCGAAATATCGCGGCCGCCCTGTTTCCCGAGCTGGCTGCGGTTATTCTGGAACGACAATACCTGGTGAATGCCCTGCGCCAGGAGCATCTGCATCCTGAATTCGTGAAAAAACAGAGCCGGATGGGGTATTATGCCGGGCCGGAGATCCGCAATTTAAATGGGCAACTTTATTTCAATACCTGTGTGCACGGGCTGGAGGAATTACTTCGTTATGCCGACCGCAATGCCATGCACCATAGCCGCGAACTTCGCCTGCCCTTCCTCGATCATAAGCTGGTGGAATTTATTTTCAGCCTTCCGGCCTCCTTCAAAATCCGCGATGGCTGGACCAAATGGTTGCTAAGGAATACGATGGAACAAAAACTGCCAAAGGAGATTGTTTGGCGAAAAGATAAAATAGGCTTTGAACCACCACAGAAACAATGGATGCAGGATGCGGGTATGCGCGAACTGCAACAGGCGGCTCGCCAGGAACTGGTGAATAGAAAGATACTTTTACCTACAGCGCTTGAAATAAAAGAAACCGCCAGCGATGCTTATGAAGCCAAAGCATTCGACTGGCGGTATCTGGCAGCGGGTGAGCTGTTTCTGTAAACAGCATTTCCGCATTAATTGTCGGCACGATTGAATTTGGCAGTCTGCTCCAGGTTGCCGTACGCATCGGATTTCACCGTGTACCAATGTTCCTTGTCTTTCAGGTTGATCACAAAACTGACTTCTGAATCGGAAGTGGTTTCGGTAACGCCATGAATGATTTTGCCGCGGTATTTGCTTTTGAGTTTGGCTACGATATGGGGCAGCAATTGATCTTCTCCATAGTAGCGAATGGTTTTCAGAAGCGTACCATCGTCGCTGTACTGTGCACGCACCTGCACTTCGGCCACACGGAAATTGGCCTGATAATAATCACTATACTCATGCCAGGTGATATCAGTGGCGGCTTTGAATGTTTCTTTAAAGGCTTTCAGAATTCTTTCGGTTACTTCTGCCGGTGGCGTACTGGCCTGGGCGGCAAAGCCAAATGCGATGGCTGCGATGAGGAATAACTTTTTCATGGCAAAAAATTTAGAATAATGAATAGGTTTTTCGGTTGTTTCTTCCACTAAAGTAGACCCCTGCGGCAGGCGGCACAAGCGATTATCCATCACCGGTTTTCAGCGAGAACCAAGTCCTGTTTCATAAAAAAACCTAAAATTTCCTGAACCATTCAATTGAGTACCTGAAACCATTTTCTGCCTTCGTGAACCATGAGCACAATACCGAAGCAGAAAGCGGTCAATAAAATGTTAAAGGAAGCGTGGCAGGGATGAGCGGCATTTGAGTTATAAGTTTTAAGTTATAAGTTTTAGGTTGAGAGTGGAAAGTGAGTTGAACAGAGTAGGTCGTAAAAGTTCCTTAATACCTGCAATTCAAAACTTAGAACTTACAACTTACAACTTACTACTTTCAACAACCTATCTTTGCCACAATTCAATCACTATGTCTTTCAACAATCAATACAAACCCGCCACCCGTTTCATACATGCCGGTGCGGAGCCCGATCCTTCTACAGGCGCCATTATGACGCCCATATTCCAGACCTCTACCTATGTGCAGGAAGCGCCCGGAGTGAATAAGGGATTTGAATATGCCCGCAGCCAGAACCCCACCCGCCTGGCCCTCGAGAATGCTCTGGCTATTATTGAAAACGGTAAATACGGTCTGGCGTTTAGCAGTGGAGTGGCCGCTACCGACGCGGTAATAAAACTGTTGAAACCCGGAGATCAGGTAATTGCTGCTAACGACATGTATGGCGGCACTTACCGGCTGTTTAGTAAAGTGTTTGAGAAATTCGGCATTCTGTTTACCTACGTGGATACTACCGATCCCTCCAATATTGAAGCGGCCATTAGCCCGGCCACCAAACTGATCTGGTTGGAAACTCCAACCAATCCACTGATGAATATCACCGATATCTCCGCTGTGGCGACGATCGCCAAAAAGGCCGGCGCCTGGCTATGCGTGGATAATACCTTCGCCTCACCCTATCTGCAAAACCCGCTTGACCAGGGTGCCGACATAGTGATGCATTCCAGCACCAAGTACCTGGGTGGACATAGTGATGTAATTCAGGGCGCTTTGATTATGAACGACAGCAGCCTTCGTGAACAACTTTACTTCATTCAAAAAAGTTGTGGTGCCGTTCCCGGTCCCATGGATTGCTTCCTGGTATTGCGCGGCATTAAAACCCTGCACGTGCGTATGCGCCAGCATTGTGAAAATGGAGAGAAGATTGCCAACTGGCTGCGCCAGCACGACCGGGTTGCCCGCGTGTACTGGCCCGGCTTCAGTGATAATAAAGGCTATGAAGTAGCCCGCCGGCAAATGCGCGGTTTTGGTGGCATGATTTCATTTGAGCTAAAAGATGATAGCCCGGAAAATGTGAAGCGTGTGTTGTCGTCAACAACCCTATTCTCTCTGGCCGAAAGCCTGGGAGGTGTGGAATCGCTGATCAATCACCCGGCATCCATGACCCATGCCTCCATTCCCCGCGAAGAACGCATCAAAAACGGCCTCAGCGACGGACTAATCCGACTGAGTGTGGGCATTGAAGATGCGGAGGATTTGATAGCTGATTTGGAGAAAGCAATTTCTTAAGTTTAAAGTTTAGAGTTTAAGGTTTAAAGCGCCTATAAAACATTTAAACCTTAAACTCTAAACCCTAAACCAAACGTAATACGTAAAACGTATTACGTACTACGTTCTACTTCTTCCCCCCATACAATTCCGCCAGCTTCATCAACTCTGCAATGGATTTCACATGTAGTTTTTCAAAAAGCCTGGCTTTGTGAGTGGCGGCGGTGGATATGCCTATACCCAGAATTTCGGCGATGGTGGTGATAGAGTGTTCGGCCATTAGCAGGGTGGCCACTTCAAATTCGCGAGAGCTGAGGGTTTCGAAGGGGTTTTCAGTTTTCTTTTGTCCCAAGTCGCCTGCTATCTGCTCTATTACTTCCTGGCTCAGGTAAGTGCGACCCTTCAATACCGTTTCTATCGCCTGCCGCAAGTCAGAAAGCCCGGTACTTTTGGAAACAAAACCCGACGCGCCTGCCTTTATGAAACGTCGGGCATAAATGGATTCCTGGCCCATGCTGTAAACCAGCACCCGGCTGTTGGCAGCAGTTTTACGAATAAATTCTGTGAGCCGGATACTATCCGATTCAGGAAGGTGAATATCGAGTATCGTCAGATCATAGGCCTGTTCCTTCAATAATTTCATCGCTTCCTCCTCTTTACCCGCCTCATCAACCTGGCAGGAGGGATAAAACTCCTTCAAAACCAGCTTTAATCCATTGCGAACAATCTCATGATCATCTACCAGCAAAAATCTTTTCATATGGAAGCTCAACTTTTAGGGGGACTTGCAATGTAGCGATTTCGCTACACGAAAATAGCCGGGTTGTTGACAAATAAGTTATTTGCACCATTCTTATCTTGCTGACCCAATATTAAAACCCGGAGCGTATCAGATGGCGAAGATACAGCTCTAAAATTATGACAATCAACTTTAATAGGTTAAATTAGAACTGGCAGGTTTACCAACGACTTAATGCTGCATGAAAAACGGGTTACCAAAAAAACAAAAGCCCGCTGCCGCCACACCTGATAAGAAACCCAAACTTGCAGGAGGGCAGGGGCATTTGCATGAGCAGATCTTCATGCAACTCCCCGAACCCGTAATCCTAATCAATCAGCAACAGAAAATTCACCTGGCCAATGAAGGCGCATGCCGCTTGTTTGGATGGGGAAGAAAAGCCATAATAGATAAGCCGCTCAAAAAGCTGGTAGACCTCGATGGAAAAACCAGCTCTAAAATCAAAAAAAAGACAAAAGAAGAAGATGTTCTGCTAAGGGGCTGGAAAAAAAACGGGAAATGCTTTTTCTTTAAAAGAACCCTTAGCCCGGGTATTGTTGTTGCCGGCAATACGTTTGACCTGTGGATCATCCGCGAGGAAAAGGAAGCGTTTTCCGTAGAGCGGAAATTGAACTGGCTGATAAACAATACGGAAGAATCCTTTATTCTTCTCGATACGTCGCTCCGGATCATTACCTACAATCAGCGCTTTTCCACTCTGTACAAGCAATATTTTGGAATTGAAGTGGAGAGGGGACGTCATATACTTGATTATGCGCAGCAGTCACGCAAAAAACAATTGAATCAATTGTATGCGCAGGTTTTGAAAGGAAATAGCCAGCGTTCGGAAGTTGTTATCGATCACCCCAGGGAAGGGAGGCTTTATTTTTCCCTGCTATACCACCCTGCGCGGGATGAGAACCGGGAATTGATTGGTGTATTTGTAACAGCCAGCAACGATACGCAGCGAAGAAGGGCGGAGGAAAAAGAACAACTCGCCAATCGCTTGTTGAAAGAAACATTGCATTCGCTCAACGAGCGTGTAAAGGAGCAGGCCTGCCTGCACCAAATATCCAGTCTCGGCAATCAAAGTAACAGTATAGAAGCTTTGCTGGAGGAAGCCGTCAGGTTGATTCCCGATGGTCTGCAATATCCTGAAATAACGGAAGTGCGGATAGATTTTGCGGACAAGCGATATTCGACTCCCGGGTTTAAGAAAAGCAAGTACACATTAAGCGCTACTGCCCAAATTTGGGGACAGCGCCCGCTGGATCTCACAATTGTGTATCGGACTGCCAAACCAATTCCCGAACCCGTTTTTCTGGTAGAAGAACATCGGCTGGCTGAGGCCATAGCCGGTCATCTTCGCCTGAAGATAGAACAGATACTGGTACAGCAGCAGGTGGAGACCAGCCGCGAGCAATTGCGGAAGATCATGGATTCTTCGCTTGATATGATTTGTACAATGGATGCCAATGGTGTTTGGCTTAAGGTGAGCGGGGCTTGTAAAAAACTGCTCGACTATGAGCCAGGCGAAATGGAGGGAAAGCATTTTGAGTACTTTCTCTATAAAGAAGATATAGGCAAAACCGTGGAAGCCGCTGCCATCATCCGGCAGGGACAGGATATGACGAATTTTGAGAATCATTATGTCCACAAAAACGGGCAGTTGATTCCCTTAATATGGAGTGCGCGCTGGGACGAGAAAGATCAGGTGTACTATACCGTTGCCCGCGATGGCACTGCCAGTAAGGCGGTGAAAAAAGCCATGGCGGATGAAAGACTTCGGTATATCGAACTCTTCCGCAATGCGCCTGATTTTATTTGTATTCTTCATTTGCAGGATTGGTTGGTGGAATTCACCAATCCCTTATTCGATAACCTGGTGCGACGTGGAAAGGTTTTGGGCAAATCACTATTTGAACTCTTGGACTTTCATGAAGCGCAAACGAAGCTCACGAAAGGTTTGCAACATGTAGCCAAAACCGGCGAAGTTTTTATTATGCGCGACCTGAAAGTTCGGCCGGCGCTTCGTAAAGATGAAGAGAATCGCTTTGTGAATATCGTGGCGCAGCCCTATAGAAGTCCCGACAACCAGGTTATTGGCGTTATCGTTTACGGCACCGACATCACCCCTCAGATGGAAGCCCGTCAGCAATTGCTTGATAGTGAGCAAAACTATCGCAACCTCTTCATGGAGAATCCATATCCCATGTGGCTGATTGAGCCTGGAACTTTCCGGTTTATTGAAGTGAATAAAGAAGCCATACGACGATATGGGTATAGCCGGCGTGAATTCTTAAAGATGACTTTGCGGGATATGAAACCAGAGGAAGAAAATGCAATACTCGACAAGCTACCCTGGCAACAAGAAAGGGGTTCCGAAGTGTTCAGAGGCATTTCCCGACATATCACAAAATCGGGAGCGCTGATTTATGCAGATGTCAATTCTCACATCATAAGTTATTCCGGTCGTAATGTTATTCTTGCATCCGCTTCCGATATTACCGATCAACTTGAAGCAGAACAATCCTTACGTCGTATCCAGGCTAATCAGGAAGCCCTGATCAATAGTACCGATGACCTGGTGTGGAGCGTGGACCCCGACTACAGACTGATTGCCGCCAATAGTGCCTTTGTGGAAAGCCTGAAGCAGTCGACTGGAATGGAGTTGAAACCCGGCGATAACCTTTTGCTATTTGGGAATTTCCCGAACGATTTTATTCATCTATGGAAGATGCAATACGATCGTTGCCTCGGTGGCGAAGCTTTTGAATCAGAAATTCATACTCCCGCAGGACCAAACTATCCGGAAACCTGGACCCAGATTCGCTTCAATCCCATATACGGCACAGAAGGGATCATTGGTGTTGCCTGCTTTTCGCGTGATGTTACCGAGTCCAAGAAAACAGAGCAACGCATTCTTTCCATCAATCAAAAACTGGAAACTGCACAGCAGATCGCACGCCTGGGTTACTGGGAACTTGATGTACTGAACCAAAAGCTGTTTTGGACAAAGCAGGTTTATTCTATCTGGGGAGTGGACCCTGAAAAGACAGAGACGAGTTATGAATTCTTCATTAAGTCAATTCATCCTGATGACCTCGAAGAGTTTTATGCAAGGCAGAAGGAAGCCTGGATACCCGGGGGTAAACTGGATTTTGAACACCGCATTATTTTGCCCGACGGTAGCACACGCTTTGTGCATGAAAAAGGAGAAATTATCCGTAACGAAGCGGGTGAACCCATTCGTTTGGAAGGCACCGTACAGGATATAACCGAGCGTAAACTGGCATTGAGCCGTCTCGAAGAGTCAGAGGAGCAGTACCGCTATCTTTTCATGAAGAGCCCCATGCCAAAGTGGATCTATGAGTTGGATAGTCTGAAAATTCTCGAAGTAAACGAAGCCGCCATCAAAAAGTACGGCTATTCGCGCGAACAGTTTTTATCAATGACCATTAAGGATATCAGGCCTGTGGAGGATGTGGGGCGCCTGATTGACATTAATAAAAATATCACTCCCGGAACCACCATTCACTTTGGACAATGGCGGCATCGTAAAGCAAATGGCGAACTATTGCATGTGGAAGTATCGGGACATATGACCACCCACCAGGGAAGGGAGGTGATGATGGTTGTGTCGATGGACGTAACCGAGCGCGTGAAAGCCACCGAGCAATTGGCCCAAAGCAACGAGCGCTTTGAATATGTAGCAAAAGCCACTTTCGATGCCATCTGGGACTGGAACCTGCAAACGGACCACCTGTACTGGGGCGATGGATTTGAGACCTTATTTGGCTATACCCTCGAAAGTAATGATGTAGACATTAATTCCTGGTCAGATCATATTCACCCCGACGACCGGGAAATGGTAATTGCCGATGTAACCCGATTTATAGGAGAAACGAAGGAATCGCTCTGGACCATGGAATACCGGTTTCAGCGTGCGAATGGAACCTATGCCTACGTAATTGACAAAGGACTGGTGATAAGGGATGAGCAGGGCAGGGGCTTGCGGATGATTGGCGCTTTATCGGATGTGTCGAGGTTGAAAGAAATTGAGTTGCGGCTGGCCAGTGAAAGGAATTTGCTGCGTATTCTGGTAGATACCCTGCCCGATTATGTGTATGTGAAAGATGCCCAGGCCCGGCATATATTGAATAATAAGAAAATGCTTCAGTTGCTGGGCGCAACCACTGAGGAAGAAACGATTGGTAAGCGATTGGATGAGTTGATGCCTGCCGATCTTGCGCAAATCTATCTTGTAGATGATTGGGAAGTGCTCCAAACAAGGGAGCCCATTTACAACAAGCTGGAGCCGCTGATATTGCCGAATGGCGAAAGAAGATGGTTGTCAACCTCCAAAATTCCGGTTCTTGACTCAAACGGATCAGTCAGCGCTATTGTAGGAATTAGCCGTGATATTACGGAGACACGCGAAGTACAGCATGAGCGCGAACTGGCCCTTAGGATCAACCAGGCATTTGCCGAAAACGAATCGTTGGAGAATAGTTTGTTGAGCATGCTCGAGGAATGTTGCCAGCATTTCCGTCAGGATTTGGCGGAGGTATGGGTGGTAAACAGCGACAGAAATCTCATAAGGCTGAGCGCTATCTACTCCATCACGAATCAGGTAGTCGATAATGATGCGGGTATCGCTTTTGTGAAGGGTGAAGGTTTGCCCGGCTGGGCATGGGAAAACGAACAACCGCTTTACATCAGCGAGTTGCAGCAGGATGATGCCTATAAGCGTAAAAACTTTGCTCATGCCAACCAGTTGCGGCGAGCTACAGCCATACCGGTGCATTTCAATCGTCAGGTAATCGCCGTGCTGGTTTTTTATGAATCGAATCTAAACAAAACAGCCGCTGCTCCCATTTTGATGGGTAAGCGCCTGCTGGCACAAATTGCAGGTGATATACAAAGGAAGAAATCGGAATCCGAGCTTAACCGCTTTTTCACCTACGCCCCTGAATTGCTTTGTGTAGCGGGTCCCGATGGCTATTTCAAAAAAGTAAACCCTGCCTTCACCCGACTACTGGGTTATTCGGAAGAGGAGATGTTGTCTCGTCCCTTTACTGATTTTGTGCATCCTGATGATTTGAGCAACACCCTCAATGAAATCAAGGATGCGACAAGCACCCGGGTCTCCTATTCCTTTGTTAATCGTTATCGTACAAAAGATGGCAACTGGAAATGGATTTCCTGGAGTAGTTCCACGCCCATTACCGCCGATGGACTGGCATTTGGCTATGGAAAGGATATTACAGAGCTTAAGCAGGCAGAGACCAGCCTGCTATTGTATAAGAAGGTGATCGAAATGTCGCGCGATGGAATCGGCATTATTAATATCGTTAACGGCGAAGTCTATACGAATAAGTCGTTTAATGAACTGATCCAGTTAAACGAAGGCGAGATTAAGGGAATGGAAGATGCCATTGATCTGTATGAAGACAAAGAGCAGGCGCGAGCGATGTTTCAAACCCTGGGTTCTGGCAAATACTGGAATGGCGATGTGCAGTTGCGAAGTCGTACAGGTGAGCTGATTGATTTTTATCTGAGCGCCGGCCCTGTGATGGATGAGCAAGGGAAACAAATTGCGTTATTTGGTGTGCATACCGATATCCGGGAGCGGAAAAAGCTGGAGCGCCGTCTGCTGGACTACAATTCGAGGATTACCAATATTTTGGAAAGTATCACCGATGGCTTCTTTTCGGTGGATCACGAATGGAAGGTTACTTACTGGAACAGGGAAGCCGAGCGTTTGCTGCAACGCAAGCGTGCGGAAATGCTGGGCCAGAACCTCTGGAATAAATTTGCAGATGCCATGAGCCTGCAGTTTTATTCTGAGTATCATAGAGCAGTGTCGGAAAAAACATCCGTTCACTTCGAAGAATTTTTTCCGCCATTGGATGTTTGGTTAGAAGTGAGCGCCTATCCTTCCCAGGATGGTCTTTCTGTGTATTTTAAGGACATTACCGAACGAAAAAAGGCCGATGAAGCTATCCGCCTCAGCAATGAGCGATATGACCTGGTAGCCCGCGCCACCAGCGATGCAATTTGGGACTGGGACCTGGTAACGGGTAGAACCGTAAGAACCGGTGATGGATTTACGGCATTGTTTGGATATGATAAGGAAGATGCCAACAATGATCCCGGGTTTTGGTCCAAACGAGTACATCCTGAAGACTTACCGCGGGTACAGGCTTCCCATGCGCAAGTGTTTAGTGACCCCGAAGCAATTTTCTGGGAAGAAGAGTACCGCTTTTTGAAGTCAAACGGAATGTATGCCTGGGTATATGATAAAGGAACTATTATCCGCAATGGGCAGGGTGAAGCCATTCGAATGATTGGTGCCACCCAGGATATTACCCAGCAAAAAGAACAGGTAAACGAAATCATCCGGATTCAGCAAAACCTCGATACGCTGATCAATAGTACTTCTGATCTTATATGGTCGGTGGATGGCGATATGCGCATCATATCGGCTAATCGGGCGTTTTGTGATTCCATCGCGCAATTAACGGGCAAGCAGGTGGTGGAAGGTATGCTCTTGTACGATGAAAGCTTTCCGCAGGAAGTGAGCGAGTTCTGGCATCAGCGTTATCAAAAAGCTTTGTCGGGCGAAGGATTCAGTGTGGAAGATGCCTTCATTTATCCGGGAAAGGAGGAAAAACAACATGCAATCATCACTTTCACGCCTATATTTGATAAGGTAGGAGATGTGCGCGGTGTAGCCTGTTTTGCCAAAAATGTAACCGCCATTAAGCAGAGCGCGGAGCAATTGGAAGAATTGAACAGGCAATTGCTGCGTAAAACGGAAGAACTGGCCGCATCGAATGTGGAGCTGGAACGCTTTGCCTACGTGGCATCGCATGATCTGCAGGAGCCCCTGCGCATGGTGAGCAGCTTTTTGCAATTACTGAAAAAGAAATACAATACCCAACTCGATGAAACTGGCCAGGGCTATATCGATTTTGCTGTTGATGGCGCCGAACGAATGAAACGTTTAATTAAAGACCTGCTCGATTATAGCCGTCTCGATTCAAAAGAAGATGACCTGGACGATACTGATATGAACCAGGTGGTGCAGGAAGTAATCTATACGCTGGGTGAACGCATACAAAAGCAGAACGCGGTGGTGGACACAGGCCCTCTGCCTGTATTACCTAAAACGCATCGTACCCAGCTTTTCCAGCTCATGCAAAACCTGATCAGCAATGGATTGAAATATAATAGAACTGAACAGCCAACGGTAAGCGTACATGCCCTGGAACAGGCCGATCACTGGCTATTTGAAGTGCGGGATAATGGCATTGGCATCGATCCCAAGTATTTCGATAAGATATTCGTGATCTTTCAACGCTTGCATAACCGCACGCAATACTCGGGTACCGGTATTGGCCTGGCCGTCTGCAAGAAAATTGTGGAGCGCGCGGGTGGAATGATCTGGGTGAAATCCGTCCCTGATAGTGGAAGCAGCTTTTACTTTACTATCCCCAAATGAAATTTGTAAATGAAAGCGCCGGTATTTAAAGTTTATCTATATGTATCTATTGCCCTGCTTGTAATTACAGGGGGTATCTATTTGTATACCTATTTGATGCAACTTAAGGAACGTGATGCCATATTTAATTTGCAAAGTGCAATAAGTAATACTTATCGAATACAGATACTTGAAACCAGCATTTCTGGCGAAGCGTTTCATTTTGCTTCCACGGGCCAGGAGCATAATCGCATTGCATACCAGGAAGAAAAAAACAGACTGCGTATAAACATGCAGCGCCTGTTGTCGCTTGAAATAGATCAGGAGCTAAATCAAAGTAGGGAGATCGCCCGGCAAAGACTGGAAGCCAAAATAAGCCGCCTGGACAGCCTGATGAATCGACCTTTTTATGACAATGAAAAGTTATTAAGCAAGTATATCGGATCTTCGGAAAACGAAGAGGAGGACCTCAATATTTCATTAACTCTAACGGTTCTGGAAGATAAACTAATGAATGCCCGCGAGCAGCGTATCGTTACTCTTAGCTGGCTTACAAAAGCCAACTTATTTGGATTTTTGGCTGTGCTACTTATAGCGATCATACTGCTGATCTGGACCTGGTACAGCAACACCCGGCGTATGCGTATGGCTTACCAGTTGCAGCTACAACAAAAGGAACGTGAATTTGAAGTGGCTTTTACGCAAGCCCCCATTGGAAAAATATTTGTAGATCAAAAAGGCTATTGTACGCGGGTAAACCGCAGAATCTGCGAAATGCTGGGCTATGATGCAAATACCCTGGAAAAGAAAAGGCTGGCCGATCTTTCCCCTGCACGCGAATATGAAGAAGACCTACGCCTGATTGCGCAGCTAATGCAAAAGCAGGAAAAATTTAATGAACGGGAGAAGGAAATGCTTACGGCCAGTGGCCAGGCTATTTGGGTGAAGCAGTCTATGGCCTTTGTGAGTCATGAGGATGGAACGCCACAACAGCTCATCATACAACTGAAAGATATAACCCGGGAAAAAGAAAGCCGACGAAAGCTGGAAGAGTCGAATGTGGAGCTGGAACAGTTTGCCTATATGGCTTCGCATGACTTGAAGGAACCCATTCGTATGATTGACGGATTTATGAAACTTTTGGAAAAAAACTATGGCGACCGCCTTGACGATACGGCACGCAAGTATGTGCATTTTGCCGCAGATGGGGCAAAGCGTATGAATCAGTTGGTAGATGATTTGCTGCTGTATTCAAGGGCTACCCGGCAAAGTGGAGAGCCAGAGGATGTGGAGCTTCAGGAAATCATGGAGGAGATTTCCAAAAACTATCAACCCCAGTTGGATAAGGGTAGCATGGATCTGCATTGGCATGATCTACCCCAGGTTAGATTGCCAAAGGCCGCTATCCGCACTGTGCTCATCAACCTGGTATCGAACGCCATCAAGTACCAGGCTCCCGGCGGCAAGCCACAAGTAATGGTAAAGGCGGATCGGGTTCCCGGATTCTGGCGTATAAGTGTTGTCGATAACGGCATCGGCATCAAGTCGGATTTTTTTGATAAGATATTTATCATATTCAAGCGCCTGCATGGGAAAGGTGAATATGAGGGTTCTGGAATAGGACTGGCTACCTGTAAGCGACTGGTAGAAAAATGGGGTGGCCGCATATCAGTGAGCTCTGTAGAAGGCGAAGGATCCAGTTTTTCTTTTACAATTCCTGCAGAACCTGGCTAATCTGGATAAAATTGATTTAACTTGTAATATTTGCCCGAAAAACCCTTCAATCGCAACGGGAATACATTAAAAATAGCCTGCCTTATCCTTCTGAATATTGCTAATTAACCGAAAATCAATATGGATCCGGTTCACATTTTATTGGTAGAAGACAATGAGGGTGATATCATACTCACCCTTGAAGCGTTCAATGACGTGAAGCTGAAAAATACCGTAAGCGTGGTACGCGATGGGGAGGAAGCCGTGCAATACCTTAACAGAGAAGGTGCCTTTCAGGATGCCATAGCCCCGGATTTTATTTTACTCGACATAAACCTGCCCAGAATGGATGGGAAGGAAGTGCTGGCTTATATTAAGAACCATGATCGTTTCAAAACCATTCCGGTCGTGATGCTGACTACTTCGTCCTCAGAAAAAGACATTAAAGACTCTTACAATGCCTTTGCCAACTGCTATATTACCAAGCCGGTGGATTTTGAAAAGTTCATCCAGGTAATTCGCTCTATTGAAGAATTCTGGATTAGTATAGTACAACTACCCGTAAAAAAATAGTATGGAAAGCTCCGGACCGCTACGCATACTGATTGTGGAAGACAACCCCGGTGATTTCTTCCTGGTGGGTGAATACCTGCGTGAGGGCCCCTGGCAATTGTCTATTACGCATGCTCAACGCCTGGGGGAAGCCATGACACTTGCGAGGACGCATGAGTACGACCTGATATTGCTTGACCTTACTCTGCCTGATAGTAGCGGGATGGAATCAGTGAAAGTGATGCGTCCTTTCATCAGCTATATTCCAGTGATCGTACTCACCGGTATGGGTGATGAGCAATTTGGAATGGACAGCCTGAAACTGGGCGCGCAGGACTACCTGGTGAAAGACCAGATCAATGGTCCCTTGCTGGTAAAGAGTGTACGCTACAGCCTGGAGCGTAGTCGTGTACGACAAGCCATGTCGAAACAGGACAGGCTATTCAGGGTCATTACTGAAAACAGTCCAACCGCCAAAGCCCTCATCAAGCCTGATGGCAGCATTATTTTCTGCACCAATTCTGTAAAGGCTATATTAGGGTTTGAGGCAAATGAAGTGATTGGTAGGAATGAATCGGAGCTTATACATCCTGAGGATTTTCCAGCTTGTGAACAGGCAATTCAGCAGGTGTTGGCTAATCCGGATCAGCAGCTGCAACTGGAACTGCGTATCAGGCATGCCGATGGAAATTATCGTTGGTACCAAAAGGGTTTTGCCAATATGCTCCACGATGAGTTGGTGAACGCATTGGTCTGTACATTTTGGGATATTACTGACAGGCGAATTGCTAACGAGCGTATAGCGAGTAGTGAAAGAAGATTGAGCGCCCTGGTTCGGAGTGGATCAGATCTGATTTGGATCCTTGACGCCACGGGAAAATTTCAGTATATAAGCCCCACCAGTAAACCTGTGTTGGGTTTTGAACCGGAATTTCTGTTGAAGAAAGATCATCTCGAATTTGTACACGAAGAGGATATACCCGGCCTGCAGGAAACGTTCAGGCAATTAATGAATGGAACGGAGATTACGGCCGCGCCCTTCCGCTTCCGCAATGCCAAAGGCGAATGGCGCTGGATTGAAACGGAGATGCTGAACCTGCTCAATGATGCTGCTGTAAATGGATTGGTATTCAACTCGCGCGATATTACAGAAAAGCTCAAGGCCGAAAATGAGCTGCGACGGCTATCCCTGATTGCGCGGGAAACCACCAATGCGGTGGTAATTACTGATCGGGATGGCAGGATTATCTGGGTCAATAGCGGCTTTACCAATATAACAGGCTATGGTTTTAGAGAAGCGATGGGAAAGACACCTGGCTCCTTTTTGCAGGGACCTAAAACTGATCCGCAAACGGTGGCTTATATGCGGGAGCGCATCAGGAACCAGCAACCATTTGAGGTGGAGATAATCAATTATTCCAAGGAAGGGAAAGAATATTGGTTGCGCATTCAATGCCAACCCATCTTTAATAAAGACAGGGAATTGGAACAGTTTTTTGCCATTGAAACGGATATCACAGAGAGCAAAAACAGTCAATACCTGCTTAAGCAATCTGAAGAGCGCTACCGGAGTCTGTTTGAAGTGTCGCCGGCCTCCATCCTGGTTTGGGATCCCGACAGCAAAAAGATTTTGCAGGTGAATATGACCGCCGAGCGGGAATACGGCTATAGCCGGGATGAATTCTGCAATCTGACCATCAGCTCAATACTGGCTGAGCAAACATTTATGCAGCAGCTATGCGCCATGGTGGAGAATATGCGGAAAGGTATTGTTGGAAACAACAAAGGCCTGTCGAGAAGGATTCGCCGCGACGGGGAAGTAATAGTGATGGAGCATGCCGCTCACCTGGTATCTTTCAACGGTAGCGAGGCGGTACTGCTGCTGGAACAGAACGTAACGGAGAAGCTGGAACTGGAAGCTACCCTGGAAGCCGAGCGTCTGGCCCGGCAGCAGGTGGTAACCGATGCGGTCATCTCTGCCCAGGAACATGAGCGGCGCGAAATAGGTATTGAATTGCACGACAATATCAATCAGATTTTGGCCAGCGCCCGGCTTTACCTCGGCCTGGTAAAGAGTGTAGTAAAGGAGAATGGTAATTTTATTGAAGAAACGGATAAGTTGATTAATAGTGCAATCAATGAAATCCGCAATCTTTCGCACGCGCTGATACCGCCCTCTCTCAATGAATCGGCCCTCCTGGAGGCACTGGATCATATTATTGCCAGCACCCGTAAAACCAGTGGCCTCGATATTTCGCGATCTTACCATCAGCTAGACGAATCCCTGATGTCGGACAAACTGAAGCTGACCATATACCGCATAGTGCAGGAGCAGTTCAACAATATTCTGAAATATGCAAAAGCAAATAGTGTAACGGTGCATTTGCAAAAAGTGGATGACCGCATTCAGCTCAGAATTGCCGATGATGGAGTGGGCTTTGATGTGAATCAGCAACGGAAAGGTGTGGGATTGATGAATATGAAAACCCGGGCCTCCTTATTCAACGGCGAATTGCACATTCTTTCCGCCCCCGGCAAAGGCTGTGAGCTTACGGTGGAAATGGATTGTGAAGGGCCGGAGGAGGAATAACCTGGGCGAACGCTGCAGAACGCCTAAAAATCAGAACTGCCACAGTATATAGCCCAACAATGCCCCACCCAGAATGGTCCATGCACTGTTAAGCCGCGGATATTTATAGGTAATAACAATAGCCAGCACCGCAATGGCGGTGCTGCGCCAATCCTGAATAGAGTCGGCACCCATTTGCAAACAAACATGGAAGATCAGCGCAACGGCCACTACATTTACCGCATCAAGAAAAGCCGATAACCATTTTGACCTGCGGAGTACCGGTATTAGTGGACGCAATAGCCCTACAAACAAAAAAGAGGGCAGAAATATGGCAATGCTGGCTACCAATGCACCCGACCAACCCGCTATTTGCCAACCCACAAAGGTGGCCGATGAAAATACCGGCCCCGGCGTGAACTGACCAACGGCTATGGCATCCGTTAGTTGTGCCGTGGTTAACCAGTGACGACTCACGAGTTCAGCATCCATAAAGGCAAACAACACGTAACCGCTGCCGTATAGGGTAGCTCCTATTTTCAAAAAAATCCAGAAGAGCTTAACCAGCTTGTCGTCGGCAATAACGGCTCCTGCCTGCAACAGAATCAATGGCGCCAGCCCCATCAACCTGTTTTGTCGGTATTGAAGAAAAACTTTTACCAACATACCCAGGGCGCCTATTCCAAAAAGCAGGGCTATTTCGTGAACACCCATCCAGGCCAGCATGATGGCCGCGAGGCCCAGAAAGCCCAGCCAGATTGATTTCACCGCCTTTTGTGCCAGCCGAAACATCAGAATAGCAATAACGGCAATAATAGCCGGCTTGATACCATAAATAAAGGGAAGTACATCGGGCAATTGTCCGTATCGCTGATAAGCCCAGGCTACAACAGCAGTGATGAGTATGGCTGGCCCGATAAAACACAATCCTGCGATCCACAAACCCTTCCAGCCGCCTCGTTCATATCCGCAATGCATGGTCATTTCTGTGGAATTGGGGCCCGGAATCAGGTTGGTTGCGCCGACAAGATCAAGAAAATGTTCCGATGTAATCCATTTGCGTCGCCGGACTATCTCTTCTTCCATCATCGCGATGTGAACGGCGGGTCCGCCAAATCCGAGGAAGCCCAGGCGAAGGAAAACCAGGGCAATTTCCCTTAACTTATTTTGACCATTTGCTGCATTCACCCTGCAAGGATAGGGCAATTTTCAAGTTTTGACAACCCAACATCAGTCCCCTACTGATCTATATCTCGGGATTATATAAATCAAAATCAAAATTCTGTAAACACCCTGGCAGTATGGCTTCGGAACTTTAGGCTGTTAATCGAAAATTATGAAACAGCCAATTGAATTATACGAATTGCCCCTGCTGGGCGTGGAAAGTGAGCATTGCGCCCTGATTGTGGACAAAGGCCTGTCGAAAGTGGAAGGCCTGCAATCACATCGGGTAGATCTGAACAACCAAAAAGCAGTGATAGAAGCGCCTGCCGATGCGGAAATCATTCAGAACGCCACAAAGACGGTACAGGATCTTGGATATGGCATAGCCATCCTGAAAAAGTCATTTCCCGTTACCGGCATGACCTGTGCTTCCTGTGCCGTGAGCGTGGAATCTATTCTTAACAGCCTGCCCGGGGTAACCAAAGCGGCGGTTAATTTTTCAACGCAGCAGGTACAGGTTGAATTCATTCCCGGTATTACGGATCCCCTGGCTATGCAAAAGGCCATAAGAGGTATTGGGTACGACATGATGGTGGAGGAAAATGCCGAGGCAAAGGAAGCCGTGGAGGAGGCACACCGAACCCAGTTCCAAAATTTGAAGAAACGCACAATTGGGGCCCTGATCCTAACGGCGCCAGTGGTAATAATCGGAATGTTCTTTATGAATATTCCCTATGCCAACTATATTATGTGGGCTTTGAGTACGCCGGTGGTGCTTTGGCTGGGCCGCAACTTTTTTGTGAATGCCTGGAAGCAGGCCAGGCATAAGAGTGCCAATATGGATACCCTGGTGGCACTGAGCACCGGAATAGCGTATGCATTTAGTGTTTTCAATACAGTTTATCCCCAGTTTTGGCATAGTAGGGGCTTGCATGCGCATGTATATTTTGAAGCAGCCGCAGTAGTTATCAGTTTTATTCTGCTGGGAAAACTGCTGGAAGAAAAAGCAAAAGCCGGCACTTCATCTGCCATCCGAAAGCTGATGGGTTTGCAGCCCGGCACGGTTACCATCGTCCACCAAGGTGGTCATACTATGCATATTCCTCTTGCCGATGTGAAAGTAGGTGACAGGCTTTTGGTGAAACCGGGCGAGAAAATTCCGGTAGATGGAAAGCTCGTGGAAGGTGGTAGTTATGTAGACGAGAGCATGATTAGCGGTGAGCCCGTGCCGGTACTGAAACAATTGGATGATGAAGTGTTTGCCGGAACCATCAATCAGAAAGGCAGTTTTCAAATGATGGCCGCGAAAGTGGGAGGTGATACACTATTAGCCAATATCATAAAACTGGTACAGGAAGCACAGGGCAGCAAAGCGCCAGTGCAAAAGCTGGTGGATAAGATTGCAGGCATATTCGTACCCATCGTATTGTTGATTGCGCTGCTTACACTGGTAGCCTGGTGGATATTGGGAGGAGATAATGGCGTAACACAGGGCCTGCTGGCCATGGTAACGGTGCTGGTGATTGCCTGTCCCTGTGCGTTGGGACTGGCCACTCCCACAGCCATTATGGTGGGAGTGGGAAAGGGCGCCGAGAACGGCATTTTGATCAAAGATGCAGAAAGCCTGGAGCAGGCCCATCGGATCAATGCTGTTGTTCTCGACAAGACCGGTACCATTACGGAAGGAAAACCTTCGCTTACCAATATTCACTGGATGGGCGATGAATCAAGGGTGCAGAAGCAAGTTCTATACAGTATGGAACGCGCGAGTGAACATCCCCTGGCTTCCGCTGTTGTGGCTTACCTGGAGAAGGACTCATCGCTACTTAACCTTCAAGTACTGGAAAGTATAACAGGTAAAGGAGTCGAAGCACAGTATCAAAATGAACAATATTGGGTGGGCAATCATAAGTTGATGGCCGATCATGGCGCGACGCTCACGCATCACGATGCTGCCAGAACGAAAGCCTGGGCAGCCGAAGCACAAACCCTTGTGTTTTTTGGAAAGGGTAAAGAGCTGATGGCCATTCTATCTATTGTCGACAAAATAAAGCCGGGCTCTGCCAGGGCCATCGATGAGCTCAGAAATATGGGTGTAGCCGTGTACATGCTCACCGGCGATAATGCCGAAACGGCTTCGGCAGTAGCCAAAGCAACAGGGATAGAAAATTATAAGGCGGAAGTGATGCCGCAGGATAAATATGATTTTGTGAAGGACTTGCAGCGCCAGGGGAAAATAGTGGGCATGGTGGGTGATGGCATCAACGATAGCCAGGCGCTGGCACAGGCCGATGTGAGCATCGCGATGGGCAAGGGCAGTGATATAGCCATGGATGTGGCCAAGATGACCCTGATCAGCAACGACCTTCAAAAAATACCGGCAGCTATCCGCCTGAGCCGTAAAACGGTAGCTGCCATCCGGCAGAATCTTTTCTGGGCATTTATCTATAACCTGATCGGTATACCGGTAGCTGCCGGCCTGCTTTATCCCATCATTGGCTTCCTGCTCAATCCCATGATCGCGGGCGCCGCCATGGCCCTGAGTAGTGTAAGTGTGGTAAGCAACAGCTTGCGATTAAAATGGACCAGAATTCAACTATAAAAGTTTTACCATGCTAAGCATGACTTCGCTTTTATAAATCGGAATCATATTTATTCATCATTAATCATAGATATAACATGGAAACACAACAATTCAAAACCACCATCAAATGTTCAGGCTGTGTGGCGCAGGTTACCCCTGCCTTGAATGAACTGCTGGGCGAGAACAATTGGCAGGTAGATGTGCAGAATCCAGATAAGGTTCTAACGGTTAGCCCTATATCACCCGTTTCAGCCAGCCAGATCATTGAAGCCATCAGTAAAACAGGTTTTAAGGCAGAAACCATTGAGCAATGAAAACCAGCCTGTTTCAACTAAGCCGGGCCAGGTCCCGGTTTAGTTGTTTTCTTTACTGGCTACAACCCTTACCCTCAATTGTTTACTGGTTGGCATTCGGCATCCGAATAAGTAGCCGTGCCGTCATCCGCCAAATTTTATAAATCCTTTTCCGAATTTTATAAACGCATTGCTGGGTTTAAATTCTACTTTTGTATCGCTCTCTCATGAAAAAGCTACTGGCCATATCGTTCGCGCTACTTTACCTGGTTTCTTCTGCAGGGGCTACCATCAATATACATTATTGCATGGGTGAGCTGGCAGATTGGACAGTAGGTAAGCAGGAGTCGAAGATCTGCGGCGGCTGTGGCATGGAAAAAGCGCAGGAGACCGACAATGGATGCTGCCGCGATGAACAGCAATTTATCAAAAACAGTTCCGATCAGAAGGCGATCGACATCAGCTTTCAACTACTAATATGGTAGCAGGAAGCGCCGGTTGCCACACTGTTTTCCCATACATTCCCGAAAATTGCTTCACAAGCCACGGAGTTCCCGCTAAGCCATGCACCACCCCGATCGGGGCGCGTTGCCAGCTATATTCGCTATTGTTCTATCCTGATTTGATACTCCCTCTATTGATGCAATAGGTCTGCGAAGCTCCTGCCTACTGGCAGTAGTGTATGCCGTCCTTCTCCGCTTTTCGCGCGGCCCCATTCCCTCTTTTATCATTTATTTCTTCATTTAATAAATCACACACATGAAAAAGATTTTTTTTATGGCTACGGCCGTTACAGCTTTGTTTGTTGCCGCCTGCAACAATAGTTCAGAAAAAAATCAGCATGACGGTCATGATATGAAAGCTCATGACAATGGCCATATGGCAGCCGATGAAGCTGGTTCTGCTAAAACCGTTCAGGCTTACTTTACCCAGGTAGATGCCAATGCTTCCAAAGCTATTAGTCAGATGATTGATCACTATCTCCACCTCAAAAATGAACTGGCAGCGGATAATTCGGCAGGCGCAGCCAGAGCCGGCGAAACATTGTTGGCATCTATTGGACAGCTCGACAAGTCGCTGCTTACCATCGAACAGAAAAATCTATACAACCAGCATATTACCGGCCTGAAAGATGCTGCCCAGGCCATAAGAGAGCAATCAGGAGACATCAGTGCACAACGACAGCATTTTTCGCATATGAGCGATGCCGCTTATGCAATGGTGAAAGCATTTGGTGCTGGTCGGCCCATTTATCATGATCATTGCCCCATGTACAACGACAACAAAGGAGGCATGTGGCTAAGCGAAATGAAGGAAGTGAAGAATCCTTATTTCGGAGCGGAGATGCTCACCTGTGGAAGGGTAGAAGAAATTATTCAATAAACTTCAGCGACCGGCACAATTTACCAATGCCAATTTTATTCTAATGGTTCAGAAATTGATAGCGCTATCCTTACGCAACCGTTTCATCGTGATGATTATCGCCACCGCCATCTTTCTTTTTGGTATTATGGCGGTGAAAAAAAATCCGATCGATGCCATCCCTGATCTGAGCGAAAACCAGGTGATAGTTTTTACAGAATGGATGGGTAGAAGTCCGCAGGTGATAGAAGACCAGGTTACCTATCCGTTGGTGAGTAACCTGCAGGGTATTCCGAAAGTCAGCAATATCAGGGGCTCTTCCATGTTTGGAATGAGTTTCGTGTATGTAATCTTTGAAGAGGGGGTGGATATATACTGGGCGCGAACCCGGGTATTGGAGCGCCTCAATTTTGCCCAGCGGTTGTTGCCGGCGGGAGCAACACCCAGCCTGGGACCCGATGGAACCGGAGTAGGTCATATTTTCTGGTACCACCTCGATGCGCCGCAACTGGACCTGGGTGAGCAACGCGCCCTCCAGGATTGGTATATCAAGTTTGCCCTCCAAACGGTGCCAGGCGTGGCCGAAGTGGCTTCCTTTGGCGGCTTTGAAAAGCAGTATCAGTTGGTGGTGGATCCGGTAAAGCTCCAGTTCTACAACCTGTCGCTGATGGATGTGATGAATAAGGTGAAAGCGAACAATAATGATGTAGGGGGCAGAAAATTTGAAATGTCGGGAATGGCCTATGTAATTCGCGGACTGGGTTATATCAGCAGCCTGGAAGATGTGGAGAATATTCCCATCGATCAATACAACGGCATGCCGGTTCGCGTAAAGGATATTGGTTCCGTGCAGATGGGTGGCGATTTGCGTTTGGGAATCTTTGATGCCGATGGTGAAGGTGAAGTAGTAGGGGGAATTGTGGTGATGCGTTATGGAGAAAACGCGAGCGAAGTGATTGACGCCCTGAAGGAGAAAATGAAAGATGTGGAAAAAGGTCTGCCCGAAGGAGTAAAATTCAAAACCTCCTACGATCGCAGCACACTGATTGAGGCGGCTATCGATAATATTAAGGGAAAGTTGCTGGAGGAAATGATCGCGGTTACGCTGATCGTAATCTTGTTTCTCTTTCACTGGCGCAGCGCGCTAAGCATCATTATTCAGATTCCCATCACCATCGCCATCAGCTTCATCCTGCTCAATGCCTTTGGACTTTCTTCCAATATAATGTCGCTCACAGGTATAGCTCTGGCGATTGGGGTTATTGTCGATAACGGCATTATTATGTCGGAAAACGCCTATCGAAACCTGGCCGAATGGCAGGAACAACACAAACCGGTAAAATCATAGCACCATGAAATGGCTAAATAAAATCTTTGCGAGAGGAAAAGCCGCCGGGCCGGATTATTACCGGATTCCCGAAAAGGAAAGAATGTCCATCATCGAGCGGGCCTGTAAACAGGTTTCCAGGGGCGTATTCTTCTCCACGGTCATCATCATCACTTCCTTTTTACCCGTGTTCTTATTAACGGGTCAGGAAGGCAAGCTTTTCCATCCACTGGCATATACCAAAACCTTCATAATGGTTGTGGATGCACTATTGGTATTGACCCTGGCGCCGGTATTGATTTCTTTTTTTATGAAAGGAAGGTTCAGGAATGAGCGCGCCAATCCGGTTAACCGATTGTTGGAAAGAATCTACGAACCGGTCATTCGGTTCTGTGTGAAATGGCGCAAAACGGTGATAGGGATTAACCTGCTGGCATTGCTGATCAGTATTCCTCTGCTCATGCGCCTGGGTCGCGAATTTATGCCACCCCTCGATGAAGGTTCGCTCTTGTTTATGCCTGTTACGCTTCCCGATGTGTCGAATTCCGAAGCGAAACGCCTGCTGCAGGTGCAGGATAAAATCATAAAAAGCGTTCCCGAAGTGGATCATGTACTCGGCAAAGCGGGAAGGGCGAATACGGCCACCGACAATTCACCGATAAGTATGATTGAAACCATCATACTGCTAAAGCCGAAATCAGAATGGCGGGATGACATGACCAAGGATGACATCATCAATGAGCTGAACGCAAAATTGCAGATTCCCGGCGTTACCAATGGATGGACGCAACCCATTATCAACCGGATCAATATGCTCTCAACCGGCATACGCACCGATGTTGGGGTAAAAGTATATGGACAAAACCTGGATAGTATTTATGCTTTCGCCCAAATCATCAAGAAGCAACTGGAAGGAATTGATGGCGTGAAGGACCTGTATGTGGAGCCCATTACGGGTGGCAAGTATATCGATATTGCCATCAGGAGGGAGGAGATTGGTCGCTATGGCCTGAGTATTGACGATGTAAATACGGTGATTGAGAGCGCGCTCGGAGGCATGAAGCTGACTACCACCATCGAGGGCCGGCAACGCTTTTCCGTGAATGCGCGCTATGGTCAGGACTTTCGCAACAACCTGGAGGCACTTAAGCGCCTGCAGGTACAAACCATGACATTTGGTCCAGTGCCCCTGGAAGCTGTAGCGGATATCGCGCTGATGGAAGGACCGCCCATGATCAACTCAGAAAATGCCATGCTCAGGGGAACGGTACTTTTTAATGTTCGGGAGAGAGATTTGGCCAGTACGGTAAAAGAGGCGCACGAAAAACTGGATGCGATGATCGATAAAATGCCCAAAGGTTATTTTCTGGAATGGAGCGGACAGTATGAGAACCTGATTCGCGGTGAACGAACGCTGAAGATGATACTGCCGGTAGTATTGCTGATCATTTTCCTGTCTATGTATTTTGCCTTTCACTCCATCCGTGAGGCCTTCTTCAGTTTGATCAGCATTCCCTTTGCCCTGATAGGCGGTGCGTATATGATTTATATATGGGATGTAAATCTGTCGGTAGCGGTGGCGGTTGGTTTTATCGCCCTGTTTGGCCTGGCAGTGGAAACGGGCATCGTAATGGTCATCTATCTCAACGATGCCATGCAGCAACTGGTGGCAAAAAAGGGCAACTCACGCGAGAGCATAACCCGTGCCGATCTGCGGGAGTACGTAATTGCCGGTGCCGCCAAACGCCTGCGACCAAAACTGATGACCGTGGCTGTTTCACTGTTTGGCCTCGTACCCATTCTATGGAGCAGCGGAGTGGGTAGCGATGTAATGAAACCCATTGTGCTACCCATGATCGGTGGCGTATTTACCTCGGCCATACATATTCTACTGGTTACACCCATCATATTCCTGATGACCAAGGAATATGAACTAAAAAAATATGGAAAAATTGAAGTGCTGGACGCACAGCATTAAATTGAAAATAATGAAACGACTAATCATTACCGCGGCTTTACTGCTGCTGTTAACAACAATAGCTGTTGCGCAGGTTCTGCGATTGAATGAAGTGATTGATAGTATTCAGGCGAGAAACCCGATAGTGGGTATGTATGAAAACGAAATCCGTAGTATGGACGAAGCCGCGAAGGGTGCCCGTAGCTGGATGCCACCACAGCTAGGCATTGGCCAGTTTATGACGCCATACGACGTGAGCCGCTGGCGAAAGGAAGGTGATATGCCGGGAATGGGATCGGTGATGCTGTCGGCTGAACAAATGTTTCCGAACCGCAAAAAGCTGGACGCGGATGAAGCCTATATGCAGGCCATGTCGTCCGTGGAAAAGGAAAACAGGAATGCCAGCCTCAATGATCTGGTAGCTGATGCCCGCCAATTTTATTATGATTGGATATTGTTGAAAAAAAACCTGCGGGTTCTGGAAGAAAACGACCGGATTCTCGAATTCATGATTCAAAATGCCGAGATCCGGTACCGTAATGGCCTTGAAAAAATCAGCGCTTATTACAAAGCCAGGGCCGCCCGTGCTGAAGTGAAGAACAGGCAGTTGATGTATGAGAATGAAATTCGTCAGCGCATGATCCGACTCAACAGCCTGATGGGACGTGAAGCGTTGACGGAATTTGACATTGATACCAGCTATCAGCTAAAGAATTTTGATGACCTGGTATTTGACAGCACGCTGTTTTATGCGCAGCGGAGCGATTTACGTTCCATTGATCGTGAAATTGACCTTACGCAACTCAAAAGAGAATCGGAACGCGCGGCGTTGAAACCACAGTTTGGAATCCGCTACGAAAATATGATAGGCTTTGGCGGTCAGCCCTTGCAGTATAACCTGATGGCTATGATACGGATTCCCATGGCCGGCTGGTCATCCAGAATGAATAAAGCGAATATGGAAAGCCTGCGATGGAAGGCAACAGCTCTGGAGTCGAAAAAGAAAATGTTGGTGAATGAGTATAGCGGCATGGCTTATGGTATGCGAAGCGAGCTTCGGCTAAAAGCCAGCCAGTTGAAATTGTATGAGCAGGAAATAATCCCGGCGCTTCGGAAAAATTACCAAAGCATGCAATTGGCCTATGAGCAGAATACCCAGGAATTGTTTATGCTATATGATGCCTGGGAAGTTCTCAACAATAAGCAACTTGAATACATCAGCTTACTGGCCGATGCTTTGAGTTTGCAGGTAGCCATTGAGCGATTAATTGAAACAAAATAATAACAGCTTCCACAACTAAAATATCTCAGGCAATGAAAAAGTTTCTGCTGCTACTTCTACCGGCTTTGCTCCTGTTGGGCTTACTGGCATGCGGTAATGGAAAGAGTGAAAATCATGCCGACCATACTGGCGATATGGAGGACGCGCTCTACACCTGCCCTATGCCGGAAGATTCGGTTTTCAGCAAAGTTCCTGGTCGATGCCCCAAATGTGGTATGGACCTGGTGAAGATGGATGCCGGACACGAAAGCTCCGCAGACGATGGCCTGCAAACCCTGCTTAAGCCAACAGATGAGTTTATCCTTTCTTCTGTGCCGGTAACGCGGCTGCTGCGGAAAGAAATGGAAATGGAAATAGAAGCGCTGGGAAAAATCACCTACGATACGCGCCACAACGGGAGTATTGTATCCAACATTACGGGGAGAATTGAGAAATTATACGTTCGGTATCGCTTTCAACAGGTAAGCAAAGGTCAGAGGGTCATGGATATCTATAGCCCAGAGTTGGTGACGGCACAGCAAAATCTGCTCTTTCTGCTGCGAAACGATCCCGATAACAAAGCCATGGCAGAAGCCGCCAAACAAAGGTTACTATTGCTGGGCATGAGCCCGAAACAATTACAGGAAGTAATTGCAGCGGGAAAGCCCGCATACCAGGTGGCGGTTTACAGTGCTTATAGCGGTCATATACACGAAGCGGGGAACGGCAGCGACATGAAGCCGGATATCAATGCCATGAACGACATCTCCCTAATTACAGGCGAATTGTCCATCAAGGAAGGAATGTATGTGCAAAAAGCACAAACTGTGTTTACGGTATTTGATCCGGGCAGGGCATGGGCTGTACTCAATTTTTTTGCGGAACATCAATCGCTAATCGGCAAGGGCGATAAAGTCAGAATTGTTCCAGAAACCGCGCCCGGAAAGGATTTCAGGGCCCGGCTTGATTTCATTGAACCCTTTTTTCGGGAAGGAGATAAAACCCTGACCGCACGGGTTTATTTCGACAATCGGCAACTCAAAATCCCCATTGGAAGCCAGGTGAGGGCTACTGTATTTGCCGACGCAAAGCAAGCGAGATGGTTGCCGCGTACTGCTGTGTTATCGCTGGGGATGGACAAAGTGGTATTCCTGAAGGAAGGGAATGGGTTTCGCGCTTCGAAACTATCAACCGGTATTGTATATAACGATTATGTGCAGGTACTGGAAGGGTTGGGGGACAAAGATGAAGTGGCCATCAACGCCCAGTTTCTCACGGATAGTGAAAGTTTCATAAAAGTAAAATCGGAGCAATGAAAAAGATGCTGTTAATTGATTATTTCAAGGCTGGAAACAAGTCAGAACCCATCGCCAAGCGGTGGATCTATATTCTCTTTGCGGCAGGGCTGAGCCTGTTGGCCTGCAACAACAAACCTGCAACGGCGCATGATCCCGACATATACTACACCTGCTCCATGGATCCCCAGGTTGTAGAGCATAAACCGGGTAAATGCCCCATCTGCAAAATGGATCTGACCCCGGTAAGGAAAAGGGCAGGTGAGAAAGAAGATGAGCTACAGCTTAGTGATCAGCAGATAAGTTTGGGCAATATCCAAACCGACACTGTTCAACAAGGCAGCATAGGCAATCAGCTTGTATTGACCGCCACCCTAAATTTCGACCAGACTAGCACCCGCTCTATAAGTGCGAGGGTAATGGGGCGCGTCGACAGGCTGTATTACAAGGCAGAAGGTGATTATGTACGCAGGGGCGCCCCACTGTATGCCATCTACAGCGAAGAACTGAACAATGCCAAACAGGAATACCTGCTTGCACTCGAAAGAAAGAAAAGCTTTGCCAACGAAACCATCATCGATTTTGAGCAATTATTGCAAAGCGCAAGAACTAAGTTATTACTTTGGGGAATGTCGGAAACGGCAATAGAGGAACTGGAAAAAGCTGGCAGGGCTGAAGCGCTCACCACTTTTTATAGCCCCGAAAGTGGCTACATTACAAGAATAGACGTTACGGAA
Source organism: Terrimonas ferruginea (assembly GCA_044463125.1). Taxonomy (GTDB): domain Bacteria; phylum Bacteroidota; class Bacteroidia; order Chitinophagales; family Chitinophagaceae; genus CAYMZZ01. The sequence goes on from JBIQMS010000003.1 coordinate 118,243, forward strand.
GGGAATTATGTGATGGAAGGCGGAACATTGATGACGCTGGCCGATCTTTCAACAATTTGGGCCGAAGCACAGGTATATACGTCGCAAATGTGGATGATCAATCACGGCAGCATCGCCAGTGTGCAAATACCTGATTTGGGTGGCATGGAGTTAAATGGAAGAATTGAGTTCATTAATCCGGAAATCAATCCCGATACGCGTATCAATCTTTTACGGATATCAGTACCCAATTCAAACCATCGATTAAAGCCGGGTATGCCCGCTTATGTGAAGCTGGCGAGCCCAAAGCGTAATTCGCTGTTATTACCATCCGATGCGGTGATTCGCGATAGCCGCGGCGCTACTGCCTGGGTGCAAACAGCCAACAATACATTTAAACCGGTGATGGTAGGGATCGGTACAGAGTCGGCTGGCCAGGTTGAAATTCTATCGGGGTTGAACGAAGGGGATGTGGTAGTGATGTCGGGAGCCTACCTGCTCCACAGCGAATTTGTATTCAAGAAAGGAAACGACCCAATGGCTGGCCACAATCACTGATGAGCGTGAAGGCGAATTAGTCCGCCAGCGGCAACGAAACCGTAATGCTACAACCCTTGCCGGGTGCGGCGTCCACTTCAACCGTTCCGTTGTAGAACTTGGTTCGCTCATAAATATTCGAAAGACCGATGCCGCGATGAGTTTGGCGGGGATCAAAGCCCTGGCCATTGTCCACTATGCGCAGGCGAATAAAGTCACCGGTATGATCCAGTTGAATATCGGTACGGCTGGCCTGGCTATGTTTGATAATATTTTTCAGTTGTTCCTGCACAATGCGGAACAGGGTCACCTTTTTACCCTGGCTCAGATTTTCCGCGTCGGGGCTGGGGCTGAAACGGATTTCCATTTCCTGCGTCATTTCTATATCCTCAATCAGCAGGCGAATGCTGTCAACCAGTTTCTCTTCTTTCAATTGCGGCGCAACAAGGTCGCGTGATAGTTTTCGAATCTCTTCTATGGCGAGGGCCAGGTAATCGTTGCTCTTATCTTTCAGTACCTGCTGATCCGGAGAAGAAACGGCAATCATATCCACAAATAACTTAGCCGTACTCAGAATCTGGTTCACATTGTCGTGTAGTTCATGACCAATACGCGTGCGTTCATTTTCGGCTACTTCAATCACTGTTTCAGATATGGATTTCTGCAACTGCAGCCGTTCATCGTTGAGCCTTGTCTCCAGCTCCTTCACGGCGGAAATATCCTGTAGGGAGCCAATCATTTTTACAGGAAGCCCATTTTCATATACTACAAAGCCACGGTCCTGGATGTATTTATATGAGCCATCTGCACATTTGAAACGGTAGGAGTCCTGCCAGGATTGCTGCAAATGATCGGTGGCTTCCTTTACTTTATCCGCTACGCGATTCCTGTCGTCCGGATGCACACGGCGCAACCACCAGGAAAGTCCGCGACTATTGTCAACCTGGTACCCGATCATTTCCATCAAAGTTTCATTGCGGAAGATCTGACCGGTTTGCATATCCCATTCCCAGATGGCGTCGGAAGTGGCGCGACTAAGGGTCCATAGCCGCTCCTGCACCTTATGTAATTCTTTTTCCAGTTTCGATTTGTCGGGTATGCTCACCGACTGGCCTCCCAACAATCTTTTGCCGGATGGCATATCAATCGGGAAAATGTTGATATGGGAAACGATATTTTCACCGCTCGCCAGTTCAAGTTGTTGTGTAGTTTTTACCTGCTTTCCGGTATCCAGCACTTCGAGGTGATGACTGTATAGCGACAAAACAATATTGGAGGGGAGTATTCGGCTGATTTTCTTGCCTATTGCATTTCTTTCGGTCAGGTGGAAGTAATCCAGAAAAGCCTGGCTGGCAAAGAGCAGGGTTTCATCATCATCTACAATCCAGGCCAGGTTGGGTGTGGTTTGCAGAAAAGCATTCATCAAATGCTCCCGGTCTTTCAGTTCGCTAAGCAGCTCACGCTCTTTGGTAAGGTCAACGATGCTGGAAACAACAGCGAATTGCCCATTATGTTCTTCTTCGGCTAAAATCTGACTATTGAAAAGCAGCCAGTGTTTTTTTCCGTTGGGTAATGATACTACCAGTATCTTCCTTTGTGCCACACCGGATTTTTGTGCCAGCCGGAAGGGCGATTCCTCGTAGGGTATGGCATGTCCTTCCTCGTCTTCAATAATCCATTGGCTATCCCAAAGTTGAGCCACATTCCGTACCTGGTAAAGCCGCTCGAGGGTGGTATCAAACATGAATGCCAATTTCTGGTTGGAGGCAATAATTTCGCCATGCACGTCCTGAAACAAAACGCCGCTCAAACCTTCAATGATTAGCTGGCAATGATTTTTTACAAGGGAATTGAAGCGATGTAGTCTTTGCTCATCCAGTAAACGATACCCGAGGCAGAAATAGGTAGAAATCTCTCCCTGGCTATCTACCAGCGGATTGAACTGCCATTTCATGGGGTGATAATGTCCGTTGCGGATATAGAGTTCTATTTCAAAGGCGTTACCCTTTTGTTGGGCCTGCTTTAGTAGTTTCTGCAGTTCACCCAGGTTCACCGGGTGTACCAGATCCATAAAGTTTACAGCATCCTGTCGGGGATCGGCCAGCTCAAGACCGCGCAGCATTTGCTGGTTGGCCGACCTTATCTGGCCACTATTGTCTATCAGTGAGAGGAAAAGCTCTTTGCCCGCGCGCGAGTCGCGGATAATTTGTTTCAATGTGCTCCAGCTTTTCTTCATTCTCCGTGGTTTTCGCTAAGGTTGTTTTGGATTTTTAGGGTCAGTGTCATCAGTTTAATTGCACGTTGCTTATTATGCCCGGTACCAGCTCAAAGTCGGATGACTTATCGAGAAAGTAATGAGCGCCCAACCTCTTGCATTCCTGGCGATAGTAAGTGGCCGAAAGGTTGGAAAGCATAATGATCGTGCAGCCCATTTCTTTTCGGCTAATTTGCTCCAGCAAATCAATTCCGTTTCTACCGGGCATACTGATGTCGAGTAAAACAACCTGATGCTTCGTTGCCTCCAGCAACTGCATAGCGTCGGAGAAATTGTGTGCGGTATCGATATGATCAATGTTGTCTACTTCGTTCAATAAACCGCGCATACGGTCCACGAAGTAGGGATGATCATCTACAATCAGAACAGAAACCTTATTATTCCTCATGGGATAGTAATTGGATGTGTGCCTTATTCCTGACAACAAAGAAAAGCTTATAGTGCTTCATTTACAATAGTAAAACGAAAGAATATGCCGTATGAATAAATATTGTTTGCCTGTAGTAGAAAAACTACAGGTAAGCACTTAGCGACATGGAAGTAATTGTAGTGAAAACTGCTGGTTATTGCTGCTGAACAACTTTCTTAACGGCATTAATAAGTGCATGAGGTAGTTGGTCCTTACTAATGTATGCTTGTGCGCCGGCTTTGATCACCCGGCTTTCGTATTGCTCAGCAGGGTAGGTGCTGATGACAATGAAAGGAACATCAGAAGATTTTTCGCGTATCACTCGCAATGCTTCCATACCTCCGCCGCCTGGCATAGCCAGGTCAGAAATGATCAGGTCCCAGTCGCCAATTTCTTCCAGTGCAATCAGGGCAGTGGCGTCAGCCGCTTCTTCCACCTGCACAGGCGAAAATTCTTCAACCAGGCACTGCACTAAGCTCTGCCTGACCACATCGTGGTCGTCGGCAACAATCAGTTTAAGCATATAGCTGGTGGTAATGCAGTCGACAGGATAAGGTGCTGCAATACCGCGTACAAGATAAAAATGGCAAACAAAAGCCCTTGTAGCACTGCCTTTTAGAGTTGTGTAGTATTATTACTACATGATTTGGATCAATTATATGAGCTTCCGTTCCAGAGCATAGCGGGTGAGTTCGGCATTGCTGCGGATATTCATCTTGCTGAGGATGCGGGTACGATAGGTGCTCACCGTAGCGGTACTCAACGAAAGTTGATGGGCAATTTCGGAAACGGAACTGCCGGCTGCCAGCAATTTAAACACATCAAATTCCCTGTCGGAAAGGAGTTCATGTGGTTCTTTTTCACTGTCTTCCCTTACGGCATCGGCCAGTTTTTCGGCTACGGCCGGAGTAATGAATTTCTTACCCAACTGCACCGTTTGAATGGCTTTGATGATATGTTCATGTATGGTTTCCTTTCCCAGATAGCCCGAAGCGCCGGCTTTCAATACACGGAGGGCGTATTGATCTTCGGGATACATACTCATAATGAGCACGGGTATTTGAGGTGCTATTTGTTTAATCTGGCTAAGCGCATCCAGGCCGCTTCGGCCCGGCATATTCATATCGCAGATGATGATATCCCACTCGTTAGTCACCACTTCCGTTACCAGGCTTTCTGCGTCGGCCACTTCCCCTACCTGGGCTGAAGGATATTCTTCCAAAAGAATCTGTTTCAGACCCCGCCGCACAATGGCGTGATCATCAGCGATTAGAATTTTAAGCATAAACCTTATCTATGGTTAGGTTGGTTCAGGTTTGTTCCGAAAAGGGTATGGCTACCTGCACACGGGTACCCACACCGGGAAAGCCCTCAATGCTGTAGCTGCCACCCAAACCCTCTGCCCGCTCTCGCGCTCCTACCAACCCCAGGGTTTTTTTGTTTCGCTTTGTCTCATCATAGCCGATTCCATCATCCTCTACCGTTAAAATTAGTTGATTATCTGTTTTTTGCAACTTTACGCTCACTTTTTTTGCCTGGGCATGCCGGGCCACATTGGTGAGTGATTCCTGCAAAATCCGGTAAAGGCCGATTTTGATATTATCCGAAAGATTGTATTCCCTGTCGGGCAACTGTGCCAGGCAATCAATACCCGACCTTTTTTCAAACTCTTCCATATGCCATTCCATCGCGGCTACCAGACCCAGATCATCAATCAGGCTGGGCCTTAGCTCGGAGCTTATCCGGCGAACGGTCTTTACCGTGGTATCGAGCAGGCCGGATAGTTCCGCCAGTTTTTCTTTCACATTGTCGGGTGATGCCTGCAATTTTTTGTTGAGCCAGGACACGTCCATTTTCAGAACAGTCAAAAGCTGACCAAGTTCATCGTGGATCTCCCTGGCGATATGCAGGCGCTCCTGCTCGCGCACGCTATTCAGGTGCTCGGTAAGCCGCTTGATGCTATCATAGGATTCTTTCAGCCTCTCTTCCGCCAGGTATTGCTCCGTCACTTCGTTTGCCAGCACCAGTCTCACCGGTTTTCCTTCGTACCAGGTATCGTGTGTTACAATATTGACATAAATAATGGTGCCATCTTTTTTCTGGTGGCGCCATACACCGGCATAATGAATACCCCGGAAAGCAGTGTCTGTATATTTTTTGAATTTGTCAATTTCCTCATCGGGCCTCAACTTATACACATCCAGGGCAAGAAATTCTTCGCGGGTATAGCCATATTGAATCAGCGTGGATTCATTGGCTTCAATGATTTGGTAATCCGGCAGGCTCAGCATAAACATAGCCAGGGGATTACTGTGAAAAAGCAAGCGGTATTTTTGTTCTGAAAGTTTGAGCTCCTCTTCCGCCTTTTTCTTTTCCGTTACACTTATGCCGGTTCCCAGCAGGCAGGGCTTGCCGTCGTATTCCAGACGTATGGCTTTGAAATAATGCGGAGTTCGCGTTCCGTTCTTATGCAGCAGATCCGCTTCTGCATCGTTTTCTCCGTTTTCAAAAACGTGGGTAATCCTTTCAATGATATACTCCTTCTGATCATCGGCAAAGAATTGCGATGGATGCATTTCCTCTATTTCTTCGCTGCTGTATCCCGTTACTTCTTCAAACTGCTGATTCCAGCGAATGAATTTGCCTTTATCGTCGTAGAAATAGAATACCCCAGGTAAACTGTCAATCAGTTTGTCCGCCAGTGAACGCACTTTGTCTATCTCCTTTTCTGCACGCATACGCGCCGATATGTCGCGGATGAATACGGAGAGTCCTTTTTTGGACGGATAAATATGGTTCTCCTGCCAGAGCTGCAGGGGTTCAAAATGATCGGTGTTGGTGATATATTCCTGCTGCTCCATAGCACGCAAGAAAGCCTGATAGGTTTTGCTGCCAACGGCATCGGGAAACACTTCCCATACTTTTTTTCCTATCAACTCTTCAGGTTTCCTACCCGTGATTTCTCCAATTTTTTTATTGGCATAAGTGTACACATAGTTATGATCCACGGCAATAAAGCCATCGGTAATACGATCCAGGATATCGGTAAGCTCTTCTGTTTTTTCTTTCACCTGCAGGCTCAGTTCACGATTAAATTGCTGCAGGCGTGTTTCCAGTCTTTTCTTTTCCGTTATATCTCGGATGAATCCTATGAAGAATGTTTGTCCATCCAGTTCATAAGGCGAAATACGAATGGCTACATCAATGCTTTGACCATTCTTATGCTGAGCCCATATTTCAATGGTTTTGCCCACCATGGTACTATGATCTGGTCCCGTATAGCGCGCCATTCCCATGCGGTGTGCTTCGCGTAATTCTTCCGGCACAATAGTATCACTCAGCATTTTGCCGAGTACTTCCGCTTCTTTCCAGCCAAAAAGCCTTTCTGATTCTGGGTTCCAGCGGATGATTTCACCAGCGCGATTCAAAACAATAATGGCGTCTGGTGCATTCTCAATTACAGCGCTCACTTCTTTTTGGCGGTGGTCAAGCGCCTGTTGCACTTTGGCCTGCGCCAGATCGCGTTTGTTGAGCGATACTGCCGTATAAATGGCGAGGGCCAGCAGAGTAATGATAGTAACCAGCGAAAAGAGGGCAACACCAAATTCCGTATCATAGAATCCGCGCCAATAGCCCCAAAGCCGCAGCAAGCCAAACAAAGTTGGCAAAAGGATGGCAACGGGTACCAGCACTCTTGCGCTGATACTGCCGCTTAATTTGCTGCTGATATGAGCCATAAAGCCCTTGTCGGGAAAAGCATAGAGGAAAGAAAGTGCATATAGGAAGAAGGCAATAGCCGTATTCAGGGCCATGGGTATATACGAAATGAATCCGAAAAAGCTACCTGTCTGGTACAGGTAACTCAGCAGGGAAAGCAGGCACATTAAGCCGACCAGCAATGCCAGGTATTGCGATATACGATGTCCCTTTTTAGTTTCATGACGAATAAAGATCAACGAAAGCGCCCAAAGCAGGAAGCAAAAAGCATTGTTGAACGACATGCGTCCACTTCGGTTGGGCAACTCCAGTTCCTGGAATTTTTCCGCAAACAACCAGGTATCTACCGGAAGGTCTATCGAGGAAACAAATCCCAGGATACGGTTGCCGGCCAGCAATAGCAGCAGGAAAGCCAGTGCCATACCAAAAGATTCCCGTGTTGTATTGCTTGTTTTGTTTCTAAGGAGAAGAAAAGAGGTAGAACCAATCAGCAGGCATATGGCTGTAAGGGGATTCATGCCCACCAGAGGTGAGCCCATTCTTCGGAGCATATCAATATCCAGCAACCAGCCCAGCAAAACCAGCAAAGGCAGGAGGAACAGGATCGTATGCAATATTTTCGACCAGCGCAGATATTTCCGCTGAACGCTTAAATCAGGGGGTAGGGTCATGGCAGATCTGTTAGGGTCCGTGTTTCAGCTTTCCACGGCCAATGAATTTTCTGATAAGGAATCACTATTGATCGCCTCCTGATACTTAGGTGGCGTATGCTACAAGACAGAGACTAACCCATTTCATAGGGTTGGGTGATGATGCAGACGGCAACATTTGAGGCATTTAAAATACTTAAAAAAGTAATTACCTGCATATTAGGCTGGTATTCTTGCGAAAAATCAAATCGTTTTTATCAAAAATTAGGGGTAAACACTTGAATTTGAATGTCCCACGTAGAACGTAATACGTATTACGTTCTACGTTCTACGTATTACGTCTATTTGCCACACTATATCGGACGGGCCAAACGTATGTCGCCCGCCCGGCGGGCTCTCTCCTCACGATCATCAAATCAAATTCCCAAATACACAAATTCCCCAAATTTCACTCACGTCTCACGTCTCACGATTCACGCTTTCTCCCTATCTTCGCGCTGCTTCAATTCATCGACTATGATAGTCATTCCGGGCATGGCCCTCTCTGCACGCATTCGCCACTAACTGTGGCCCCACTCCGGTGGAAGCTTCTTCTTTTATGAGAAGGAGGTAACCTTATTCATTTTACCTAAGTTAGAAATTTATATGTCGCAAGTAGTGACGAACCGAAATAAGTTCGCCCGTATGGGGGCGATTTTGCGCCAATCCCTGCGCGGTGAAGAAAGGGATTATACCGAAGGAAGTATTCGCGAAGCTATTGTTTTACTCGCCATCCCCATGATCCTCGAGTTAAGTCTTGAAAGCGTGTTTGCTGTAGTGGATATGTATTTTGTGGGCGAGTTGGGCAAGAACGCCATTCAAACGGTGGGATTGACCGAATCGGTCATATCACTGGTATATGCTGTTGCCATTGGGCTGAGCACGGCCGCTACTGCCATGGTAGCCCGACGGGTGGGGGAAAAGAACCGGGAAGCCGCTTCCAAAGCGGGTGCACAGGCAATTATTGTTTCCGCCATTGCTACGCTCGTCATCAGTTTGCTGGGAATTATTTTTGCCGCCGATGTGTTGCGCCTGATGGGAGCCACACCTGAGGTAGTAGCCGAAGGCAAGGGCTTTACGCGCATTATGCTGGGTGGCAGTGTGGTGATCGTGATGCTCTTTCTCATCAACGGCATATTCCGTGGGGCGGGCAACGCGGCTATGGCCATGCAGAGCCTGTGGATCGCCAGCATCCTCAATATCATTCTCTGCCCTTTGCTTATCAAAGGCATTGGTCCTTTCCCGCGATTGGGACTGGAAGGAGCGGCCATCGCTACCACCGTAAGCCGTGGTGTGGGGGTTCTGTATCAATGCTGGCATTTGTGGAGGGGGCATGATAACCTGCGCATCAGTCGTACGGACTTTATTCCCGACCTTAAATTGCTGCGCTCCATCACGCAACTGGCATGGCCCGCCACTTTTCAGTTTGTGCTCGCTTCGGGAAGTTGGGTGGTACTGGCCTGGCTGGTGGCGCATACCGGAGGTACCGAAGCATCGGCAGGCTACCAGGTGGCCATTCGCAACGTTGTTTTCTTTATCCTTCCGGCATGGGGACTGAGCAATGCGGCTGCCACACTGGTGGGGCAAAACCTGGGTGCGGGCAAACCCGAACGAGCCGCTGCCAGCGTTATGTTAACGGCAAAATATAATGCGGTATTCATGGCGCTGGTGACCATATTGTTTGTGCTCTTCTCCAAACCCATCATCGGTATTTTCAGCAATGAAGCTGTCGTTGTCGACATTGGTGCGCAGGCGCTCATGATTATCGGCACTGGTTATATTTTTTACGGTATCGGCATGGTGATGGTACAGGCTTTGAACGGAGCGGGCGATACACGCACGCCCACTATCATCAATTTCTTTGGCTTCTGGCTTTTGCAGATACCCCTGGCCATGTTGCTGGCCTTGTATTTTGGTTGGGGGCAATTGGGCGTGTTTATCGCGATACCTGTTGCCGAGACGGCCATCGCCATCGCGGCATTCTATTTTTTCAAGAGGGGCAAATGGAAGCAGGTAAAGGTTTGAGGAACTCGCAATTGAGTTAAATTTGCCCCATGGCCCGATTCCATACACAGGACGCATTGAATCTTTTGTCGAAACTCACATTCAGGCGGGTGTGGAATGGCATCAAGGTTTGGAGCAGTTATTACTGGAGTAAATGGACGCGGAAGCCCGTTCAATGGGGGTATCCGGTTTCCATTTCATTTGAGCCTACCAATTTTTGTAATCTGCGCTGCCCGGAATGCCCCAGCGGGCTGCGCAGCTTTACACGACCCACGGGAATGTTGCAACGCGATTTTTTTCGCGAAACCATCGATGACCTGCACCGGGAGTTGCTTTATCTGGTATTTTATTTCCAGGGAGAACCCTATCTCAATCCCAATTTTTTGGATATGGTGCAGTATGCTTCGCAAAAGAAAATCTATACGGCCACTTCCACCAACGCGCATTACCTGACGGATGAAAATGCAAGGCGAACTATTGAAAGTGGGCTCGACCGGCTTATTATATCCATCGATGGTACCACACAGGAAGTGTATGAGCAATACAGGGTAGGGGGCCAATTGCAGAAAGTGCTCGATGGCGCACGCAACATTGTGCGATGGAAGCGGGAGATGAAAAGCAGGAAGCCCTTTGTGGTATTTCAGTTTTTGGTGGTAAAGCCCAATGAACACCAAATTGAGGAGGTGAAGCGGCTGGGCAGGGAAATTGGGGTGGATGATGTATGGTTCAAGACAGCCCAGATCTATGATTACGAAAACGATCCCAATCAACTCATTCCCACCCGTGAAGAATATAGCCGCTATAAACGTACTTCTGAGGGCGTTCGCTTCAAAGGCAAATTGCAGAACCAGTGCTGGCGGCTATGGCATGATCCGGTAATTACCTGGGATGGGCTGGTGGCACCCTGTTGTTTCGATAAAGATGCGCAATACCGGATGGGCAATCTCCGTCAGCAATCCTTCCGTGAAATTTGGCAAAATGGCGAATACCGGCAGTTTCGCTCGCGCATCCTGAAAGGCCGCAAGGAGATAGATATCTGCGCGAATTGCTCAGAAGGTACGCGGGTTTGGGGTGATTAAGACAATTTTCACAAATAAGTCGATGTTATACCATTAAATTTGCAAAGCAGTCCCAGCAAGGCTTTGCGGGATTTCCTTTAATCAAATTTGACGGATATGGGTATTGAACAGGACATACAACAGGCGCGTTTTCGTAGCGAATACCAGAAAGCGTCGATCAACCTGATCTACACCTTCAACTGGTTGACGGAGCGTTCTCGGGCGCTATTTGCCACGGAAGACATCACGCCGCAGCAGTTCAATATTCTGCGTATTCTGCGCGGTAGTCACCCGAATCCGCTTTCGACTCTGCAAATCCGTGACCGGATGCTCGACAAAATGAGCGATACCAGCCGCATAGTAGATCGCCTCATCGTGAAAGGGCTGGTGAAAAAAGCCGTCAACAAAACCGACCGCCGACTGGTGGATGTAATGATCACCGATAAAGGAAAAAAACTTCTCGAACGTCTCGATAAGCGCCAGGATGAAATGGATGGCATTCTAAGCAACCTTAGCAAAAAAGAAGCGCTGCTTCTGAGCGACTTGCTGGATAAGGTAAGAGGAAGCTGATGTTTTTTATTCGGTGATTTGTGTATTTGTGAATTTGTTTTGTTTTTAATGTGCTTTGGGTTGCTTTTAAGGGCGCAACGAAAGCATTAATAAGCGTCGGCAACCCACAAGCTCCTATACAGGTCATTTCTTAAAAAAGTCTGCCTTCTTGGAGATCAATGCATAGGTAATCCTGCCAGCCGGTAGCCAAATCCTCAAATACACAAATCAACAAATCAACGAATCTTTAACAATCCTTCCTCCATAAATTCCTACCTTCACTTTTCCAATTGTATATCACTATGTTGAGGAAAAATCTGTTCCTGGTTATTGCGCTGATTGTAACTGTTCTCGGTTCTCAAATTGTTGCCCAACCCACCCATGAGTTCAGGGGGGTATGGATTGCCACTGTGGATAATATCGATTGGCCTCAGCGGGGCGATTATGAGCCTTCTTCGCAAAGGGCAGATTATATACGTCAACTGGATTTGCATAAGAAAAATGGCATGAACGCGGTGATTGTGCAGGTACGCCCCGCGGCTGATGCCCTCTATCCTTCTTCGCTTGAACCCTGGAGCCAATGGCTTACCGGCAAGCAGGGCAAGGCGCCCAGCCCGTTTTATGATCCGCTCAAGTTCATGATTGATGAAGCGCATAAGCGTGGCATGGAATTTCATGCCTGGCTCAATCCCTATCGCGCGAATTTTAATGTGAAAACGGCTTCAATAGCGGCCAACCATGTTACAAAGCAATATCCCAACTGGTTTGTAACCTATGGCGATAAGAAATATTTTGAACCATCGAATAAGCAGGCACAGGCATTTGTAGTGAAAGTGGTGCAGGATATTGTGAGCCGCTATGATGTGGACGCCATCCACATGGATGATTATTTTTATCCCTACCGCATCGCCGGCAAGGAGTTTCCCGACCAGGCCGCTTATGTGCGCTCCGGCTCCAAACTGAGCAAGGACGACTGGCGCCGCAGTAATGTGGACACGATCATTAAAAAAATCAGCGTGGCCATCAAGCAGGTGAAGCCCCATGTGCAGTTTGGCATTTCGCCTTTTAGTGTTTGGCGCAATAAAAGCAAAGATCCCCGGGGCAGTGAAACCCAGGCCGGCCAAACCAATTACGATGATCTCTATGCCGACATCCTGCTTTGGCTGGAAAAAGACTGGATTGATTACGTAGCCCCGCAGCTTTATCTCGAAATCGGGCACGATAAGATCGACTATAAAACCATGCTTGAATGGTGGAGTAAGAACAGCTATGGCAAACACGTATATATCGGGCACGGCATCTATCGTGTAAACGAGCGATCTGCCGCCTGGAAAAATCCCAAAGAATTACCCAATCAAATTAAGCTGCTCAGGCAATACCCCAATGTGCATGGCAGTATTTATTTCAGCAGTAAATCCTTTGATAGAAATCCCAATGGCTGGAACGATAGCCTGCGCAACAATTATTATAAAACACCGGCGGCCATTCCTCCCATGCCCTGGCTGGAGAAAAAGTGATACGTAGTACGTAATACGTTTTACGTAGTACGTTGGGTTTAGGGTTTATGGTTGTAAGGGTAAGTGGAAGTAGGAAGTAGTTAATAGATAGTATCTGCGAAAATCTGCGGATAAATCTGCGCCAATCTGCGGGAACTGCTTCAGCGCTTTAATCAGCTTCATAGTTCAGGAGAGTCTTCCCGCAGATAAGCGCAGATTGTTACGCAGATAAGCGCAGATAAGCGATTAATGTAGAAAGTGTCAACTTTTTTTAGGACGTGACAATAGAAGTGTTGTGTACCATCGAATACAATAAGATCATCTTTCTTCAAATACACAAATCCCCCAAATTCTCAAATTCTCAAATTTCTCACTCACTATTTTCATCACCACCTGCCATCCTCCCATTTTTATTTTCTTAAAATCCGAGCTATTAATTTGTACGGCAACTGTCGTTTTGCTTTGCGGGAAATAGTACACTTCTGTTAGGAATCCCGGAAAAAAGCCGCTATGCCCATAAGCCGGTCCCCAGTTGGTGGATCGAATGATTACGCCCAGTCCATATCGGCTGTCGCGGCCGAGTTTGGCCGGTACGGCACCTTGCAGTAATAGTGTAGTGTCGATGATTTTTCCGGAGTATAATAGATGAGCCCAACGCGCCAGGTCGGTAGTTGTAGAATAAATGCCTCCACCGGTCCATTCAAATTGCGGATTAATGATAAAGTGTCCAGCGCTGTCGAGTACTTTATCGCGACCACCAAAGGGATTGTCGGCGCCGGCATAGCCCTGGGTTAAACCCGGTAATACCGGGCTATTAGAAGGGAATGTTTCGGATAGATGCAGCGGTGCCAGGATTCTTTCTTCGAGGTTGCGGTAATAGGTTTTGCCGGTAATGGCTTCTATAATCATGCCGACCAGGATAAAGTTGGTGTCGGAATAATCCCAGCCCTCGCCTGCAGCGAAAGGCGCTTTCTCATCGAGAACATATTGGAGGAGCTCTTCCGGCTTCCAGTACTTACCGGGATTGGCAGTGAGATCGGTGGTGAATTGTTCCTTGAACTCATACCGCATAATGCCACTGCTATGGTTGAGCAACATGCGCAGTGTGATGTCTTTGGCATTCGGCAACCGGTGAAACCAGTCGTAATGTCCCAGCCATTTCGATACTTTTTCAGAAAGACCCAGCTTCCCTTCCTGGATCAACTGCAAAGCGATAGCCGATACATAGGTTTTGCCCACACTTCCCTGCAGAAATCGATGCGAAAGCAGAAGCGGTTCTTTTTTCTCTACATCGCTATAACCGGACACAAAACTCGTCGTTTGATCATCTCTAACAATCGCTACACTCAATCCCGGAAAATTCCCCGCGCGACAAATAGAATCCACCAGCGATTGTGTTACTTGTGCAAAGCCGGAACAGGCGAATGAAAAAAAGAACAGCAGGAAAGTTGGGCGTAGTAGCGACATGAGGGACAATTTGTTTATTCGATTATTCGGTTATTTATTTCCTTGTACGGAATGATATCGTCGCGAACTTTGCGAATTCTTTGCGTTCTTTGCGGTAAAACTGCCAGATAATTGAAGTTGTTCCAAATTCGGAATGCTTTTACCGCAACGAACGCAAAGAATTCGCAATGATCGCGACGACATATCTTAAATCAAATCACCGAATCCCCAAATCCCCAAATTACTTCCCTCCTGGGTATTCCAACCCATTCACATACTCCAGCGAGCCCAGTCTAAATTTGAGTGGAATGCCGGTTGCCTGCTCAAATCGATATTCATTCTTGCAGAAAAAAGAAAAATTACGAACAACAAAATCAGGAGAGAATCCCAAATGGATGGATGGTAGATTTGATGGGGCATTTATTCGTTCGAGAGTACCCAGATAAAACGCTTTCTGTGGCTGGAAATACGGAGTCCCTTCTATTCGCGTTGGCAAGTTTAAAGGGGAAGGGCTCAATATTTTTTTTACCATTTTTTTATGTAAGAAATACGGAACAGCGTTTTCGGAGAAGCGGCTGGCTAGAGGGAGAAGTGAAAGCTTTGATTCTGAGGAAGTTTTGATGAAATTTGGAACAAACGAAGCCTGCCCGGAAATTTTCCCGCTTGCGGCAATCAGCCACACAACAAGAAGGCAAAAAATGCGTTGGGCCATTTGTATTTTATTGTTTTGTAAATTTACGGCCTGATTTTTGATGATAGGCCGGCTTTTGTCTCGCTGAGCCACCAGTCGCCGCAAATCCACTACTAAATTATGGCCTTAAGCCAGTCGCTACAACAAAAGCTATTACAAAAATTGTCGCCACAGCAGATTCAGCTGATGAAACTGCTGCAGGTGCCTACAGCCAATTTGGAGGAACGGATAAAGGAGGAGATGGAAGAAAATCCGGCGCTGGAACTGGATGAACAACATGAGAATGGCGCTGACGAGTTGGTGGATGAATTTAGCGGGGAAGATGAGTATGAAGAGCAGACGGGAAGTGAGGAAGATTATGATAATGTGGACGTAAGTGAATACGTGCAGGATGGCGACGATGATGTGGCGGACTACCGTACACGCGATGAGAACTATGGCGAGGAAACGGAAAGGCAATTACCATTCAAAACAGAAACCAGCTTCTACGAACTTCTCCTGAACCAGTTGGGCCTGCTCAAGCTCGACGATAAGCAAAGAAAAATTGCCGAACAAATTGTGGGTAGTATTGATGAAGATGGCTACCTGCGTCGTGATACTGCTTCCATCGTAGATGATCTTGCCTTTCGGCAAAACCTGAATGTGACTGAGGCGGAAGTTGATGAAATGTTGCGGATTATTCAGCGATTTGATCCCTCGGGAGTGGCAGCCCGCGACCTGCAGGAATGTCTTTTGCTGCAACTCAACCGGCAAAAGGAAGAAGGTAAGCAGGTAGATACAGCCATCCTGGCAATTAGCCGCTATTTTGATGAGTTTACCAAAAAGCATTACGAAAAAATTCAGCGTGGCCTTGGAATAGATGAGGAAGAGCTGAAAGAGGTGATGCAGCAAATTGTTCGGCTCAACCCCAAGCCCGGCGGCAATGTCGGCGGCATCAACAAGGCGGAGAGCTATGTGGTACCCGATTTCTTCATCATGAATAATGGGGGAAAATTGGAGCTGACCCTCAATAGCCGCAATGCACCCGAGCTGCGCATCAGCGAAGGCTATCGCGATATGATGAAGGACTATGAGCGTGGAGCCAAGAAAGACAAGCGCCAAAAGGAAGCCGTTCTTTTCATCAAACAAAAAATTGATGCGGCCAAGTGGTTTATTGATGCCATCAAGCAGCGACAACATACGCTGCTGGGCACCATGACGGCCATCATGAACCACCAATACGATTTCTTCCTCACCGGCGACGAAACCAACCTGAAGCCGATGATCCTGAAAGATATTGCGGAAGTAACCGGGCTGGATATCTCCACCGTAAGTCGTGTGGCCAACAGCAAATTTGTACAGACCGAATTCGGAACTTATCGGCTCAAGTTTTTCTTCAGTGAATCGCTCAGTACCGAGAGTGGAGAAGAAGTATCGACCCGTGAAGTGAAGAAAATTCTCAGCGATCTTATTGAGGGCGAAAACAAGAAGCGGCCCCTTTCCGACGAACGCCTTACCGAGCTCTTACAGGAAAAGGGCTATAATATCGCCCGACGTACCGTAGCCAAATACCGGGAACAACTGAATATCCCCGTGGCACGTTTAAGAAAGGAGCTCTAATTTTTTCCAGTAAATAATGGTGCCCGTTAATCCACCATATGGTTTCAGGGCGAAATCGGGAAGAAGCTGCGATTAGCCAATCTACCAAAAATTATTATTCATAGTTTTTATGTCAGCTTGAACCTGACAAATTAAATGTGAAAAATAATTTTAAGTAATGTATGGATTGGTTTTGTTATCTTTCGTATCATTTAAGTCAGATTTTTCCTGATACTGCTACTATGAAAAATAAGTTTATTTCAACGCAATCAAACGCGCTTCTGTCCTATTTCTACGAACAGAATAGGAATTGCTTTGATTATTCTTTGGTTCACAAAGCTGTGCCAGGCGCTAAAGCAGGTGCAATAAGAGAGCTACTCAGCGCCATGACAAAGAGAGGTTTGTTGATGCGCGTGAAAGATGGTGTTTATTATATCATTCCATATGATCAAAATGCGGAAACCTTCATGCCCAACTGGCATTTGCTTGCAGAACATTTAGTGAATGATGCCAGGCATTATATAGGTTACTATTCCGCTTTACAGATTCACAACCTGATTACCCAACCTTCAATGAAAGAACAAATTGTAGTATCAAAACAAATACGACCATCGGAAATAAAAATTAAGGACGTCCCATTCCAATTCATCTACCACAACGAGAAACATTTTTTTGGTTCAAAGAAAATCTGGATTGACAGCTATAATAAAGTCATGTGTTCCGATTTAGAGAAAACCTTTATTGATTGCTTATTCAAACCTGATTATGCCGGTGGAATTGTAGAAGTAGCAAGAGCAATTCACACTTCTAAAGACAAAATAAAATACGCAACATTGCTTGATTACGCAAAGAAGTTCGGTTCGCAAGCGGTAATAAAACGTCTGGGGTATATTTTGGAAACTTTAGAGATTGATACCCCTGTTGTTGGGGAATTACAACAAATGAAGACCGCTTCATATGTAGTACTTGATACCGAATTGCCTAAGACAGGAAAGCGAAATAGCCGTTGGAGTATTCAGCAGAATCTGGACACTGAGACCATTAAATCTGCCATTTACTCATGATAAAACCGGGAGAAATACAACAAAAGGCAAACGCGGTTGGAGTGCGTGACCAGCAGATTGAAAAGGATTACATCCTTTCGTGGGTACTATTTGGCATTTCAAAGCATGAGCAACTTTCAAGGGTAATAGTATTTAAGGGTGGAACAGTATTAAAGAAAGTTTATTTTGAAGACTATCGTTTTTCTGAGGATTTAGATTTTACATTACTGAATGCAGAAATATCCAACGAGCAAATTTTTTCATGGTGCAATGAAATATTCGAGTTCATAAAAGATGAAGCCAACATCCCTCTTGGCATTATTGACAACAATGAACACGAGGACGGTGGGATTAACTTCTACATCAGCTATATCGGGCCGCTTGGTGGGCAAGGGAATAACAAAAAAGTGAAGGTTGACATTTCTCGCAGTGAACAATTGGTATTTCCACCTGTAATGAATGATGTTATTATTGGCTATTCTGATTTAGAAGAACACCAGTTATTGTGTTATCCACTAGAGGAATTGTTGGTAGAAAAAATGCGAACCGTTATGCAACGCATGCAGGCAAGAGATTTTTACGACATCTGGTATTTGTTGGAAGAGTATGAAATGGATGTCAATTTTTATGTGAGCGAGTTTGAAACGAAATGTAAGTGCAAGGATATACGGCACACAGATTTCAATAAGAAGTTGGATGAACGATTGCCGCAATATAGAGGAAGATGGAATAGTTCGCTGAGCGAACAGATTAAGAACCTGCCCGACTTTGATAAGGTGGAAAGAGAAGTACAGCGACACCTTAAGAAATTGAAGTTTTAGAAATAAGCTGTCAATAAAAAGGACTAATCGTAATCATTTACACTTGAATCTCCGGCAAAGCCTCCCAGGCGAATTTTTCGTTTTTCATTTTGCCATCCGGTCTTTCCTTGCTGGCGCGGATGCTGAATACGGGCCAGTAATCCAGTTCGGCTGAAGGGATTTCATAGTCTAATAATCGACGAAGACCTCCATCATTGAGGTCGGGGTTCAGCCATTCTTTTTCCATCTGCTGGGGCAGTAGCAGGGGCATTCGGTAAGCGTTGTCGCCACTGTTATGTATTTGCCTGAGCAATGGATTGGCTGCACGGGTCACAAGGGCAAACATGCCTCTCACTTCGCCGGTTTCCGGGTCGGAGGGAATGTTGGGATTATAATAATAAAGAGCGGGCAGGCAGAACAGTGTCCGGTCTTTCTGCCGTATATGATAGGGCACTTTATTCTTCCAGCCTGCTATTTCGCGGTGTTCATAGAAACCCGTAACAGGTACCAGGCAGCGCTGCCGCCTTATTCGATGCCAAAAGGATTTGGAATCGTCCAGTATCTTTTCACTGCGGGCATTCACCATATTTTTCCGGTACTGCTTTATTTTCTCCGGGGTATTCATGTAGTCGGCGATAATGCCCCATTCAAATAAACGCCGCGAATAACCTTTTTCATCCTGCACAATCACGGGGTATCTTTTGTGACCCAGGGCCATGATATGTGCAGCCAAAGCATCGTCCCATTCTATTTCTCCTTCATGTACGATGCCGGGGAAATAATTATCAATCAGATCCAGCGCGGAATAAAGAGCAATATCGAGACACATGGTTGAGTGGTTTTTTGGGAAGGGAAGTTGGAAACGAAAGTAAGCAAAATCGTGAGGCGTGAGGCGTGAATCGTGAGGCGTGAATCGTGAGGCGTGAGGCTCAGCCGAAGGCGGACCAGCCCCGAAGGGGCGACATTTACAAGCCCGTCCGCCGCGGCGGGCGGGCCGAAGGGTGACATATTAAACGAGGTATGTGAGAAATGTACGACGTATATCGCCCGCCACGGCGGGCTACCTATAACTACCTATAACCTGCTCCTATGGAGCGGACTCACGTCTCACGATTCACGCCTCACGTCTCACGCCCCCCTCCCCGCAACAACAGTTTTTCCCCAAACCTGTTCTTAATGCTATCAATGGCCTGGTAGAGGCGGATCTGTTCCTGCGTGTCTTCAAAAAGAGTGATCTGATGGCTGCCGGTAATCAGGTCGGTGAGGCGAACGCCTATCAACCTTACCAGCAGGCGGCGGTCGTATAGTTTATCCAGTAATTCTCTTGCTGTTTGCAGCAATAGATGATCCGCATTGGTATAGGCTATCTGCTTTTGCTTGCTGGCCGTATCGAAATTGGCGTATTTTATTTTTACCGTAATACATCCGGTGAGTTTCTGCTGCTTTCGCAATTCGAAAGCGATTTCTTCCGTCATCCGGCTCAACCGTGCATGCAGGGCGGTGATATTGGTGGTATCGCTGTCAAAAGTCTGTTCGGTAGAGATGGATTTCTGCTCACGGTAGGGAATCACCGGGGTCTCATCAATGCCATTGGCTTTTCGCCAGAGTGCGGTGCCGGATTTTCCAAACAGGCTTTCCAGCATCTCTACAGGGATATGGGCCAGATAGCTGATGGTTTCCACACCGCGTTGCATCAACAGTCGCGCGGTTTCCTGGCCAATGCCCGGCATTTTCTGTATGGTCAGAGGAGCCAGGAAATTTTTTTCCTCTCCAAAGGGTATTTCCAACTGGCCATTGGGTTTGCCCTCGCTGGTGGCCACTTTGCTCACCAGTTTATTGCTGGCCATGCCAAAGGATAAGGGTAATCCGCTTTCGCGAATAATCTTCTGTTTCAGCTCCCGCATAAAGCGGGTACAACCAAAAAACTTGTCCATACCGGTGAGGTCCACATAAAACTCATCAATAGATGCTTTTTCAAACAGAGGAACATTGTCGTGTACAATATCCGTTACCAGTCTTGAATGCCGGGAATAGTTTTCATAATCGCCTCTTATCACAATTGCTTCCGGGCAAAGGCGCCTCGCCATCTTCATGGGCATACCGCTGTGCACCTGAAATTTGCGGGTTTCGTAGCTACAGGCCATCACCACCCCACGTTCACCTCCACCCACTATCAGGGGTTTATCGCGAAGGGCGCTATGATGCAGCCGCTCCACGGATACAAAAAAGCTATCCATATCGAGGTGGGCAATATGTCGCTTAGGGTCCAGTATCATAATGGTACACTGCTGCGCCGGTTTTTGATACCGGCTTTTTCGATATGCTTTACTTCGATGCTGTATACACCAAACTCTTCCACCACTTTTCCGCTGATTTGGTAAAAGCCGGCCTGTGGTTGCATTAGCTTATGCGCTTCGGGAAAATGCACTGTATCGATCCAGTTGAGTTCCGAATCGATGAAAGTGCCAAAGCTCATTACATCGCCCCTCACGGTTCGCACGGGCTTTTGGGTGATATGATAGGCCAGCACGGTTACGTTTTTTCCTTTATGCGCCGGCAGCTCTTTCGCCGGCACATAACGATGGGGATCATCTTCCACCAGCACAAAGGGATTGGCAACCGGAAAGCCTAATAGTTCTACCTGGTCATACACATCATCGAGCGGGTATTCGGGTAGTTGCGGGAGCGTAAAATTTTTTCCGGTGGTATGGAAAAGGGTATTGCTGCCAGCAACAGGCTTCGCGGCATTTTTCAGGAGCAGATCACCCTCCCATAGCAGTTGCTTTTTGGTTTTTCCCGTAAAGCGCAGCGCTCCACTGCGGATCAGCAGGTTGAGCTGCGTGGAGCTAACCCCGGTCCGGTTGATCAGGTCCTCGAGATCGGTATATAAGCCCTGCTGTTGACGGCTTTCCACAATAAGAAGCGCCAGCTCTTCCTCCAGCCCTTTTATCTGGATAAAACCGATGTATGCATCAATACCTGTAATGTTGGTGAGATACTGGCTATGGTTTACACAGGGCGGATGCACCCTGGCGCCGGTGCGCATGAGCTCATAGTAATAGAGCTCCCGGTTGCGATGACTGTAGAAGCCGCCAAAATTGTTGATCACCGCCACCATAAACTCCATGGGATAGTAGGCTTTCAGAAAAAGACTTTGATAGCTTTCCACAGCAAAAGAGGCGGAATGGGCTTTACAGAAACTGAATTCCGCGAAGCTTTCTATCTGTCGCCACACTTCTTCGGCGGCGCTATCCGGATAGCCAAAGCCATGGCAGTTGGCAAAAAACTTTTGTTTCAACTGCGGCATATTGCTTTTGGATCGGTATTTAAAACTGGTGGCCCTGCGCAGCATATCCGCTTCGGCCATATCGAGACCCGCCCAGTGGTGTGCTACCTTAATCACGTCTTCCTGGTACACCATTACCCCATAGGTTTCGCGCAGCAAGGGCTCCAGCCCTTCGTGCGGGTATTGGATACGCGCGGGATCGTGAAAGCGGCGGATATATTCCGACATCATACCACTGCGGCCCACACCTGGCCGAATGATGGAGCTGGCAGCTACCAAAGTGAGATAATCCTCGCAATGCAGTTTTTTCAACACATGCCGCATAGCCGGCGATTCAATATAAAAACAACCGATGGTATTGGCATCGCGGATATGCGCACGCACTTTTTCATCTTTTTTGAAACGGGCCACATCGTGGATATTGATGTCTGTTTTTTTGTTTTCCCGGATCAGCCGCAGGCTGTCGCGGATATGGCCCAGGCCACGCTGGCTGAGAATATCCAGCTTGTAAAGCCCAATGTCGTCGGCAACAAACATATCGATCTGTGTGGTAGGAAAGCCCTTGGGAGGCATGTGCACGGCGGTATAGTCGGTTATGGGCTTTTCGCTAATGAGCATACCACCTGGATGAATGCTGAGATGGTCGGGAAAATCCTGCATCAACCGGCCATATTGCAGAATGGCTTTGCGAATGGGGTCTTCGCTGTTGCGTTTCTCAAAGTTGGCGCCCCTTGATTCACCGTTATAATGCCCGCGTTCGGCCAGGCCATCGATTTCCGATTTGGGCAAACCAAAAACCTTACCCAGTTCCCGCACAATGGCATTGTACTGAAATGTAGCATACATACCAAGCAGGGCCACCTGCTCGCGGCCATAGCGCTTGAAAACATAATCAATCACATCGTCGCGGTCGGTCCAACTGAAGTCGATATCAAAATCGGGCGGACTGGTACGATGCGGGTTTAGAAACCGCTCGAAGTACAGGTCCAGCTCAATCGGATCCACATCAGTGATCTGCAGGCAATATGCAACCAGGGAGTTAGCACCACTGCCCCGGCCCACATGATAATATCCCTTGTTTTGTGCGTAGCGGATAATATCCCATGTAATAAGAAAGTAGGCATTGAATCCAAGTTGGTGTATGATGTCAAGTTCTTTTTCCAATCGGGTGAGCGCCTGCCGGTAGCGGCTGCCATAGCGCATCATTAATCCGTCGCGCGCCAGCTTGCCCAGCAGTATGCGATCATCTTCCATGGAAGCGCTATAGGTTTTTTTGTTCTTGTCTTTTCCAAAATCCATCTCAATATGGCAGGCATCCATAAGGCGATAAGTGTTGGTAACAACAAAGGGGTATTGCTGAAATGCCTGTAAGAGTTCAGAAGGGGAACGAAAATATTCCAGCGGAGAGCAACAATTGTCGGCCGGCAGCTTCGACAACAAACTATTTTCATCAATCGCGCGCAGCAGGCGGTGCAGGTTATGATAACCTTTGTTTTGCACCGTTACGGGTTGGCGGATCACAAATTTTTCCTGCCAGCGGCTTTCCAATCCGAATAAGCGTGTGGTTTCGGTAGGAAGCAGGCCGATGAATTCGTTGGGAAATAAATCTTCCGGCTTTTTACCCTGCCAGGGATAAATCACAAAACCATCCCAACTGTTGTCGAAAAAAATATGGTCTTCCGCTCGGAGCGGGAAATCGGTATGGCTGAGCAGGTGTTTGGAAAGAAAGCGGTTGATCCAGGCAAAGCCCTGGTTATTGCAGGCCAGGAGCAGATAGAGCAGGCGATTGCCGTTGCGAATCTCCGCGCCAAGTATGGGCTTTATCTTTTCGCGACGGCAATACTGAACAAAATCCCAGGCATCGCAGGTATTGTTGATATTGGTGAGCGCCAGCGAAGTAATCCCATGGTTTACAGCAGCTTTAACCAACTCCTCGGTCCCAAAAGTGCCATAGCGAAAGCTATAATTTGTTTTACAATTGATGTACATATGCCCCGGTTGAGAAGGAGCAAATTACTATAAATTTTAGTATTATCCTGCTAAATAAATTAGTTTTAAGTAATAAGTTTTAAGTTGTAAGTGGGGAGTAGAAAGTAGTGAGTAGGGAGTAGAAAGTAGGAATTTAAGGAATAGTATCTGCGAAAATCTGCGTATAAAATCTGCGCAAATCTGCGGGAAATCGCTCCTGCACTTTGAAGATGCTGTGGATCCGGAAGCATTTCCCGCAGATTTGCGCAGATTTGTTCCGCAGATAAACGCAGATATAGGATGCGCAGATTTGTTCCGCAGATCAACGCAGATATATTATGCCGGCAAAAGTGTCAACTTAATTTAAGACGCAACACCAACTTACAACTTACTACTTACAACTTTCTACTAACTAAGTGTTTCCCTTATTGATTTCCCGGGTTTTTTCCCCGAGCTTGCCAGCGTTTTCTAAAAAATAAATCCGAACCTATGCACAAAATCATTACGCATTTCATTGCATTTACGCTCTTTTTCACGTTCTCCACCTTTTCTGTTTATTCACAAACGCCCACCATTTCGGTGATGCAGGGTATGCCTACCGGCAATTTTGCCGGAAGGGGCATTGCCTATGGCAATGGAGCTTATGTTGCCATTTTTCAGGATGGAAATATGTATCGTTCTACCGATGCGGATTCCTGGACCAAAGTCACGGATCCCAGCCTGCCTGCAGGCGATTTCAGGGGTATCAGCTTTGGAGCCGGTGTATTTGTACTGGTGGGTTACGACGGGCTCATCGCCTCATCAACGGATGGCATTAGCTGGACGCAGCGCACTTCATCCACTACCAACCACCTGAATACGGTGGAGTTTCTGAATGGTTCTTTTTATGCTGTCGGCTATAATCGAACCATTCGTCAGTCGGCTGATGGTATAACCTGGAACAGCATTACGGTAAATGCCGGAATTGGCGCATCTACCGATTATTTCAACAGCATAAGCTATGGCAACGGGGTTTATGTTTTTGGAGCCCGTACTTCGGGACATTCCGGAGTACTGATTTATAGGTCCACTACCGCCACCTCTAATTCATGGAGCTTTCAGAATGTTGTTTTTGGAAGCTTGAACCGCGTTCAATACCTGGGCAACCGCTTTTATATTTTCATGAGCAATACCCATGTGTACACTTCTACAGATGGAAGTAGCTGGACCAACAGCACAGCATCCATGCCGGTAACCCTGCCCAATTTGAATGTGCAAACAGTGGGCTCACCCAATCAAACCTTTCATGGTATTTATGATGGTACCAAATGGTACCTTTTTGGCTCCAGCCAGTATCATGGCGGTTATGGGTCGATATATTCTTCCAACGATGGCATCAACTTCACGCTTGAGCCGCGTACAATCTATATAGTAGCGCAGGGTGCTGCATATATCAATGGGAAATATTTCATGTATGGGAATGAAGGCCTGGTAGGGTCTGATGACGGTGTGAATTATCGTTATTATGGCGGAAGCTTTTATGGTCTGGCCACCAATGGTTCCGGTACCTGGGCCGCGGCGAGCCCACTGGGCACCATGGGTGTTATATTTTCTTCGCCCGACTTTGAGGCCTGGACCAGCCAGACCACAAGTTATTTTAATGAACTTTATGCCATCACCTGGGATGGCAGCCGCTTTGTGGCAGGAGGCAGGAATATTGTGGCTGAATCAGCCGATGGCAGTAGCTGGAGCAGCTTGTCAACGCCCGCTTTTGGCGTTGGCAGCATTATTCATGATGGTACACGCTATGTTGCTGCCACCTATGATCCCACTACCTGGGAAGGAACCATTCAGTACTCAGCCGATGGCATCAACTGGACGGCAGCCAACACGGTAGATAATTATTATTTCAAAATCCGCCGGGTAAACGGGCAATATTTTGCGATCGGCTATGATAATGCTTCCTGGCTGGGTGTAATTATGCACTCTACTGATGGACTAACCTGGAACGATGTGACTCCTTCTATCGGTTTCGATGTGGCCTATTATAGTGATGTAACCTATGATGGCACCCGTTACCATTTTTCGGGCTCCGATTACGATAACTATGAGTTTTTTACGGTATCAACCACCACTCCGGCCAATTCAGCCAGTTATGGAAATGTGGGAAGGATAACCAGTGCTCCCGGAGCCACCACCCTGGGTTCTGATTTTGGTGAAACGGTTATTGCTTACAGCAACGGACGTTTTGCGGGTGCTGCATTTGACCTAAACACCTATGAGGCTTTTATGCTTTACTCCACCGATGGTGTAAACTGGACGGGTGCCGGTACAGGTATCGAAAGCCGGGTGAACGATATTGTAGCCAGCGGTGATCAGTTTCGAATGGTGGGAACCAACGATGCCAAATTCCTGGTGAATTTCGGTTCTACACTCCCGGTGAGTTTTCGTTCCTTCGATGCTAAGCTGATACAGGGTGATGCAAGGCTTGCCTGGACAACCGCATCGGATCAAAACAGTCTCGAGTTCCGCGTGCAGCATAGCCTTGATGGCAGCAACTGGGAAGAACTGGGGCGTGTTGCCGCTGCCGGCAACAGCGACCGTGATAGGAACTATTCGTTTACGCATCCTGCTCCTGCAGCCGGTGCGCATTATTATCGCCTGCTCCAGGTCGATATAGATGGCCGCCAGCATTACAGCGATGTACGTCTGCTGCAGGTGATTGGCAACAACGCCTTGCGCTTGTACCCCAATCCTGCTGCCGGTAATGTGCAAATTCAAAGAACCAATACCAACCGCGTATATATTTCAGTAGTCAACAGCCAGGGACAAAGAATGTATCAGTCCTGGCATTCCGAAAACCAGGTAACCCTCCCCAGCCAATCATGGCCAGCCGGAATCTATAAGATACAGGTGGAAGATAATGGGGTGAGGGAAGTGTTGACGTTGATGAAGAGGTAAGTATTACGTTGTACGTTTTACGTTGTACGTAGTACGTATTTTTTAGGGTTTAAAGTTTAGGGTTTAAGGTTTAAGTAAGGTTGTCAATACACCCACTTAAACCTTAAACCCTAAACTTTAAACCTTAAACCCTAAACTCCCAAAAACGTATTACGTAAAACGTATAACGTATAACGTAAAACGTTTCCCCACTCTTCCCCAATTTGGGGAATTTTCATCTCTGGTTACGGCGCAAATTCATTTGGCATCTTATTGGCATTAGTATAATTGAAACCCGATTTCCTCATCCAAAATCAATCAATTATGCTTTACCTTATTGCCATTATTCTGATCATTGGCTGGTTGCTGGGATTTTTTGTTTACTCGGCAGGCGCGCTGATTCATATATTACTGGTTATCGCTTTAATCGCCATTTTGCTTCGCGTAATTCGTGGCGATCGGGTACTATAGCGGGCTTTGTACCTTTGTGGTATGAAGCCGGCCACCATAAAAGCTTTGCTGGATCAAAAGCTGGAAACTTATAACCAGCCTTTTTTTATCAGTGAAGATCCCATCAGTATTCCCCACCGCTTTACCCGCAAGCAGGATATTGAGATAGCGGCTTTTTTTGCGGCCATCTTTGCGTGGGGGAATCGTACCAGCATCATTCGGAAAAGCGCCGAACTGATGTCGAGAATGGATCAGGTACCCTATGAATTTTGTTTGAATGCCGGGGATCCCATCCTGCTGAAGCAATTGGTCGGTTTTAAGCATCGTACTTTCAACGATACCGATTTATTGTACTTTGTTGAATTTTTTCGATTTCATTACCAGCAAAATGAAAGCCTGGAAACGGCCTTCACGCAATTTGGTTCCGATATGGAAACCATGCTCACGGGCTTTCATCATTATTTTTTTTCGTTGGAAGATACGCCAGCCCGAACGCGCAAACATATTGCCAGTCCGCATAAAGGCTCTACCTGTAAGCGACTGAATATGTTTATGCGCTGGATGGTACGCAACGACAACAGGGGTGTTGACTTTGGAATCTGGAAAAACATCAGCCCTTCGCAATTGATTTGCCCCATCGACCTGCACGTGGCCAGGGTAGCCCGCAAGCTGGGCCTGCTAAAAAGGCCCGCTACGGATTGGCAGGCAGCATTGGAACTTACCGGAAGGCTGCGCGAAATGGATCCGGATGATCCGGTGAAATACGATTTTGCTCTTTTTGCGCTCGGCGCAGCAGAGAAGCATTAGTGTCTTATCCTCTTATTCCACCAACGATTCCGGCTCGTGCTTCACCGGAAAATTTACCGATGCCGCGATAAAGCAAAGTTCATGCGCCTGGTGGTGCAGGTCATTGGCTTTTTCCATCATGGAGGCATCACTTACCCATACACGAGGATGCAAAACCACTTCGGTAAATCGTCCGCCACCATTGGCGTTTTCTTCCATTTGGCCGGTTGCTTCATCTTCATAGCGTGTAACCACTACTTTGTTTACCGCGCACAGATGCAGATAAGTGAGCATATGGCAGGTGGAAAGCGAAGCTACCAGGAACTCTTCCGGATTGTGCCGGCTGGGGTCGCCACGAAAGGAAGGATCGGATGACCCGGCGATATCCGGCTTGCCTTCTATGGCGATAGTATGGTTCCGATCGTAATCGCGATAGCCCGATGTGCCTGTGCCTCTATTGCCCGTCCATTCAATCTTTGCCTTGTAGTTATGTGTTTTCCCCGACATATTTTTTGCATAAAGCTAAGGGGAATTTGGTTTGCCGGAGTTCCGTTCATGGAAAACGTGAGGCGCGTGTCCGCCGTGGCGGATGAATCGTGAGGCGTGAGTCGTGAGACGTGAGTCGTGAGACGTGAATCGTGAGGCGTGAGTCGTGAGTCGTGAGTGGTAAGTAGTAAGTAGTAAGTAGAATAGTGGTAGGTTCTAAGAAATCGCTCTTTCATTACCAACACTTTTTATCTGCGTTTATCTGCGTAACAATCTGCGGAAATCTGCGGGGGAAATGCTTCTGCGCTTTAAACAGCCTCAGAGTTCAGGAGAGTTTTCCCGCAGATTTTCGCAGATTTTTCCCGCAGATTTGCGCAGATTTTTTCTGAAAGGATTTTTCTATTTCGAGCCTACCCACGACCCACGACTCACGACTCACGATTCACGCCTCACGCTGGAATTATATAAACTATTCCCATCAGGATATAAACGGCGACCTACCATCTGCCGCTAGCTTTGCATTATACAATCATCAAAAAACAATTATCATGAAAACAAACATCAAACAGTATCAGCAAAACGAAGGCATCTGTAATTGTGGCGACCAATGCGTAGGTGCAGGTTGTACCTGCGGCTGTAATTGCAGTTGCGCTTAATATTCCTGGCCGGAATGATCGATTTTCCATTCATTCCGGCCTTTATCTTAAAATATCACCAATGAACCATAACCTTAGCATTGCGCTCTTACTATTGGCAAGCGCTATTCAAAAAAATTGTTGCCGCAATAGTCATTGTTTATGCCAGTGAATACCCATCTTCAAAATCCGGCTGCAGAAAACTCACGACATTCCATGTCGTGAATTACACAATTCATACCTCAACACTTTCCCGCTTCCCTTTTCAGTAGGCATTTTGCATTGAAATTTAGTTTTATCAGCTCAATGCAAACCAACCTTATCATGAAGAAATTTTCGTTGGCCCTGGCTGCCCTGGCATTACTGCTCGGCCTGGGTTCCTGTTCTAAATCCGACAACCCCGGCAGCGACTTTGAACCCAATCCCGTAGGTGTGCCCACCAATATCGGTACCGTATTACCCGAAGCAGCCAGCGCTGCTACCATTGGTGCAGGAGGCGGCGTGCTCACCAGTACCGATGGACGACTGAGTATTCAGATTCCGGCAGGCGCTTTTACCGAAGACCAGGAGGTGAAGATCCAGGCCATTACGGATGAGAATCCTCTGGGAAAAGAAAAAGCCTATCGGCTGGAACCACATGATGTGGAATTTCAACAACCCGTAACCCTGGTCTTTCATTACGAGAATGAAGACCATGCGCAATCCATGCCCGAAGCGCTGGCCATCGCTTACCAGGATGAGGACCGTATATGGCAGGCAGTAGGGGGAGCCGTTCTCAACAAAAATGAGAAAAGCCTTACAGTTACCACTACCCATTTCAGCGACTGGAGCTTTTTTGAAAGCTTTAAGCTGGTGCCTTCCGCCAATACGGTTGCCGTGAACGGAACGGTGCAACTGGAACTTTGGTCGGCCGTTGATCTCATCGTGCCATTGGTGCCGGGAGAAGAAGCGCCCATAGGCGAGGAGGAAGATATGACTGCGGAATTTATCAAAAAGTGGAATCTGGCGGGTGCTGGCAACCTCCAATCGAATGGCTCCAAAGCTACTTATAAAGCACCAGGTACCGTTCCCAATGCACCCAATCCGGTTGCCATCAGCGTGGACCTGGATTTCAAGAACGGAAAGCGGTTATTGGTGGTAACCCATATCCTGATCGTGAACGATGATGGGGAAATTGAAATCTCTGTTGCAGGGGGACCATTCAAGAAAAAATTCGCTTCCCCGGTGGTGAAGTTGCAGGATAATCTCTATGCTTTTGGCGACAGCGATGGGGATGAAGAAGGAAGCTATGTCTACATCATGTTTGAAGGAGGAATAGGAGCACATGCCTTCAAGCAACCTACGGCGCAATGGGGTACACACGCACATTATCATATTACAGGCGGCAATGAATACTCCTGCTACTATGTGGACAATGTAGAAGGGCTGGTTAGAAGTGGCGGTGGTATCATCATTACCAGCATGGGTGAGGATGATGGATACGTGAAAGGAACTTTTGAAATAAATCCCGCCGGCTATGGTCCGGAATTGAGGAATACGACGACGGTGAGTGGGAAGTTTAGGGTGAAGAAAGGATGGTAGTACGTATTACGTTGTACGTTTTACGTAATACGTTTTTTTAGTTGAGAGTTTAGGGTTTAGGGTTTAATGGTTTGAGCTTGATTGTACAGAAGTCATCGTATTTTGACTTCAATAGAGGGAACTCACCTGATTACTTTACTGGAGCCCTTAAACTTTAAACCCTAAACTCTAAACAAAATGAACGTACTACGTACTACGTATTACGTAATACGTAATACGTCTCTATGCGCTTCTTTCACCATTGCTGCCAACAATTTCTTCGGTGTATTAGCCAGATCGGCAAAAGTCCAGCCCTGTTTTCCCCATTTATTGGGTACCGGCGTGATGGTTTCTTTATTAGCCAGAACATAAATATCCTGTTGTGCAGGAGTTAGCTTGAGGCAGGCACGATTATTTTTTTGATCGATGGTAACATAGATCTTCTTATTTACCCGAAAGGAGGTTTTTTCAAAATGGGGCTGTTCTACCGTTCCGGGAAGGGACAGGCAATGTTGCCGAAGCCATTCTATAGCTTTTGAATTTGGGATAGCTGGTTTAGATTCCTTGAATGATAGACCGGCTTTCTTTAGCGCATCGCGAAGTTTGGGAAGGCTGCTTTTGCCGAAGCCATGAAGTGCGAGCACTTCGTCTTCAGAATATCGCGCCAGTTTTTTCAGGTTGCTGATACCCTCATTTTCCAGCGCCCTTCTCGCTGGTGCAGCCAATGTTTGCAGGAATGCGGAGGCAGGCTGCTTCTCCGATTCGCACTTGGGGCAAGTGGGACAGTCACTACTTTTATAATAGCGATGACCAAGCGGGCATATTCTCAGTGTGCCTTTCGGGTGCATAGGAATGAAGTTTTGCGTTCTAAGTGGTAAGTTATAAGTTTTTAGCGACAACACTCCAGTGCATTAAAACTTACCACCTAATACGTAAAACGTAAAACGTATTACGTCTTACAGCTTCACAACCTTTTCCAGCATTTGCTTACAATTCCTTCCCATTATATATAAATAAACACTGACGCTTTTGCCATTTTCCCGGGGTATTACGTTGATCACACGGGGATCATCCGTATTTTCTCTTTCACCGCCATACACCTGCCAGTTGTAGCTGGGTTCTTTGATGGCTGCATTTACCGGTGCTTTGAATTGCACTTTTAGCGGAAGTTTCAGCCGGTCGATGCTATGCGTAATCTCGAGTTTCACATTGCAGGGCGGCAATGATTTTTGATAGGGTTGAAACTCACATTCACCCTGGATGGGTATATAAATTACTTCCGCATCGCCAATCATTCCTTTCTCGCGGTACACGCCAACCGTCTGGTATTTCGCGAACTTTTCAATTTCATTTGCGCCCAATACACGCGGCAGGCCATATTTTTCGTAGTACTGATTATTCACGGTTATTCCTTCGTTATTGATATACCAGGAAAAGTTTTTCGCATATTCCGGGTTGTTGATATGAAGGCTATCTACCCGCAGTATTTTGCCACTTACTTCTACGGTTTTTATGCCCGTAACAAGGCTGTATTCCCCCTGTTTTACTTTGAGCTCTCCATTTTCAATCAGGCATACATTCGTCTTCACAATATTGCTGGTACCTTGCGACAATGCAGTCAGGCTTAGAATTGCGAACAACAGAAGTGATATTCCGTATTTCATAAACTATTTTTTTTAAAAGTAAACTCTTCTCGGTCCAGAAAAATACCGTTGGCAGGGTATCTCGGCTAATTGTGTAAATGGTTGTAACTTGAATTTCTAAAGGCTAGAATGCGACATGAATATCGAAAAAATAGATCTGAAAGAGAAGCTTTCGCAGTTTTCGGACCACTGGAACCCCCGTGTGGTGGGGGAGTTGAATGGGCAGTATGTAAAACTGGCAAAGATCAAGGGCGAATTTGTTTGGCATAAGCATGACCAGGAAGATGAGCTGTTCCTGGTGATAAAGGGTAGTTTTGTGATGGAATTGCGCGATGGCAATATTGAGCTGAATGAAGGCGACTCCATCATCATTCCCCGTGGCGTGGAGCATCGCCCTGTGGCGGCAGAAGAAGCGCATATCCTTCTCTTTGAACCTGCCAATACCCTGAACACCGGTGATGCGGAGGCTTCGGAACTCACCCGTCAGCAACTCCAGCGAATCTGATACCATGCCCGAACAGATTAATGATCGAAAAATTTTCTCTTTGCTCGAAGTGAGCCGCAGTGTGCAAAAAACACTGGCGGAGCGCTATAGCAGCAGTTTTTGGGTGAAGGCGGAAATCAATAAACTGAATTTCTATAAACAGTCGGGCCATGCTTATCCGGAACTGGTGGAGAAGAAGGATGGTAAAGTGATCGCGCAACTCAGGGGGCATCTTTGGCGCGATGATTATCGCCGGGTAAACCTTCAATTTACAGAGCTCTTGCGGGAGCCATTGAAAGACGGCATCAAAGTGCTGATGTTGACCCGCGTGAGTTTTGATCCTGTTTATGGGCTTTCCCTGCATATTCTCGACATTGATCCTTCTTTTACCCTCGGCGACCTGGAGCGCGAGAAGCAGGAAAACCTGCAAAAGCTGCGTGCCGAAGGTTTGTTCAACCTGAACAAACTGCTCGACATGCCCATGCTGCCGCAGCGCATCGCCATCATTTCGGTGGAAAGCAGTAAGGGCTATGCCGATTTTATGAGTGTTGTAGGCGACAACCCCTGGGGTTATCGCTTTGCGCATGAGCTATTCCCTGCACTGCTGCAGGGCGATAAGGCGGCGGCAGATATACGACGTCAGTTGGAGAATATCAGTAAGAAGGCGGATGACTTTGATGTGGTGGCCATCATCCGTGGCGGCGGCGGCGATGTGGGGCTCAGTTGTTACAACGACTATGCGTTGGCCGCAGCCATTTGTCAGTTCCCCATACCCGTGCTTACCGGCATCGGCCACAGCACCAATGAAACGATTGCCGAAATGGTGGCGCATGTGAATGCGATTACGCCTACCAAACTCGCAGAATACCTAATACAACAATTTCACAATTTTTCGGTGCCGGTGCAGGAAGCGGAAAAAACCATACGCGAGCGCACGAAACAACTTCTCCTCGATGCCGCCGGCCAGTTTAGGACCGAAACGCGCTTGTTCCGGTCAGTTACGGAAACAGCCTTGCAGCAATATCGCCAGCAATTGAAAGAGGAAGTATTGTTGCTGCGCAAAGACAGCCTGGCACAGCTAAAGGAACTTACCCAGGTGCTAAACATACAGGCTGGTGAGCTGCAGCAGCAAAGCCGGCAGCTTTTGCGTGAGCATACTCAGCAACTGGCGCATCTGGATAAGCAGTTGGAGCTGATGAG
Organism: Terrimonas ferruginea; assembly: GCA_044463125.1. Taxonomy (GTDB): domain Bacteria; phylum Bacteroidota; class Bacteroidia; order Chitinophagales; family Chitinophagaceae; genus CAYMZZ01. The sequence goes on from JBIQMS010000003.1 coordinate 151,931, forward strand.
CCCGGCCCAGGTGTTGAAAAGGGGCTATAGCATTACCCGTCTCAATGGAGTAGCAGTCAGGGAGGTCCGCGACCTGCAGCCCGGCGATGAAATTAGTACCGACCTTTGGAAGGGATCGGTTCATAGCATTGTAACTTCGTTGTACAAACCGGAGCCAAATGAGTAAAACACCCAGCTATACCGAAGCATTTGAAGAATTGCAGCTCATTACCCGCGAAATTGAATCCGGCGATATCAGTGTGGACCAGTTAGCCGAAAAAGTAAAACGCGCCAGCGACCTGATCCGGCTCTGCCGGGCCAAACTCAGCAGTACCGAGGAAGAAGTAAATAAGGTGCTGAAGGAGATGGAGAAAAAGGGGTAGGCAAGAACAGGATTATGTAATTTGAAAGTTTAGATTTCAAACTACATAAAAAATTAAAAAAATATATGTAAATTGCAAGCTATAGTTTCAATTTACATAAATTATGATAAGTCGAGAAATCACCCAAAACCTACAAACTGCGCTTCAACAAATGCCGGTTGTGGCATTGCTGGGTCCCCGCCAGGTAGGTAAAACAACGCTGGCCATGCAACTGGCAGGAGCTAAGGATGGCAAGCCCTCGATTTATTTGGATATGGAGCGTGACAGTGATTTGAACAAGCTAAGCGACGCTGAAGCTTATTTGTCGCGCATGAAGAACCGGCTGATGATTATTGATGAAGTGCAGCAAAAGCCCGACCTGTTTCGCGTAATGCGCAGCCTGGTGGATGAGCGAATTCGATTGGGAGAAAAATCATGTCAATTCCTGCTACTTGGCTCCGCATCAAGAGACTTGTTACAACAATCATCAGAAACACTGGCCGGACGAATTCGATATCTCGAGATGCGACCCTTGTCCATAATGGAGGTCTATCAAAATGATCCTGTAGGATTTTCAGTGGATAAGATTTGGCTGCGCGGTGGCTTTCCTAATAGTTTTCTGTCTGAATCGAATGAAGAAAGTTGGAATTGGCGCAACGACTTCATATCAACTTATGTTGAACGCGACATCCCTAATATGGGCCCAAAAATCCCGGCCACCCGGTTGAAGCGATTCTGGACCATGCTGGCTCACTATCATGGACAGCAACCTGTAATGTCGGAATTGGGTCGTAGTCTTGAACTTAGCCATACCACAGTTAGAAACTATCTCGACCTTCTGACGGATTTTTATATGGTGCGACAGCTTCAGCCCTGGTCAGGCAATACGAAAAAAAGGCTGGTGAAGACGCCAAAGATTTATATCCGTGACTCGGGTTTATTACACAACCTCCTCAATATTGCGGATATGGATACTTTATTAGGGCATCCATTGCTGGGGGCAAGCTGGGAGGGGTTTGTCGTAGAAAACATATTAGGCGCTATCAACAATCAATGGCAATACAGTTATTATCGTACAAATAACCAGAATGAAATTGATCTGGTGCTGGAGGGTCCGCGACATCAGGTATGGGCAATCGAAATTAAGCGTTCATTGGCGCCAACTATTCGACACACATTTCATACTGCTTCCGAAGATATTGGAGCTACCCAAAAATTCGTCGTATACCCGGGAACTGAGCGATACCCGATTGCCGGCGACACGGATGTAATTGGCATAGTTGAATTTCTAAAGATGTTGAAAACCGGCTAAAGAACGAATACGTGACCATTCTTGTGCAGCAATGAATTTGAGAGTAGGAAGTAATTTCTTTCCAAAAGAGAATTGCACATGGCTTAATACCCCGGCAATATTTTCTTATATGTTTTCCCCTGAAAACCGGGACTTTGATTTTTGTCAAATCCTTTTTTGTCTACAATTCCTTACTGCGCCTAAGTGCAAACACTAAAATTATAAAATAATCATTCATAAGCTTTTACGCTTAATTTTTTGCTTATAGGTTTACTGTCCGATCCGATATTTTATTAAAAAACCAAACATTTAATCCACCAAAATTTCCACCCGATGAAATGCCTCATCCGTATGGCTGGCGTGCTTACGCTGGCCCTATTCCTGGGTCTGAATGCCCATGCTCAATTGAGCGACCTTCACTATCTGCCACCATTGAAACAGAAAACAGGTGCCTTTGCACAGCAAACCATTCACCTGTCCACTCCTGAAACAACGGCCTTTACCGTGAACGTGTATCGCGGCAATTCCACTACGGTTCTTACAACTTTAACCGTATCCAACAGCAGCCCGGCCACTTATAATCCCGGCGATGGCGATAACGGCATCACCCTGCTTACCGACGCACAAACCGGATATGTACAAAGCAATGCCGGACTTCGATTTGAATCAACAAGCGGAAAGAAATTTTATGTAAACTGGCGTGGCCGTTCCGCTTCGCAGGCCTCTTCGCTTACCAGCAAAGGCCGTGCGGCACTGGGCACCGCTTTCAAATGGGTAGGCGCTCCCAACAGGGGAGCATTTATTGATGCATTATCCAATTCACTGGGTATTATGGCCACAGAAGATAATACGGTGATCAATATATTCGGCTATGATGCCAGTACTTTCTTCCGGCAAGGTACAAATGTCGCCGGCATCACCGCTGATGATCTGACTATTACACTGAACAAAGGGCAGACTTATGTACTGGAAGCTTCTGTCACTGCCCTCACATCGCCCAACCGTGAGGGTTGGCTCGGCGCGAGCATCACTTCCAACAAACCCATTGCCGTGAATTTCGGACAGATGCACTACCAGCCACGTGGCAGTTCCTCAGGTCGCGATGCGGCCATCGACCAGATTATTCCAGAGAATACCCTGGGCAAAGAATACATTTTTGTACGTGGCAATGGCATCGACTCGCTGGAGTTTCCCGTGATCATTGCCACGCAAAACAATACGCAGATCTATGTAAACGGCGGTACCAGCCCGATAGCCACCATAAATAATGGCGACTATTTCCAGGTGCCTTCCACTTATTATTCCCAGTCATCAGCCAACGCCTCCGTACCCGGTGCCAATATGTATGTGCGCACGTCCAAAGAAGCTTATGCAGTACAATCCCTGGCGGGCGCTGTAAGCGACGCTACAGCCGATATCAACTTTATTGCCCCGGTAAACTGTTTGCTGGCCAACACAGTAAACAATATTCCGGATGTGTCGGTGGTAGCAGGTACCAGCATTACCGGCGGTATCACTATCATTGCTTCAACGGCTGTTGCTGAATCCGACATTACCGTTACTTACGGTAGCAATACCGTATCCACAGCCACGCTGACGGCCGCACGCAAAACGGTATCGGGCAATAGCGACTGGAAAACCTATTACCTCCCAGGCCTTACCGGCAACGTAAAAGTGGTGGCCAATGGTCCTATTGCGGTGGGTTATTTTGGTTATCAAAACGTGATCGGCGCTTCGGGTTATTTTTCCGGTTTCGAAACCATACCTACCATTGAAGTGGAGCGCATTGGCGATGGTTGTTTGCCCAGTACAATTCTGAAAGCCACTCCAGGTTTCACAGCCTATACCTGGTACCGCGATGGTGTGATTGTGCCGGGCGTGAATACGCATACCTACACACCCAACCAGGCTGGCAAGTTCACGGTAATGGTATCGAATGGCAGTTGCTCCTACCATTCGGCCAACCAATATATTTATGATTGCAGCCCGGAGATTATTGTGAACACCACCGCCAACAAGAGTGGTATTGTATCTGGCGAAGCCATCACCTTCGAAGTATCTGTGCGCTACCTGGCCGATCTTAATGTAGAGAACCTGGTACTCACCAACCTGTTGCCGGCGAACGTAACGGTTACTGGTACCTCGGCCACATACGGATCCGTTTCCAATTCCGGATCTACCTATACCTGGAATATCGGCACCATGCGCAATGGCGAAGAGCATATTCTGCAGGTGTTTGCTACCGGCAAAACGGTGGCATCGGCTACGCCGGGCACCTTAACAGTGTCGAAAACACAAACCATTGTGGGAACAGAATCGAATAAAGTGGCGGATGATTTTGAAGAAACCATCACGGTGTATCCTGCACTGGAAGCTGAGCCGGCATCACGACCTTCAGGTTTGTATTTTACCAATACCGGTTCCTCGCATCCGTTCAACAATGTGTTGCATTTTACGGCGTCATCTGATGCCGATGGTTACCTGGTGGTTCGTAAGCGAAATACAGCACCGGATTTTGTACCGGTGGATGGTACCAGCTATTCCGCTGGTGTTGTTAGCGGCAATGAGATCATTTATGTGGGCAATGCCACCACGGTTACCGATATGTCGGCCGATGCGCTTACTGATTATCATTATGCCATCTATCCCTACAAGGGCGGTGGTGCGGCATCCAATTACCTGGTGAGCAATCCTGTTCGTGCGGTTATCAACAACCGTATAATGAACGATTTCGCGATGGCATCATCCAGTGTCAGCTCCTCGGCGGGTTTGGCTAAAGATGGCGTGAACGTAACCTTTGTGAATGGCGTGGTAAGTGGTGGTACTACCATTACCGCCAGCCGACATGAAGGCAGCCGGCCCGATGGTTCAGGCTATGGACTGCCTTCGGGGCTTAATTCAGTGCGTAATCTCTACTATACCGTTACCTCTTCTGTAGCCAATCCCGGAGCGTATGTGATAGTGCTCGATTTTTCGGAACTGAATATGAGCGAAGCAGAGTGGAATAATGCCGTAGTGCTGAAGCGCAGTGGGGTAGGATCAGTTTGGGAAGATGTAAGCCCCAAAGTAATCAGCCGCAATGCCGATGGATTGTTGGGTAAACTGATTATTACCGATCTCAGCAGTTTCTCCGATTTCGCAATTGGTTCTACCGAAATATTGCTGCCCGTAACCTGGGTCGATTTCACCGCGCAGATGGAAGGCAATGCAGTGCGACTGAATTGGGCGACTGCAGCAGAACTGAATGCGAAAGATTTTGTAGTGCAGCATAGCCAAACCGGTATTGACTGGTACGATATCGGCGAAGTAGCTGCTGTTGGCAACAGCAACAGTGAGCAGCACTATACTTTCCTGCATACCGTTCCGGCTTCGGGCAATAATTTCTATCGCCTCAAGCAGCGCGATCAGGATGGACGTTTCAGCTACAGCGTGGTGCGCAAACTGGTATTTACCGGCAGCACCAACCGGATCATGATCCTCGGCAACCCCGTGGTGAATGGCAACTTGCGGATAAGCCTGAGTGAGGCCACAAAATTGTCGGTTCGTACCATGGATGGCCGTGTATTGCTGACCCGTAACCTTACCGCGGGGCGTCATACCCTCGAGTTGGGACATCAGGCACCCGGCACCTATTTGCTGGTGGCGGAGCAGGAAGTAATTCGTTTCCTCGTCAAGTAATTTCAGCAAGCAAGTATAGTAAAAGGGGGTCGCATTTGCGACCCCTTTGTCGTATTGGCGCGCGAAGCGCGCCAATACGGTCGAATTGTTTTCCGACGATGGATATAATTCGTCTCTACAAATCCCCAAATACCCAAATAACCGAATACCCGAATTCCCAAGTTTCCTCACGCCATTTTCACCCTGGACACTGTTTTCTGCCAATACACATACGACAGCAGCAGTATTGCCAGAAAAACCAGCGGCATTATTATGACATTGGCAGGGTCGCCGGCACTTGCATGCGCGATGGCGGCCGAAACAAAGGTGACCAGGAAACCAAAATAGGCAAACTGCTTCCCCCACTGCGGTGTTATGGGCAACAACAGCGCAATAGATCCCAGTATTTTAGCGATAGCGAGCTCTATCCGGAAGCTATCAGAAAAGCCCGGAAGCCTGCACGCAATCGATGCGCGCGGTAAGTGATGCACTTTATGTATTGAACGGTAAATGGAAGCTACCCATCCTGGTTTCTCTTTCCTTTGGTCCGCGGCGTTTTACCGAAATTCGTCGTGAGATACCGAAGATCACCGACCGAATGTTGTCGAAAGAGCTAAGGGAACTGGAAGCCAATTTGCTGATTCGGCGGAAAGTGTATGATACCTTTCCGGTAACGGTGGAGTACAGTCGCACGGAGTATGGCGAAACGTTGGATGAGGTTATAGAAGCCCTGTATCGTTGGGGGCAGCAGCATCGCCGGAAGATAGTGGGGAAATAGCAGAGCAACCTTTCAACTATGAAATATATACTCATCCTCACCCTGGCGCTCGGATTATTACCCGCCTGCCAGTCGGGAAGCCCCAACCATGAACTGAAGCAAAAACTTGCCGATCTGGAATTTCGCGTGAGTTGGCTGGAGAAGCAGCTTGCCGAAAAGCAGCCAGCGGATTCTCTGCCGTCGGGCAGCTATGGTTCCTCCACCGGGTTGCGATCAGGGGGGCAGTATAACGGAAGTACCCAAAGCTATTACAGTGCGCGTTGCCAGGCGCCCACCAATAAGGGAACGCAGTGCAAGCGAAGCGCCCGATCGGACGGATATTGTTGGCAACATGGAGGATAAATCATAGCGTAATACGGTTTCCCGTAAGGCAAAATAATTCGCATATCCTATTTTGCGGCTATAAGCATTAACCTTAAGCCGTATCTGATGTAAATGGCAAGCAAAAGGACCCCACGGGGTCTTTTTGTGTTTTTGGGGAAAAAATGAAGTATCTAATTGCCGCACCATGCTGCAATCCGTAAGGAGCATTCGTTGGTGGGAAGGCGATTATTAATAGAAACGAGTTCCTGAAGGTAGGAGCATGCTTCGTTGGTTGTGATAATATTATGCTCAATGAGTAGGTCCAGGATCCACAATATGCCATGTACCTCAATATCCCTTGCCAGAGCTCTTGATCTTACCCATTTATCTCCTGTAAGTAGTATTGCCGAAAGTTTTTCGGAAAAATATACACATGACCAATCCTGATCGGATAATTTCCCATCTTGCAGAGCCAATGTTTGAATGTTTTCCAGTTCTTCCGCGCCAATCTCAATTATGGAAAACTGGCCAATATCTACATACATCATCAATTCCGCCTGCTGGTGGTCGTGCAATTCGTCCACTACGATCCTTGTGGTATAGAATTCAAATGGGAGATCAAGACAGCGCCCCATCATCCCGATTCGGATCAGGTCGATAAGGATATTGGCATCATGTATAGCAATTCCTGGCATTGGTTACTCATAATCTATTTCCTTCCGTTTTGTGCATCCAGGCGATCGCGGAAAGCAGCGAGTTTCATTCCGGCCAAATTAGCTGCCTTGCTCAGGCTTACTACCTCTTCGGCTGCCAGCCGAAAAACAAGATGTTCAAAACGATAACTCTTTTCGTTACCTGCAAAGGTACCAAGTCCCTCTTCTTTTTTGTTGCCTGCAATCGATTTCCAAAAACGCTGGGCTGCATTCTTGTCAACAATGCCTTTTTGCACGGCGCGCATCATAGCCGCCTGTACCGAAATGCCGAATTGTTCCTTTATGCTTACCAGTTCACCGGGAGCTATATTGTTTCGTTTCTCGCCTATCAGGTTCTCCAGGCTTCTGCCCGGCAGTAAAAGTGCGCCGGCAAATGCATGGCATATTTTTTCCTTTTCGGCACCCGCTTCAATAGGAAGCAACAAATGCCCCAATTCGTGGAGTGCGGTAAATCGCTTGCGTTCAATGCTTGTGTTTTGGTTCAATACCACTACGGGAATTTTGCCAACCCAGGCGCTAAGTCCGTCAAATGCATCAGTTGCCTCTATTTCTATAACCCTTACGCCGTTTTCTTCCAGCATATCTATCACATTGGGTATTGGATCCTGACCCAGATTCCATTTTTTAATCAATTCCTGAGCAGCTTCATCAGCGTCCGAGGCATCGCTAACAACTTTATTCGATAATGGGTTTTTAAACTCAATTCTGATATTCAGTAATTGCTCTACTTCAAGATAGCGTTCCAAATGCTCTTTCACCCGTTCACGCAAGCTGGTTTCCTGCCTGGAGCTCAGTTTGGTTTTTTTTCGAAACTCCACTGCTCCCAATGCTATTGGTGCACGCATAAAATAATCAGTCTTCAACTCAAGTACACGTGATAATGCCAGCAACACCTCACCGGAAGGCTTCATCTGACCCTGCTCATATTTATGTAAAGCCTGGCGGGTCAACTGCACTCGCTCAGCCAGCTCCTGCAGCGACCAGCCTTTCATTTTCCGAGCCGACTTTAATCTTTCAGCAAAGTGATTCATGGTTTTCAGACAGTTGGTGTTAGGGAAAGGTTGGTTGACAAAGGTACAATTAAATGGTAAAATGTCAACCCGGCTAAAAAATTCGCTTAGGGAGAATTATTGGGTGAGGCGTTAAATAAGTGTATATAGGTTTGTCTACCAATATTTTATCGGTTACAATTAATTTATTGAAAACCCCGATTACCTGACCGCGTCATCAGAAGCCAGGAGGATCCGAATCCTATGCGGGGATATTCCGCATATAGGAAGTGAGGGGATGTGGGGTTATTGGAGGAATAGAAGTTGAGGTTGGGTTTCGGGTGTGGTTGAAGATATTCGAGTGGCGCGCTGGTAGCGTACCGTTTTGTAGGGTTGCTCTTCAGGACATCCCTATAGTCTTGGGGCCCTACTTGCATAAATCAGAATGGAGTATTATTTTGTGGGGACTAAACTTAAAACCTATCTCATGAAAAATTCAGCCACCAGGCCACTTCTGGCCATTCCTACCTCATTCGTAATTATTTTGATTTCTTTGATTTCTTGTGATCAGAAAGAAGATAAGCTTAAGACTACAAGAAACAACTGGTCCACCTTCATTTATGCTTCTTCAACTCAATATCAATACAGTAAGCTGGGCGGAATTGATGAGTTTGATATCCCTATTCGGAATAATACTGATTATCTTATAGAAGAAATGAAAATTAAGGTGCGCTACATCAAAGAAGCTGGTGGTGTTTTCAAAACGGAGTTTGTGACCCTCAACAATATACTCCCTCATTCAATTAAAAATGTCCGAGCACCCAAAAGTAATCGAGGCACAAGCGTCGATTTTGAAATTGTGGAGGTGTACAGCCGTGAGATGAAATTTTGCTATCCGCAAGGCGGGGGAGATGTTTTGGACCCCTATTATTGTAGGTAATTAGTCAAGGTGTTGCGGGCCTGGAGGCGGAATTCTGCGGTTACGAATCATTTCACGAAGGTGTTCCACTGTGATTATGTCTATTCGTCGATGCAGCATTCGATGACAGTTAGAGCAAACCAATGCAAGGTCGTCAAGGCTAGTGCAGGTACTTTTACCAAAACTTGCGAGAGGAACTCTGTGGTGGCATTCTATGAACCCTGACCAATTTCGCCGTAATAGGAAGCAAACTCAAAGGAGCAAGCTACGCATTCGAGTCGACCTAACTTCCCAAAAACGTTATCTGTGGTTGCAGATTTTGGTATGCTGCTATGGGGGAACGCCGTTTTGAAGTAGCGTCCCTAAAGACTGCGGCTTTAAAGTTCCACTAAATTTTATCATCTGCCCATCTATCAAATTCTTTTGGCAAAAGTTTGACAATTTCTTTTCCATTCATAGAATTCAAGTCATATGTCATCTGATATTGGCGAATAATCCTTACCAGCCGTCTAACCGAGCCACCCCCTTTCCCGGCAGCCCCTCGCTTTAATACTTTTTTTATAGGATCCCAATAAAGAATGTTAGCGGCTTCAACAATCCCCCTGTTTAGAGCAATTTCCTGATAAGCCCCAATTTGTTCTGTAAGCTCGCCACGCTTCTGGAATGTCCCAATCAGAAATATTTTTGATGAGTCATCCAATTCAGAATACAGTCTTGATGGGTAGGCTAAAAGATGTCGGTAGTATTTTGTGTAGTCTTTAGGATCCTTTAGAACATAAAATGCTATCTCATTTATTTTACGGTTTCCATTTCCGTCCTTTGGGCAAATATTGTCAAAATAGAATGCTGTCAACCATGACCAAAGCCCTTTGTTAAAATAATAATGCTTGTTTGCCTTTAATTTCATAGTATCGGCAAGTGAGGGCACAAGTTCATTTTTGTTCTTAAGTTCACCATTTCGATCAATATTGATTATTGGCTCTAGCAATTCGGAAAATCTCTCATCAAACAAAAGGCTTTGCGGAACACTGTCCATTTCACCATTCCTTATTTCAACAATAATCCTTTCAAATTCGCTAATGCCATCCTCATTGAAAATGCGTATCGAGGTTTGATTGATCATTGGTTTATGAATTTTTCAAAAAGGTTTAGTTGTTTGCAGTACTCATCTACACAATCGTCAATCCATGCTTCTTGTACGGGTGTAAGAGATTTCGTCTCGCTGTCCGAGTCTGGCAGGTTTTTAATTCCAAGAACACCAACAATGAACTTTCTCCAGTCACTAACCCATGTGCCCTCTTCTTCTCCGAATAGGTCATCTTCAAGTATCTTAATTAAGACACCTCGAAAAGCCGAGGGATAAACGAGTGAAATAAAATTTATATCATTCCGTGCTTTTTCAAATACATCGGGAATGTTCTTATTAATTTCAAGAGTTGGTCGGCCGTCATCCGCTGCATCAAAATTTAGTTTCCAGAATTGATTCTTAAGGTCTCTTGGATTAACCGGGAGCAGTGGTATTCGATCGCTAGATTGACCCTCCGAACTAACAGCAATTCCCCTTGCTTTTGCAAGTAAAAGTCCAACTGTTCCGGATTCATCTACCACTGAAACGTCAAAATAAACGAGCTCCGTATCTGGAAGCTCACTTAACCTTGTACTTTCAGGCTCGTTGAATCTTGCAACGGAACCAAAACAAAATCTTTGATAGACTCCTTTATAATTGGCTTCTATGTAGACTTTTGCATCGGGCAGCAAACCAAAGTCCGACAACTCTATTTTTGCCCGAAAATATTTCCCAACTTTGTCGTTGTGGAGGGAAATATCTACATTCTTACGAGGAATTTTAATCCTTCCTGTGTAATTAAATCGTCGGATCATTTATGCAAGTTTTAATACCAAGTCTCTTTTCTCATCGAAGCCGGTAAGCGCGATTTCAAAGGATGTTTTATTCTCTATTTCAAATTCTAGCAGATTCTTTTCTTTCTTGGTGAAATATACTCCCGACGATTTTATTGCAATAGGTGATTCTGATATGTCAAAGTCTAAATCCTGGTAGCTATCGATGGGGTTGCCGCGCGGAACATCGTAGCCAAGCTTTAACCTTATTGACTCTGGCAGTTCCTGAGCTTCAGGGTTTCTCTTTATTTTAATTCCGGATTCCAATTGTTCAACGATGAATGGACGTCGATTGACCTTTAACGCTGGAATTTCTGGTTCATCTGTGTCGTTATTGCCTTTGCTCTTTTCATTTGTTGGGTTTATTAGCTTATTCAAAGGCTGTTTTTCATTCTCCATAGGTATTGAAAAAAAGTCAATTAGGAGGTCCTTTTGCAATCCATCAATAGGCCGTTGCAGGTTGTCATAGATCCTCTTAAGTGTATTTTTTACAAAAGTCAGTGTTTCATTTCCGAACACATATTTACCCTTAAAATTTCTGGAATCAGGTTGCCATTCAGTATGAGCCGGGTTTTCGGAGTCTCCGAGCATCCTGGCCAAATCGCTATCATGGATAATTACAACGCCTCTCACCAAGCCCTTATCCAATGATTTAACACCTGAGATGGTGATTCCGTCTCTTACAAACAAATTTTCTGGTTTATTAAGTGAAAGGTCCTTTTCGAGAAATGCTTCGTACCAACATATCTTAGCCTTACCATTCTCGAGCTGATATCTTAGCGGAACCTTAAATGCCACTCGTTCGGTTTGTTCAAACTTGTCCCTGAAAATGTCTAACTTTTCTTTATCTGAAAATAAGCTTTTATTCCAGCGGGGCTTTTGGTTCAGATCAGGTTCATTCAGCCAGAAAAAATCTGCATCATTCAGGCGAAATGTCCATTTTGCGAAATCGAAAAGCCGGATCAGGTTTTCCTTGTTTCGTAGTTTACTTTCTTCGCCATTAGATAGTTTTTGATATTCAATTTTCTCTGCAGCAGCTTGTATTGAGTTGGCTTGTAGCAAAATAACTTCGTCTTCTTCAATTATTTCAACCTCCAGCTTTCCAGAAAGAATAGGATAAAAATATTGCTCTATTACCGAATATGCTAAATGATTGATAGAAATCTCGTCTGTACAGAAAGGAATAATCAAAGACAATCCTGGTTCATTTCCGCGTTTCAGTCTAAAAAGTTCCTCGAACAGAAAGGTTGTATTCACATCTTCTATTGGATTGGCGAAATACTCGTTATCGTTGTATTTACCGAACATTCCGTAAGGCTTATAACCGCATTCTTCTTTCTTTTCATCCTCACGATTATGAATTCTTAAAATACTTTGTCCTAGCAGCAATTTTCTTTTATCACTTTTTCTGACAGTGAGACCCCAGAAGGAGTTAATCTTTGAAGATGCTGGAAAGACAGTTTTTCCAAGACCCCATCTACCAAGCTGATCATCTGTTTTACCAGACCTACCCACATTGCGCCAGAAGAAGTAAAAATTATGCGGCATTTTATCGTTGATATCTGGCACATAATACTCGATCGGGTCTCCTTCAAGGCCTTTTGTATTGAAGTCTTCAAAAACAAGAAACTTCATAGGATTTGAGAAATTAGGTAGTGACCGAAGTCCTGAGGTCCTAGAAGCAAGGTGCGGCTTCAATGATTGAAGTATCGGAGAATATTTATTTGCATCAATCGCGTACTTGTCGCCAGAGAGGAATATTCGTACTTTAACAGTATCGCTGTGGTTTTCCTTGTTTCTTTCATCCAGGGCATTCTGGATTCCTTCCCGTACGACTGCTGTTGAGATATTCCCTATATCACCGGTGGTGAAGAACTCTCCCTGGATGGGGTCGACATCCATGTCATCGCGGGAGTTTGGTTTGAAGCGCCATTCGATCATATCTCAGTTTTTAATGCTATTTATCCGGTCAATAAATTATTTGTGATGGAGTTTAGGCTGCACTAATAGTTCCAAAAAAGTCTACACAAAGCTTTCTCCTGAATTTATATAAATATATTTTTTGATCTAAATAGTGAGTATTCCGATCCTTTCCTCCAAATTAATAGCAAATCACTGGGGAAAACCGGCTTTATGTAGCATAGTTGGTTTCCAAATAAAGGATCAAAATCGTATGCTTATTCCAAAGCCGGACTATTAATTCTGAAGTTCCTTCTTATTATTTCGGAAACACACAGATTTCTGCAAGCGTACTTCTGCATTAGTAATCATTGAGTTTATTTGGACCACTTCTATTTCTTACGAAATCGTTTCTTTCAAAAGCGAGGGTACATAAACTTCATCTCTGAATTCTAAAAATCTCGGATCTAATCGCCAAGGGAACTGCTTAAGAAAATTGTCCTGATTAGTCACTTCTTTTGTATCATAATTTAAGTTGCTTTCAAGTTTTTTTTATGACTTGACTTCTTAAAAGTGCAATATCTCTAAATTGCTTTGCTTCTATTGATTTCCAGCGCAATGTGTCGATCATATTATTTCTGCTAATTCTGTGGCGATTTTTTGAGCCATGAGCGGAGGAACAGCATTTCCAATTTGCTTAAACCCTGCTGTTCGATTTTTACCTTCCTTAACTCCTTCGAAATAGAAATCGTCAGGAAAGGACTGAAGTCTAGCCGCCTCCCTCATAGTCAGAGATCTGTTTTGTTTTATGTCCGGATGTATGTAGTAATGCCCATCCTTAGCAATATGCGCAACAACAGTTTGTGAATATTCAGCCCCTGGGTTAACTACTTTAAAACGGTCGAAAAAGGAATGCTGATTAGCGTGTGTCTTTAGCCGTTTAGGTAGTGATGTATAGTTAAGCCTTTCTCCCTTCTGCAATAGCTCAACTGCAATGCGATAAATTTCTTTGTCTTGCACCGTATGAGGACGGGCGACATGTTGTGTGAGGATATCAATACCATTCCTAATACCTGCTTGAGTAAGATATCTTTTCGAGGGTTTACTATATGAAAGATATTTATCAACTCCTTCACCAGCCTGAATCGACGGAAGGTCATACAACAATTCGCCTACAGTGTACTTTGTATTGCAACGAAAGTTCTCCAAATCAGGAAGGGTAATATTGATGTCTTTCTGCCAGCCGAGAATGATTACCCTTTTTCTGTTTTGTAAGACCCCAAAGTTGTTTGCTTCCAATGTGAAAAGCATCATGTTATAACCTTTCTTATCAAATAGCTTTTCCATGTTTTGGAGATACAGACCTCCTCCGGCTGACTTTAAACCCAGAACGTTCTCAAACACGAACATTTTGGGCTGGTATTTTTCAAGGTATTTGGCATACTGAACATACAAGTAGTTACGTGGGTCGCCTTTCATTCCATCTTTTTGGCGTGCCCTGCCCACTAAAGAATAAGCTTGGCAAGGGGGGCCGCCGATGATCAAATCGACACTGCGATTGCCAAGCAGAGTTTCGATTGCCTTATGAATTTTTGGGTTGTTCTCTCCGCCTATTGGGAGATTGATTACACAATCGAGAAGGTTTTGAGGAATATCTGAGTATAATTCTGGACGGGTGATTTCTCCTTTGAGATAAGATTTGTATATATCGAAATTCCCCGCAGATTTTAGATAGTGGTACGCAACTCTGGTTTTCAGGGTATAACATGCCGCCTCATCCATTTCCACATGAGCTATAGGCTCAAAGCCGGCCCTTATGAACCCTTCAGACATTCCGCCAGCACCAGCAAAGAGATCAATGAAAGTCATTTTCGTGAGATAAGATTTTCGTTACTAAGTTATTAATATTTTTATTCATTTTATCACCCTTTATCGCGCATTCCCAGACTACAATCACATTCCAGCCGGTGTCTTTTAAGGCATTTGACGCAATTTTATCATTTATTCTATTTTTGTTGATCTTTTGAGTCCACCATTCGGTTCTTGTCTTGGGAATACTGAAATATTTGCAGTTCCTGTGGCCATGCCAGAAGCAACCGTGTACAAAGATTACAGTCCGGTATTTCGGTAGTATAATATCAGGCTTCCCTGGGAGGTTCTTATCATGTAATCTGAACCTGAAGCCTTGGGAGAATAGCGCCTTCCTTACAAAGATCTCAGGCTTAGTGTTTTTTCCCCGGATACGACTCATATTAAAGCTTCTGGTGAGCTTATCATGTACGTCAGCCATGTAGTTTGAATTTGGAAGATGCGTTATTTTTTTCTGACTCGTTTACTGTTTTCCGCAATAATTGCCAATTCTTTCAAAATCCTTGTCTTTTCACTATTGCCAAACGCTTTCGTTGAAACAAAAAAATCTTGCAATTCTCTATTGATAGTTAACGCAATTCTCATAAACGTAGCCAACGAAGGCTGAATCGTATTCGTCGCCCATTTTGAAACCGTAGCTTCTTCATACCCGAGCTCGGCCGCCAGGGCGCGGTTGGTGATGCGTTCTTCTTTCAAGACGATCGCAAGCCGGTTCATGATAATCGGCTCCTTTTTCTTCCTTCCTGACTTAAGTTTATTCATCTGGGTTCCGTTCTTCTAAGTACGTTTTCAACCGCCAAAATAGTATTTCTCAAGAAATTACTATTTATAGAAATAAATATTTGTTATTGCATACCAAACATTGTATCTTTAGGATCAAAGTTTAAAACAAAAGGCTTTATCAAAAGCCTGCGAATTAAACATAATGTAAGCGTATTTGCTGTTGTTCTCGTACTGAAATCTACGACCTTTCAAGAATCCGGGAATAAGGTAAAGCGCTCACGCCGTCCTTAATTGCTAAATTTAAGGTCAAGACGTGGGCGTTCTTATTCGGATTCAGGGTGTCGTAGCCCTTCAGTACGATAAGGACTTACCCACGTCATTCGTATTTTATACCGGTCCTTTCCACTGCATCTCCGCTTATAAGCCTGTTTCCCTGCGCTTCCTCAACCTTCAACCCTTATTCTATCATGACAAAAACCAATCGTTATGAAACACTGGAAGGAAGAAAGAATAATGCTGGTGCCGGTGCCGGAGGCCCTGCTACCGGTGGCGGAGAATCTGGAAGTTCTTTTGCAGGAGCTGGCCGATTCTCTATCCATTTATGCCCACCTGGCTGCAGAGGAGGAGCAACGTGCTTTGCACCGGGACTATGTGGAAAAACTACTGGCAATGCTGAGAGCAACAATGCCCCAGCAAGCCGGGAATGAAGCTTCTGCCAAATTGGGGTGCGTTGAATTGCTGGAGGATTGGTGGAATGCCACGGAGAATGATCATTTCGCGAAAACTGAAGGAGAAGTTCAATCCCAAAGTATTTGCATCTGCCTCTCAACAGATGCCTTGCTGCTGGAGCAGATTTTTCAATTCAGGGTGGAGGAGTTTCTGTGCTACTTTATTCAATGCCTGGCCGGTAATATCTCAGGCAATGATCGTCTATTGGCTATTCACTTTGTGGAAATGATGGATAACTTTGCGCCAGTGGAAGCAAACTGAAATGCTGTGTGGTTTCGGTTTTGTGGGATCAGGGATAAAGTGCCTTCACGGAAACAACCCCTCCACCTTTATGGTATCCACCACCAACCTTCTAAAAAATAGTTCATTTTTTCTTTCCGTATCGGCTGCGATCATCTCCTGCATTTCCTCGGGTGAAAAGCCGGCCGTATAGCAGCGCAGGGATTCGAAGGCGCGGGATTCATCTTCGTCGGAATAAGTGATGCGGATGGGCAGGTAAGCATCATCCACATAGTGCACCCAACCATCGCCGCTTGCTTCCTGGCTGCGGGTCCAACCAAAATAGTAGAGGGGGTATTTATCTACCCATCGCTCGCGGAGCAGGAGTTCGGTAACAATGCTGCTGACGATAATATGTTCCGGATGGCCATATTCCCCATCGGGGCCAAAGCTGAGGATGGCTCCTGGTTGCAGTTGGTCGATCGTTTTCTTAATCATGTCGCGTAAGGCAACACCTGCCTCCACGGAAGCCCGCACACCATCGCGCTCGCCAAATTTCCGGTCGAGACTCTCGTGGCCACCAAACAGGGGTGGAAGGATGCCCAGCTTTTCGGCCGAGCAAATCGTTTGTGCCTGTTTGGCTTTTCTTACCGAATCGGGACTGGCCTGCAAATGGCGGGTATCGTTTTCCGCCGTTACGGCAATAATTAATTGTACCGGATGCCCAAGGCGGGCGTATTTGGCCAGAACGGGACCAAACGCGGTCTCATCGTCGGGGTGGGCGAGTACGACCAGAATGGGTTTTTCACGGTCGGCTTACTCTCATTTCTACTCTCACAAGCGGTTGAAAGGATTGACAGGAAGAACAAAAGCAGTAGGAGGGGATGGGTCGTTTGCATGGAATGGGTTTGCCAATTTTAGATAAGGTAAAGAATTTATTGAATCAGACTGCGGTACCCTCTTTTTTCCTCTGAAAAACCCGCCTCTTTCCTTCTGTTTCTCACACTTTCAGGAGATATTTGGCGTTATAAAATGTTTTCCTGAGGGAAAGCTGTTTCGTTACCAATATGCTATTGAAAAGACCATATTTAGTGGGCCTGCTGGCCTTTATTTGGGGTATACAGCCGATTGTTGCCCAGGAGCTTACAGCCGATGAGTTGTTTACCCAGGCGCGCCAGGCCGCTTTCGATCAAAAAAATTATCCTCTAGCCCTGGAACGATGCCGAATGGCGCTGGCAAAAAGTCCCGACTATACGGATATTCGCGTGCTGATGGGGCGTGTGTATTATTGGCATGGCCAACCTGATAGCGCCCGCATTACCCTTGCTAAGGCAGTAGAATTATCCCCTCAGCACGAAGATGCCGCCTTTGCCGCTGGCAGCATTGCTTACTATCTGCATCAATACCCGGAGGCACTCGGCTATTGCGAGGGCGGTCTGCAATATCATCGTAGCTCTGCCGATCTGTTGTTGCTCAAAACAAAGGTTCTTATTGCCATTCGACAGTACAGCGAAGCTTTGGCTATTACGGATACTCTTTTGCGTAAGCAGCCTCCGGTGAAGGAGGCAAGAGTGCTGGCCGATCGCATCAAAGACTATCGTTCGACCAACCGGATGGGTGTTCGGTACGATTACACACATTTCTCCAAACAATTCGACCAGGGCTGGCACCAGGCCAGTATAGATTATACCCGGCAAACAGGAATAGGTCCGGTAACGGCGCGGATCAACTATGGTCATCGCTTTGGTGAATCGGGCTGGCAGGTAGAAGCAGAAGCCTATCCCCGTATTTCACGTAAACTCTACACTTATGTAAGCCTGGGCTATTCGCCTGACCGACCTATATTCCCCCAATTCAGATCGGGATTTTCGCTCTATGTAAACCTGCCGAAGAGTTTTGAGGTGGATGCGGGATTTCGGTACCTGCATTTCAATGAGGATACATGGATCTTTACGGGTGCCCTTGGAAAGTATTACCAAAGCTGGTGGTTCAACCTGCGCGCTTATATTACGCCTTCCAGCAGCCGCATTGCGCAAGCCTGGGAAGCTACTACCCGCTATTACCTCGCTGGCGCCGACGATTACCTGAGCCTTTCGGTGGGTACCGGCCTTTCGCCGGACGAACGGAATCAGGCAATCCTGCTCAACAGCAACTACAAACTGATTACGCGTCGGGCATCGGCGGCTTATTATTTCAGCTGCAAAAAAATGAACCTGTTTTCACTGGGACTTTCCTGGGCCAATGTGGAATACCTGCCCAAAACACGCGACAATCAGATTAACGCAAGCATTGGCTATCATCGCCGGTTTTAGTTCAAGACATTAACTTGATGAATGGCTTTGTATCGGGCTGCTTATTTTTTCTTTGCGGTTTGAAAACCGGTTCTTGTCATTTCTCCCCACGACTTCTTCTTGCGCAGCAGATCAATATTGCCTCGCACAGCCGACCATACTACAAAGGGATGGAATAGAATGGGCTCTAAAAATGCTGTTGCCATTAGTTGAAGTATATACTTCCCCTTTTTATATTGATTATAAGTTAGTACTTCCATGAGTATGGCAAATGTGGAATACAAAAAGCCAAAGCTAAAGATGAAGCCCAGCAACGCGAAGAAGAATGACCAATCCATAAGGCCTAAAGCACAAAAGAGCAAGAAGGCACAAAAACCTACAAATTCAATCAATGGTGCCAGAAATTCGAAAAAGAACCAATAGGGATAACTAATCAACCCTAATACCCGATACCGGGGATTGAAGAACATTTTGCGATGAATGCGCAAGGTTTCGATGGTGCCACGGGTCCAGCGATTGCGTTGTCGGCCCAATATCTTGAAGCTGGAAGGCGCTTCGGTCCAGCAAAGCGGATCTGGTATATAACTTACCTTATAGGGCAGTTTGCGTTCTTCCATATAGCGACGCATGCGCACCACCAACTCCATGTCTTCACCCACCGTTCCATGATCATATCCACCGGCTTTAATCACGATGTCGCGGTCGAATGCGCCAAAGGCACCGGAAATCAGGAGCAAGCCATTGAGCCGACTCCAGGCCATACGACCCAGCAAGAATGCACGGATATATTCCAGCGTTTGCACACGGGGTATCCATTGATGCGGTAAATGCACCCGAATAATTTTACCGTCGCGTACTTCGCAGGAGTTTGCGATGCGCACCACGCCACCCGTTGCTATTACGCGTTCCTTCTTCTCTTCGAGAAATGGCTTCACCAGTTTGAGCATGGCATCCTGCTCCAGGATGCAGTCCACATCTATACAAACGATATAGTCGTTCGAGGCAATGTTGACGCCTACATTCAATGCATCGGCCTTACCTCCATTTTCCTTATCTACTACGGTGAGCTTATGGTAAACAGGGTTCTTGCTTTTGTAAACTCCCCTAACCGCTTTGGTGGCAATATGCTGGGTAACCAATCGTGGCACAAGCTCCAACTCATAAGCTTCTATCAATCGGTCCAGTGAATTGTCTTTGCTGCCATCGTTGACCACAATCAGCTCCATTTTGTTGTAGTGGATACTCAACAACGACCGCACATTTTCTATAATCGTCGCGCCCTCATTATAGGCCGGGGCCAGGATGCTGATGGAGGGTGTGTGGGGCGAAACAGCCATGAGCGAATAATCGGTGAAACTGCTTTTGCGTAAATAGCGACGTGTTTCGCCTATAGAATAAACGGCTATGAACAAATAGCATAGCAGAAGAATGACAGAATAGAGGAGTATGCCATAGGTGAAGAAATTATATATCCATTCGCTCCAGCTCATGCGCTCAATTCATGTTTTAATTGTGGAAGAAGCTGGTTCCATGGAAAGGTATCGGTTGGCAGTTCCTGTCCGATCTGGTGAAATGCATCCTTATCCCATTCGAGTAGCGCTCTAGCGGCGGTCGCTTTTATTTGATGGTTCGGATGCGACAACATGGAAAGTAGAAAAGGCTTCTGTTCTTCGCTGCCAATCTGTTGAATAACTTGCAGAATCTGAACCTGGAGCCGGGGTTCTTCCGCTGGAAAATATTGTATCAATGTTGCTGCGTCTGCTATGTCGCCAATTTCCATCAGGGCAGCCAGGGCTTTTTCGCGGATGGAAGGTTGGGAACTTTTCATAAGCGCCAGCACCGCTGCTTTTTGATCGAATTGCTGATAGCGGGCTATCAAGCGAAGCGTAAATTCCACTACGCTGTTATTAGACGACTGCAGAAGTTTCCCGAGCGATGGAAACACAATCCGGGGATGCTGTGTTAGCTCATGAAGCAGGCATATCTGTTGCCAGTCGGTAACCGGGTGGCTAATCACTTCCAGGAAGCGTAAACCCTCAAAGCCGGTTAGTTTTACCACGGCAATGCGTGCTTCGTTTCGTACCAGCTCATGTTTATCGTTGGTGAGTCGGTAAATACGGGTTATATAGCGCTTTTGTTGTAATTGCGCTAATTGTTGAATTGCGCGCGCTTTTATATGCCAATGTTTGCTCTTTAACTTCTGCAGGCTGTCATCGGCCAGCCCTGCTTTTTCGTAATATCTGCAGATATTCGTTGAAGCCTGCCCGCTCATATTTCTGGCTGCGGCCGCCAGCTCCCGAATGAAGGTAGTGCGGGCAAACTTATCCTTTAACCAGCGGTTGGAAAGTACTTTTGTAGCGTGCTTATCCAGGAATTCATTGCATTCTGCCTCGGTATCGCAAATGGCTAACTCACTAATGAAGTCACTAAATTGTTGTCGCAAACGCCTACGCCTGGCCGAAATGCTTTTGCGCTTTATCAGGTAGATAGCCATGAAGATTACCAGCCCGGCAATTACCAACAAAAAGAAGAACATGCCCTTCAGCAAATGGGCAGGTTCCACAATTTGGAGCATACAGGTTGGAATAGAAAACATGAGTTGGGAAATGGTCTTACCGGTCAATTAAATTCAGGCGCTCTGTGAAAGACGCTTTACCCTTACTGAAAGCTCATTGGGGCTAAATGGCTTGGTGATGTAATCGTCGGCGCCCAGATTAAAGGCTTCCAACACTACATTTTCCTGGCCCATGGCACTGAGCACAATCACCGGCGTTTTGGTATTTTGTCCTTTTACTTTGCCCACAATTTCCAATCCGGAAGAGTAGGGCATCATGATATCGGTAATGATGAGATCGGGTTTGTGTGTGTCGATATGTTCCATCGCTTCACGACCGTTGTCGGCTACTATCACTTCATGTCCGTCTTTGCGGAGGCGAAGTGCGATCGTTTTTAGCATGATGGGTTCATCTTCAGCTACCAGGATTTTCATTTTGTTTATTTGTAGGGTTTGGAATTTTTATGTTTAAGTCGAACGGAAATGCTCTTGATATCAACCCGCCTTTTCCAGTTTTTCCGGCTCTATTGCCAGTACTTTCAGTTCGGCCTGTATCATGGGTTGTAGCAATTCGTATTGTTCTTTTAATTTTTTTAAGGTTGTTTCCAGTTCATTCATATCCTTTCTGCCTTTAGCCTGTTGCTCCACTTCAATCAGCAGGTCTGATAGCTGCTGCATTTGCAGCAGGCCGGTAGCGCTTTTCAGCTTATGTGCTTCTGCGTAGAGTGTATCCCATTCTTCGCGCATGGCAGCTTTACTCATAGAGCCAAGCGCTATGGGAGTCGACTGCAGGAAAAGCGAAAGAATTTCCTGGCAGTATGCTGCATCATCCATTTCGTGCAGATAGGAAAGGTTGTACCCGGCGGCTGTTGCTTCCTGTTCCCTGGCTTCTCCATCCACAACGGTATCAGTTGGCTTCTGCAATAATTGCTGCAGCATTTCAAACAATTTAGGCGGCGAGAAGGGTTTGGTCATATAGCCATTCATTCCCATTTGCATGCATCTTTCCTTTTCATTGCGAAGCGCACTGGCCGTCATGGCAATGATGGGTATCTGCAATTTCAGTTTCTCTCGGATATACACGGCTGTTTGAAAGCCGTCCATCAGGGGCATGCGCAGGTCCAGTATCACCGCATCAAAATCCTTATCCCGTTCGAGTAATGCAGCGGCCTCCTGTCCATTGTTGGTAATGCTGGCCGCGATACCGGCTTTTTGTAATACATGATAAATCACCTTTTGGTTGATCTCATTGTCTTCCGCCACCAGAATTTTTTTACCAGCCAGTTCTTTGGGAGCCATTTCTTCGCCAGTGATTGTGGTCATCCGCGTATCGTCTGCCGGCATAGCAAGTGGCAACCTGAAGCTAAATGTGGTTCCCACTCCCTGTTGGCTGCTAACCTGTAGTTCACCACCTAATAATTGCACCAGGTTCCGGCTGATGCTAAGCCCAAGACCCGTACCGCCATATTTACGGGCAGTTCCAGCTTCAGCCTGCTCAAAACTCTCAAAAACATGGTGCAGCCTGTCAGCAGCAATTCCAATGCCGGTGTCGGAAACGGAAAACTCTATTTCGCAAGAATGCTGATGCAGCGACATCAATTTTGCGGTAATGGTGATGGAGCCGGATTCGGTAAACTTCAGGGCATTGCTCATCAAATTGGTCAGCACCTGTGTAATGCGCAGTGGATCACTCTTTACATGGGTGGGAATTTTATTATCGGCCTCGTAGATGAGTTGCAGATTTTTCTCTCTTGCTGATAATTGGAAGGGCGCCATTGCACGTTGCATCATCCCCGGCAGATCAAAGACCGTATGTTCTACCGTTAGTTTGCCGGCTTTGATTTTGGATAGATCAAGTATATCGTTGATCAGCCCCATCAGGTTGGCGGAGGAGAGCCGGATAATATCCAGGAATTCCTGCTGTTGTTCGTTCAACGCTGTTTCTGCCAATATATCGGCCATGCCGATAATGCCATTCATAGGTGTGCGGATCTCATGGCTCATATTGGCCAGGAACTGTTCCTGCAAGCGCTCGGCATTTTCTGCTTTTTGACGCGCTTCTATCAGTTGCTGACGCTGGCGTACCCGTTCGGAAATATCGGTGGCAATACAACCTACTCCGTAAACTTTGCCCTGACGATCAAGAAGGGGGAACTTAACGATCAGGAGATTGTATTCGCCATCGGAGCGATGGAGTTTTTCTTCCGCCACCAGGTTTTCCTGCGTAAAAATGACCAACTCGTCAGCATCCCTGTAACGGCGGGCTGCTTCGGGGTTTTCAAAATCAAAGTCCGTTTTACCAATTACTTCATGGTCCGTAACGTTATACATCTCCCGGAAAGCACGGTTGATGAGGAGGTATTTGCCTTCCACATCTTTTATAAATACCACTACCGGCGTATTATCCAGAATTGACTGCAGCCGGAACTGGTATTCTTCTTTTTCCATTCGTACCCGCTCAATGGCTTTATCGATCAGTTTACGTTCTGTAATATCCTGAGTGGTCGCACATACCGCAATCACTTCTCCTTTTTCATTCTTAACCGGGAAGTAGGTATTGTGAAACCAATACTCACCATCGGGCATTTCCACTTTGTTTTCAATTTCCTGTCGACGGCCGGCTTTGGCGTTTTCAATAAGGTCGCGATAGCTTCTGATACGCGATGCGCCCAGAAATTCCACTATTTTCATTCCTTCCCTGATATCCTTACCGCTAGCTCTAAGTACCAATTGGCGACCAGCTTCGTTGATCATCAGCACACGATAATCATGATCGATCATATAAAAACCTTCCTGCGTGCTCGACAACATGGCACGGATTTTCTGATCTGCATCGCGTAATTGCAGCGCCTGATTGCGGCTGGCGGTAATGTCGTGTATAACAATGGCAGCACCGGTAATATCACCCGCTTCGTCACGAACGGGTGAATGGCTAATACGGATCCATTGCTGGCCACCCGGCAGATCATATTCGGATTCCACTTCCACCTGTTCACCCGCAAATACCTTTTCAAAGTTGGCAAGGGCAACCGGTTTATCCTTTTCCTGCATCAGATCAAAGATGGAAAGACCTGTTTCTACCTTTCTTCCAGCCAACATTTCCAATCCTAACCGGGCCTGCCTGTTGACCAGCAAAATTTGGTAGTCTCTGTCTATCATAATGAATCCTTCCCTGGTGTGATCGAGAAGCGATTGGGTGATTCTTTGCGATTCCTGCAATTTGGCCTCTGCTTCTTTCTTTTCAGAAATATCCTTCACAATACATTGCAGTCCCACAGGCACTCCGTCTTTTAGCAACAAAGCCGCCTGTTGGTCTACCCATTTACGACCTCCCTCACTGTCGATGATTTCAAACTCCTGGGTTGTTTCCGGTATTTGCTCGATCAATTGTCGTTGATACACATCGCCAATCAGCGGTAGCCATTCAGGCGCCACCAGCATGGTATAGGGCTTGCCATGCAATTCCCGGGAACTGTAGCCGGTGAGTTGCTGACACTTTTCACTTACATAGCTGAACCGGCCGGCCAAATCGGTAGTGAAGATGGTGACCGCGGCGCCTTCAATAAGGAGCCGATATTTTTTTTCGCTTTCTATGGCCGACCATTCGGCTTTCTGTCGACGGCTTATATCCCGGTTAAGACGGATAAGCAGTACGATGACAAAGACAAAGATGAGGATGGCGCCCTGTAGTGTATTGTTGAATGAACGAGCGGCGGCATTGTCGCTGGCGAGGTCGCGAAGTTCCAGCAAATGATTTTGTCGCTCATCCAGTCGGGAGAGGATGCGCTCAATATATCGGAAAAGTCTCTGTCTTGCTGGGGATGTTATGGAAAAAGTAGAATCCCGCAGCAAATCCAGTTGTGCCTGTTTCAGTTGTCCGATGGAGCTTGTAAGGGAATAAAAATTTACCTTTTGAATAGAATCGATCAGGCGTAACTGGGTCGCCTGCAACATTTCATCCAGTTCCTGATGAATATATTGCAGGTCCTGTCGCCGGTTATCATCACTGCTTAAATCACTCCGAAGGATCAGTTCACTTTCTGCCACAGCCGAACGGATGTCGGCATAGCCACGCATAATAATCAGGGTTTGACGTACCTGCTCTTCGCGTTGGCGTAAGTTGCGACTTTTTAACCAGGACTGATAAATGAAAAGTGTTGTTGTTAGCGTCACCAGGGCAAACACCACCCATAGAATGTGCCGGGGTTTTATGTAGAATGATTTGCGGTTGTATTTAATTTTCATCTTACAGTATTTGCGACGAGCTGACCACAAATACAGTAAAACCACGATACGGACCAGCCGCATTTACCGACTGCATGCACAGAAAAGCTATCCGCGTGAAACAGATGGGGTGGTTCATGATATTGGCACTCTAATCAGTTACTACTTAAGCATCAAGGTCGGCTAAAGCCGTGGAGTTCAGAAATTTGCTAAGTTGTATTTCGAAGAATTAAGCAAAAGCACGCAGATTAAAATCGTAGATATACTAATACGATGTTTACGTGCCGAAAAAGGATAGATAAAGTTGGTAGGGTGTTAGCCAAATTTCATTGGTCACAACAGGCAGGCCGCCCATTTGCGGGATTATTCATTGCTAAGAAGATCACCAACCGCGCTGGATTAATCCTTCGGCATATTCAGCTCCATCGAAACAGGTTCAGTAATGGTTTGGGAAAATTTATACAGATCCAGCAGTTCATAATTGGTAATACCTGATTCCGGAAGCGCGTGACTGAGTTCTTCTATGCGGGATTTTGCTGTACTGCTATCAACAATCAGATAGAAACGTTGAGTGCGAATGCTGTCGGGCAATTGCTTCAAATATGCGATACTGGCAGCCAGGTCCTCAAAGCTGGTATCCGGTTTGTTGGTTAAAATTACATAGCAAGGTCTTCGCAGGTCGATACCGTATTCGATAAAAAGGGTATCCCCGGTAGCCGTAGGCGCCACTGCCGCAGGTTCGGCTTTTTCTTCCGGTTTTGTATCCGACTGACAGGCTGCCAAAGCGAGCGCGAGCGCGAATATCATGCTGGTTAATTGGAGGATAGGCTTAGAATATTTCATGGTAAATGTTGTCGTTAAATATACTAATGAAAATTAGGAGGCAGCTTCGCTGCCTCCTAATTTTTCCCAAATATCCGAATAGTCGAATTCTCAAATTTTCCCTAATCGTTTTTCTCCAATCGAAAAATCTGCTCCACCGGTTTATCAAAGACCCGCGCAATCTTTAGTGCGAGTATGGTGGAAGGAACGTATTTGTTGCTTTCGATGGCATTAATGGTTTGGCGGGATACGCCCACGCGTTCGGCCAGTTCGGCCTGCGTGATGTTGAGGATGGCCCGCTCCACCCGGATCGTGTTAGTCATGGCTATCAGATTTACGGCGTTCAAGAAAAAGGATTCCATAGAAGCGGACGATAAAGAGCAGCAAAGTGGTGGCCATATTGTAGGCCATCACCTGCAGGAAAAGCCCGTTGTAGAAAAGAACAACAGATACCATGATCAGGATCATGTTGACCAGCACGGCCCAGAGCAGGCTTTCGAGGCGGATCTGTCGGATGCGCTCGTCTTCATCGGGTTGCCGCGCAAATGTGAGGAGCATGAGCCCACCCAGTAGGAGCAGGGTACCCAGCTCGTCGGTAAAATTATTGCGCTTCAGGTCCCAGAGCAGGTTTTCGCCAAAGAAGGAACCGCTGCTGTCGCCGCTTTCATAGTTGAGAAAAGCGAAGCTGAAATCCTGGTGCAATACGGCATAAATCAGAATCAATCCCGGAACGGTTAGGAACCAGCCAAGTTTGGCAGCTGGCGGGGGTAGAAGGAATTTTGTAAACATGGCTATACTTTAAGGTTGAATAATGCTGCAAAGTAAAGTATATTTTCCGATATGTAAACGAAACTTTACAAAAAGTATGGATGAATTGACATTTTTGAGGAGTCAAATGCCTGCAATGTGGTGCAGATAGGCTTTAGGCAGGCTACAAATACCCAATGGCCGGGATGGGCTTTCCTGATTCCGGCATTACTTTTATTCTAATGATGTCGAATAACAAGTATGGGGGTATTGCTGCAAGTCTCCTGCGACACTACCAACAATGGCAGTTTGTCTTCTTCACCCTTTTAACCCTGTTTTCTATTCTTAGCGGGCAAAGCACCGTGTTTTATGTGATCTATTTCTTTTGGTGGACGGAGTTTATACGGCTGCTAGTTGACGGCCTGCTATACCGGCAGAATCCGAATGCGGAAAGAGTGTCGAAAACCGACAATTCAAATATCAGTTCCTTTGTGCCGATGTTTATTTACCTGGTATTTATTGTTGTTTTCTTCGGCATCATCGCCAACCTGCACAACGAAGAGATCACTTTTATCAATATCCAGGTGCTGGTATTTCGGAACTGGTTTTTCAATTTCAATCTGCTCACATTATTAATCCACCGGATTGTATTGCACCGAACCCAACAACCGGTGAAGCTTCATTTTGGCGCCTTCACCCCCAATATGATCGTGCTGCATGTGTCGATTGTGGTAGGCGGAGTGCTGATGTTTTTTGTCGTGCGAAACTATCCGCAAACTTTTACGCCCGACAATCTCTGGGGCTCGGTGCTCATTATTCTGCCATTCTTTATCCTGAAATGGCTGGTGGAGCGGGAAACCCGGGATGGGTTGCTGGGGTAAGCGAAGTGATTAATCTGATGCCCTATGTGATGTACAATTCTAAAATGTATTTATCTTTCCAATGACTAGGGTGAATAGCTGTGAGGTCGCGTAATATATTGGTTTTTAATTATTTAATGTCAAAATTCCAAAACCGTATATGCAAGGGCAAACGATTTTGCTTTTTCTGGCCGGCTTTTTTGCAGGGCTAATCCTGCTACGATTAATCTTCCGCCGTAAAAATTAAAATCTTGCCGGAATCGTTGAAGATTAATTCCGAAATCCCCTATTTTTGCACTCCCAAAATGGGGATATTCCTCCTTAGCTCAGTTGGTTAGAGTCCCGGATGTCCGGGATTAATCAGGGGGACGCTGGTTCAGACAGTGTGAAAAAGCTGAAACATGATATTATATTCCTCCTTAGCTCAGTTGGTTAGAGTCCCGGATGTCCGGGATTAATCAGGGGGTCGCTGGTTCAGACAGTGTAAAAAAGCTGAAACATGATATTATATTCCTCCTTAGCTCAGTTGGTTAGAGCATCTGACTGTTAATCAGAGGGTCGCTGGTTCAAGTCCAGCAGGGGGAGCGGAAAAGGTTCTGAG